>NZ_JBVIGC010000004.1:0-48834 GCF_055571015.1 Streptomyces sp. NPDC031049
GGTTCATCGTTCGACTTGCATGTGTTAAGCACGCCGCCAGCGTTCGTCCTGAGCCAGGATCAAACTCTCCGTGAATGCTTCCCCGTGATCGGGGCCAACACCACGAGAGCGGAACCAAGAGGAGGAATAGTCCCCTCGGTTCACAGCGTCCTCGCTGTGTGTGTTTCAAAGGAACCTCGTCCTCCCGGATGGGAGAGACGGGGTATCAACATATCTGGCGTTGACTTTTGGCACGCTGTTGAGTTCTCAAGGAACGGACGCTTCCTTTGTACTCACCCGAGAGACTCTCTCGCGGCTTTCCTCCGGGCGCTTCCCTTCGGTGTTTCCGACTCTATCAGATCTTTCCGATCCGATTTCCTCGGTGCTTTCCAGGTTTCCGCTCTCGCGGTTTCCTTTCCGGCGGTTCCGACTCTATCAGATCCTTTCGGGCCTGATTCCCTGTCAGCGGGGTTCGTCCTTGCGGCTGTTGGGCCGCTCCGACGGAGTGAGACTTTAGCGGATCCTCGGCTCTCGAGCTAATCGAGGCCGCGTTCTTTCGAACTCGGATTCCTCATTCCGTAAATACGCACACCGGAGACCTGACAACAGGTCTGGTGACGACTGTCGTCGAGGTGGGGTGGTACTTGCGGGATGGTCGTCCGGGGACCGACCGGGGTCGGCGCTCACGTCGGACAACTCGGAGTACCTTACGGATGGGCCCCAGGCGTGTCAAACACGGGGCGGAGGTCCCTCCTCGGGCGTAGGGTGGGCGGCGTGATGACGCGTACGTGTACCCAGCTGTGGTGGGCCGCCTGACGGCGGCCGTACTCACGTATGCAAGCAACGGCCGCCGCTCCGGCGGCCGTTTTCGTATCTCCCTCCAGGAGGGGCGGCCGGCGGGCAGCGGCGGTCCCGACCAGGAGGTGGAGAGATGACGCGGGTCTTCAGCGGGATCAAGCCGACCGGGCATCTGACGCTGGGGAACTATCTCGGGGCCATGCGGCAGTGGGCCACCGTCGACCAGTACCGGTCCGATGCGCTGTTCTGCATCGTCGACCTGCACGCGCTGACCGTCGACCACGATCCGGCGCGGGTGCGGCGGCTGAGCCGGCAGGCGGCGTCGTTGCTGCTGGCGTCGGGGCTGGATCCCGAGCTGTGCACGGTGTTCGTACAGAGCCATGTGGACGAGCACACGCGGCTGTCGTACCTGCTGGAGTGCGTCGCCACCGACGGGGAGATGCGGCGGATGATCCAGTACAAGGAGAAGGCGGCCCGGGAGCGGGTGCGGGGCGGGAGTGTGCGGCTGTCGCTGCTCACGTACCCCGTGCTGATGGCGGCCGACATCCTGGCCTACGGGGCCGACGAGGTGCCGGTCGGGGAGGACCAGGCGCAGCACGTGGAGCTGACGCGGGATCTGGCCGTGCGGTTCAACCAGCGGTACGGGCAGACGTTCGTGGTGCCTCGGGCCACGGTGCCGAAGGTGGCGGCACGGGTGATGAACCTCCAGGACCCGACGTCGAAGATGGGCAAGAGCGACGACAGCGGGCCGGGAATCGTCTATCTGCTGGACGAGCCCGACGTGGTGCGGAAGAAGATCATGCGAGCCGTCACCGACAGCGGGCGGGAGGTCGTCCACGATCCTGAGGGCCGGCCCGGGGTGGCCAATCTGCTGGCCATCCTGGCCGCGTGCACCGGTGGGGCTCCGGAGGAGCTGGCCGCCGGGTACGGCTCGTACGGGGAGCTGAAGCGGGATGTCGCGGAGGCCGTGGTGGAGGTGCTGCGGCCGGTCCGGGAGCGGCACCGGGAGCTGTGTGCGGATCCCGGGCACGTGGAGGACGTGCTGCGACGCGGCGCCGACCGGGCGCGGGAGATGGCACGGCCGACCGTGGACGCAGCCGGGCGGGCGATCGGGTTGCTGCCCTCCGCGCCGGGTCCCGGGCCGGCGCGGGAGGCGGTGGTGGTGGACGCGGCCGGGTAGCCGGTCAGGTCAGTCCTTGGAGCCGGAGGCGAGTTCGCGGCTGCGGTCGCGGGCCGCTTCCAGGGCTGCGATGAGGGCGGCGCGTACGCCGTGGTTCTCCAGTTCGCGGATGGCGTTGATGGTGGTGCCGGCCGGTGAGGTGACGTTCTCGCGGAGCTTGACCGGGTGTTCGCCGCTGTCGCGGAGCATCACCGCCGCGCCGATGGCGGACTGGACGATCAGGTCGTGGGCCTTGTCGCGGGGCAGGCCGAGCAGGATGCCGGCGTCGGTCATGGCTTCGACCAGGAAGAAGAAGTACGCCGGGCCGGAGCCGGAGAGGGCCGTGCAGGCGTCCTGCTGGGACTCGGGGACGCGGAGCGTCTTGCCGACGGCGCCGAAGATCTCCTCTGCGTGGGTGAGGTGCTCGGCGGTGGCGTGGGTGCCGGCGGAGATGACGGACATGGCCTCGTCGACGAGGGCGGGGGTGTTCGTCATGACGCGGACGACCGGGGTGCCGGGGGCGAGGCGTTCCTCGAAGTAGGAGGTGGGGATGCCCGCCGCGCCGCTGACGACCAGGCGGTCGGTGGGGACGTGCGGGGCGAGTTCGTCGAGGAGGGTGCCCATGTCCTGCGGCTTGACCGTGAGGATCAGGGTGTCGGCGGTCTTGGCGGCCTCGGCGTTGGTGACCGGGGTGACGCCGTAGCGGGTGCGGAGTTCGTCGGCGCGTTCCTGGCGGCGGGCGGTGACCAGGAGGTCGGCCGGGGCCCAGCCGGCGCGGATCATTCCGCTGAGCAGGGCTTCGCCGATCTTGCCGGTGCCGAGGACTGCGACTTTCTGGGTCATGGCTTTCCGTGCCCTCCTGGGGTGGCCTCCGGGGGTGCGTCGTCCGTCGTCATCCTCGCATTTCCGGAGGTGGGTGGGGGGTGGTGTCCGGTGGGCGGGATGGGAGGAGGGGGCGGGGAGCGGTCATGTCGTGCGGCGGCGGAGGGTTGCCGCGCCGAGGGTGAGGACCAGCAGTGCGCAGCCGGCGACGATCAGGATGTCGCGTACGAAGGCGGCGGTCATGTCGGTGTGGTGCAGGACCTCGTTCATGCCGTCGACGGCGTAGGACATGGGCAGGACGTTCGAGATCGACTCCAGGACCGGGTGCATGGTGTCGCGCGCCGTGAAGAGGCCGCAGAGGAGGAGCTGCGGGAAGATCACCGCCGGCATGAACTGCACCGCCTGGAACTCCGAGGCGGCGAAGGCGGAGACGAAGAGGCCGAGGGCCGTGCCGAGGAGGGCGTCCAGGAGCGCCACCAGGAGCAGGAGCCAGGGGCTGCCGGTGACGTCGAGACCCAGGAGCCACAGGGCCAGGCCGGTGGCCAGGGCCGACTGGATGATCGCCAGGGCGCCGAAGGCCAGGGCGTAGCCCCCGATCAGGTCGCCCTTGCCCAGGGGCAGGGACAGGAGGCGTTCCAGGGTGCCCGAGGTGCGTTCGCGCAGGGTGGCGATCGAGGTGACCAGGAACATCGTGATCAGCGGGAAGATGCCGAGGAGTGAGGCGCCGATGTTGTCGAAGGTGCGTGGGCTGCCGTCGAAGACGTAGCGCAGCAGGAGCAGCATCAGGCAGGGGATGAGGAGCAGGAGCGCGATCGTGCGGGGGTCGTGGGCCAGCTGGCGCAGGACTCGGATCGCGGTCGCGGTGGTGCGGGAGAGGGACAGGGGGCGGGGTGGGGTGGGAGCGGGGGCGGGGTGGTGAGGGGCGGTCGGGGGGTTCGGGTCGGGGGTCGGGCGGGGTGTGGTCATCGGGTGTGCTCCTTGCCTCGGGTCGCCGCCTTCGCCTCGTCGACCAGGTGCAGGAAGGCCGACTCGACGGTGTCGGAGCCGGTACGGGTGCGGAGGGCGTCCGGGGTGTCGTCGGCGAGGACCTCGCCCTCGCGCATGAGGAGGAGGCGGTCGCAGCGCTCGGCCTCGTCCATGACGTGGGAGGAGACGAGGAGGGTGGCGCCGCGGTCGGCGGCGATGTCGTGGAAGAGGGCCCACAGGTCCCGGCGCAGGACGGGGTCGAGGCCGACCGTCGGTTCGTCGAGGACGAGGAGTTCCGGGGTGCCGAGCAGGGCCACGGCCAGCGAGACGCGGCTGCGCTGGCCGCCGGAGAGGGTGCCGGCCAGGGCGTCGGCGTGGGTGGTGAGGTCGACGTCGGCGATGGCGCGGGTGACGTCGGCGTGACGCCGGTCGGCCTGGGCGCGGCCGGGGGCGAGTATCGCGGCGAAGTAGTCGAGGTTCTGGCGGACGGTCAGGTCGTCGTAGACGGACGGGGCCTGGGTGACGTAGCCGATGCGGGTGCGCAGGGCGGGGTCGCCGGCCGGGTGGCCGAGGACCTGGAGGGTGCCGGTGACCTTCGCCTGGGTGCCGACGATGGCGCGCATCAGCGTGGACTTGCCGCAGCCGGAGGGGCCGAGGAGGCCGGTGATGCGGCCCCGGGGGACGGTGAAGTCGAGGGCGCGCAGGACGGTGCGGGAGCCGCGGACGACGGTGAGCTGTTCGGCTCGGACGGCGGGGGTCGGCGGAGGTGTGCCGCGGGTGGGTGGGCCCGGGGCCCCGGGAGGGTCGCTGACGTTATTCATCATGTGATGAATAATCCTCCCGGGGGTGCGCGGCGTCAAGCGGCGGGGGCTCCGTTCCCGGGATCGACGGCCAGGAGGAGCACGACGTCGTAGGTCTCCTCCACGACGCCGTCCGGGAAGGCGTCCAGGAGGCGGTCCCGCTCCTCGGCGAGGAAGGCGGCGCCGTGCCGTTCTCCGTGGACGAGGAAGATCGAGTGACTGCCGATGTTGGCCAGGTGGGTGTCGACCGGGACGCGGCGGCTCCAGCGCACCTCGCGGCGCGTGAACGCGAGGCGGCCCGTGGGGTCGGCGACGCGGGGCCCCAGCTCCTGTTGCTCGGCGGAGACGTGCCGGCCGAAGTGGCGTGCGGCACGCTCGGCCTGCGCGGCGATCCACGGCACGTCGAGGGCGTCGGTGTTCCACCAGAGCGCCAGCGCCCCGCCCGGGCGCAGGACGCGCAGGGCCTCCGGCACGGAGCGGGCGGGGTCGGTCCAGTGCCAGGCCTGGGCGTAGGTGAGGAGGTCGACGGACGCGTCCGCGAGGGGCAGGGCGTCGCCGGTGCCGCGGACGATGGGCACGTCGGGGAGGGCGCGGCGGAACTCGGCCGCCATGCCGTCGCCGGGCTCCACGGCGATCACGTCGGCGCCGCGGGCGTGCAGGAGGGCCGTGGCGATGCCGGTGCCGGCGCCGATGTCCGCGACGCGGGCGCCGGAGAGGGGGCGGCCGGCGAGTTCTTCGATCGCGTCCAGGAGGGCGGGTGGGTAGGAGGGGCGGTTGGCGGCGTACTGGGCCGCGGCGGTGTTGAAGCAGCGGGCTCGGGCGGAGTGGGTGGGGGTGGGTGCGGGCCTGGTGGTGGGGGCGGGCGCGGACTCGGCGGTTGGGCCGGGGGTGGGGGCCGGCGCGGTTGCCGGTCCGGTGGTGGGCGCCGTCGCGGACCCCGGGGTGGGCGCGGGAGTGGGCTCAGGGGTGGGCGCTGGCGTGGGCGTGGAGGGTGACGTGGACGCGGGTGTGCCCGATGGTGTCGTCATACGGCCATGGTGGCCGGGGGTGAGGGCGGAGGCGGGGGGTTTTCGGCGGGTGCGGCCGGGGTGGGGTGGGCCCCGGGCCGGCAGGGTGCCGCCGGCGCGGTGGGGCGGGGCGGTGGGGTCAGCGGCGGCGCTTCTTGGGGTTGCCCGAGCGGCGGGCCGTGCGCTTCGCGTGCTGGGCGCGGGCCTCCTCGTACTCGGTGCGGTGCAGCTTCTCGCCCGGTGCCTCGACGAGGGAGCGGAAGAAGTACGCGGCCAGGGAGCCGACGAAGCCGATGGCCAGCAGGCCGCGCAGGGACGCCTGGCGGTCGGGGTCGGGGCGGGTGGTGAAGCCGGCCCAGGTGTGGCGGAACGCCAGCGCGCTGCACACCGCGAACATCACGACCATCAGGAGGGTGACGAAACCGCCGACCTCGGCGATCCGCAGGCCCTGGTAGGCGATGCGCAGGACCACGCAGGCGGCGACCGCCGCGGCGAGCGAGCCGACGCAGACGGCGACGCGGCGGGCCGCGTAGCCGCCGTCGTGGTCCACCCAGGTCGTACCGAAGAAGCGGATCGCCTCCGGGCGCGGTCCGGGGGCCGGCGTGGAGCCCGCGGGGGTGTCGGGGGTGCCGTTGGTTCCCTTGGTGCCGTTCTCTGCGCTCACGCGTCGATTATGGCTCCGGCGCCCCCGCGGGCCGCGTGCGGGAGCTACGAGCAGCGGTGGGTGACGTAGCCGTCGCTGCCCGTGCGGACGTAGGCGTCCGAGACGTACTGGCCGCTGCCGATGTTGTCCCAGATGCTCGACGTGCCGTAGGGGCCGGTGACCCGGGTGCCGGGTGTCTGGCAGTAGATCGCCACCTGGGCACCCTCGGGCAGCACGCGGACCACGGAATAGCCGGTGCCGGGGCCGCTGCGGACGTTCAGCCGGACTCCGGGCGCGACGGAGTAATAGCGCACGGCCGCGGTCGCCGCCGTGGTCACCGCCTCCCGCTCGTCCCCGCCCTCGACTTCCGCGACGTTCTCCACGGACATGGTCGGACCTCCCCCGTTCGCCCCGTGGCCAGGACCGCCACGGGGTCATGTCGATTTCCCCTCCAACACGCCAGACACGCAGACACGCCGGAGACACCGGGGACGCCGGAGAGCACCGGGGAACATCTGTGCGTGACGCGCACTCGGAGGCTAGCAAGCCGTCTCCGTCTCGTACGGACCATCGACTAGGCTCCGTGCGTCGCGCGCGCGAACGAACAGCACGGGGGTGGTTCCATGGCGCCACAGCGGATCGCCGGAGCGAGCGCGGAACCGGAACGTCCGGAAGAGCTTCCGGAATACGCCGGTCACTACCGGCTGGAGTCCTGTCTCGGGTCCGGCGGCATGGGTGTGGTGCATCTGGCCCGCAGCACCTCCGGGTTGCAGCTCGCGGTGAAGGTCGTGCACGCCGAGTTCGCCAAGGACCCTGAGTTCCGGGGGCGGTTCCGGCAGGAGGTGGCCGCGGTCCGCAGGGTGAGCGGTGCCTTCACCGCGCCTGTCGTCGACGCCGATCCGGAGGCTGAACGGCCGTGGATGGCGACCCTGTTCATTCCCGGGCCGACCCTCGCGGAACGGGTGAAGCGGAACGGCCCGTTGGCGCCCGGCCAGTTGCGTCGGCTGATGGCCGGGCTCGCCGAGGCGCTGCGGGACATCCACCGGGTCGGGGTCGTGCACCGGGACCTGAAACCGAGCAACGTGCTGCTCGCCGAGGACGGGCCGAAGGTCATCGACTTCGGCATCTCCCGGCCGGCCGACAGCGAACTGCGCACCGAGACCGGGAAGCTGATCGGCACGCCGCCGTTCATGGCGCCCGAGCAGTTCCGGCGGCCCCGGGAGGTCGGTCCCGCGGCCGATGTGTTCGCGCTCGGTTCGGTGCTGGTGCACGCGGCGCGCGGGCGGGGGCCGTTCGACTCCGACAGCCCCTACGTCGTCGCCTACCAGGTGGTGCACGACGAGCCCGATCTGACGGGCCTGCCGGAGGAGCTGACCCCGTTGGTCCGGCGGTGCCTCGCCAAGGAACCGGAGGAGCGTCCGACGCCGGACGAGCTGATGCGGGAGCTGCGGTCGGTGGCGGCCTCGTACGACACCCAGGCGTTCGTACCGGCGCAGTGGGCCGCGGAGCTGGAGGTCTCCGAGACGCGCGAGCCGCGAGCGCGGGGGTCCCGTGCGGACGACGCGCGTGAGGAGGAGGCGCGTGAGGAGGAGCCCCGTGCGGAGGAGGCGCGAGCCGAGGAGCCCCGCGCGGGGGCGCAGGGGTCCGGCGTGTGGCAAGCCCGTGCGCGGGCCCAGGAGCCCCGTGCGGAGGAGTCCGAGCCGCCCCGCGCCGCCCCCGCGGGCCCCTCTGCGCCCCCGCCGCCGTCGTCCCGGCGCAGGCGTCCCCGGAAGTGGGCCGTGCTCGGGGCCGGAGCGCTTCTGGTGGCCGGGGCCGCCGTGCTGGTTCCGGTGCTGTCGAGTGGCGGCGGGGCGCCGCCAGGGGCCGGGGACCACCAGGCCGTGGCCGCGCGGTTCAGCGCCTGGGAGGCCGGGCCGGTGCGCGGCGGACAGGGCGTACCGCAGTGCGCGTACGGGGCGGACACGCTGGTCTGTGCCCGGACCGGGCTGGTCTTCGCCCTCGATCCGGCCAGGGGCCGCCCTCTGTGGCAGCACTCCGTCGAGTCCCAGCTGCGCAACGCGCCGCCGGTCGTGTCGGCGGGACTGGTGCAGCCCGTCCTGGACCACGGCAGGGGTCTGGAGGCGCTCGACCCGGCATCGGGCGACCCGCGCTGGCAGCGGGAGGGGCTCGCCTACCGCAGGGTGACCGCGGCCGGCGGGACGCTGCTGCTGACCCGGGCCGACGGGACGGTCTCCGGGGTCGACGCCTCCTCCGGGGACGTCGTGTGGAACCGGCGCTTCCAGGGGCAGCCGAGTCCGTACTTCCACTGGTTCGGCGGCGAGCCGGCGGCGTACGCGACGACGGTGTCCGGCGACGGGTCGCGCACGCGGATCACCGCGGTGGACCCGGCCACGGGCGACGTCCGGTGGGCCACCGAGCTGTCGGGCACGCTGAAGCTGCTGGGCGCGGCGGACGGCTCCGTGTACTTCGCCGAAGAGGACACCGTGTACGGGCGGGCGACGGCCGTGGTGCGCCACACGCCGCGGACCGGTGCCGTGCGCCGGGTGAGGCTGCCGGTGCCGGTCGACGCCGCTCAGGGCACGGTGCGCGGCTCCGACGTGTACCTCATGGGCGGCGGCGGTTCCCTGGTGGCCGTGGACATGGCGGCGGGCCGGCAGCGCTGGCGGCTGGAGACCGGGATGGCCCGGGGGTCGGCACCCGCCGCCGACGGCCGGCACGTCTACGTCACCGGGCCCGACGGGCGGCTCCTCGGCGTGGACGCCGGTGACGGGCGGCTGCTCGGGCAGACGCCGCCCCGGCTCGGTGCCGGGGACACGGTGCCCGCCGCGCTGCCCGCGCCCGTGACCGCCGGCGGCCGGGTCTACGCCGGCGCCCCCGACGGCACGGTCTTCGCGGTGGACGGCCGGAACCCGGCGGCCTGGTAGGGCGCCGGGTTCCGCGGGGGCGGGGGCGGGTCAGCCGAGCCGGGTGATGTCCCGGACGGCGCCCTTGTCCGCGCTGGTCGCCATCGCGGCGTAGGCGCGCAGGGCGGCCGAGACCTTGCGGTCGCGGTTCTTGGGGGCGTACCGGCCGTTCAGGGCCTGCTCGCGGCGGGCCAGCTCGGCGTCGTCGACCAGGAGCTCGATGGAGCGGTTGGGGATGTCGATACGGATGCGGTCGCCGTCCTCGACGAGGGCGATGGTGCCGCCCGCGGCCGCCTCGGGCGAGGCGTGGCCGATGGACAGGCCCGAGGTGCCGCCGGAGAAGCGGCCGTCGGTGACCAGCGCACAGGTCTTGCCCAGGCCGCGGCCCTTCAGGTACGAGGTCGGGTAGAGCATCTCCTGCATGCCGGGGCCGCCCTTGGGGCCCTCGTAGCGGATCACGACGACGTCCCCGTCCTTGACCTGCTGGGTGAGGATCTTCTGCACGGCCTCCTCCTGCGACTCGCAGACGACCGCCGGGCCCTCGAAGGTCCAGATGGACTCGTCGACGCCGGCCGTCTTCACGACGCAGCCGTCCACGGCCAGGTTGCCCTTGAGGACCGCGAGGCCGCCGTCCTTGGAGTAGGCGTGCTCGACGGAGCGGATGCAGCCGCCCTCGGCGTCCTCGTCCAGGGCCTCCCAGCGCTCGGACTGGGAGAAGGCCTCGGCGGAGCGGACGCAGCCGGGGGCCGCGTGCCACAGCTCGACGGCCTCGGCGGACGGGGAGCCGCCGCGCACGTCCCAGGTCTTCAGCCAGTCGGCGAGGGAGGGGCTGTGGACGGAGTGCACGTCCTCGTTGAGCAGGCCCGCGCGGTGCAGCTCGCCGAGCAGGGCGGGGATGCCGCCGGCGCGGTGCACGTCCTCCATGTAGTACGTGCGGTCCTTGGCCACGTTCGGGGCGACCTTGGCCAGGCACGGCACCCTGCGGGAGACCTCGTTGATCTCCTCCAGGCCGAAGGGGACGCCCGCCTCCTGGGCGGCGGCCAGCAGGTGCAGGATCGTGTTGGTGGAACCGCCCATGGCGATGTCGAGGGCCATGGCGTTCTCGAAGGCGGCGAAGGACGCCACGCTGCGCGGCAGGACCGACTCGTCGTCCTGCTCGTAGTAGCGGTGGGTGATGTCCATGACCGTCTTGGCCGCGTTCACGTACAGCTGTTTGCGGGCCGTGTGCGTGGCGAGGACCGAGCCGTTGCCCGGCAGGGACAGGCCGATGGCCTCGGTCAGGCAGTTCATCGAGTTGGCGGTGAACATGCCGGAACAGGAGCCGCAGGTCGGGCAGGCGTTCTCCTCGATGCGGAGGATGTCCTCGTCCGAGATCTTGTCGTTCACGGCGTCGGAGATCGCGTCGACCAGGTCGAGCGTGCGGACCGTGCCGTCGACGAGGGTGGCGCGGCCGGACTCCATGGGCCCGCCGGAGACGAACACCGTGGGGATGTTCAGCCGCAGGGCCGCGTTGAGCATGCCCGGGGTGATCTTGTCGCAGTTGGAGATGCAGATCAGGGCGTCGGCGCGGTGGGCCTCGACCATGTACTCCACGCTGTCCGCGATCAGGTCGCGGGAGGGGAGGCTGTACAGCATGCCGCCGTGGCCCATCGCGATGCCGTCGTCCACGGCGATCGTGTTGAACTCGCGCGGGATGCCGCCGGCCTCCTTGACGGCCTCGCTGACGATCCGGCCGACCGGCGCCAGGTGCGTGTGGCCGGGGACGAACTCCGTGAAGCTGTTGGCGACGGCGATGATGGGCTTCCGGCCGATGTCCGCGCCCGGTACACCGGAGGCACGCATAAGGGCGCGGGCGCCCGCCATGTTGCGGCCGTGGGTGACTGTGCGGGACCTCAGCTCGGGCATCGTCGCTCGCTCCTTCGGGGTTTCCGCCGGTGTCGCGGAGAGCACCGGCAGCGTTCTGACTGTCATCGAGCGTACGCCGGTCATCCAGGGGTCGGGACACGGTGTCCGGATTACGGGACGGATGTCTCGGGGCGGGCACGCACGCGCGTACGGCACGGGCGCGCGCGTGCAGCGTCGTGCAGCGTACGGAGGGCCTACGCGCGCGTGCAGCGTACGGAGGGCCTACGCGCGCGCTGACCCGCGCAGGTCAGCGGCCGGTGAGGTGTCCCTGCACCACCGGCGCGAGCCGCGCGATGATCTGCTCGGGGTCCGCCGAGGCCAGCGGCTCGACCTTGACGACGTGGCGCAGCATCGCCGTGCCGACCAGCTGGGCCGCCGCCAGCTCGGCGCGCAGTTCCGCGTCCGGCAGGTCGAGCTGGGAGGCGATGCGGTGCAGCAGCTGGGTGGCGACCAGGCGGCGGAAGACCGCGGCGGCGGTCTCGTTGTTGACGGCGGAGCGGACGATCGCCAGCAGCGGCGCACGGGTGGTGGGGTTCTCCCAGACACCGAAGACGAAGCGGGTGAGCCGCTCGCCGACGCCGTCGAGCGGGCCCTCGGCGACGGCCTCGGGGGCGTGGAGGGCGGGCGCGAACGCGACCTCGATGGACGCTTCGAAGACCTGTTCCTTGGTGCCGAAGTAGTGGTGGACCAGCGCGGGGTCGACGCCGGCCGCCTTGGCGATGCCGCGTACCGACGTCTTGTCGTACCCGCGTTCGGAGAACTCGGCGCGGGCGGCGGTGAGGATGCGGTCGCGGGTGCCGGCGGACTCCGTGCGCGGAGGGCGGCCCCGGCGGCGGGCCGGCTGTCCGGGGGCGGCCCCGGCGCTCCCGCTCACGTCCGGGCCCCCCGGCGCGTCGCTCATCGTCGCGGCACGCCGGCGGCGCCGGCCAGGTGCAGGCGGGTGAAGGCCAGGGCCTCGGCGAGATCGGCCTCGCGCTCGGCGCCGGACATCGCGCGCCGGGTGTTGACCTCGATGACGACGTGCCCGTCGAAGCCGATGTGGGCCAGGCGCTCCAGCACCGCGGCGCAGGGCTGCGTGCCGCGGCCGGGGACGAGGTGCTCGTCCTTGGCGGAGCCGCGGCCGTCGGCGAGGTGGATGTGGCCGAGCCGGTCGCCCATGCGGTCGAGCATCTCCAGCGCGTCGGTGCGGGCCGTCGCGGTGTGGCTGAGGTCGATCGTGAAGTGCCGGTAGTCGTCGTTGGTGACGTCCCAGTCGGGGGCGTAGGCGAGCATCTCGCGGTCGCGGTAGCGCCACGGGTACATGTTCTCGACGGCGAACCGCACATCCGTCTCGTTCGCCATCCGCCAGATGCCGTCCACGAAGTCGCGGGCGTACTGGCGCTGCCAGCGGAAGGGCGGATGGACGACGACGGTGCTCGCGCCGAGCTTGTCGGCGGCGGCCTGGGCGCGCTGGAGCTTGGTCCAGGGGTCGGTGGACCACACCCGCTGGGTGATCAGCAGGCAGGGGGCGTGGACGGCCAGGATCGGCATGTGGTGGTAGTCGCTGAGCCGGCGCAGCGCGTCGATGTCCTGGCTGACCGGATCGGTCCACACCATGACCTCTACGCCGTCGTAGCCCAGGCGCGCGGCGATCTCGAAGGCCGTCGCCGTGGACTCCGGGTAGACGGAGGCCGTCGACAGGGCGACCTTCGCATCCGGGATGCGGACCACGTCCCTCGCTTCTGCCACGGGGGACAGGTTACGGGGTGGGGTCGGGTGGGCGCGGGGTGCCTCTTCGCCGTTGTGGTCTTTGCCATAGGCCGTTGTGGTCTTCCCGCCGTGGGTCGCCGTGGGCCGCCGTGGTCTCGCCGTAGGCCGTTGTGGTCTTCGCCATGGGCGAGGGCGGGTGGCGGGTGGCCCGCCGCGCGGGTCCCCGAGGCCCTTCCCGGGTGCTACCCCTGCCCCATGTGGTCCAGGCGGCGCAGGATGACGCCCTCCCTGAGCGCCCACGGGCAGATCTCCAGCGTCTCCACGTCGAACAGGTCCATCGCGCCCTCGGCCACCAGCGCCCCGGCGAGCAGCTGCCCGGCCCGGCCCTCGGAGACCCCGGGCAGCTCGGCGCGCTGTGCCGCCGTCATCCCGGCCAGCCGGGGGACCCACGCCTCCAGGGAGGCCCGCTTCAGCTCGCGCTGCACGTAGAGGCCCTCCGCGGAGCGGGCGGCGCCGGCGATGCGGGCGAGCTGCTTGAAGGTCTTGGAGGTGGCCACGACGTGGTCGGGGGCGCCGAGGCGGGTGAACTCGCCCACCGTACGGGCGATCTCGGCGCGGACGTGCCGGCGCAGCGCGCGGACGTCGTCGGGGCGGGGCGGGTCGTCGGGGAGCCGCTGGGCGGTCAGGCGACCGGCGCCGAGCGGGAGGGAGACGGCGGCGTCCGGCTCCTCGTCGATGCCGTAGGCGATCTCCAGGGAGCCGCCGCCGATGTCGAGGACCAGCAGCCGGCCCGCCGACCAGCCGAACCAGCGTCGCGCGGCGAGGAAGGTCAGCCGGGCCTCCTCCGCCCCGCTGAGGACCGTCAGCTCGACCCCGGTCTCGCTGCGCACGCGCGCGAGGACGTCGTCGGCGTTGCGGGCCTCCCGCACGGCCGAGGTGGCGAACGGCAGCAGGTCCTCGACGCCCTTGTCCTCGGCGGCCTGGAGGGCGTCGTGGACGACCGCGATCAGCCGGTCGACGCCGTCGGGGCCGATGCCGCCGTCCTCGTCGAGGAGCTGGGCCAGGCGCAGGTCGGCCTTGTGCGAGTGTGCGGGCAGCGGGCGCGCGCCGGGGTGCGCGTCCACCACCAGCAGATGCACCGTGTTCGAACCCACGTCGAGGACACCGAGTCTCATGTACGGAACGCTACTGCCGACGGGGCCGTGCGCCGCCCCCGGAGTGGGTGCGAGGTGCCGGTGGGGATGGTGTAAGGACCGGTGTCCGGCGACTTACCCTGGACGGGTGCCAAAGACGAAAAAGGCGAAGGACGGCAAGTCTGACAAGACTGCCAAGTCGGCCGAGTCGACCACAAAGGAAAAGAAGGACAAGAAGCGCAAGAGTGGTAGGAACGAAGGTTCCTCTCCGGTGAGCGCGACGGGTTCGGTGGACTCGGCGGGTTCGGCGGGCTCGGCGAGCTCGGTGGGCGAGAGCGGCTCGATGGGGTCGGGCGGCTCGGCGGGGCCGGGATCGGCAGGCGACGGGACGCGGGACGAGAAGGGTCTCGACTTCGCGCGCGCGTGGGTGGAGTTTCCGGACCCGGCGGACGACGAGCAGGTCTTCCGCTGTGATCTGACCTGGCTCACCTCCCGCTGGAGCTGCATCTTCGGCAGCGGCTGCCAGGGCATCCAGGCGGGCCGCGCGGACGACGGGTGCTGCACGCTGGGCGCCCACTTCTCCGACGAGGACGACGAGCGGCGGGTGGCCGATCACGTGGCCCGGCTCACGCCGGACATCTGGCAGAACCACGCCGAGGGCACGCGGAACGGCTGGGTCTCCGAGGACGACGAGGGCTCCCGGCAGACCCGCCCGTACCAGGGCTCGTGCATCTTCCAGAACCGGCCGGGCTTCTCCGGCGGCGCGGGCTGCTCGCTGCACATCCTGGCCCTGAAGGAGGGCCGCGAGCCGCTGGAGACCAAGCCGGACGTGTGCTGGCAGCTGCCGATCCGGCGGACGTACGAGTGGATCGACCGGCCGGACGACACGCGCGTGCTCCAGGTATCGATCGGTGAGTACGACCGCCGCGGCTGGGGTCCGGGCGGCCACGACCTGCACTGGTGGTGCACGTCGGCGACGTCGGCGCACGGCGCCGGCGACCCGGTGTACGTCTCCTACCGGGCTGAGCTGACCGAGCTGATGGGCAAGGCCGGCTACGACCGGCTGGTCGAGCTGTGCGAGGAGCGGCTGGCCTCCCGGCTTCCGCTGCTGGCGCCGCACCCGGCCGACCCGGTGGACGAGGACGCGCGGGCCTAGGCCGGCGCACGGGTCCGGACGCCGACGGGCGAGCCGGGTCCGCCGGGCCGGGTCCGCCGGGCCGGTCCAGGTCTCGGCGGGCGAGCCGAGGCCGTTCGGCCGGTCCGGGCGTCGACGGACGGCCAGGCCCATACGGGCGGCCAGGTCCCATACGGGCGGCCGGGCCCGGGCGCGTCGACGGGCGGTCTCGGGACGCCGGGCGGGCCCCATGGCACCAAGCGGTCCCGCGGCGCCGGGCAGTCCCGCGGCGCCGATCGGTCCCGCGGCGCCGGGCAGTCCCACGGCACCAGGCAGTCCCCGGCGCCGGGCATTCCGGGCGTCCCGCGGCGCCGACCGGGCTACGACGTGGACGGGCTCGGGTCGCCGCTGTCGCTGGGCGGCGGTGTGGAGCCGCCCGTGCCGGTCGGGGCCGGCTCGGTGGGCGTGGGGTCCGTCGGCGGCGGGGACGTGGGCGTCCGGCTCGGGGTCGGGTCGGGAGGTGTCGAGACCGAGGGCGTCGGGTCCGGGTCGGACGGGGCCGGCGTGCCCGGACCGCCCGGGTGGCCCGGGGTGCTGGGGCGCGGCTGCGGCGGGCTCGGCGCGGTGCCGTAGCCCTCGATGGTGACGACCGCGCCGACGGGCGAGACGGCCACCCGCGCCGTCCAGTGGCCGGACGGTTCGCGCAGATGGTCCACGTACACCTTGATCGTCAGTGTCTCGCCGGGGCGGAGGGTCCCCGACGACCGGCTCAGATAGAGCCAGCCGGCGCCGGTGGACGCGGACCAGCGCACCGCGGACCGGCCGCTCGCGGCGAGGGTGATCAGCGTGGTGTCGCCGCTGTGCCCGGCGGTCACCTCCAGGTGCCCGGCACCCTTGCCGGCCCCCGAGACGCTGTGGACCTCGACCGAGACGTCCGCCTCGCCGTTCTTGCCGAAGCCGGTGCCGGGCGCGGTGGTGGCGTTGCCGGTGTTCTCGTAGCCGCCCACGGCCTCGCCGTCCGGGCCGTCGGGGCCGTGCGCCTCGCTGGCGCTGGCCGCGCGGCCGTCCTCCGCCTCCCCCACCGGCGTGCCCCGGTGGGCCGCCCACAGGGCGAGCACGGGGGCGGCGACGACGGTGGCGACGACGGTCGTGGTGACGGCACGCGCGCGCAGGCGGTCGCGCCGGGCCGCGCGGTCCTTGGGGTCCATCGGGAAGCCCCGCCGGTCGAAGCGGGGGGCGGCGACCCGCGCGCGCGGCAGGTGGGCCATGGCGACGTGCAGGGCCGCGCGGGGCGCCGGGAGGACCGGCAGCTCGGCGGGCGTGACGCTGGTGCCGGGCCAGCGGCCGGGGATGGCGCGCTCGGCGGTGCGGCGGCAGCGCGGGCAGTCGTCGACGTGCCGGACCAGCTCGCGGCGCAGGGCGGCGCTCAGCACCAGCTGGTCGTCGCCGGTGAGACGGGCCACACCCGGGCAGCCGCCGATCTCCACGACGGCGAGGGCGGCGCGGGTGCGTTCGACCTCGCAGGCGGCGGAGGCGAGCAGTTCACGGGCGGCGGCCGGGTCCATGCCGAGGACGGCGGCGACCTCGTGGGCGGACAGGTGATGGCGCACGGCGAGTTCCAGGGCCTCGCGCTGCTCCGGGCTGGTGCCGGCGGCCTCCGGCCAGGCCAGCAGGGCCAGTTCCCGGCGGCGCTGCTCCTGGACCTCGGCGGGGACGGGCGCGGGTGCGCCGGGGCCCGCGGGGGCACCGCCCGGGCCCGGCGCGGCGGCGCCCGCGGGGGCGGTGCGGGCCGTGCCGGTGGCCGTGGCGCGGCCCGCCGCATGGCTGCCCGGACGTTTCTGCTTGGCCTCGGTCAGCTTGCGCAGGCACGCCCAGCGGGCCAGCGCGTAGAGCCAGGCCCTGCGGTCGCCCGGCGCGTCGGGGCGGCGGTTGCCGCGGCGTTCGGCGAGGGCGAGGACGTCGCCCAGGGCGGCGGTCGCCGCGTCGTGGTCGCACAGCACGGAGAGGCAGTAGGTGAACAGGCCGTCCAGATAGGGCTCGTAGCGGGCGGACGGCCGGTGCGCCACCGCGCGCGCCGCAGCGCGGTCACGCGCTTCCCTGTGCGCCCGGTGTGCGCCGGTCGTGCGGGTCGTGGTCTGCGGACTGCTGCTCATCACCCGGTGACCGTAGGGGGATATGGGTGGCGCGAACTGGCGCGATAGCCACTTTTAATCCGTACGGGTGAAACGATCCCTCAATAGGGGACAGGAACGCTTTGTTCCGCGGCGCGTCGGGTGCGGCGGATGGCCGGTAGCGGATGGCGGATGGCCGGTAGCGGCTACTGGGGGGCCGCCCCGGCAGCGGCTGCCCGGGCGCCGGTACCGGCAGCGGCCGGTACGCGGCGGTGGGGCCGCCCTGGGGCCGTGGGGACGGGCTGTCGGTGGCGGCGGTTACCGTTTCGGGCATGGCTGCCCGTACGAAGACCACCAAGGACCGGCCGTCCTACCGCTGCACCGAGTGCGGCTGGCAGACGGCCAAGTGGCTCGGCCGCTGCCCCGAGTGCCAGGCGTGGGGGACGGTGGAGGAGTACGGCGCGCCCGCGGTCCGCACGACGACACCGGGCCGCGTCACCACCTCCGCCCTGCCCATCGGCCAGGTCGACGGCCGCCGGGCCACCGCCCGCGGCACCGGCGTGCCCGAGCTGGACCGGGTGCTCGGCGGCGGACTGGTGCCCGGCGCCGTGGTGCTCCTCGCCGGCGAGCCCGGCGTCGGCAAGTCCACGCTGCTGCTGGACGTGGCGGCCAAGTCGGCGAGCGAGGAACACCGGACGCTGTATGTCACGGGCGAGGAGTCGGCGAGCCAGGTCCGGCTGCGCGCCGACCGGATCGGCGCCCTGCACGACCACCTCTACCTCGCCGCCGAGACCGACCTCTCCGCGGTCCTCGGCCACTTGGACGCGGTGAAGCCGTCGCTGCTGATCCTCGACTCGGTCCAGACGGTCGCCTCCCCGGAGATCGACGGCGCGCCCGGCGGCATGGCCCAGGTGCGGGAGGTGGCGGGCGCCCTGATCCGCGCCTCCAAGGAACGCGGCATGTCCACGCTGCTGGTGGGCCACGTCACCAAGGACGGCGCCATCGCCGGCCCGCGCCTGCTGGAGCACCTGGTCGACGTCGTCCTGCACTTCGAGGGCGACCGGCACGCCCGCCTCCGCCTGGTGCGCGGCGTCAAGAACCGCTACGGCGCGACGGACGAGGTCGGCTGCTTCGAACTGCACGACGAGGGCATCACGGGCCTCGCCGACCCGAGCGGACTCTTCCTGACCCGTCGTGACGAACCGGTCCCGGGCACCTGCCTGACCGTCACCCTCGAGGGCCGCCGCCCGCTGGTCGCGGAGGTGCAGGCCCTCACGGTCGACTCCCAGATCCCCTCCCCGCGGCGCACCACCTCCGGCCTGGAGACGTCCCGGGTGTCGATGATGCTGGCCGTCCTGGAGCAGCGCGGCCGCATCAGCGCCCTGGGCAAAAGGGACATCTACTCCGCGACGGTCGGCGGTGTGAAGCTCTCCGAGCCCGCCGCGGACCTGGCCGTGGCCCTGGCGCTGGCGAGCGCGGCCTCCGACACCCCGCTGCCGAAGAACCTCGTCGCGATCGGCGAGGTGGGGCTCGCCGGTGAGGTGAGACGGGTCACGGGCGTGCAGCGCAGGCTCGCCGAGGCCCACCGCCTGGGCTTCACGCACGCCCTGGTGCCGGGCGATCCGGGCAAGGCGCCGGCCGGGATGAAGGTCCTGGAAGTGGCGGACATAGGGGACGCACTGCGGGTCCTTCCGCGCTCGCGTCGCCGAGAGGCCCCACGGGAGGCGGAGGACCGCCGGTAGACTTTGCCCAGGTCTCGCCCGTCCGTACGTCCGAGTGTGCGACACGGGAGCGCCCCAGAACCTGCGACCGGAGGAGTGCAGTGGCAGCCAACGACCGGGCAGCAGCTCCCGGAAAGTCCGGTGGGAGTGCCGGTTCCGATGGCCTGATGCGCGCCTCGCTGAGCGCCGTGGCTCCGGGCACGGCACTGCGTGACGGACTGGAACGCGTCCTGCGCGGCAACACCGGCGGACTGATCGTGCTCGGCTCCGACAAGACCGTCGAGGCGATGTGCACGGGCGGCTTCGTGCTGGACGTGGAGTTCACCGCGACCCGGCTGCGCGAGCTGTGCAAGCTCGACGGCGGCATCGTGCTCTCCTCGGACCTGTCGAAGATCCTGCGGGCCGGTGTCCAGCTGGTCCCGGACCCGACGATCCCCACGGAGGAGACGGGCACCCGGCACCGCACGGCGGACCGGGTCAGCAAGCAGGTCGGCTTCCCCGTCGTCTCCGTCTCCCAGTCCATGCGGCTGATCGCCCTCTACGTCGACGGGCAGCGCCGGGTCCTGGAGGACTCGGCGGCGATCCTGTCCCGCGCCAACCAGGCGCTGGCCACCCTGGAGCGGTACAAGCTGCGGCTGGACGAGGTCGCGGGCACGCTGTCCGCGCTGGAGATCGAGGACCTGGTCACCGTCCGGGACGTCTCCGCGGTCGCCCAGCGGCTGGAGATGGTGCGCCGGATCGCGACCGAGATCGCCGAGTACGTGGTCGAGCTGGGCACCGACGGGCGGCTGCTCGCGCTCCAGCTGGACGAGCTGATCGCCGGTGTGGAGCCGGAGCGGGAGCTGGTCGTGCGGGACTACGTGCCCGAGCCGACCGCCAAGCGGTCCCGGACGGTCGACGAGGCACTCGCCGAGCTGGACAAGCTCTCCCACGCCGAGCTGCTCGAACTGTCCACGGTGGCCCGCGCGTTGGGCTACACCGGTGCGCCGGAGACCCTGGACTCGGCGGTGTCGCCGCGGGGGTTCCGGCTGCTGGCGAAGGTGCCGAGGCTGCCCGGGGCGATCATCGACCGGCTGGTGGAGCACTTCGGGGGCTTGCAGAAGCTGCTGGCGGCCAGCGTCGACGACCTCCAGACGGTGGACGGCGTCGGCGAGGCCCGGGCGCGCAGCGTCCGGGAAGGGCTGTCCCGGCTGGCGGAGTCCTCGATCCTCGAGCGGTACGTCTAGGCCGCGGCGGGGCGCCGTCCGGCCCCGGCGAGGCGGCCGTCGCCGCCGCGGGGGCTGCGGTCGCCGTCGCGGGGCTGCCGTCGTTCCGTCACGGGGGCGGCCGTTGGTCCGTCCGGGCTGCCGTCCTCCCGTCGCGGGGGCGGCCGTCGTTCCGTCGCCGTACCGGCCCGGGGTCAGTCGCTTTCCAGGACGAAGGACGTCTGCACCTTCGTGAAGCCCTGCGCCTTCGCCTCCACGAGGTACGTCCCCGGCTTGGCCGAGCCCGCCGGAGGCGTGCCGCACTCGGGGGCACTGGGCTTGCGGTCCCACGTGACGGTGGAGGTGATGGCGCTGTTCGCCGCCACCCGGTACTGGAGGCTGCGCGCGCCCTTGGGACAGTCGGCGGACGACCAGTACGGGTCCTCGGCACCGGCCTGAGTGATCGTCACCACGGTGTACTTGGGCCCGAGGTCGATCTTGCAGTCGCTGCCGGAGGTGTTGCGCGCGGTCAGCTGGAAAGCGGGCCGCCGGCCGGGGTCGTAGGCGTTGCGGACGCTGCGCAGGCTCAACTTCACCGCGTTCGGCGTGCAGTTGGGGAGCCCGGAACCGCCCGGCAGCGCGTCTTGGGCGCCGACCCCGGTGCCCGTGCCGCCGTCGGAGCCGCCGCCCGCACTGCCGTCGGAGCCGCCGCCCCCGGTCGCGGAGCCCGAACCGGAGTCGTCGCCGGAGCCGTTGCCCCCACCGGACCCGGAGGAGCCGCCGTCGCCCGACTCGTCCCGCCCGCCCGGCGCCTGGCTGATCGCCGGGCCGGAACTCGACGGCCCCGGAGTGATCGAGGGCGCGGGATTCTTGCCGTCGGCGCCGTTGTCGTGACCGTTGCCGCCGCCCCCGCCGCCGGCGGTCACGATCCACGTGATCAGCAGCGCCAACAGGGCGATCACAGACAGCAGTACGGCCCTCCGTCGCCAGTAGATGGAGGAGGGAAGCGGCCCGACCGGATTGCGCAGAGATCCCACGGCGCAAACTGTACGAGAGATCGGCACGTTCCCTTGCCCCACCCGCCGTTCGGGGCCGCAACTTTTCCGGATCATCATCCCGGTGACGGGCCCGCCTCCCCGACTTTCGTCAGGGGACGCACGTGACGATCGCAGGGTGTGACCGCATCCCGCGGCTGCCTACTGTCCGTGACCATGGATTTCGACGACTCCACGCTGTACCGGGACATCACCGGTCTCGCCCATGACGCCCCCGCCTGGGTCCAGCACACCGCCGAAACAGGCACGGAGGCCGGCATCGTGCTGTTCGCCGTGCTGTTCGTGGCCGCCTGGTGGCGGGCGCGGCGCGACGACGCCCGGGGATTCGCGATCGCGGTGCTCGCACCTGTGGCCACGGCAGTGGCGTACGTGGGCAGCGAGCTGCTCAAGTCCGGTTTCGCGCAGGAGCGTCCGTGCCGCGCGGTCGCCGACGCCGCCGCCTCGCTGGCGGCCTGTCCGCCGCACGGTGACTGGTCCTTCCCCAGCAACCACGCCACGATCGCCGGTGCTTCGGCGGCCGGGCTGGTGCTGATCCGGCGGGCGCTGGTGGTGCTGACGGCGCCGCTCGCGCTGCTGCTGGCCTTCTCCCGGGTGTTCGTCGGCGTGCACTATCCGCACGACGTCGTCGCCGGGCTGCTGTTCGGCGCGGGCGTCGTCCTGGTGGCCGTACGGCTGGCCACGCGTCCGGCGACGCGGCTGGCGGAGACGATGCGCGGCTCGTCGGCACCCGCCGTGCGGTGGCTGACGGGACCGGGGCCGCGGCCGGCGCGCGTCCCGTCGTACGCCGGCCACCGGCGTCCGTGACGGCCGGTTCAGTGCTCCACCAGACCCGCCTCGTACGCGACGATCGCCGCCTGCACGCGATTGCGCACCTCGAGCCGGTCCAGGACCGCGCTGACGTACGCCTTCACCGTGCCCTCGACGAGGTGCAGCCGGGCGGCGATCTCGGGGTTGGACAGGCCCGCGCCGACCAGGCCGAGCACTTCGCGTTCGCGTGGGCTGAGCCGGGCCACGCGCGCGCGTGCCCGTTCCTCGCGGCCGAGCCGGCCGCCGCCCCCGGCCCTGCCCAGGTCCTCGATCACGTACCGGGCCACCTTCGGGGACAGGAAGGCGCCGCCGCCCGCCACCGCCCGTACGCCCGCCAGCAGCTCGTAGGGGTCGCCGGACTTCAGCAGGAAGCCGGTGGCGCCGCCGGTCAGCGCGCGGGCCACGTAGGCCTGTTCGGAGAAGGTGGTCAGCATCGCGACCGCCGTGCCGGGCGTGGTGCGGCCGATCTCCTCGGCCGCCGCGAGGCCGTCCAGGCGGGGCATGCGGATGTCGAGCAGGGCGACGTCCGGGCGGTGGGCGCGGACCAGGTCCACGGCCTCGCGGCCGTCGCCCGCCTCGGCGACGACCTCGCACTCCCCGCCGCTCGCCAGGATGGCCCGCACGCCCGCGCGCACCATCGCCTCGTCGTCGGCCAGCAGGACGCGGATCATGAGGTGGGCTCCTCGGGGGGTTCGGTGGTGTCCGGTCCGACGCGCGGGATCACGTCCTTGGCGGCCAGTCGTCCCGAGCCGGTGTCGTAGCAGAGGCGGAAGTGGTCGACGGATACGAGGAGTTCGCCGCTGGCGCGGTAGTAGTGGCAGTCCGTGCCCGGCGGCACCGCCGGCGCGCGGTCCACGGGCGGGTCGCGCACCTCCCGGTCCGGCAGCACACGGGCGACCTGCGCGGCGGTCATGCCGGGGCGCAGCTTCGCGTACGCGCTGGGGCTGAGGACCGCGTGGGTCTCGGTGTAGGCGTACCAGGCGAACGCGGCGCCGGTCAGGGCCACGCCCGCGCCGGCGGCGGTGGCGAGGCCGACGGCGACCCGGCGGCGGGCGCGGGCGAAGGGCGAGGCCGGAGAGCGCGGGGCGGGGCGGGCGGCCTGTTGTGCGGGGACGTGCGCGCGCACCCGGAAGCCCGCTCCGTGCGGGCCCGCCGCGAACTCGCCGCCGACGGCGGTCACGGCGGCGCGCAGCCCGAGCAGGCCGGTGCCGCCACGGGACGGGGAACTCTCCCCGGTCGCCCGCCCGTTGGTGACGGTGACGGTGCTGCCGTGCCGGTCCCCGGTGAGCGTCACGGTCACGGGTGCGCCGGGGGCGTGGCGGGCGGCGTTGGTCAGCGCCTCGCGCACCACCCGGTGCAGCAGCCGTTCGGTGATGCCGCCCGGCTCGGGGGCGGGCGCGTCCGGGTCCGGCCGCCAGCACACGGGCAGGCCCGACTCGGCCGCGCGGGCGACGAGTTGCTCGATGCCCTCGCCCGCCGGAGACAGCGGGACGGGGTCGTCGTCCTCGCCCAGGACACCGATGATGCGGTGCAGCCGGTCGGTGGCGTCGGCCGCCGCGGCACGCAGGTCGGCCGCCGCGGCGCGGTGGTCGTCGGCGAGCCCGGGGGCGACCTGGAGGGCCGCGGCGCGCAGGGCGATGAGGCTCAGTTCGTGGCCCAGGGAGTCGTGCATGTCCTGGGCGATCCGGGCGCGTTCGCGCAGCCGGGCGCGCTCCTCGGCGTGCCGCTGCTCGTCCTCCAGCCGCGCCGCCCGGAGCCAGCCGGCCTCGGCCAGGGCGCGGCTCTGCCGCCAGTAGCGTCCGCCGAGCCAGGGGAAGACGCAGCCGAAGAGCAGCGTGCCGGTCAGCACCATCGCTTCGGGGGCCGGGTCGACGCCGACGAGCGCGATGCGTACGGCACCGAGGGCGGCGACCGCCGCGAAGCAGGCCACCGCCGGGCGGGCGCCCGGTGCGCGCAGGCCGAGCAGCAGCGCGAGGACGGCGAGGGCGGGGCCGTATTCGACGGTGAACAGGGCGGGGGCGGTGGCCAGGCTCAGGGCGGCCGTGAGCGCGAAGGCGGCGAGCGGGTGCCGGCGGGCGAGCGCTGCGGACCCGGCGAGCGCACCGAGCCCGGCCGCCTGCGGCCAGACGCCGCGCGGCTCCCCCACCCCGAGCCACACCGCGGCCGACGCGGGCGCCGCGAGGGCGGCCCAGAACAGCACCCCCCGACCGAGCCGGACCACCCGCCCGACGCCTCCGCCGGGTCCCGGCGTGCGGGGCGGGGCCGCCTGGCCGGGGAGGCCTGGGGGCGTCGGCGGGCCCGGGCGGTCGGACGGTACCGGGCTGCTATGGAGGCCGAGCGACGGCGGGTGGCCCGGCCGGTCGCGGGGAGCCGCGGGGACGGGCTGCTCGGAGGCGGACGAGGGGACCGGCGAGCCGGGGGGCGTCGGCGGGCTCGGACGGTCGGACGATGCGGGGTTGCCCGGACGGGCGGGTGATGTGGGGCTGTCCGGACGGGCGGGGCGGGGGGCCGTGTCCGGGCCGTCGGGTGGGGTGGTGGGGCCGGTTCGGCGGGGGGCGGGGTGCTCGGAAGCCTGGCCGGGGTGTTCCATTGCGCCGACGCTACCCCCGGGGCGCGGCGCCCCACCGCTGTCGATCGTCAGGTGCCGTGACCTCCTCCGGGTGGCGGTGCGCCCGCGCGGGCGTCCTCCCGTGGCAGGATCGGAAGGTCATGACTGCGCCCACGAAGCCCTCGCACACCGGTTCCCCCGACACCTCCCCCGCGGACGCCGCCGCCGAGGCGGCCCCGGCCGCGCTGCACTCCCCCGTCATCGACTGGTTCGACGAGCACGCCCGCGACCTGCCCTGGCGGCGCCCGGAGGCCGGCGCCTGGGGTGTGATGGTCAGTGAGTTCATGCTCCAGCAGACGCCGGTCAACCGCGTCCTGCCGGTCTACGAGCAGTGGATGGCCCGCTGGCCGCGCCCCGCCGACCTCGCCGTGGAGGCCCCCGGCGAGGCCGTCCGCGCCTGGGGCCGGCTCGGTTACCCGCGCCGCGCCCTGCGGCTGCACGGCGCCGCCGCCGCCATAGCGGAACGGCACGGCGGCGACGTACCGTCCGACCACGCCCAGCTCCTGGCGCTGCCCGGCATCGGCGAGTACACGGCGGCCGCCGTGGCCTCCTTCGCCTACGGCCAGCGCCACCCGGTGCTGGACACCAACGTCCGCCGGGTCCTCGCCCGCGCCGTGACCGGCGTGCAGTACCCGCCGAACGCCACCACCACCGCCGAACGCAAGCTCGCCCGCGCGCTGCTGCCGGACGACGAGGCGACCGCCGCGCGCTGGGCCGCCGCCTCCATGGAGCTGGGCGCGCTGGTGTGCACCGCCCGCAACGAGTCGTGCCACCGCTGCCCGATCGCCGCGCAGTGCGCCTGGCGGCTCGCGGGCAAGCCCGAGCACGACGGGCCGCCGCGCCGGGGGCAGACGTACGCGGGGACGGACCGGCAGGTACGGGGACGGCTGCTCGCCGTGCTACGCGAGGCCCACGGGCCGGTGCCGCAGGCGGCCCTGGACCGGGTCTGGCACGAGCCGGTCCAGCGTGCCCGCGCCCTGGACGGTCTGGTCGCCGACGGCCTGGTCGAACCGCTCGCCGACGGCCGCTACCGGCTGCCGCTGACCTGATCCACGGCGGCCGGCCGGGCAGCCGGCGGGCGCCGGCCCTCGTGACAGCCGACCGTCTCCCCCGGCCCGCCCGACCCGACGGGCGAATCGGGGCACAGAGGTGCAAACCCCCGACCGCTCGCCGCGCCTCCCGCGTCCGTTACACAACCGACGGACAGCCGAGGGTCAGCCGCAGGCTGCCTCGGACAGTGCCGTGACAACGCTTCCCTACCTTCGTTCCGTGCCCACCGGTCACGGCAGGGCGCACGGACCGACGAGGACTTCCAACGGGGACTTCCACGGGGAAAGGGGAGGCGATTCACCATGGCACAGGGCGAGGTGCTCGAGTTCGAGGAGTACGTCCGCACTCGGCAGGACGCGTTGCTGCGCAGTGCCCGGCGCCTGGTCCCGGACCCCGTCGACGCCCAGGACCTGCTCCAGACGGCGCTGGCGCGGACGTACGGCCGCTGGGAGACCATCGAGGACAAGCGGCTGGCCGACGCCTACCTGCGGCGCGTGATGATCAACACCCGTACCGAGTGGTGGCGGGCGCGCAAGCTGGAGGAGGTGCCCACCGAGCAGCTCCCGGACGCCTCCGTGGACGACGCCACCGAGCAGCACGCGGACCGCGCCCTGCTGATGGACGTCATGAAGGTGCTCGCCCCGAAGCAGCGCAGCGTCGTGGTGCTGCGACACTGGGAGCAGATGTCCACGGAGGAAACGGCCGCCGCCCTCGGCATGTCGGCCGGAACGGTCAAGAGCACGCTGCACCGGGCGCTCGCCCGGCTCCGCGAGGAGCTGGTCGCCCGCGATCTGGACGCACGCGCGCTGGAGCGTGAGGAGCGGGAGCGTTGCGCGGCCTGACCGGCGGCACCAGGGGCGCCAAGGACACAAGGGGCACCCGGGGCGGCAGGAACGACGTTCAGGCGGCGAGTACGGCGGGTGCCGGGCTCGCCGCCCTCGCCCTTGTGCTCGCCGGCTGCGGCGCCGGAGGCACCGGTGCCCGTGACGAGGGCCCCGCCCACGCCGAGGCGGTGACCGGCGCCGCCATGTCGCCGTCCGCCTCGCCCTCCCCGTCGAAGGTGCCCGACCGGGTCGACGCCGTCCGCCTGGTGAAGGGCGACCCGCGGGTCTCGGCGGAGGTGAAGCGGGAGCTGAAGCCGTGCGTCGGCGACGAGTACCCCCTCGACGTCAGTTACGGCAAGCTGACCGGCAACTCGGCCGAGGACGTCGTCGTCAACGTGCTGACCTGCGGCGACGCGGTCGGTGTGGGCAGTTACGTCTACCGTGAGACGGACGGCAGGTACCAGAACGTGTTCAAGGCCGAGGAGCCCCCGGTCTACTCCGAGATCGACCGCGGCGACCTGGTGGTGACCAAGCAGGTCTACGAGGACGGCGACCCGGTGGCGAGCCCGTCCGGCGAGAACGTGATCACCTACCGCTGGTCCGGGGACCGGTTCGACGAGCAGTACCGCACGCACAACGACTACAGCAACGCCGCCGGGAACGTGCCCACGCCGGCGCCCGACAACTGACCGCACGCCGGACGACGCCCACGAGACCTGGCCGAACGACGACCACGAGACCTGAGAGAACCGGGATGGCAGACCAGACCCACGTCCTGTTCGTCGAGGACGACGACGTCATCCGCGAGGCCACCCAGCTCGCCCTGGAGCG
Organism: Streptomyces sp. NPDC031049; assembly: GCF_055571015.1. Classification (NCBI taxonomy): domain Bacteria; kingdom Bacillati; phylum Actinomycetota; class Actinomycetes; order Kitasatosporales; family Streptomycetaceae; genus Streptomyces; species Streptomyces sp. NPDC031049. Next base: position 27,110 of record NZ_JBVIGC010000004.1, read on the forward strand.
GGACGGCTTCGCGGTCACCGCGATGCCCGACGGCCTGTCCGGACTGGAGGCGTTCCGGGCGCGGCGGCCCGACATCGCGCTGCTCGACGTCATGGTGCCCGGTCTGGACGGGGTCAGCCTGTGCCGCCGGATCCGGGACGAGTCGACCGTGCCGGTGATCATGCTGTCGGCGCGGGCGGACTCCATCGACGTGGTGCTGGGCCTGGAGGCGGGCGCCGACGACTACGTGACCAAGCCCTTCGACGGTGCGGTGCTGGTCGCCCGGATCCGCGCCGTGCTGCGCCGCTTCGGGCACGCGAGCGGCGGCGACCGGAAGGACGGAACGGCCGCCCCGGACGACGGCGGGGTGCTGACCTTCGGCGAGCTGGAGGTCGACACCGAGGGCATGGAGGTGCGCCGGGCGGGCCGGCCGGTGGCGCTGACGCCCACCGAGATGCGGCTGCTGCTGGAGTTCTCCTCCGCGCCAGGCACGGTGCTCTCCCGGGACAAGCTGCTGGAGCGGGTCTGGGAGTACGGCTGGGGCGGGGACACCCGGGTCGTGGACGTCCATGTGCAGCGGCTGCGGACGAAGATCGGCCAGGACCGCATCGAGACGGTCCGCGGCTTCGGCTACAAGCTCAAGGCCTGAGAGACGCGTATGCGGGGGTTCTTCCGGCGGCTGATCGCCTCGGCCGTGCGCCGCGCGGGCATCCGCACGGGCCTGAGATGGAAGCTGAGCGCGGCCATCGCCCTGGTCGGGGCGCTGGTCGCGGTCGCGTTGAGCCTGGTCGTGCACAACGCCGCGCGGGTGTCGATGCTGGACAACGCCCGTGACCTCGCCGACGACCGCATCCAGATCGCCCAGCGCAACTACGAGCTGTCCGGGCGGCTGAACTTCCCCAACGCCCAGATCGACGACCCGGAGCTGCCGGCGGAGCTGCGCAAGAAGGTGGAGCGCGGGCGGCGGGCGACGTACGTCTGCGACCGGCCGGACGGGGTGACGGACATCTGGGCGGCCGTGCCGCTCAAGGACGGGCACGTGATGTCCCTGCACAGCCCGTTCACCGACCGCAGCTCGGACATCCTCGACGATCTCGACCAGGCCCTGGTGATCGGCTCCATCGCGGTGGTCCTCGGCGGCAGCGCGCTCGGCGTGCTCATCGGCGGGCAGCTGTCGCGGCGGCTGCGCAAGGCCGCAGCCGCCGCGAACCAGGTCGCCAAGGGCGAGCGCGAGGTGCGGGTGCGGGACGCCATCGGCGGGGTGGTGCGGGACGAGACCGACGACCTGGCGCGCGCCGTGGACGCCATGGCCGACGCCCTCCAGCAGCGGCTGGAGGCCGAGCGCCGGGTCACCGCCGACATCGCGCACGAGCTGCGCACCCCGGTGACCGGTCTGCTGACCGCCGCCGAGCTGCTGCCGCCGGGCCGGCCCACGGAACTGGTTCTGGACCGGGCCAAGGCGATGCGCACGCTGGTCGAGGACGTGCTGGAGGTGGCCCGGCTGGACAGCGCCTCGGAGCGGGCGGAGCTCCAGGACATCATGCTGGGCGAGTTCGTCACCCGGCGCGTGGCGGCCAAGGACCCGGACGTCGACGTGCTGGTGGTGCACGAGTCCGAGGTCACGACCGATCCGCGCCGTCTCGAACGGGTGCTGTTCAACCTGCTGGCCAACGCCGCCCGGCACGGCCGGCCGCCCATCGAGGTCAGCGTCGAGGGGCGGGTCGTCCGGGTCCGCGACCACGGGCCCGGGTTCCCCGAGGCGCTGCTCGCCGAGGGCCCGAGCCGCTTCCGCACCGGAAGCGCGGACCGTGCCGGACGCGGGCACGGCCTCGGGCTCACCATCGCGGCCGGGCAGGCGCGGGTCCTGGGCGCCCGCCTCACCTTCCGCAACGTGCGGCCCGCCGGGGCGCCCGAGGACGTGCCGTCCGAGGGGGCGGTCGCCGTGCTGTGGCTGCCGGAGCACGCGCCGACCAACACGGGCAGCTATCCGATGCTGCCGCTGTCCGGGCAGCAGTGACGGGCCGCCGGTCTACCGGCATCGCTCCTGGTCCATGTCCAGGCCGCCCTCGCGGGGCCGGGTGAAGGAGAACCAGTTGCCGGAGTCGTCGCGGGACAGCGCCTCCGTGCCGTAGGGCCGCTCCTGGGGTTCCTGGAGGAACCCCACGCCCCGGTCCTTGAGCTTCTTGTAGTCGCCGTGGATGTCGTCGGTGGTCAGCACGCCGGCGCCGAGCGCGCCCTTGGCCACCAGCTTCTTGACCATCTCGGCTGGGCGGGCGGACGGGTGGGCGAATGGACGGGTGGGGCGGATGGACAGGCGTCAGACCGCCTCGCCCACCGGCACCCTCCCCGGCGCCGGGTCGTCGCCGGGGCCGCCGTCCGCCGCCCCGTCCGCCGCCTTGGGGCCCGAGCCCTTCAGCGGCACCTCCTTGACGAACACCGCCGCCGCCAGCGCGAGCACCGCGACCGCGGCACCGAGCAGGAAGGCCCCGTGGGTACCGGCCGCCACCGCGTGCTCGTAGGCCTCCCGGGCGGCGTCCGGCAGCCGGGCGAGGCTCGCCCCGTCCAGTTGCGCGGACTGCTCGGTCACCGCCGAGCCCGCCGAGCCGGCCCGCTCGGCCATGACGTCCTGGACCCGGTGGTTGAACACGGCGCCCATGATCGCGACTCCGAAGGAGGCGCCGAGGGTGCGGAAGAGGGTGGTGGAGGAGGAGGCCACGCCCATGTCCTTCGCCTCCACGCTGTTCTGCGCCACCAGCATGGTGATCTGCATCAGGCACCCCATGCCGAGTCCGACCACGGCCATGTACACGCCGGAGGTGAGGCGGGAGGTGTCCGTGTCCATCAGTGACAGCAGATACAGGCCGACGGCCATCAGCGCGGCGCCGGCGACCGGGAAGATCTTGTAGCGGCCGGTGCTGGTGGTCACCCGGCCCGCGACCATGGACGTGACGAGCATCGCGCCGAGCATCGGCAGGAGCAGCAGCCCGGAGTTGGTGGCGGAGGCACCCTGCACCGCCTGCTGGTAGAGGGGCAGGAACAGCGTGGCGCCGAACATCACGAAGCCGGCGATGAAGCCGATCACGGACATCAGCGTGAAGTTGCGGCTGCGGAAGATGTGCAGCGGCACGATCGGCTCGGCGGCCCTGGTCTGCCAGAACGCGAACCCGACCAGCGAGGCGACGCCGATGGCGATCAGCTCCATGATCCGGGTGGAGGTCCAGGCGTACTCGGTGCCGCCCCACGTGGTGACCAGGACCACCGCGGTGATGCCGACGGTCAGCAGCACGGCGCCGAAGTAGTCGATCCGGGCGTGGGAACGCCTCTTCGGCAGGTGCAGCACGGCGCCGACGGCGGCCAGCGCGACCGCGCCGAGCGGCAGGTTGATGTAGAAGGCCCAGCGCCAGCCCCAGTGGTCGGTGATCGTGCCGCCGACCAGCGGTCCGCCGATCATCGCCAGCGCCATGACGCCGGCCATCATGCCCTGGTACTTGCCGCGCTCGCGCGGCGGGATCAGGTCACCGATGATCGCCATGACGCCGACCATCAGACCGCCGGCGCCGAGTCCCTGCACCGCGCGGAAGCCGATGAGCTGGCCCATGTCCTGGGCCATGCCGCTGAGCGCGGAGCCGATCAGGAAGATCACGATCGACGTCATGAACGAGCCCTTGCGGCCGTACATGTCGCCGAGCTTGCCCCACAGCGGGGTGGAGGCGGCGGTGGCGAGGGTGTAGGCGGTGACCACCCAGGAGAGGTGTGCGAGCCCGCCCAGCTCGCCGACGATCGTCGGCATCGCGGTGCCGATGATCATGTTGTCCAGCATCGCGAGCATCATCGCGATCATGAGGGCGAGCAGGACGACCCGCACGCTCCTCGGCTGCTTCCCGGTGCCGTCCGTCTCGGCGACCCCGGCCGTCGGTGCGTCGGTCATCGCGCGCCCCCACTCCGTCCTGCCCGCTCTACTTACTTGCCGACCGGCAAGTTCAATACGATGGGGAAGGTAGACGCGTAACTAGCCGGACGTCAAGTAAGTTTTCCGGAAGGCGCACGGCGTAGGAGGATGGCGGCACGATGGACGGCAGCAAGCAGCGGCGCCGCGGGGACACCCGCCAGCGCATCCAGGACGTGGCCCTCGAACTCTTCGCCGAGCAGGGCTACGAGAAGACCTCCCTGCGGGAGATCGCCGAGCGGCTGGAGGTCACCAAAGCCGCGCTGTACTACCACTTCAAGACCAAGGAAGAGATCCTGGTCAGCATCTTCGAGGACCTCTCGAAGCCGGTCGAGGACCTCGTGGAGTGGGGCGCCCGGCAGCCGCACACCCTGGCCACCAAGCAGGAGATCATCCGCCGCTACAGCGACGCGCTGGCGGACGCCGCGCCGCTGTTCCGGTTCATGCACGACAACCAGGCGACGGTGCGCGAACTGCGGATCGGCGAGATGTTCAAGGACCGGGTCCTGGGCCTGAAGGACATCCTCATCGACCCCGAAGCGGACCTGGTGGACCAGGTCCGCTGTGTCAGTGCACTGTTCACGTTGCACGCCGGGCTGTTCGTCCTCCACGACCTGGAGGCCGACCCCGCCAGGAAGCGGGCGGCCGTCCTCGAGGTCGCCACCGATCTGGTCACCCAGGCGCACCGGGGCGGGGAGGCCGACTCCTAGGGGGAGACCCCTCAGACGGTCACGCCCTTGGAGCGCAGGAAGGCGACCGGGTCCACGGCCGAGCCGTAGTTCGGGGTGGTGCGGATCTCGAAGTGCAGGTGCGGACCGCTGGAGTTGCCGGTGTTGCCGGACTTGGCGATGTGCTGACCGGCCTTCACGATCTGGCCGACCTTCACGTCCACCTTCGACAGGTGGGCGTACTGGGAGTACGTGCCGTTGCCGTGCTTGATCACGACGGCGTTGCCGTAGGCGGGGCCGTCACCGGCGCCGTTCGGGCCGGCCTTGACGACGGTGCCGCCACCGGCGGCCACCACGTTGGTGCCGACCGGCACCGCGAAGTCCTGGCCGCTGTGCTTGGAGGCCCACATGCCGCCGTTCTGGGCGAAGCTCGCGGTGAGCTTGTAGTTCTTGACCGGGTCGACCCAGGAGGCGGCCTTCTTCTTGGCGGCCGGCTTCTTGGCGGCGGCCTTCTTCGCGCTCGCGGCCTTCTCCGCCTTGGCGGCCTTGGCGGCCTTGGCCTGGGCGGCGGCCTGCGCCTCTACGGCGTGCGCGGCGGTGGAGGCGGTGGCGCTGGAGGCCGCCGTGGTGTCGACGGCGGCCGCGACCCCGGCTCCCAGAGCGACCGAAGCGCCGAGGCCGGCGGCCGTCACGGCCGCACGGGTGCGGAGGGTGGTCGGGCGGGAGATGCGGGACGTGACACGCGAGAACATTCGAACCTCATGGGGACGGGAGCACAGGAATGCCCATCCGGGAGACGCACTGGCGTTCGCCGGGCGGGCCTCACCTTGGTAACCCGATCGGTCGTAAGCGCACAAAGGTGTGACCTACGACCAGATGTCGTACTTCATCCCCAAACTTCACGCGGAGCGACAGAGCCGCCATTTGGGACATACCAGCTCAGGGACCCGGATTTCCCTCCAGCCATCCGGCCCATATGTCCGATTTCTTAGTTCTCGCCCTTTCTCCTATTCCGCGTAGTACGTGACGCACGTCCTGTGCGGCACATCACCGGCAGCCCGCTCCCGTGGCCCGCGAATGTGACCCGGGCTACTCCCGGATCACCCAACACACCCCTTCGCCAAGGCGGTTCACCTACCCTCGGACTATGGTCGACGCCACATCCTTAGGGGTCCGGATCGCCTCCGGCGCGGTCGCACCGCTCATCCGCAGACTCTTCGTCCAGGACGGGCCCGGCGCGCGACTCGTCGACCGTCCGGTGCGGCTGTCGGCGCTGGTGTCGTTCCGCCGCGAGAAGCGCAGCGTCACTCCCGAGGACGTCGACAAGGTCGCGGCCGAGCTGGTCCGCAGGGCGCAGAAGGCGGCCGGCCCCGCCGATCCGCCGGTGGACGCCGGGGAGGCCGTGGCGGTCCGGGAGGCGCTGGCTCAGACCCTCGCCGCGCTCGGCGAGATCACCATCGAGGACTACGAGGCGGTGGGGCTCGGGCCCGAACGGTTCGCCCGCGAGCTGCGCGGCAGGGTCGCGCTGCCGGCGTACGGCCTGGGCGAGGCGGGCCTGCTGCTCTACGACCGGCTGCTGCACACCGCCGCCCTGCACATCCTCACCTTCCTCACCCAGCGCTCCACCTACGTCGCCCGGCAGCTGACCGTCCAGACCCAGCAGCTGTCCCGGCTGGTCCGGGCCGTCGACGTCCTGCTGGAGAGACTGCCGCCGCAGTCCGCCGAGGACGCGGGCTTCGAGGAGCGGTACGCGGACCACATCGCCGCCCGCCACGGCACGCTCACCATCTACGGGCTGGACGCCGGGACCCGCGAGTGGCCGCTGGACACCGCCTATCTGAGCCTGGAGGCGACCCGGCCCGGCGGCGCGGAGCGCCTGCGCCTGCCCACGGAGCAGGTGCTCGCCGGACACGACCGGGTCTTCCTGCGGGGTGTCGCCGGGTCCGGCAAGACGACCCTGGTGCAGTGGCTGGCGGTGACGGCCGCGAGCCGCGTCTACGACCACGGGCTGACCCACCTGATCGGGCGGGTGCCGTTCGTGCTGCCGATGCGCAGGATCGTGCGGCCCGGGGCGGAGCTGCCGGCGCCCGGCGCCTTCCTGCGGGCGGTCGGCTGCCCGGTCGCCGGGGAGCAGCCGCCCGGCTGGGCGGAGCGGGTGCTGCGGGCCCGGCGTGGGGTGCTGCTGGTCGACGGCATCGACGAGATCGCCGGCGACCGCCGCGACGCCGCCCGGCGCTGGCTGCGCGAGCTGGCGCGGGCCTACCCCGGCAACCTGTGGCTGGTCACCTCCCGCCCCTCGGCGGTCCCGGACGACTGGCTGGCCGCCGAGGGCTTCGCCGAGCTGACCCTGGCCGAGATGGCCCGCGACGACGTCGCCACCTTCGTACGGCGCTGGCACCGCGCGGCCGGGGCGGACGAGGCCGTCGGCGCATCGCTGCTCGCCGCCGTGCGGATCACCTCCGAGCTGAACCGGCTGGCGGCCAACCCGCTGATGTGCGGCATGCTGTGCGCGCTCCACCGCGACCGCCGCGGCTTCCTGCCGCAGGACCGCAAGTCCCTGTACGAGGCCGCGCTGACGATGCTGCTGGAGCGCCGGGACCGGGAGCGGGAGCTGCCCGGCCCCGACGGGCCGCGGCTGCCGTACGCCACCCAGGTGCAGCTGTTGCAGAAGCTGGCCTGGTGGCTGATCCGCAACAGCCGGCTGGAGCTGGACCGGGAGGACGCCCTGCGCATCGTCGGACGGGCGCTGCCGGCGCTGGGACTGGCCGACGCCGGCGCGGAGGAGGTGCACCGCTCGCTGCTGCTGCGCTCCGGGGTGCTGCGCGAGCCCGCCGAGGACCGGGTGGACTTCCTGCACCGCACCTTCCAGGACTATCTGGGCGCCCGGCTGGCCGTGCAGGAGATGGACTTCGACCTGCTGGTCCGCCACGCGGGCGAGGACGGGTGGGAGGACGTGATCCTGCTCGCCCTCGCCCACGCCCGTCCCCAGGAGGCCGAGCGGATGCTGCGCGGGCTGCTGGCCGGGGGGACACCGCGGCACACCCTGCTGGCCGCGGCCGGGCTGCGGTACGCGGCGGAGGTGGAGCCGGGGATGCGCAAGCGGGTGGAGGAACAGCTGGCGGAGCTGGTACCGCCGGCCGACTTCGGACGCGGTACCGCACTGGCCCGGGCGGGCGGCGACCTGGTGCTGCACCTGCTGCCGGGCCCGGAGGGGATCGACGACGGCACCGCGGCCCGGGTCGTCACCACCGCCATCGACGTCGGCAGCGAGGCGGCCCTGCACTTCCTGACCCGGTTCCGCCACCATCCGGGACGATCGCTCCAGGTCTTCCTGGCCGACGCCTGGGACCGCTTCGACCGGGAGCTGTACGCCCGGGAGATCCTCGCCCACCTGCCCCGGCAGTGGCCGGTCCCGGTGTCCGCGGTGGAGCACCTGCGGATACTCCGCTCCATCGGCGGCTGGGAGCAGATCAGCCTGCGCGGCACCTACCGGATCGAAGACCTCACGTCGCTGATCGTGCCCGAGCGGCTCAGACACCTGTCGCTGGGGGCTCCGCATCCGGTCGAGGGCCTGGCCTGGCTGTCGGCGTTCCCCTCCCTGGAGAGCGTCCACGTGGCCGGCGACGAGGACCCCGTCATGGCCCGCGAGGTACCGGCCGGCGTGCAGCTCACCTGGGGCACCGCCCGGCAGCGGTCCCGAGCCGGTGAGCGGGGGTGAGCCGGACCCGTGGATCACGTCGTGCGCACCCCCTCCGCCCTCGCCGCGCCGCTCGTCTCCCGGCTGCTGCGCGCCCCCGCCCGGCCGCCCGCCGCTCCCGAGCCGGTCGCCGGTCTGGTCAGCTGGCTCGGCCCGGCACCCCCGGCCACGGCCGACGACGTCCACCGCACCGCCGCCGACCTGGTCCACCTGGCCGCCGAGCGGTACGCCGCCCCCACCGCCGAGCTGCCCGCGGTCGTCGACGTCCTGGCCCGTACCCTGCTGGCGATCGCCGAGGTCGACGTCACCGACGCCGACGCGGTCCGGCTCGGGCCGCAGGGCTACGCGCGCCGGCTGCGCGGCGCGGTCCAGGGCGCCGACCGGGCGCTGTCGGCGGACGCCGCCTGGTTCCACGACGCGCTGCTGGTGTCGGTCTGCCTCCACCTCGTCCACCACCTGGTGCGCCGCTCCCCCTGCCTCCAGCGCCAGCTGCCGCAGCAGGCCGGCCGGATCGCCCGGCTGGTGGACCTGGGCGACGCCGAGGCGACGGCGCCGCGGAGCGAACGCCCGCCCGAGGACGTGCGGTTCGAGGCCGAGTACGCCCAGTGGGTGGCCCGCCGGCACGGCTGGCTCACCATCGTGGGCGTGGACTTCCCCAACGCGCCGGACCGCTGGCCGCTGGAGGAGACCTACCTGAGCCTGGAGGCGGAGGAGCGCGGCGGCGTCGGCGACGACTCCGACGAGCAGCGCACCGTCCTGCTCGCGGACCGCGCGCTGGAGGACCACGAGCGGGTGCTGCTGCGCGGTGTCGCCGGGTCGGGCAAGACGACGCTGGTCCAGTGGCTGGCCGTGGCCGCCGCCCGCGAGGGCTCCCGGGTGCCGTTCGTGCTGCCGGTGCGCCGGTTCGCCCGGGAGGGCTTCCCCGCGCCGGACGACTTCCTGCACGCGGTGCGGCATCCGCTCGCCGACCGGGCCCCGGAGGGCTGGGTGGTGCGCACCCTGCTCGCCGGCCGCGCCCTGCTGCTGGTCGACGGCATCGACGAGGCGCCGGAGAAGGCCCGCGGCGAGCTGCGCGACCGGCTGCGCCGGCTGCTGCGCGTGTTCTCGGGCAACGGCTGCCTGGTCACCTCCCGGCCGTCCGCCGTGGAGGACGGCTGGCTCGCGGCGGACGGGCTGGCCGAGGAGGGCTTCGTCGAGCTGGTGCTCGCCCCGATGTCGCGGGACCGGGTGACCCGGTTCATCCGGGACTGGCACACGGCGGCCCGGCTCGACGAGCAGAGCCGGCCCGGCCCGGCGCAGCGGGAGCGGGGCACGCTGGACGCGTACGAGCAGCGGCTGCTGCACTCCGTACGGATCTACCGCGAGCTGCGCCAGCTCGCCACCAACCCGCTGATGTGCGGCCTGATCTGCGCCCTGAACCGGGACCGGGCCGGCTCCCTGCCCAGCGGGCGCAAGGAGCTGTACGACGCGGCCCTGGAGATGCTGCTCCAGCGCCGCGACCCCGAGCGGGACGTGCTCTACGCGGACGACGTGCGGTTGCAGCAGAGCACCCGGGAGCGGCTGCTCCAGAAGCTCGCCCACGCCATGCTGGAGGAGGGCGTCTCCGAACTGCCGCGCGAGCGGGCGGTCGGCATACTCGACGCCGCCCTGCCCGCCATGCCCGTCGCCCGGGCGCAGGGCGACGGCGCGACGATCTTCCGGCACCTGCTGCACCGCACCGGGCTGCTGCGCGAACGGTCGGGCGACTCGGTGGACTTCGTGCACCGCACCTTCCAGGACTACCTGGCCGCCAAGGAGATCGTGGCCCGGGGCCGGTTCCCGACGCTGGTGGACCATGCCCACCGGCCCGAGTGGGAGGAGGTCATCCGCATGGCGGCCGCCCACGCACGGCCCGAGGAGTGCGCGCGGTTCCTGGAACAGCTGCTGGCCGCCGCGCCGGGGCTGCGCCGGCCGCAGGTCAACCACCGGCGGCTGATGGCCGCCGCCTGCCTGGAGCACGTCACCGAACTCGACCCGGCGGTGCAGCGGCTCGTCCACGACCGGACCAAGCACCTGGTGCGGCCCGCCACCGAGCCGGCCGCCCGCGGCCTGGGCTGGGTCGGCCCCATCGTCCTCCAGCTGCTGCCCGACCCCGACCAGGTCACCGACGACCGCCGGGCGCGGCTGCTCGCCATCACCGCCACCCGGGTCGAGGACGACGCCGCCATCGACTACCTGGCCCGGCTGCGCTCCCGCGCGGCGCTCCCCGTCCGCGCCGAACTCGCCCGGGGCTGGCGGCACTTCGACACCGAGCGGTACGCCCGCGAGATCATCGCCCATCTGGACCCGGACGGGCTGTACTTCCCCGTCTCCGACACCGCCGAGCTGGCGGCCCTGCGCGAGCTGGGCGGACGGGAGCGCATCCAGGTGGCCGGGGTGATGCGGGCCGGGGAACTGCTGGCGGGCCTGATCCCGGAGCGGCTGACCCACCTGTGGCTCAACGCCGAACTGACCGACACGGACGTCTCCTGGCTGTCCCGTTTCCCGCGGCTGCGGGTGCTGCGGGTCAATCCGCGCCTGCCGCGGGTGCGGAACGTGCCGAGCGGCGTGGAGATCACGGCGTAGCGAGCAGGAGGGCGCCCCGGCGGCCCGGCCGGGCGCCCTCCACGTGACAACCGGTCAGTAACCCAATCGTTGCCGTCCGGCCACTTGTTGACGCGAGCATGCCCGCGACACCTTGATGCCGTCAGGCATCCGCGCAGGCATGAGAGGACGCCACCCCCCATGACCGAACAGACCGGACCGACCAGACAGTCCGGGCGCGCCTGGAAGCGCGCCCTCGGCACCGCCGCCGTCACCGGGGCCGTGCTCACCGTGACGGTCACGCCCGCCGGCGCGACCACGACGTCGCCCGCCCCGGCGCAGGCCCCGGCCGCCACGGCCACAGCCACCGCCGCGGCCGACGTCGACTACGACACCTGGCAGCGCGACTGCCGTGCCGTGATGGACCAGGCCATGCCGTACCTGAAGGAGCGCATCGCCGACGCCCGGCCCGGCGAGAAGCAGGCGATCGTCCTGGACATCGACAACACCTCGCTGGAGACCGACTTCGGCTTCAGCTACCCCCAGCCCGCCAACGCGCCGGTGCTCCAGGCGGCCCGGTACGCCCAGGAGCGCGGAGTCGCCCTGTTCTTCGTCACCGCCCGCCCGGGGATCATCTACCACCCCACCGAGTGGAACCTCGACCACGCCGGCTACGAGTCCTCCGGCCTGTACGTCCGCGGCTTCTTCGACCTGTTCAAGAACGTCGCCGACTACAAGACCGCCCAGCGCGTCGACATCGAGTCCAAGGGCTACACGATCATCGCCAACATCGGCAACAGCGCCACCGACCTGTCCGGCGGCCACGCCGAGAAGACGTTCAAACTGCCGGACTACGACGGGCAGTTGTCCTGACGCAGGGATAAGCTCCCCTGGTCGGCGACGGACCACGGGGGTGACGGATGGAACCGGCGGCACTCGGCGGGAAGCTGGCGTCCGGGCTGGTCGCCCCGCTGGTGAAGAAGCTCTTCGTCACGGGCGGCCCCGGCGCCGGACTGGTCGACAGACCGGTCCGGCTCACGCACCTCGTCGCGTTCCGGGGCGAGCAGCGCACGCTCGGCGAGCGGGAGGTGCGCCGGCTCGCGGGGCGGCTGGTCGGGGACTCGCTGGACTCCCCCGGCGAGCCGCCCTTCCCGCGCGAGGAGGAGACCGCGGTCGCCGACGCCCTGGCCGCCCGGCTGCTCGCCCTCGGCGACCTGGACATGGACGACGTCCAGGCGGTCCGGCTGGGCCACCGCGAACTGGCCGTCCGGCTGCGCCGGCACGCCGCCGGGGCCGGCGACGGCCTGTCCACCGACGCCCGCCACTTCCTCGACTCCGCGACCGAGTGGGCGTGCCTGCACATCCTGGAGTTCTTCACCCGGCGCTCCACCTTCGTCGCCCGGACGCTGGTGGCCCAGACCCGCGGCCAGGCCGAGCTGATCGCGAAGGTCGACGAGCTGATCACCCGCACACCGCGCCCGGACGCCCGGGACACCGCCTTCGAACGCCGGTACCTGTCGTACGTCGCCGAGCGCCACAACCACCTCACCATCTACGGCGTCGACCTGCGCGACTCCCCGGACCGATGGCCGCTGGAGGTCGCCTACCTGAGCCTGGAGGCGACCGACGACCGGGCCCCCGGCGCCGACACCGACCGGGACGCCCTGTTCGGCGAGGGCGCACCGGCGCGCACCGAACGGATACCCGCCGACGAGACCCTGGACCGGGAAGCGAAGGTGCTGCTGCGCGGCGACGCGGGCTCCGGCAAGACCACCCTGGTGCAGTGGCTGGCGGTGACCGCGGCCCGGGAGGGCACCCGCATCCCGTACGTCCTCCCGCTGCGCACCCTGGTCCGCACCGGACCCCTGCCCGCCCCGGCCGCCTTCCTGACCGCGGTCGGCTGCCCGCTCGCACCCCCGGACGGCTGGGCGGAACGCGTCCTGGCCACACGCCGGGCCCTGGTCCTGGTCGACGGGCTGGACGAGATCCCGGCGGCCGACCGTCACGCCGCCCGGGACTGGCTGACCGGTCTCATCCACGCCTACCCCGGCAACCGCTGGCTGCTGACCACCCGCCCCACCGCCGTACGCACCGACTGGCTGGCCCGCGAAGGCTTCCGGGAACTCTCCCTGGCCCCGATGGGCCGGGCCGAGGTCGCCACCTTCGTCCACCGCTGGCACCGGGCGGCCGACGCCCCGGAGTACGAGCAGCGGCTGCTGGACTCCCTGCGCACCAAGCGCGATCTGTCCGGCCTGGTCACCAACCCGCTGATGTGCGGCCTGCTCTGCGCCCTGCACCGCGAGCGGCGCGGCTATCTGCCCACCGGACGCAAGGAACTGTACGACGCCGCCCTCACCATGCTGCTCGCCCGCCGGGACCGGGAACGGGGCATGGGCACCGTCGACGGCCCGGAGCTGGGCGAGGAGGCGCAGCTGGAACTGCTGCAACGCCTCGCCTACGCCATGGTGCTCAGCGGCGGCACCGAGATGGCCCTTGAGACGGCCGAGGGCATCGTGGAACGGGCGCTGCCGGTGCTGGCGCCGGACGCCGGGCACGGGGGCGCGGCCGACGTCCTGCGGACGCTGCTGCTGCGCAGCGGGGTGCTGCGCCGGCCGGCCGAGGGCGTCGTGGACTTCGTCCACCGCACCTTCCAGGACTATCTCGCCGCCCGGTACGCCGTGGCCGAGGGCCACCTCGGCGTCCTCACCAGCCATGCCGACGACACCCAGTGGGAGGACGTCATCCGCATGGCCGTGGCCCACGCCCGGCCGCACGAACGCGGGTCCGTGCTGCGCGAGCTGCTGGCCCGCGACACGCCCCGGCTCACGCTGCTGGCCCTGGCCTGTCTGGAGCACACGACGGCCCTGGACCCGGCGGTGCGGACGGAAGTGGCCGACCGGGCCGCCGCACTGATCCCGCCGCGCACCACCGAGGCGGCGCGGGAACTCGCCGGGGCCGGTCCGCTGGTCCTGGAGCTGCTGCCGGGGCCGGACGGCCTGACGGACGAGGAGGCCCGGGGCGTCACGGTCACCGCCTCGGTCCTGGGCCGGGAGGAACCCGACGGGGCGCTGGCCGTGCTGCGCCGCTTCCGGGACCACACCGACCTGGACGTGCGACGCCAGCTCGTGGGCACGTGGCACCGGTTCGACACGGAGGAGTACGCGGCGGAGGTCCTGGACCACCTCGACCGTACGGGCCTCATCCTGGACTGCGAATCACCGGCCCAGCTCGCCGCGCTCGCCGGGTTGCGGCCGTGGCCCAGGCTGTCGGTCACGGGGCGGTACCGGGCCAAGGACATCGTGGACGCCGTACCGGAACCCGGCGCGGTGATGGAGCTGAACGTCTTCGAGAATCCCCTGTTGACGGACTTGACCGCACTGCAACGCTTCACCTCGCTGAGCAGGCTGACGCAGAAGGAGTGCCCGAACGCCGGCAGCCTGGAGGCTCTGGCCGAGCTGCCCCTCACCGAACTCGTCCTCGGATTCGGCTCCAGCCTGTCGGGGATACGGTCCCTGACATCACTGACCCTGCTCTACCTGGACCTGGACGAGCACCTGCCGGGCACTGATCTCAGCGAGGCGCTGCCCACCGAATCACCGCTGGGCGTTCTCAGCCTGGTCGGCAGGAGCACGGCATCGACCGGGCTGCGGGGCCTGGCGCGCTGGGAAACCCTGCATACGCTCAACCTCGGCCGACTGACCAGCGAACTGACGGCAGACGATTGGCGGGAGGTCGCCGCCCTGCCCGGGCTCACCCGCCTGCACCTGCACGCGGCGATCATCCGGGAGCTACCAGACTCCATCGACCGCATGCCCGAACTTCCCGACATCCAGACACTGGTGGTGTACGGCATGGAGGGGACCGAGCACCTCGCGGCCCTGGCGGCCCGGCTGCCGGGCCTGCATGAGGTGACGCTCGCGAACCGGCCCGGGCACTCCTGCACCTTGTCCGGGTTCCGGCCGCTCTTCCCAGGTGCCGCAGTACACCTGACCCACCCCTGACGGACGGCCGCCGCGACGCGGCACGGCAAAGGGGCTGCCCCGGGACCGGAGTCCCGGGGCAGCCCCTTGCTCGGCGCGCCCGGAGGGCTACGCCTCCTTGCTCAGGTTCGGGCCGCCGCCCGCCGCCTGCTCGATCGGCGGGACGTCGGGCAGTGCCGACTTCTCCTCACCGCGGAAGGTGAAGGTCTGGGACTCGCCCTCGCCCTCGGTGTCCACGACCACGATGTGACCGGGGCGCAGCTCGCCGAAGAGGATCTTCTCCGACAGCGAGTCCTCGATCTCGCGCTGGATGGTCCGGCGCAGCGGCCGGGCGCCCAGCACGGGGTCGTAGCCCTTCTTGGACAGCAGCTCCTTGGCGGTCTGGGACAGCTCGATGCCCATGTCCCGGTCCTTCAGGCGCTCGTCCACCTTGCTGATCATCAGGTCGACGATCCTCAGGATGTCGTTCTGCGTCAGCTGCGGGAAGACCACCACGTCGTCGACGCGGTTGAGGAACTCGGGCCGGAAGTGCTGCTTCAGCTCGTCCGACACCTTGTTCTTCATGCGCTCGTAGTTGGTCTTCGTGTCGCCCGCGGCGGCGAAGCCCAGGTTGAAGCCCTTGGAGATGTCCCGGGTGCCGAGGTTGGTCGTCATGATGATGACCGTGTTCTTGAAGTCCACGACCCGGCCCTGGGAGTCGGTCAGCCGACCGTCCTCCAGGATCTGCAGCAGCGAGTTGAAGATGTCCGGGTGGGCCTTCTCGACCTCGTCGAAGAGGACGACCGAGAACGGCTTGCGGCGCACCTTCTCGGTCAGCTGGCCGCCCTCCTCGTAGCCCACGTAGCCGGGGGGCGAACCGAAGAGACGCGAGACCGTGTGCTTCTCGCTGAACTCCGACATGTCGAGGGAGATCAGCGCGTCCTCGTCACCGAAGAGGAACTCCGCGAGCGCCTTGGACAGCTCCGTCTTACCGACACCGGACGGGCCGGCGAAGATGAACGAGCCACCCGGACGCTTCGGGTCCTTCAGGCCGGCGCGGGTACGGCGGATCGCCTTCGACAGCGCCTTGACGGCGTCGTTCTGGCCGATGACCCGCTTGTGCAGCTCGTCCTCCATGCGGAGCAGACGGCTGGACTCCTCCTCGGTCAGCTTGAAGACCGGGATGCCGGTGGCCGTGGCGAGGACCTCGGCGATCAGCTCGCCGTCGACCTCGGCGACGACGTCCATGTCGCCGGCCTTCCACTCCTTCTCCCGCTTGGCCTTGGCGGCCAGGAGCTGCTTCTCCTTGTCGCGCAGGGAGGCGGCCTTCTCGAAGTCCTGCGAGTCGATCGCGGACTCCTTGTCCCGGCGGACGCCGGCGATCTTCTCGTCGAACTCGCGCAGGTCCGGCGGCGCGGTCATCCGGCGGATCCGCATCCGGGAACCGGCCTCGTCGATCAGGTCGATCGCCTTGTCCGGCAGGAAGCGGTCCGAGATGTACCGGTCGGCCAGGGTGGCGGCCTGGACCAGCGCCTCGTCGGTGATGGAGACGCGGTGGTGCGCCTCGTAACGGTCGCGCAGGCCCTTGAGGATCTCGATCGTGTGCGGCAGCGACGGCTCCGCGACCTGGATGGGCTGGAAGCGGCGCTCGAGGGCCGCGTCCTTCTCCAGGTGCTTGCGGTACTCGTCCAGCGTGGTCGCACCGATGGTCTGGAGCTCACCGCGGGCCAGCATCGGCTTGAGGATGCTCGCCGCGTCGATGGCGCCCTCGGCGGCACCCGCACCGACCAGCGTGTGCAACTCGTCGATGAACAGGATGATGTCGCCGCGGGTGCGGATCTCCTTGAGCACCTTCTTCAGGCGCTCCTCGAAGTCACCGCGGTAGCGGGAGCCGGCGACCAGCGCGCCGAGGTCCAGGGTGTAGAGGTGCTTGTCCTTGAGGGTCTCGGGCACCTCGCCCTTGACGATGGCCTGGGCGAGGCCCTCCACGACGGCGGTCTTGCCGACGCCGGGCTCACCGATCAGGACCGGGTTGTTCTTCGTCCGGCGGGACAGCACCTGCATGACCCGCTCGATCTCCTTCTCGCGCCCGATGACCGGGTCGAGCTTGGACTCACGAGCGGCCTGGGTGAGGTTCCGGCCGAACTGGTCGAGGACCAGGGACGTGGAGGGCGTGCCCTCGGCAGGACCGCCGGCGGTGGCGGTCTCCTTGCCCTGGTAACCGGAGAGCAGCTGGATCACCTGCTGCCGCACGCGGTTCAGATCTGCGCCCAGCTTGACCAGGACCTGGGCGGCGACGCCCTCGCCCTCACGGATCAGGCCGAGCAGGATGTGCTCCGTGCCGATGTAGTTGTGGCCCAGCTGAAGCGCCTCGCGGAGCGACAGCTCCAGCACCTTCTTGGCACGGGGAGTGAAGGGGATGTGACCCGACGGGGCCTGCTGGCCCTGCCCGATGATCTCCTCCACCTGCTGGCGGACCGCCTCGAGCGAAATCCCGAGGCTCTCAAGGGCCTTGGCGGCGACACCCTCACCCTCGTGGATCAGGCCCAGGAGGATGTGCTCGGTGCCGATGTAGTTGTGGTTGAGCATCCGGGCTTCTTCCTGAGCCAGGACGACAACCCGCCGCGCGCGGTCGGTGAACCTCTCGAACATCGTTAATCGCTCCTCAGAGCGGTCAGGCAGTAAGGGGAACTTCCCCTCCCTGTCCTTCCGCAGCTTAGTCCCGCAAGCGGGGACCGCTCATTCCAACTGCCGACACCGTCGATGGCCTCCTGACCCCGAACGCCGACATCTGCTCCAACCCGATGGTGCGAGACGATGTTCCCGCAGGCCAGGCAGATACCCCACTCGCCAGTACGCCGATGGCGAACGTGAGACGGCCCGTCCTGCGTGTCGCCCCCTCCCACTAGGGATGTCTTACCCGCCGGCACTGACAGTCCATGCCGCGTGCACCCGTTCCCTCCGCTACGGGCGAACAACTTCACGCCTCCCCGCACCCCGGTGCGCCCCCTCGTTCGATACTCAACGCATTCGTCAGGGCACCCAGCGTAACCCGGACGCCCTTTCGACGGTTGCACTTGGCATGTCAGGTGCCAACTCGGTCCCTTCCCCTCGCCGGCCGCTCGGCCCGGAGGGACCCGGGCCGCACGTCGGCCTTCCGGCCGCTCCCGCCGGTCCCGCCGAGTGGGTCCGGCGGACGCGGTGGTGGTACGAGACCGTGCTGCGGTGGGAGACGGCGACGGGGCAGGACGAGGTTCCTGGCGCGTGCGGTGTCCCTGGTGGCGCGTGCGGTCTGCCCGGCGGGTGCGGGTGCGGGTGCGGGTGCGCTGCGGCGCCGGTGCGGCTGCGGGTGGGGGTGCGGTTCGACGTGCTGGACGTGCCCGTGGAGGCCGGGCAGGGCGCGCTGTGGCGGCTGAGGCCGGACTCTCCCGTGGCCGTCCAGGGCGGGCGCATGCGGCTGCTCGTGGCCGCGGGCAGCGCGGAGGAGCTGCCGGGGCTGCTGGACTGGCTGGAGTGGGGCTCGCTGCCCCTCGGCCTGAGAGCGGTCGGCGAGGGCGGCCTCATGGACGCGCCGCCGCCTCCCGGGCCCGGTCCGGCCGGGGCGGCCGGAGGGGCGGGTGGGCAGGGGGCCGCCGTATGGCTGCGGCCCCCCGTTCCAGGGCGCGAGGTCGAGGCCTCGCTGCCTGCGCTGTCGGCCGTGGGGGGCGGTGCGGGCACCCCCGATCTCGCACGGCTCGTCGACACGGTGGCGGCGCACTGTCACCGCGTCCGGCTGCGGCGCCCGTGCGGTGCGCCGCTGGCCTCCGGGTGAACCGGGCTTACGCTCGGTCACCTGTTCGGCCATGTGCCGTTCCGTCGATCGCCGGTCCGGCGATCGTTCAGCCGTTGGCCTTCTCGTAGGCCTCGCGAATGCTGGCGGGAACACGGCCGCGGTCGTTGACCTCGTAACCGTTCTCCTTCGCCCATGCGCGGATGGCCGCGGTGTCCTGGCTGCTGCCCGAAGAAGCGCGCGCCTTGCCACGCCCGCCCGAAGCGCGCCCTCCGGTACGACGACCGCCCTTCACGTAAGGCTCGAGAAGGCCGCGGAGCTTGTCCGCGTTGGCGGTGGTGAGATCGATCTCGTACGTCTTGCCGTCCAACGCGAACGTGACGGTCTCGTCCGCCTCGCCGCCGTCGAGGTCGTCGACAAGAAGGACCTGAACCTTCTGTGCCACCGGATTTCCTTTCATCGATAACTTGAGGGCCGGGGTCCGCCGGCGTCCGCCGTAACGCCGTCCCCTGTTATATGCAGTACTGCAGTACGCCGGAAAGCAAACCGCTTTTGCCGGAAAAACACAAACCCCCGGCCGAGACCGGCGGCCCGGCACCCCACCGGAAAGATGCGCGTTTCGGACATAGGGCACCCGTGTGCGGCAGTCGTGCCGTCGATCACAGGTGCAGAAGCATCCGGCTGTTGCCGAGGGTGTTCGGTTTCACTCGTTCGAGACCGAGGAACTCCGCGACGCCCTCGTCATAGGAACGCAGCAGCTCCGCATAGACATCGGTGTCGACCGGCGTCTCCCCGATCTCCACGAAGCCGTGCTTGACGAAGAAGTCCACTTCGAAGGTCAGGCAGAATACGCGGCTAACGCCGAGCCAGCGTGCGGTGTCCAGCAACTTCCGCAGCAGCAGGTGGCCGACGCCGGCGCCCTTCAGCCCCGGCTTGACCGCGAGAGTGCGCACTTCCGCCAGGTCTTCCCACATCACGTGCAGCGCGCCGCAGCCGACGACCTCGGCGTTGTCGTCGCGTTCCGCGACCCAGAACTCCTGGATGTCCTCGTAAAGGGTCACCATCGCTTTGTCGAGCAGGATGCCGTCCCGGACGTAGGCGTCGAGGAGCCGGCGTACCGCCGGGACATCCCTGGTGCGGGCCCGCCGGACGGTGATGGCATTTGCGGTGACTTCGGGGCTCACTGCTGACGCTGGCATGAGCGGACGCTATCGCTCGTCGTCGCCCTGCGCCGAGCCGGGGGCGGGAGGGGTCCGCGGAGTATTGGGCGCCGGGGTTTCGGGGGTTTCGGAGGTTTCCGGGCCTTGGACGATGCGGATGGCGTCGCTGAGTGCCCGTCGTTGTTCCTCGCTCATCATGCCGAAGAACGCCACGAGGGCGGCGGCCGGGTTGTCGCTCTGCGACCAGGCGTCGTTCATGAGCGCGGCGGCGTAGGCGGCGCGGGTGGAGACGGCCTCATATCGATAGGCCCGGCCTTCCGACTCGCGGCGCACCCAGCCCTTCTGATGAAGATTGTCCAGAACGGTCATCACCGTGGTGTACGCGATGGACCGTTCCTGTTGGAGATCTTCCAGGACTTCTCGAACGGTGACCGGGCGGTTCCACTTCCACACCCGGGTCATGACCGCGTCTTCGAGTTCTCCCAATGGGCGAGGCACACCTCAGCACAATAGTGGGAGATCCCGGCATTGGCGGGACGAACGTGCGCGTCGGCGACAAATGGGGCGAATGGGGAGGTGGGGGTGGCGCGGGTGGGGCCGTGGCGGGGCGCAGGTGGAGGCGAAGGTGGCGGGCGCCCGCCTGACGGGCGACGCCGGGCGACCCGCCCCCCGGGGGGGGTGGCGGGTCGGTCAGGAACCGGTGCGCGGGGAGTTCTGCCGCGTGTTCTCCGCGCGCGTGAGGGCGGCGTCGACGGCCGCGTCCTCCTTGGCCTTGTTGGCGCCGCCCTGGGACTTGATGATCACCCTGATCACGGAGGCGAAGAGCACGGCCATGACGACCGGGGGCAGGAGCGCGGAGACGTAGTCCATGACTCCAGGGTAGCCAGCCGCGCCCGTCAGCCTGCGGCGAGGTGCGGGTGGGAGCCGGCGGGGGGCGGGGCGGGCTTGCGGCGGGGGAAGACCTCGCCCGGCGTCGGGATGGGGCGCTTGGGGGTGGGGCCGGGCGCGGGGGCCGGCTTCCGGGCGGGCCTCGGGGCGGGCTTCTGGGCCGGCTTCTTCTCGGGGCTCTTGCCGGGGTCCTGCTCGGCCGCGAAGGGGGCGGCGGACAAGCCGCCGGGGAGGGCAAGGAGGCGGGTACGGGCGGTCGCGGAGGTGGGGGTGGACGCTGAGGCGGGAGTGGCGGCGTGGGTGTCGGTGGACGTGCGGGCGGCGGGGACGGTGGCGTGGGCGGTGCCGGTGGTGCCTGTGGTGCCGGTGGTGGTGGCGGTGGCGGTCTCGGCCCGGCAACGGGCGAGGAGGATGGCGGCGGTGGGGTTTCCGCGCAGGGCGCCCAGGGCGGCGAGGTCGTCACGGGTGGGGTGGTGCCCAGCGCTCAGAGCCTCTTCGAGGAGGGCGAGGTAGCCGGTGGCGGTGCCGGGGAGCGCTGCGCGGTAGCGGGCGAGGTCGGCCACCAGGAACGCCCTCAGGCGGGCGCTCTCCCGCGTCGCCTCGTCGAGCGACTCTGCTAGGCGGAGGCAGTCCTGGACGTCCTCGGCCGAGACGGGGCTGGGGTTGAGGGCGAGGGCGAGGGCGCGGCGGAGCACACGCAGCTCCTCCACGCCGAACGCCATGCCGCCGCGGGATCCGTATGGCGTGGGCATGCGCCGACGATACGCGCTAATCAGACAAACTCGACATAGGGGGTGGGTGTGGCGTCGGGCTTGCCACCCGGGTGGGCGCGGGGTGCCTCCGGCGGTTGCGCGGGGTGTGGGGTGGGTGGGGGTTCGCGTGGTGTGCCGGGTGCGGGGTGGTGGGTGGATGCCTGCGGCGCCGCTGCGGGTGGTCGGGGGTGCGCGTAGCGCCTCGGGTCCGGTGGGTGGTACGGGGCCGCGCCGGGGGTCTCCGTCCTCGGAACGTCGCGAAATCGGCCGACTGGAAGGTCCCCGTGTTGACGCGACAACCGCTGCGGGCGGAGCCCCCCCCCCCCCCAACACAACCCCTCCCCG
>NZ_JBVIGC010000004.1:48844-362361 GCF_055571015.1 Streptomyces sp. NPDC031049
GTGGGAAAGTGGGCCGATGGGAAGTTCCCTTGTTTGACGGAAAAACCCTTGCGGGGGGGCCCCCCCCCCCCCCCCCCCCCCCCCCCGACACAACCCCTCCCCGCCGTGCGCGTCTGCGGGTAGCGCTCCGGCCCGTGCCTGGTTGCGCACCGCGGCCGGCTGCCGCAATCCGCGGGCAGTCGTGCCGCTGGGGCGGCACGGGTGGGCGCTGGGGGTGCCCCCTCTGGGGGAGGCACCCCGCTCCGCCGGGCCGCGCAACACCCCCACGCCAGCCACAACGCGGGGGTCAGGGAAGCGCCGGTCAGAGGCGGGACGCGTTGCGTTCGTAGACCAGGCGGAGGCCGATCAGCGTCAGCCACGGTTCGTGTTCGTCGATGACCGAGGACTCGCCCAGCACCATCGGCGCCAGCCCGCCCGTCGCGATGACCGTCACGTCGTCCGGGTCGTCCGCCAGCTCGCGGGCCATGCGGCTCACCACGCCGTCGACCTGGCCGGCGAAACCGTAGACGATGCCCGACTGCATCGCCTCCACCGTGTTCTTGCCGATCACGCTGCGCGGGCGGGCGACCTCGATCTTGCGCAGCTGCGCCGCCTTGACGCCCAGGGCCTCGACCGAGATCTCGATACCGGGGGCGATGACCCCGCCGACGTACTCCCCGCGCGCGCTCACCGCGTCGAACGTCGTCGCCGTGCCGAAGTCGACGACGATCGCCGGGCCGCCGTAGAGCTCGTTCGCCGCCAACGCGTTGATGATGCGGTCGGCGCCGACCTCCTTGGGGTTGTCGAACTGGATCGGGACGCCCGTCTTGACGCCCGGTTCGACGAGGACGGCCGGGACGTCGCCGTAGTAGCGGCGGGTGACCTCGCGCAGCTCGTGCAGGACCGAGGGGACCGTCGCGCAGATGGCGATGCCGTCGATGCCGTCGCCCAGTTCGTCGCCGAGCAGCGGATGCATGCCCATCAGGCCCTGGAGGAGGACGGCCAGCTCGTCGGCCGTGCGGCGCGCGTCCGTGGAGATGCGCCAGTGCTCGACGATGTCGTCGCCGTCGAACAGGCCGAGGACGGTGTGGGTGTTGCCTACGTCGATCGTCAGCAGCATGGGTCGCTTCCCTACTCCGCCGCTCGCAGGTCCAGCCCGATGTCCAGAATGGGCGAGGAATGGGTCAGGGCGCCCACGGCCAGGTAGTCGACGCCCGTCGCGGCGTAGGCCTTGGCGTTGCCGAGGGTGAGGCGGCCGGAGGCCTCCAGGGCCGCGCGGCCGTCGACGAGGGCCACCGCCTCCTCGCACTCGCCCGGTGTGAAGTTGTCCAGCAGGATCAGATCGGCGCCCGCGTCCAGGACCTCGCGGAGCTGGTGCAGGGTGTCGACCTCGACCTCGATGGGCACGTCCGGGAAGCGGTCGCGGACCGCCTGGAAGGCCGCCGCGACACCGCCCGCGGCGACCACGTGGTTGTCCTTGACCAGGGCCGCGTCCGAGAGGGACATGCGGTGGTTGACGCCGCCGCCGCAGCGGACCGCGTACTTCTCCAGGCTGCGCAGGCCGGGCGTGGTCTTGCGGGTGTCGCGGACGCGGGCCCTGGTGCCCTCCAGGGCGTCCGCCCACGCGCGCGTGGCCGTGGCGATGCCCGACAGGCGGCACAGGATGTTCAGGGCGCTGCGCTCGGCGGTGAGGAGGTCGCGGGTGCGGGAGGTCACGGAGAGGAGCCTCTGGCCGGGTTCCACGCGGTCGCCGTCCTCGACGTGGCGTTCGACCTCGAACTCGTCCGTGCAGACCACCGACAGGACCGCCTCGGCGACCCGCAGCCCCGCGACCACGCCGGCCTCGCGGGCCGTGAAGTCGGCCGTGGCCACCGCGTCCTCGGGGATCGTCGCGACCGTCGTCACGTCCACGCCGCCCGCCAGGTCCTCCTGGACGGCGACGTTGGCGAGGTCCTCGACCTCCACGGGGTCGAGGCCGGCCTCCGCCAGGAGCTGGGCGAGCGCGGGGTCGAGGCCGCACTCCAGGTATTCCTCGCCGGCCTCGCAGGCGCAGCCGTCGCCGCAGCCTCCGTCGGAGGCGAGGGGAAGGTCGGGGGTGGTCACGTCGGTCACTGCTCCTGGGGGCTTGGCGTCGGCTGTGCGGTCGGGGGAAATTCTGCGGTTTCCGTGGTGTGCACGGCGAGGGTGCGGTCGGGGTTCAGGCGTACGACGATATGGCGGCGCCAGGCCGTGTCGTCACGGTCCGGGCGGTCCTCGCGCCAGTGGCAGCCGCGGGTCTCGTCGCGGAGCGCGGCGGCGGCGACGAGGACGCGGGCCACGCACAGCAGGTTGGTGGCCTCCCAGGTGTCGACGCCCGGCTCGGCCGTCTTGCCGTTCTCGTCGAGGGCCTCGCGGGCCTGGCTGTGCAGCCGCTGGAGCTGTTCGGCGGCCCGGGCGAGGGAGTCCGCGGAACGGAGGACGCCGGCGCCCTCCGTCATGATCCGCTGGACGGCGAAGCGGGTCTCGGCGGGCAGCAGCGGGTGCCCCGGGGTCTCCGGGTGCGGGGCGGTGTCCGGCACGCGCGCGTGGAGGGTGCCGTCGGCCTTGCCCGCCGCGATGTCGGCGGCGATGCGCTCGGCGTAGACCAGGCCCTCGAGGAGGGAGTTGGAAGCCAGGCGGTTGGCGCCGTGCACGCCCGTGCAGGCGACCTCGCCGCACGCGTACAGGCCGGGCACCGTGGTGCGGCCGCGGGAGTCCGTGCGGACGCCGCCGGAGGCGTAGTGCGCGGCCGGGGCGATCGGGACGGGCTCGGTGACCGGGTCGATGCCGTTGGCCCGGCAGGCGGCGAGGATCGTCGGGAAGCGGTGCTCCCACATGTCGGCGCCGAAGTGCCGGGCGTCGAGGTACATGTGCTCGGCGTCCCGCTCCTGCATGCGCCGCATGATGCCCTTGGCGACGATGTCCCGGGGGGCGAGCTCGGCCAGTTCGTGCCGCCCCTGCATGAAGCGCACGCCGTCGGCGTCCACCAGGTGGGCGCCCTCCCCGCGCACCGCCTCCGAGACCAGGGGCTGCTGGCCCTCCGCGTCGGTGCCGAGGAACAGCACCGTGGGGTGGAACTGGACGAACTCCAGGTCGCTCACCTCGGCACCCGCGCGCAGGGCGAGGGCGACGCCGTCGCCGGTGGAGACGGACGGGTTCGTCGTCGCCGAGAAGACCTGGCCCATGCCGCCGGTCGCCAGGACCACGGCGGGTGCGTGCACGGCCCCCACGCCGTCGTGCTGACCCTCGCCCATGACGTGCAGGCTGACCCCGGCGGTACGGCCCTCGGCGTCGGCGAGCAGATCGAGGACCAGGGCGTTCTCGATGGTCCTGATGCCACGCGCGCGTACCGCCTCGACCAGCGCCCGGGAGATCTCCGCGCCCGTGGCGTCGCCGCCCGCGTGGGCGATGCGGCGGCGGTGGTGGCCGCCCTCGCGGGTCAGTTCGAGGCCGCCCTCGGCCGACTCGTCGAAGTGGGCGCCCGTGGCGATCAGGCGGCGTACGGCGTCGGGGCCCTCGGTGACGAGGATGCGGACCGCGTCCTCGTCGCACAGGCCGGCGCCGGCGACCAGCGTGTCGTCCAGGTGCTGCTCGGGGGTGTCGCCCTCGCCGAGGGCGGCGGCGATGCCGCCCTGAGCCCAGCGGGTGGAGCCGTCGTCCAGGCGGGCCTTGGTGACGACGACGGTGTGCAGCCCGGCGGCCTGGCAGCGCAGGGCGGCGGTGAGGCCGGCGACGCCGGAGCCGACGACGACCACGTCCGCGTCGATGGCCCAGCCGGGCGCGGGGGCGTGCAGTCGTATGCCTGTGCTGGTCACGAGGCGGCTCCGAAGGTGAGGGGGATGTTGTCGATCAGCCGGGTCGAGCCGACGCGGGCCGCGACGGCGAGGACGGCGTCGCCGGTGAAGTCGTCCCCGATCTCGGTGAAGTCGGCGGGGTCCACCAGGGCCAGGTAGTCCAGCTCCAGGGGCGGGCTGAGGCGGGCGGCCTCGTCCAGGACCAGACGGGCGGCGGCGCGGACGGCCGCCGGGCCGCCGGGGACCGCCTTGCTGACGGCGTGCGCGTCGGCCGCGGCGCGGGACTCGCCGAGCGCGCTGAGCGCCTCGGCACGCGCGCGCGTGGCGGGCACTTCGCGGGCCCGGGCCCGCAGCGCCTCCTGTGCGGCGTGCCGGTCGAGGCCCGCGAACAGCGCCTGGGACAGGGCGAGCGCGGTGCGCCGCTCCTCGGGGGAGAGGTACCGGTTGCGGCTGGAGAGGGCCAGGCCGTCGTCCTCGCGGACGGTGGGGACGCCGACGATCTCCACGCCGAAGTTCAGATCGCGCACCATGCGGCGGATGAGCGCGAGCTGCTGGGCGTCCTTCTGGCCGTACAGGGCGACGTCGGGGCGGGTGAGGTGCAGCAGCTTGGCGACGACCGTGAGCATGCCGTCGAAGTGGCCGGGGCGGGATGCGCCCTCCAGGCGCTCCCCCATGGGGCCCGCGGTGATGCGGACCTGGGGTTCGCCGCCCGGGTAGACCTCCTCCACGGAGGGCGCGAAGACGGCGTCCGCGCCGGACTCGGCGGCGATCTTGACGTCGGCGTCCAGGGTGCGCGGGTAGCGGTCGAGGTCCTCGCCCGCGCCGAACTGGAGCGGGTTGACGAAGACGGTGACGACGACCTCGCCGTCGGGGCCGGCGATCGAGCGGGCCGTGCGGACCAGCGTCGCGTGGCCCTCGTGCAGGGCGCCCATCGTCATCACGACGGCCCTGCGGCCGTGCCGCACGCGCGCGTGCAGCTCGTCGGCGGTGCGGAGCAGGGCGATGGTCATCGGACGTCTCCCTCGGTGCCGTCCGTCCCTTCCGGTCCGGCGCTGCCGTCCGTCCCGTCGGCGAGTACCCCGAGCAGGTCCTCGGCGAGTTCCGGCTTGAGCAGGCCGCCGGCGAGCGCCCGGTCGGCGGTCGCGCGGGCCATCGCCAGGTAGCCGGCGACGGTCTGCGGGGCGTGCGCGCGCAGTTCCTCGATGTGCGCGGCGACCGTGCCGGCGTCCCCGCGCGCGACGGGGCCGGTCAGCGCCGCGTCGCCGGAGCGCAGCGCGTTGTCCAGGGCGGCGCCCAGCAGCGGGCCGAGCATCCGGTCGGGGGCCGTCACCCCGGCCGTGCGCAGCAGCTCCATGGACTGGGCGACCAGGGTGACCAGGTGGTTGGCGCCGAGGGCGAGGGCCGCGTGGTACAGCGGGCGCCGGTCCTCGGCGACCCACTCCGGCTCGCCGCCCATCTCGATGACCAGGGCCTCGGCGGCCAGCCGCAGCTCCTCGGGGGCGGTGACGCCGAAGGAGCAGCCGGCCAGCCGCTGCACGTCGACGGGCGTGCCCGTGAACGTCATCGCCGGGTGCAGGGCCAGCGGCAGCGCGCCCGCGCGCAGGGCCGGGTCGAGGACCTTCGCGCCGTACCGCCCGGAGGTGTGCACGAGCAGCTGGCCCGGGCGGACCGCGCCGGTCTCGGCGAGCCCGGCGACCAGGCCCGGCAGGACGTCGTCGGGGACGGTCAGCAGCACCAGCTCGGCGCGCTGGAGGACCTCGGCGGGCGCCACCAGCGGCACGTCGGGGAGCAGCTCCGCGGCCCGGCGCCGGGAGACGTCGGAGACCCCGGAGGCGGCCACCGGGCGGTGCCCGGCGAGCTGGAGAGAGGCGGCCAGCGCCGGCCCGACGCGGCCGGTGCCGACGACACCGACGGTGAGCCGCGCGGGGCGGTCCTGGGGATCCGGCTGTGGGGTTGTGTTCACGCGAGGGCGGCCTTCCCGTTCCAGTCCGCTCGGGGTACCGGACGATTTCTCGTCATGTTAACGCGATTGGTCCGGAGGGCGTCCGGTCGTCCACAGGCTGTGGGCTACCGCACGCGCGCGCACGGAGAAGGTGACGCGCGCGTACGGAGACGGTGACTCGCGCGTCTCGCGCGCACGGAGACGGGCACGTGCGTGTACGGAGACGGCACTGCGCGCGTGCGGGACGGTACGGGGAAAAGCGGGTGTTCTCGCGCGGCGGCGCCCGGCATGATCGTCGCATGACTGACACGGCGGAGCGGGACGGCGTACCGAAGGAGCGAGAGACACAGGCGGAACGGTGGGCACGGCTGCGCGAGCGGCGCGTCGCCGCGGTCCGCGGCGCGCGGCGGGTGCTCAGCCGGTCCGGGGCCCGCGCCACGCTCCGGGAGCGCCTGGCCGTGCTCGACGACGCGGCGGGGCTGTACGACCTGGACGAGGCCGTCGACCTGTACGGCAACGGCGTCGTCGAGGCCCTGGAGGACCGGGTCGCCGCGCTGCTCGGCACCGAGGCCGCCGCCTTCTTCCCGACCGGCACCATGGCCCAGCAGGTCGCCCTGCGCTGCTGGGCGGGCCGCACCGGCAACCCGGTCGTCGCCCTGCACGCCCTGAGCCACCCCGAGGTGCACGAGCGGAACGCGTTCCGCGAGGTCAGCGGCCTGCGACCGGTGCGGGTGACCGATGCGCCACGTCTGCCGACCGCCGCGGAGGTCCGCGACTTCGACGAGCCCTTCGGTGCGCTGATGCTGGAACTGCCGCTCAGGGACGCCGGTTACGTGCTGCCCACCTGGGAGGAGCTCACCGAGGTGGTGGCGGCGGCGCGGGAGCGCGACGCGGTGGTGCACTTCGACGGGGCCCGGCTGTGGGAGACGACCCCGCACTTCGGCCGGCCGCTCGCGGAGATCGCGGGCCTGGCGGACAGCGTCTACGTGTCGTTCTACAAGTCGCTCGACGCGTTCGGCGGCGCCGCACTCGCCGGGCCGCGGACGCTGGTGGAGGAGGCGCGGGCCTGGCGGCACCGCTACGGCGGCCAGGTCTACCAGCAGTTCCCGACGGTCCTGTCCGCGCTGGCGGGGCTGGAGCGGGAGCTGCCCCGGCTGCCCGAGTACGTCGCCCACGCGCGCGTGGTCGCCCGGGCGCTGTCCGAGGGCCTCACGGCGGCCGGGGTGCCGTGGGCGGGAGTGCGGCCGGAGGTCCCGCACACCCACGAGTTCCAGGTCTGGCTGCCGTACGACGAGGACACGCTGACCGAGGTCGCGCTCACGCAGGCCGAGGAGACGGGGACGCTGTTGTTCGCCCGCGCGTGGGACCCCGTCGGCCCCGGGCTCGCGGCCACCGAGGTGACCGTGAGCGCCGCGGGCCTGGAGTGGACGGCCGACGACGTTCGGACGGCGGCCGCCGACTTCGCCTCCCGGCTGGCCGGGGAGGTCAGCAGGTAGGGCGCCGCCGTGCCGGCGGGGGCGCCGACGAGGCCAGCAGGCGGGCGAGCGCCGGGCGCAGCCGTCCGCGGGCCGGGCGGCCGGCGAGGACGGCACGGAAGCGGCGCCGGTCCCGCCACTCGCGCACGACCTGCCGGTCGTGCGTGCCGGGGGCCGGGGGGACGGGCTCGCCGAGCAGGCGGGCGCGGTGGACGGCGAGGATGTACTCCTGGGTGAGGCTCATGGCGGGTCGCCTTTCTCGGGACGTCGAGGGTGGAGGTGGACTCGGCGGCGCGGGGCGAGCGGGCGGGGACGGTTTCGGCGGGCTCGGCCTCCGTCGGGACCGGGTGCTCCTCGTTGCTTCCTCGCTGTTCTCCGTTGCTCGCCGTTGCGCTCCGTTGCGCTCCGTTGCTCCCAGGCTGCGTCGCCGGTCCCGGCCGCGTCGTGCCGATTGACCGCGGTCGTCAATCGACGGCGGCGTTGTCAGTGGCGGGGTGCACCATGAGGGCATGAGCGTGACCATCGACATCGCGGGGCTGCGGCCGGAGAGGGTCGCCTTCGTGCCCTCCCCCCTGGCCGAGCTCGGCATGGCGCTGCACGCGCTGTCCGAACCGGGGCACCATCCTGGACTGCAAGGCTGGGCGACGGGCGTGACGGCCCGGCTCGACTCGCATCTGGCCGACCGGATGTGCGAGGCCGACTTCCTGTGGCGGACGACGTTCTCGGACCTGTTTTTGCCGTTCGCCGGGGTCCCGGGCGGCGGCACCCTGCCGGGCGCCACCCTGGCCGAGGACCTGGACCTGCTCGACAAGCTCTCCGACGAGCAGTTCGTGGACGCCGCCCTGGAGTTCACCTGCGCCCTGCCGTACAGCACCGGCGGGCACTCCGCGCTCACGGACGCCGAGGCGCGCCGGCGCGCCCTGGAGCTGGCCGCGGCGCGCGGACCGCAGCAACTGCGCTTCAGCGAGCGGCTGCTGGCCGATCCGCCGCGTATCCGGGACTGGCTCAGGCAGTTCGCGCAGGACTGCGACGAGGCGTTCTTCGCGGAGGCCTGGTCCCGGCTGCGGCACCAGCTCGCGGCGGACGCCCGGCACAAGACGGAACTGCTGCGCCGCAAAGGCCTGGCGGAGGCGCTGGCCGCGGTGTCCCCGGCGGTGACCCTGGACGCGGACGCCGGGCGGATCACCGTCGACAAGCTGGGCGACGGCCGCTCGGCCACGGGCGACGGCGGCCTGCTGCTGGTGCCGACCAGCCTGGGCTGGCCGCACCTGATGGTCCTGCACCGGTACGGCTGGCAGCCGGTGCTGCACTACCCGGCCGGCTCCCCGGAGCTGTCCTCCCCCGCGTCCGTCGAGCAGCTCGGCCTGCGGATGACCGCGCTGTCCCATCCGGTGCGGATGCGGATCTGCCGTCATCTGGCGCGCAGCGCCTACACCACGAGCGAGCTGGCGCAGGCCCACGGCATGACGGCCCCGGAGATATCGAGGCACCTGGGCGTGCTGAAGAAGGCGGGCCTGATCACCACCCGCCGCCGCGGACGCTACGTCCTGCACCAGCTGGACGTGTCCGTGGTGGCCCGGCTGGGCAGCGACTTCCTGGAGGGCATACTCCGCTAGGCCGCCAGCCCGCAGGCCCGCAGGCCGGTTGCCCGGTAGGCGGTAGGCCGTTGCGTCAGTCGAGGCGGATGTGCTTCAGCCCCACCCGCGCCTGGCGCAGCCGGGTCCGCAGCGCGCCCTCCGTGTTGGGGCGCAGGGTGAGCCCGGCCAGGACGGCGATGCGGTCGGCGGTCTTGGGGACGGTGGTGCGGTCCGTCCACAGGTGCTCGGCGAACTCCGGCTCGCGCAGCCGCTCCAGGCAGTGGTCGAGCTGCCGGACGGCCCACGTGTCCCGGCGTGGACCGGCGTCCCTCCCGGTGACGTACCGCAGCAGCTGTCCGACGCTCCGCTCCCGCAGCCGCCGCAGCACGGTCTCCCGCTCGGCGAGGAGGGTGAAGTGGCGTACGTCGTGGCCCAGTTCGCGCAGCCGCCCGACCGTCTCGGCGAAGCAGCCGGAGTCGGTGACCGTCATGGGGGCGATGACCGGGCCGTCGTGCTTGGTCAGGGCCAGGTCGAGGACCTCCACGACACCCTGCCGCCAGGACACCAGATCCTGGAAGTCGCCGCGCAGGTCGGGGGGCAGCATGCGGCGCAGGCCGAAGCCCGCGTGCTCGGGATCGCAGATGACGCTGCCGGGCAGCCGGCGCTGTATCTCGTGTGCGGTCTGTGTCTTGCCGCCCCCGAAGGGGCCGTTGATCCACAGGAGCATGCGCCGCACCCTACCGACGGCGCGCCGCCCGCGGGGGCCGGTCGAACGAGCCGGTCCGCCCTCGCCCGGCCGAGCGGCGGCCCGGCCGAGCGGCGGCTCAGCCGTGGCCGCCGGCCCGCACCAGCCCCGTCTCGTAGGCCAGCACCACCACCTGCACCCGGTCCCTGAGCCCCAGCTTGGTCAGGATGCGGCCCACGTGCGTCTTCACCGTCGCCTCCGACAGCACCAGCCGCGCCGCGATCTCACCGTTGGACAGTCCCTGCGCGACCAGCACCATCACCTCCCGTTCCCGCTCGGTCAGCCGCTTCAGCTCCTGGTGCTGGGGCTCCTTGCCGCCGCCCGGCAGCATCGGCGCGAAGCGGTCGAGCAGGCGGCGGGTGGTGGAGGGGGCGACCACCGCGTCGCCGCTGTGCACCGAGCGGATGGCGGCGAGCAGCTCAGCGGGCGGCACGTCCTTGAGCATGAAGCCCGAGGCGCCCGCCTTCAGCGCGGAGAAGGCGTACTCGTCCAGGTCGAAGGTGGTCAGGATCAGCACCTTCGGCGCCTGGGGGTCCACGCAGATCCGGCGCGTGGCCTCCACCCCGTCCAGCTTGGGCATGCGCACGTCCATCAGGACCACGTCCACCTTGGTGGTCTCCAGCACCTGGAGCGCCTCGACACCGTCGCCCGCCTCCGCGACGACCTCCATGTCCGGCTGCGCG
This sequence comes from Streptomyces sp. NPDC031049, assembly GCF_055571015.1. Classification (NCBI taxonomy): domain Bacteria; kingdom Bacillati; phylum Actinomycetota; class Actinomycetes; order Kitasatosporales; family Streptomycetaceae; genus Streptomyces; species Streptomyces sp. NPDC031049. The sequence goes on from NZ_JBVIGC010000004.1 coordinate 59,058, forward strand.
GCGAGCACCATCCGGAACCCGGTGCGCAGCAGCACCTGGTCGTCGACGAGCATCACGCGGATCGTCATGGGGGTCTCTTCCTTGTCGTTGTCGTAGAGGCGGGGTCGTCAGGGCGTTACAGGTGTCACCGGAGCGCGTACGGGAGTCAGTGCGCGGGTTTGAGCGGCAGCAGCGCGCTGATGCGGAATCCTCCGCCGGGGCGCGGGCCCGCGTCCAGGGTGCCGCCGACCATGCCGACCCGCTCCCGCATACCGATCAGGCCGTGTCCCCGGCCGTCGAGACCGCCCTCCTCGTACAGCTCGTGCGGCGCGCCCTTGCCGTCGTCCTCCACCAGCAGCCCGAGCCCGTCGTCGAAGTAGACCAGCCGCACGCTGGCGCCCGCGTTGGGCCCGCCGTGCTTGCGGGTGTTGGTCAGCGCCTCCTGCACGATGCGGTAGGCGGTCAGCTCCACGCCGCTGGGCAGCGGGCGCGGCGTGCCCTCGACCTTGAAGTCGACCGGCAGCCCGGAGCCCCGGCACTGCTCGACCAGGTCCTCGATCTGCTGGACGTCGGGCTGCGGGACGTACTCCCCGGACTCCTGGTGCTCGCCGGTGCGCAGCACGCCGAGCAGGCGGCGCATCTCGGCGAGGGCCTGGCGGCCGGTGGAGGAGATGGTCTCCAGGGCCTTCTTCGCCTGGTCGGGCGCGGTGTCCAGGACGAACGCGGCGCCGTCGGCCTGCACGACCATCACGGACACGTTGTGCGCGACGACGTCGTGCAGCTCACGCGCGATCCGGGCGCGCTCGGCGGCCACCGCCACCTTGGCCTGGGCCTCGCGTTCCTTCTCCAGCCGGGCGGCGCGCTCCTCCAGCTGCGCGAAGTAGGCGCGGCGGGTGCGGATGGAGTCGCCGAGCACCCAGGCCAGCGCGAACGGCACCGCCTGGAAGATCGTTATGGCGATGTTGCCGCCGACGCCCGTGTTCTCGTTGGGCCAGCGCAGCTGGGCGACGGGGGCCGCGCACAGGCCCATGGTCAGGGCGAGGCGGGAGGACCAGCGTGCGCCGGTCGCGGCCACGGTGTAGACGATCACCAGCAGGGCGAAGTCGGCGGGCATCGTCTGGACGTCCAGCACCAGCTGCCCCAGCCCCAGGGCGATGGCCAGCAGCAGCATCTTCTCCGGCATGCGCCGGCGCAGCGCGATGACCAGGCACAGCAGGACGGTGAACGGGATGAGCAGCGCCGGCGCGTCCGTCCCGGAGGCCTCCTGGGCGGGGCCCACGGAGAGCAGGGAGATCGCGAGCAGGACAAGCGCCCAGAAGGCGTCCACCCCGGTCGGGTGCCTGCGGAGGAAGTCGTAGAGGCGCTGCACGTAACCCAGAGTAGGGAAGCGGGATAGGTGCAGGGGTCAACCGGAGGGCCGATCCCGACCGGCCGCGCGTACTCCGCAAGGTGGAGGCTGCGTTCTTCTGTGCGCTTAGCCTGAGGTGATGCCGCCGAGGAAAGCGATGCCGGAGGGGCTGCCGGGGAAGCCGGGGAGACCGGAGAGTCCGGGGAAGCCGAGCGAACCGGAACGGCCGGGCCGCCCGGCGGAGCCGACGCAGCCGACGGAAGAAACGGGACCGATGGGATCGACGGAGCCGACGCAGCCGGCGGAACCGACGGCCGCGGGCGGTGGCGACGCCGGATGGCGGGGCTGGCGGGCGGCCGCGCAGGACGCCCTGTACGGGCCCGAGGGCTTCTACCGCGGCCCCGAGGGCCCGGCCGGGCACTTCCGTACGTCCGTCCACGCGTCGGCGCTGTTCGCCCGCGCGGTGGCGCGGCTGCTGTGCCGGGTCGACGCGGCCCTCGGGCGGCCCGCCCGGCTGGACTTCGTGGACATGGCGGCCGGACGGGGCGAGCTGGTCACGGGCGTCCTGGACGCGCTGCCCGCCGATGTCGCCGCACGCACCCGCGGCCACGCCGTGGAGGTCGCCGCCCGCCCCGTCGGCCTCGATCACCGGATCGAGTGGCTCGCCGAGCCGCCCCGGGGTGTCACGGGGCTGCTGTTCGCCAACGAGTGGCTGGACAACGTGCCGGTGGAGGTCGCCGAGGTGGACGCCGAGGGCGTCGCGCGGCGGGTGCTGGTGCGGGCGGACGGGACGGAGCGGCTCGGGGAGCCGGTCGGCGGCGCGGAGGCGGACTGGCTGGCGCGGTGGTGGCCGCTGCCGGCCGAGGAGGGGCTGCGCGCCGAGATCGGGCTGCCCCGGGACACCGCCTGGGCGTCCGCCGTGTCGGCGTTGGAGCGGGGGCTCGCCGTGGCCGTCGACTACGCGCATTCCCTGGACACCCGCCCGCTCTTCGGCACGCTGACCGGCTTCCGGGAGGGCAGGGAGACGGCTCCCGTGCCGGACGGTTCCCGGGACATCACCGCCCACGTGGCCCTCGACGCGTGCGCGGAGGCGGGAAGGGCAGCAGGAAGGGCATCGGAAAGGGCGGCAGGCAGGACAGCGGGCAGGACCACCACCGGAGGTTCCGTCGGAGGCCCAGCCGGACGACCCGCCGAAGACCCCACCGAGCGACCCACCGGACGCCCAGCCGACGGAACCACCGACAGGCCCGCGGCAGCGGATGCGCCCGCGTACGAGCCGTCCCGCGCGCTCCTGCTCCCCCAGCGCGACGCACTCCGTGCCCTGGGTCTCTCCGGCGCACGCCCCCCGCTGGCGCTGGCCTCCAGTGACCCCGCCGGATATGTGCGCGCCCTCGCGAGCGCCGGGGAGGCCGCCGAGCTGACCGCGCCCGGCGGACTCGGCGACTTCACCTGGCTGCTCCAGCCCGTCGGGCTGGACACCGGTGCCGGGCTACTTGTCGATGTCTCCGACCACGAAGAACATTGACCCGAGGATCGCCACCATGTCGGCGACCAGCGTCCCGGGCAGCAGCTCGGTCAGCGCCTGGATGTTGTTGTACGACGCCGAGCGCAGCTTCAGCCGGTACGGCGTCTTCTCCCCCTTGCTGACCAGGTAGTAGCCGTTGATGCCGAGGGGGTTCTCGGTCCAGGCGTAGGTGTGGCCCTCGGGCGCCTTGAGGACCTTCGGCAGGCGCTGGTTGATCGGCCCCGGCGGCAGCTCGGCGATACGGTCCAGGCAGGCGTCCGCCAGGTCGAGGGCGACGTGCGTCTGCTCCAGGAGGCACTCGAACCGGGCCAGGCAGTCGCCCTCGGACCGGGTGACGACCCTCAGGGTGTCCTGGAGCTCGGGGTACGCCAGGTAGGGCTCGTCCCGGCGCAGGTCGAAGTCGACGCCCGAGCCGCGGGCGATCGGGCCGCTGACGCCGTACGCGTGCATGGCCTGCGGCGTGAGGGTCCCCACGCCACGGGTGCGTCCCCGGAAGATCTCGTTGCCGAGCACCAGGTCGTCGAAGACGTCCATGCGCGAACGCACGGCCGAGACGGCCTCACGCGCGCGTGCCGTCCAGCCGGCCGGCAGGTCCTCCTTGAGGCCGCCGACGCGGTTGAACATGTAGTGCATACGTCCGCCGGAGACCTCCTCCATGACGTTCTGGAGCACCTCGCGCTCCCGGAACGCGTAGAAGACCGGCGTGATGCCGCCCAGCTCCAGCGGGTACGACCCCAGGAACATCAGGTGGTTGAGCACCCGGTTCAGCTCCGCCAGCAGCGTCCTCGTCCACACCGCGCGGGCGGGCACCTCCATGCCGAGCATGCGCTCGACGGCGAGGACCACACCCAGCTCGTTGGAGAACGCCGACAGCCAGTCGTGGCGGTTGGCCAGCACGATGATCTGGCGGTAGTCGCGCGCCTCGAAGAGTTTCTCCGCGCCCCGGTGCATATAACCGATCACGGGCTCCGCGCGCGTGATGCGCTCGCCGTCCAGGAGCAGCTTGAGCCGCAGCACGCCGTGCGTCGACGGGTGCTGGGGCCCGATGTTGAGCACCATGTCGGTGCTCTCCGCCGCGCCGCCGATACCGACCATGGTCTCCGTCGTAGGAGTCATGGACCCAGTCTCCCCTACGTACGCTGGCGTCATGGAGACGGGGAGCCCGGACGACCCGGGGACACGGACGGGGACGAACCCGGGGACGCCCGAGGGGACGCCCGAGGGGACGCACGCCGACGCGACAGCCACGACGGCCGCACCGGATGCGGCGGATGCAACGTATACGCCGGACGCGGCGAACGCGGGCGAGCCCGTGTGGACGGGACTGCCGCCAGGGCTGCTGCGGATGCGGCGGCTGTTGCTCGTGGTGTGGCTGGGGCTGCTCACGCTCGCCGTCGGACTGCCGCTCGGGCTGCTGGCCGGCCCCGCCTGGGCGGCGTTCGCCGTGCTGCCGCTCGCCCTGCTGGTCTGGGGCTGGGCGATGCTGGAGCGCAACTGGCGTTCCTGGCGGTACGCCGAGCGCTCCGACGACCTGCTGATCAGCCGCGGTGTGCTGTGGCGGCAGGAGACGGTGGTGCCGTACGGGCGCATGCAGCTGGTCGAGGTGACGTCGGGACCGGTCGAGCGGCACTTCGGGCTGGCCAGCGTGCAGCTGCACACGGCCGCCGCCGCGACCGACGCGACCATCCCCGGCCTGGACCCGGCCGAGGCGGAACGGCTGCGGGACCGGCTCACCGCGCTGGGCGAGGCCCGATCGGCGGGGCTGTGACCATGCCCGACGCCACGCCCCGCACCCCGCGGACGGACGCCGGGGTGACCGAGCGGCGGCTGCACCCGGTCACCCCCTTCCGCAGGGCGTGGGCGCCGATCGCCGTGGTGGTCGGCTGGGCCGTGCACGACCCCGACCAGGCGCACCGCCAGCTGACCAACCTGACCACCACCACCCTGCTGATCGGGCTGGCCGTGATCGTTCCGGCCGCCGCCCTGTACGGCTTCCTGACCTGGTGGTTCACCCACTTCGCGGTGACCGAGTCGGAGCTGCGCATCCGCACCGGCCTGCTGTTCCGGCGCACCGCGCACATCCGGCTCGAACGCCTCCAGGCCATCGACGTCACCCAGCCGCTGCTGGCGCGGGTGGCGGGGGTGGCCAAGCTGAGGCTCGACGTCATAGGCACCGACAAGAAGGACGAACTGGCCTTCCTCGGTGCCGACGAGGCACGGGCGCTGCGCGCGGAGCTGCTGGCGCGGGCGGCCGGTTTCGCGCCGGAGACCGCCCACGAGGTGGGCGAGGCGCCGGCCACGCGGCTGCTGCGGGTGCCGCCGGGGGTCCTCGCCGTCTCGCTGCTGCTGACCGGCGCGACCTGGGGCACGCTGGCCGGCGCCGTCGTCGTACCCACCGTGCTGTGGCTGGTCACCCACAACCTGTGGACGGTGCTCGCCACCGCCGTACCCCTGCTGGGCGCGGCGGGCGCCAGCAGCGTGGGACGGTTCGTCGGCGAGTACGACTGGACCGTGGCCGAGTCCGCGGACGGGCTGCGCGTCGACCACGGGCTGCTGGACCGGGCGCACGAGACCGTACCGCCTGGGCGGGTGCAGACCGTGCGGATCGTGGAGCCGCTGCTGTGGCGCCGGCGCGGCTGGGTCCGGGTCGAGCTGGACGTGGCCGGCTCGTCGAACTCCGTGCTGCTGCCCGTCGCACCGCGCGAGATGGCCGAGTCCGTCGTCGCGCGCGTGCTGCCCGGGGTGACCGTGCCGCCGCGCTCCGCGCTGTCCCTGCCGCCGCGCCGGGCCGCCCGGTGCACGCCGCTGTGGTGGCGCGGCTACGGGTTCGCGGTCACCGACGCGGTGTTCGCCGCCGGGTACGGGCTGCTCAAGCGGCGCCTGGCACTGGTGCCGCACGCCAAGGTGCAGAGCGTCCGGCTGGCCCAGGGGCCGTGGCAGCGGGCCAACCGGGTCGCCGACGTGCATGTGGACACGGGCGCCAACAAGACCGTGACGGCACGGCAGCGGGACCTCGGCGAGGCCACCCGGCTGCTGCGCGACCAGGCGGAACGGTCCCGCACGGGCCGCCGCGACGCCCGCCCGGACCGGTGGATGACGTCCTGACGGGCGGAGCCGGGCCCGGACGACGAAGCCGCAGGAACGGACCCGAGGGGCCCCGGACGACGAAGCCGCAGGAACGGGCCACAGGGGCCCCGGACGACGAAGCCGCGGGCACGGGTACGTCCGTGTCCGCGGCTCGGTGCCTGCGCCGGCCCCCTCAGGAAGCCGCGCTGCGCAGCCCCTCGACGTCGATCTGCTCCGTCTCGTCGTGGGCGGTCAGGTCGATCACCTGGCCCACCGCCCGGGACTCCTCGGAGGCCGGCTTGAACCCGGCCTCCGTCTCGGCCTTGTGCAGGGCGAGGGCCTCCTGGCCGACCACGTCGGCGAGGTCCTCGTTCTGGACGGCCTCCAGCGCGCTGCCGGACGCCCCGGGCTCGGCGGCGGGCGCCGGCTTGCTGTTGCCGAAGAAGTCGAAGCCCCCCTCGGTCACCGGCCGCCGGGGCGGCGCCGTGGGCGGTACGACGGCCACCGCCGTCGGCACGGTGAAGTGCCCGGAGGTCTGGCGGGTGGGCTCGGCGGGCCGCGGCGCGGTGGAGGCGGCGGCCGGCTGCCCGTGACCGTCGGCCGCCCGGTCCTGCCCCTGCGCCTCGTCCTCCCGCGCCGGCTCGGCCGCCGCCTCGGCGTCCTCACGGCGACCGCCGCCACCGCCGTCACCGTCGTCCCCGCCGTCACCGTCACCGCGCACCTCGGAACCGGCGTCCGAGTCACCGTGGACCTCGGCTCCGGCGTCCGAGTCGCCGCGGACCTCCGAACCGGCGCCGGCGTCACCACGGGCCTCGGCACGAGCCTCCGCCTCGCGGGCCTCGGCACCCACGCCACGGGCCTCGGCACCTGCCTCGCCGCCGACGCGTGCCTCGGAACCGCCCTCACCGTCACCGGCGGCCTCCGCACCGGCGTCCGCGTCCCCGGGCACCGCCCGGTCCAGGTCGAGCCGCGCGAGGGCCGTGCCGGCGCGCAGGAACAGCCGCGAGCCCTCGGGCGAGAACACCGCGGGCACCTCCGGCCGCTCCTCGGCGCCGTCCACGCCGTCGGTGCCGTCCACGTCGTCCACGTCGTCGGCGGCTTCCGCCCTCCCGGTGTCCGCCGCGCTCTTCTCGTCCGCCGCGGCCTTCGCCGCCCCGACGCCCTGCGGGCCCACGACGTCCCCGGCCGCCACGGCACCCGCTGGGGCCTGCGCGGCACCCGACGCGACCCGCGACGCATCCGCCGCCGTCTCCTCCACCGGCGCCGGCCGGCCCGAAGGCAGGGCCGGTGCCGGGGCCGTGGCCTCTATCTCCAGCAACCGGCGGCCCTCCAGGGCGCTCGCCCGTTCCGCCTCCGCCGTGGCGTACCGGCGCAGCAGGGCCGCGTGTTCGTTGCGCAGGCCCGCCAGTTCCGCCCGCTTGGCGCGCAGCCGCTGCTCCAGCTTCTTGCGCAGCTCGCGCGACTCCTCCAGGTCGGACTCCAGTTCGGCGACCCGCTCCTCGTACCGCCACTCGTCGCTCGCACGCGCGCGCGTGAGGTCGGCGACGCGCTTGCCCGCCTGGATGTCCCAGCGGCGCATGACGACCGCGCCGGCGACCGCGGTCACCGCCGCGGCGGCGGCCAGCGCGCGCAGCACCGCCGCCTCGCTGAACACCCAGGGGCCGAGGGCGCAGACGGCCGACACGCCAGCGATCGCCGACGGAGGAAGCAACCGGTGCAGAGGAGGGGAATGGCGATGACGTCCACGTGGCATGGCCAGAAACTTACCGCGCGTAGGCGTTTCTTGGCTCCCCGCCCCCGTAAAAACACAGCCATCCAGGAAGTGTTCACGAGCCATCAGCGAACGCCGGATGAATTGCCCCTTCGGATACTGCCGGACGCCCCCAGCGCATACCGCCGGACACTCCCGCGGATACCCGGCAGAGGCGCCTGGACACCCCACACAGCCCGGATACCGGGGTTACCCGGATCAGCTCAAGATCGTTTTCCCGGATCGCGGAGACGCCCGCCGAGCCACTCCAGCGCCGCCGGAATCTCCCGGCGCCAGGTATTGAAGTTGTGGCCGCCGCTTTCCAGAATGATCGACGAGATTCGGGTGCGTCCGGTTGCCTTCACCCGCTCGATGAACCGCAGCGTGTCCCGGTAGTTCGACTCGCCCGACCTGCTGCTGGTGACGAGCAGCGAAGTGTCCGGCGCGGGCTCGCGCTCGAGAGACGACCACAGGTCGGCGCGCTCGCGCAGTTCCGCGTCACCGTGAAAGAGATCCCCGGTGGTCGCGTCGATCGGCGCGTCGTAGTAGGCGGACAGGCCCGCACCGGCGGCGTACACCTCGGGATGGTGCAGGGCGAGCTTGAGTGCGCAGTAACCGCCCGTCGAATTGCCGATGACGCCCCAGCTGCCCGGCCCCCGCCCGACCCGGTAGTGACCGCTCACCGCCTCCGGCAGATCCTTGGCGAAGAACGACTCCGTCCGCGGCCCGCCCGGAACGTCCACGCACTCCGTGTCACGCGGCGGCGCGACCGTCGGCCGCAGCATCACCAGGATCGTCGGCGGCATCCGCCCGTCCCTCGCCAGCTCCAGCGCGGTGCGCGGATAGCGGAGCTTGTCCACCAGCGCGGCGGCCGTGCCGGGATACCCGGTCAGGACGACCGCCGCCGGGAACGCACGGGTGCGGTGGCGCGGCTGGAAGTACTCCGGCGGCAGGTAGACGAAGGCCGGCGTGGCGATGCGCGTCGAACGGCCCACCAGCTCGATCTCCTCGATCCGGCCGACGGACTCGGGACGGCCCCCGCCCGCGGCCGGCACCCGCCGGGCGTCCACCACCCGCAGCGGGCCCCGCGCACCGCCCGCCGCGTGGTCGACGACCACACCCCGGCCGGCCTCCCGGCCGAACAGGTCCGCCCAGCTCGCGTAGAACCCGAAGGACTGGTTCGCGGCCAGCCCCACCGCCGCGAAGAGCGCCGCCTGCGTGGCGAGCAACAGGCCGACGCGCCCGCCGACGGCCCGCCAGGACCGCCGGGCCAGCCGCGGCCACAGCCACACCGTGCCGATGAACAGCAGCACGGCGGACAGCACCGCCAGCGCCAGCACCTTGTTGCTCGTCAGACCCATCTCCCGCTTCCTGCCGCGCTTTCCGCCGCCATGACGAAGGGAGCCGTGGCGACGTGACCTTGACGAAGTGACCTTGCCGAAGGGGAGTGAACCTCTCCCTCCGAGACACCGTCCTAGAGGGCGCAATGTCGCCGGATGCCCGAATCGGCACCGGAACCACGATCTGACGCACAACCATGGGATGCGATGTCTGCCAGGACAGATGAGGAAATATCGGGTGGGGTTCCGAGGCCGGCGAGCCCGGGCGGCCGGAGCGGTGCGCCACGCCGCCTGCTGCGCGGCCCGCGCCCTCAGGCCGTACCCGCCCTCGTCGGCAGAGCCTGCGCCCTGGTCGGCCTGCTGGACATCGCCGCAGGCGTCTTCCCGCGCTTCCGGCACAGCCGGATGCACGCCCTCGCCGAGGTGCTGCCCGGTGCGCTCGGCCCCTTCGCCGCCGCCCTCTCGCTCAGCGCCGGCGTGCTGTTGCTGCTCCTCGCCCACGGCCTCAAACGCGGCAAGCGGCGGGCCTGGCGGGCCGGCGTGGCGCTGCTGCCGGCCGGCGCCGTGGCCCAGTTCGCCTACCGGCACTCCGTCGTCGGCGTCGTGATCTCCCTGGCGCTGCTGTGGGCGCTGCTGCGCCACCGCGACCAGTTCGCCGCGCTGCCCGACCCGCGCAGCCGCTGGCGGGCACTGGCCAACTTCGTCCTCATGGGCGCCGGTTCCCTGCTGCTCGGGCTGCTGGTCGTCAGCGCCCACCCGGACCGCATGATCGGCGACCCGAGCCTGGCCGACCGCCTCACCCACGTCCTGTACGGCCTGTTCGGCGTGGAGGGCCCGGTCGGCTACCGCGGTACGACCTCCTGGACGGTCGCCTTCTCCCTCGGCGCCCTCGGTCTGATCACCGCCGTCACCACCGTCTACCTGGCCTTCCGCCCCGAGCACCCGGCCGCCCGGCTGACCGAGGAGGACGAGGCACGGCTGCGCGCGCTGCTGGCCAGGCACGGCGGCCGCGACTCCCTCGGCCACTTCGCGCTGCGCCGCGACAAGGCCGTGGTCTTCTCCCCCAGCGGCAAGGCCGCCGTCACCTACCGCGTCGTCTCCGGGGTGATGCTGGCCAGCGGCGACCCGATCGGTGACGTCGAGGCCTGGCCCGGCGCCATCGAACGGTTCATGGACGTCGCCCGCGCGCACTCCTGGACCCCCGCCGTCATGGGCTGCTCCGAGACCGGCGGCGAGGTCTGGACCCGCGAGACCGGCCTCGACGCCCTCGAACTCGGCGACGAGGCGGTGGTGGACGTCGCGGATTTCTCCCTCACCGGCCGCCCGATGCGCAACGTGCGCCAGATGGTCAAGCGCATCGAGCGCGCCGGTTACCGCACCCGCGTACGACGCGTGGCTGACCTGGGACGGACCGAGCTGGACCGCATCCGCCGCGCCGCCGACGACTGGCGCGGCACCGACACCGAGCGCGGCTTCTCCATGGCGCTCGGCCGCATCGGCGACCCGGCCGACGGCGACTGCCTGGTCGCCACCGCCCACAAGCCCGACGCCGAGCCCGGCGAGCACGGCGATCTGAAGGCGGTCCTGCACTTCGTGCCGTGGGGCACCGACGGCGTCTCCCTCGACCTGATGCGCCGCGACCGGTCCGCCGACCCCGGCATGAACGAACTCCTGATCGTCGCGGCCCTCCAGGCGGCGCCGGCCCTCGGCATCGAGCGGGTCTCGCTGAACTTCGCCATGTTCCGCTCGGCCCTCGCGCGCGGAGAGAAGATCGGCGCCGGACCGGTGCTGCGGGCCTGGCGCGGGCTGCTGGTCTTCCTCTCCCGCTGGTTCCAGATCGAGTCCCTGTACAGGTTCAACGCCAAGTTCCGGCCCCGCTGGGAACCCCGCTTCGTCGTCTACCGCGCCTCCGCCGACCTGCCGCGCATCGGCCTGGCCGCCATGCAGGCCGAGGGCTTCCTCACCCTCTCCCCGCCGCTGCCGCGCTTCCTGCGCCGCCGGGCCGCCGGGCCGCGGCCCTGCCCGCACCGGGTGGCCGAGGGCGGCGTACGGGCCGCCTGAACCGAACGCCCGCGCGGGAGGGCGGCGGCCGGCTGGGCCTAGGCTGAACACATGAGCAAGCAGACCGGCCGCCGCCACGTGGCGGGACTCACCGCATGGGACCGCTGCGCGGTCATGGGGGTCGTCAACGTCACCCCCGACTCCTTCTCCGACGGCGGCCGCTGGTTCGACACGACGGCCGCGATCAAGCACGGCCTCGACCTGGTCGCCCAGGGCGCGGACCTGGTCGACGTCGGCGGCGAGTCCACCCGCCCCGGCGCGACCCGCGTCGACGAGGACGAGGAGCTGCGCCGCGTCGTCCCCGTCGTGCGCGGCCTGGCCTCGGAGGGCGCCACGATCTCCGTGGACACCATGCGCGCCACCGTCGCCGAGCAGGCCCTCGCCGCGGGCGCCGCCCTGGTCAACGACGTCAGCGGCGGCCTCGCCGACCCGCGCATGCTGCCGGTCGTCGCCGACGCCGGCGCGCCCTTCGTCGTCATGCACTGGCGCGGCTTCCTCGAGGGCGGCAACGTCAGGGGCGTCTACGACGACGTGGTCACCGAGGTCGTCGACGAGCTGCACGCGCGCGTGGAGGCCGTTCTGGAGGCCGGCGTCGCCGCCGACCGGATCGTGGTCGACCCCGGCCTGGGCTTCTCCAAGGACGCCGAGCACGACCTCGATCTGCTCGCCCGCCTCGACCGGCTCCTCGGCCTCGGCCACCCCCTGCTCGTCGCCGCCTCCCGCAAGCGGTTCCTCGGCCGCGTCCTGGCCGGACCACAGGGCGCCCCGCCGCCCGCACGCGAGCGCGACGCGGCCACCGCCGCCGTCTCCGCGCTCGCCGCGCAGGCCGGCGCCTGGGCGGTCCGGGTGCACGAGGTGCGCGCGACGGCGGACGCGGTGCGCGTGGTCAGCGCGATCGAGGGGGCGCGTGCGGCGGGCCGGGACGCGGAAGCAGCGCGGTGAGCGCCCCCCACACGGACGTCGAGGAGGTCGAGGCGGCCAACACCGCCTTCTACGAAGCGGTCGAGCAGGGCGATTTCGAGGCCCTCTCCGCGCTCTGGCTGACCCCCTCCGACCTGGGCGTCGACGAGACGTACCACGACCCGGCCGACACCGGCGTGATCTCCTGCGTGCACCCGGGCTGGCCGGTCCTCACCGGCCGCGGCGAGGTTCTCAGGTCGTACGCCCTGATCATGGCGAACACCGACTACATCCAGTTCTTCCTGACCGACGTGCACGTCTCCGTCACCGGCGACACCGCGCTGGTGACCTGCACCGAGAACATCCTCAGCGGCGGCCCCGCGCCCGCCGACGGCGACGAGCTGGGGCCGCTCGTCGGGCAGCTCGTGGTCGCCACCAACGTGTTCCGGCGCACGCCCTCCGGCTGGAAACTCTGGGCGCACCACGGTTCGCCCGTCCTGACCGAAGAAGAGGACCAGGAGAGCGAGGAACCACCGGCCTGACGGGGTAGGCGACGCTCAGGACCCCCGCAGGACCGGGACGTGGCGGGAATCACGGACCGACGGGCCGGGGGCGGCCACCGCCCGTGAGCCGGCGGGTTCGCCAGGGCAAACACAGGGTGAAACCTCGCGGCGCCCACCGGGTCCGGCGCCCCCTCGGCCCGGCGCTGTCGGTGCCCGCGGGTAGATTCGACCACGGGCCGGTGTGCCGCCCGCACGCGGTGCACCCGGCCGAGACCGACGACTGCAGGAGTGATTCGCGTGGATCGTGTCGCGCTGCGCGGCCTGAGGGCCCGCGGGCACCACGGTGTGTTCCCCAAGGAGCGCGAGGAGGGCCAGACCTTCCTCGTGGACCTCGTCCTTGGCCTGGACACCCGGCCGGCCGCGGCCGACGACGACCTGGCGAAGACCGTGCACTACGGCATCGTGGCGGAGGAGGTGGTGGCCGTCGTCCAGGGCGAGCCCGTCAACCTCGTCGAGACACTGGCCGAGCGCATCGCCCAGGTGTGTCTGAAGCACGAGGGGGTCCAGGAGGTCGAGGTGTGCGTCCACAAGCCCGACGCGCCGATCACCGTTCCCTTCGACGACGTGACCGTCACCATCACCCGGAGCCGCGTATGACTGCCTTCGCCAAGGGTCCCACCGACCCGACCGTACAGCCGGTACCCGCCTCCGTCGTCGAGAAGGTCGACGCCGCCGACACCACGCTGTCCAATCCCAAACGCGCGGTGCTCTCCCTCGGCTCCAACCTGGGCAACCGCCTGGAGACCCTCCAGGGCGCCATCGACGCCCTCGAGGACACCCCCGGCGTCCGCGTCAAGGGCGTCTCCCCGGTCTACGAGACGGAGCCCTGGGGCGTCGAGCCCGGCACCCAGCCGTCGTACTTCAACGCGGTCGTCGTCCTGAAGACCACCCTCCCCCCGTCCTCCCTGCTGGAGCGGGCGCACGCGGTCGAGGAGGCCTTCCACCGCGTCCGGGACGAGCGCTGGGGCGCCCGCACCCTCGACGTCGACATCGTCTCCTACGCCGACGTCGTCTCCGACGACCCGCAGCTCACCCTCCCCCACCCGCGCGCCCACGAACGCGCCTTCGTCCTCGCCCCCTGGCACGACGTGGAGCCCGACGCCCAGCTGCCCGGCCGGGGCGCGGTCGCCGATCTCCTGGGCGCCGTCACCCGCGAGGGCGTGGCGGCCCGCGGCGACCTGGAACTCCGGCTGCCCGAGTAGCCGTTAAGGTCGAGACGACCGATCCGGGGTAAGGCGAAGGGACACCGTGAAAGAGCTGCGCATCAGGGTGCTGGCCGGCGTCTTCGTCGTGGCCGGAATCCTGTCCTGGGCGGGCGCCCGCCTGTGGAACTCGATCGGGACCCTGCCCAGCGTCCCCCTGGCCGCCCCCATCGTGCTGGCCGTGATCGCCGTGATCCTGCTGGCCACGGCGCTCTCCCTGCGCGCCCGCCTGATCGCCCAGCGGGAGCGACGCCCCGAGGCCAAGGGCGTCGACCCGCTGATGGCCGCCCGCGCGGTCGTCTTCGGCCAGGCCAGCGCCCTGGTCGCCGCCCTCGTCAGCGGCATGTACGGCGGCACGGGCGTCTTCCTGCTGGAGTCCCTGGAGATCCCGGCCCGCCGCGACCAGGCCATCTATGCGGGGCTTTCGGTCCTGGCGGGCATCGGCGTCATAGCGGCCGCCCTCTTCCTGGAGCGCGTCTGCAAGCTCCCGGACGACGAGGACGACGACCACCCGGGCGCGGCGTCGGCGGCGTGACGTCCGGCGGCGTCAGCGCGCCATGATGAGGCTCATCGCCTCGTTGCGGGTCGCGACGTCCCGCAGCTGGCCGCGCACCGCCGAGGTCAGCGTCTTGGCGCCGGGCTTGCGGATGCCGCGCATCGACATGCACATGTGCTCGCACTCCACGACGACGATCACACCGCGCGGCTCCAGGATCTCCATCAGGGAGTCGGCTATCTGCGTGGTGAGACGTTCCTGCACCTGCGGCCGGCGGGCGTAGACGTCGACCAGCCGGGCGAGCTTGGACAGGCCGGTGATCTTGCCGGTGGTGGACGGGATGTAGCCGACGTGGGCGACCCCCCGGAACGGCACCAGATGGTGTTCGCAGGTCGAGTACACCTCGATGTCCTTCACCAGGACCATCTCGTCGTGCCCCAGGTCGAACGTCGTCGTCAGCACGTCCTCGGGCTGCTGCCACAGCCCCGAGAAGATCTCCTTGTACGCCCGCGCCACCCGCGCCGGCGTCTCGCGCAGGCCCTCGCGGTCCGGGTCCTCGCCGACCGCGATCAGCAGTTCCCGCACGGCGTTCTCGGCCCGCTTCTCGTCGAACTCGCCGATCTGGCCCTCGCCGTCCAGCGTCACGGGGTCGGTCATGTGGTGCCTCGTTCCTGTCACTGTCGTGCCTGTGGGCACACGGCACAACGGAAATGCCGTGCCCCCCAGGCTAGAACCAAGGGGGGCACGGCATACATTCCGGTCCGGCAGGGACCGACGCGGGAGCGGATCAGCTCTCGGGACGGTCCTCCGGGGCCCGCTCCGGAGCCGGGGCCGGCTCCGCGGTGGTGCTCTTGGCGGTGGAGATGGCCGCCGTCGCGCCGTTCGCTCCGTTCGTCAGTGCCAGCTCCTTCGGGGAGAGCACCGGCGGCCGGGTCGACGGCGTGCGCCGCGAGGAACCGGTCCAGGCGGGCCGCGGCGGGCGCTTGACGATCGGGGCGAAGATCTCGGCGATCTCCTCCTTGCCCAGGGTCTCCTTCTCCAGGAGGGCCAGGACCAGGTTGTCGAGGACGTCGCGGTTCTCGACCAGGATCTCCCACGCCTCGTTGTGCGCGGTCTCGATGAGCTTCTTGACCTCTTCGTCGACCAGCGCGGCGACCTCTTCCGAGTAGTCGCGCTGGTGAGCCATCTCACGGCCGAGGAACGGCTCGCTGTTGTCGCCACCGAACTTGATCGCGCCGAGCCGCTCGGTCATGCCGTACTGCGTGACCATCGCACGGGCCAGGTTGGTGGCCTTCTCGATGTCGTTGGCCGCGCCCGTGGTCGGGTCGTGGAAGACCAGTTCCTCGGCCGCCCGGCCGCCCAGCATGTAGGCGAGCTGGTCGAGCATCTCGTTGCGCGTGGTCGAGTACTTGTCCTCGTCCGGGAGCACCATCGTGTAGCCGAGGGCCCGGCCTCTGGACAGGATCGTGATCTTGTGGACGGGATCGGAGTTCGGTGAGGCCGCCGCGACCAGGGCGTGTCCGCCCTCGTGGTACGCGGTGATCTTCTTCTCCTTGTCCGACATGATCCGGGTCCGCTTCTGCGGGCCCGCCACGACGCGGTCGATGGCCTCGTCGAGCATCTTGTTGTCGATCAGCTTCTGGTCGCTGCGGGCCGTCAGCAGGGCGGCCTCGTTCAGCACGTTGGCCAGGTCGGCACCCGTCATGCCCGGCGTGCGGCGGGCGACGGCGCCCAGGTCGACGTCGGGCGCGACCGGCTTGCCCTTCTGGTGGACCTTGAGGATCTCCAGACGGCCCTGCATGTCCGGGCGGTCGACGGCGATCTGCCGGTCGAAGCGGCCGGGGCGCAGCAGCGCCGGGTCGAGGATGTCGGGCCGGTTCGTCGCGGCGATGAGGATCACGCCGCCCTTGACGTCGAAGCCGTCCATCTCGACGAGCAGCTGGTTCAGGGTCTGCTCGCGCTCGTCGTGACCGCCGCCGAGGCCGGCGCCGCGGTGGCGGCCGACCGCGTCGATCTCGTCGACGAAGACGATCGCCGGGGCGTTCGCCTTGGCCTGCTCGAACAGGTCACGGACCCGGGAGGCACCGACACCGACGAACATCTCGACGAAGTCGGAACCGGAGATCGAGTAGAACGGGACGCCCGCCTCGCCCGCGACGGCGCGCGCGAGCAGGGTCTTGCCGGTGCCGGGAGGCCCGTAGAGCAGGACGCCCTTGGGGATCTTGGCGCCGACGGCCTGGAACTTCGCCGGTTCCTGCAGGAACTCCTTGATCTCGTGGAGTTCCTCGACGGCCTCGTCCGACCCGGCGACGTCGGTGAACGTCGTCTTGGGGGTGTCCTTGGTGATGAGCTTGGCCTTGGACTTGCCGAAGTTCATCACCCGGCTGCCGCCGCCCTGCATCTGATTCATCAGGAACAGGAAGACGACCACGATCAGGACGAAGGGCAGCAGGGAGAGCAGGATGCCCACGAACGGGTTCTGCTTGGACGGCGAGACCGTATAGCCGTCCGGGATCTGCTTGTCCTGGTACTTGTTCTGCAGCGTGTTGGCGATGTCCACGCCCTGGTCGCCGATGTAGCTCGCTTGGATCTTCGAGCTGCCCTCGACCTTTTCGCCGTCCTTGAGCTGGACCTTGATGGTCTGCTCGTCACCGGTGGTCAGTTTGGCCGACTCGACCTGGTTCTGGTTGATCGCCTGGACGACCTGGCCCGTGTCCACCGTCTTGTAGCCGCCGGACGAGCCGACGACCTGCATCAACACGACCACGGCAAGGACGGCCAGCACGATCCACATGACCGGCCCACGGAAGTATCGCTTCACGTCCATCCACACGGAGCGGTGCCGCCCCGTCCCTCCTGCCATAGTGAGTTTGATAAGACAGTTCTTCCGACGGTACCCCAGCCTGGTCGCTCGAAGCCGCACAGGAGGACTAGCAATCCCGTCTGCATGCTCCAACGGCGCGAAGCCCGCCGGGGTTCCCGATCATCGTCCTCGGCCGCCGGGGCGGCGCTCAGCCGCCGTACACGTGGGGCGCGAGCGTACCGACGAACGGGAGGTTGCGGTACTTCTCGGCGTAGTCGAGGCCGTAGCCGACGACGAACTCGTTGGGGATGTCGAAGCCGACCCACTCCACGTCGATGGCCACCTTCGCGGCGTCGGGCTTGCGCAGCAGCGTGCACACCTTCAGGGAGGCGGGCTCGCGCGAGCCGAGGTTGGACAGCAGCCAGGACAGGGTCAGGCCGGAGTCGATGATGTCCTCGACGATCAGGACGTGCTTGCCCTTGATGTCGGTGTCGAGGTCCTTCAGGATCCGCACGACGCCGGAGGACTGGGTGCCCGCGCCGTAGGAGGACACGGCCATCCAGTCCATCGTGACCGGGGTGGACAGCGCCCGGGCGAGGTCCGCCATGACCATCACCGCGCCCTTGAGGACACCGACGATGAGCAGGTCCTTGCCCGCGTACTCCGCGTCGATCTTCGCGGCCAGCTCGGCCAGCTTGGCGTCGATCTCTTCCTTGGTGATGAGCACCTGCTGAAGGTCGGCACCCATGTCTTTCGCGTCCACCCGCATCACTTTCGCATCGTCCCGCTCTTCGGCCCGTATCCACACCGTCCACGGCCCGCGCCGGCGGGCCGGTGGGGGTGGGATTCAGCCTTGCCGAATCACCAGTCTGCCACCCTGCCGCCGGACGACGACCTTGCCGGGGAGGTTGATGGCCTTCTGGCCGCGCCAGCCGGTGATCAGCCGGTCGACCTCCTCGACGTGGCGGGCGAACAGCGAACCGGCCGGGGCACCGGCCTCGATGGCGGCGCGGCGCAGGATCCGGCGGCGCACGGCCGGGGGGAGGGCGTAGAGCTTGCTGCACTCCAGGCCGCCCGCGGCGTCGCGGACGCCCGCCTCGGCCTGGCGGGCCCAGGTGTCGAGGGCGTCGGCGTCGTCCCGGGAGAGCTGGGCCGTCCGGGCGAGGGCCTCGACGACGCCTTTGCCGAGGGCCTTCTCCAGGGCGGGCAGGCCCTCGTGGCGCAGCCGGGAGCGGGTGTAGGCCGGGTCGGCGTTGTGCGGGTCGTCCCAGACGGGCAGGGACTGGACCATGCAGGCCTTGCGGGCGGTCTGCCGGTCGAGCTGGAGGAACGGGCGCCGGTAACGGCCGCCGGCCCCCGAGACCGCGGCCATGCCCGACAGGGAGCGGATGCCGGAACCGCGGGCGAGCCCCAGCAGGACGGTCTCGGCCTGGTCGTCGCGGGTGTGGCCGAGCAGGACGGCGGCGGCGCCGTGGCGTTCGGCGGCGGCGTCCAGGGCGGCGTAGCGGGCGTCGCGGGCGGCGGCCTCGGGGCCGGCGCCGCGGCCGACGGTCACGGCGGTGGACTCGACGGGGTCGAGGCCCATCTCGCGCAGCCGCAGGACGACCTCCTCGGCGCGCAGGTCGGAGCCGGGCTGGAGGCCGTGGTCGACGGTGATGCCGCCGGCCCGGACGCCGAGCCGGGGGGCTTCGAAGGCGAGGGCGGAGGCGAGTGCCATGGAGTCGGCGCCGCCGGAGCAGGCGACGAGGACGAGCGGCGCCGGCGGACGTGCGAGCGCGCCGTCGGGGGCCGGCCGCCCGGCGGGGGCGCTGAGCGCCGGGGTGTTCAGTTCGGTGAGGATGTCGTGGAGGACGCGGCGGACCGCCAGGCGTATCGCCGCGACCGCAGGATGGGGACCCATGTCCGGTGCCCTTCATGAAGTTTTCGGGGGGTGAACCCCGTTATCGGTCACGCAGAGTGTGTAGATGGTGACAGAAACGGGGCGTGCCCCGAGCATTGCACGCCTGCCGGGGGCTCACGGTCCCTCGGACGGGTGATTGGAGGGGCGTTCGCCTGCCGTCTGCCGGAACCGGTTCACGCCCCGCCCGCTCCGGTTCAGCCCTCGGGCCTGCGGTGCACCCGTGCGATCCAGTCCGCCGGTTTGGCGATCTCCGTCTTGGTGGGGAGGGTGTTCGGGGAGGTCCACACGCGGTTGAAGCCGTCCATGCCGACCTGGTCGACGACCGCCCGGACGAACCGCTCGCCGTCCCGGTACTGCCGGAGCTTGGCGTCCAGGCCGAGCAGCTTGCGCAGGGCGAGGTCGAGCCGGGAGGCGCCCTTGGCCCGGCGCTGCTGGAACTTCTCGCGGATCTCCCCCACGGTCGGTACGACCTCGGGTCCGACGCCGTCCATGACGAAGTCGGCGTGGCCCTCCAGCAGCGACATCACGGCGGTGAGGCGGCCGAGGATCTCCCGCTGGGCGGGGCTCTGCACCAGTTCGACCAGGGACCGGCCGCCGTCGTCCTCCTCGCCCTCGGGCCGGCCGCCGGCCAGCGCCTGGGCGGCCTCCCGGACGCGTTCGAGGACGGTCATCGGGTCGACGTCGGTCTCCGCGAGGAACGACTGGATCTCGCCCTCGAGGTGGTCGCGCAGCCAGGGCACCGCGGTGAACTGGGTGCGGTGCGTCTCCTCGTGCAGGCACACCCACAGGCGGAAGTCGTGCGGCTCGACGTCGAGTTCGCGCTCGACGTGGACGATGTTGGGGGCGACGAGCAGGAGCCGGCCGCCGCCGTTCTCGCCGGCCGGGAGGTCGCGGGTGGCCGGGGCGAAGGTCTCGTACTGGCCGAGGACCCGGGACGACAGGAACGACAGCAGCATGCCCAGTTCGACGCCGGTGACCTTGCCGCCGACGGCGCTCATGACCGCGCCGCCGGGGGTGCCGCCGCGGCGCTGCTGCATCTTGTCGAGCAGCGGTTTGAGCAGTTCGCGGAAGCCGGCGACGTTGGCCCGGACCCAGCCGGGGCGGTCGACGACGAGGACGGGGGTGTCGTCCGCCTCGTCGGAGACCATACGAGTGAAGCCCCGGACGTGTTCCTCCGAGGCCTGGGCATGCCGGCGAAGTTCCGCGACGACGGCGCGGGCCTCGTCGCGGCTCACCTCGGGGCCCGGCCGTACCAGGCGGGTCGCGGTCGCGACCGCGAGGTTCCAGTCGACCATCCCGGAAGATGCAGCACCACCGATGCTCGTCATGTGTCAACCGTACGTGAGCGCTGCCGCTGGGGGCAGGCTGTGCGGGGCCCGTCCCGGGGGCCCTGGTACGTCGGCGAGGTGGGCGTCGGTCGAGCGGTCGCCCGGCATCGGCCCGCCGTGCCCATCCGTTCCGCCCTGCGGAACGACTGCCGGCGGCGTGGGCCGAGCGGGGCCATGACGGGGGCGGTGCGTGGGCGCCCCAGGGCGCGGGGAGCTGCGCGACCGGCCACGACGCGCCCGCAGACGGCCTGCACGGCCCCGGGGCAGATCCTGCGGAGCCCGGGCGCGCCCGCCGGACGCCCCACGGCCGGGCGCGGGTACGGCCGAGCCAGGCGCGCGCGTCGCGGACCGGGGGGCTGAGCCGCGCGGGAGGTCGGTCAGCCGGAGGCGGTCAGGGCTGTTGCCAGGTCGTCCAGCGTCGACTGGGCCGCGCCCGCGTTCGTCGTGCCGGAGGCCAGGAAGGCGAAGGCCAGGGGGCGGCCGTCCCGGGTGACCACCGTGCCGGCCAGGGTGTTGACCCCGGTCAGGGTGCCGGTCTTGGCGCGGACCAGGCCGGCCGCGCCGTCGGCGTACCGGCCGCTCAGGGTGCCGGTGAAGCCGGCGACCGGGAGGCCGGTGAGGGCGGGCCGGAGCTCGGGGCGGGCCGGGTCGGCGGCCTCGACCAGCAGGGCGGTGAGCGCGTCGGCGGTGAGCCGGCCGGTGCGGTCCAGGCCGCTTCCGTCGCGGACCTCGACGCCGGTGAGGGGGATGCCCAGCTGCTTCAGGCGGGCCTCGATCGCGGCGGAGGCGCCGGCGAAGTCGGCGCGTTCGCCGGTCGCCAGGGCGGTGTGCCGGGCGAGGGCCTCGGCGATGTCGTTGTCGCTGTTGGTGAGCATCCGCTCGACCAGGGCGGACAGCGGCGGTGAGGACACGGTGGCGAGGGTGTCGGCGCGGTTGGTCGCCTTGGAGGGGCCGGGGGGCGTGGCCTCGATCCCGTGCTCGGCCAGGAGGCCGGCGAAGGTGCGCGCGGCGTCTGCGGCCGGATCGGGGACGCGCGTGACCGGGCCGCGGGTGGAGTCGTCGGGGCGGGCCTCGTCGGCCATGAGGGCGGTGACCTCGGCGAGGTTGCCGTTGACACCGATCGGGTGCTTTTCGTCGCCGGCGTACAGGGTCGTGTCGTAGGACAGGGTCACCTCGCGCACGTCGCGCTTCTTCAGGGCGCGCGCGGTGCGCTCGGCGAGGGCGCGCAGGCTCGCCAGGCCCTTCGCGTCGGCGCGCGCGGTGAGGGTGGGGTCGCCGCCGCCGACGAGGACCAGCTCGCCGGTGTCGGGCTCCAGGGCGGTGCGGGTGCTGAGGCGGTGGTCGGGACCGAGGGCGGAGAGGGCGGCGACGGCGGTGGCGATCTTCGTGGTGGACGCGGGGGTGAGGGGGACGCCGACGCCCGTGCCGAACAGGCGCCGGCCCGTGCGGAGGTCCACGACGGACGCCGCGTGCCGGGTGCCGAGGGCCGGGTCCCGCATCAGGCCGCTCAGGGCGTCCGCGAGGGCCGCCGCGTCCGGTGCCCGCCCCCCGCCGCCGGTGCCGGTGTCGGCGAGGCCGGTCAGGACGGACGCGGCGCTGGGGGCGGGGCGGGGCGCCCCCGACGTCGTACCGGAGCTGCCCGTTCCGTGGCCGTGATCTGCGCCACCCGTGCCCTCCAGGGCGACGGCGCGGTCCCGCTCGGCCGTACGCTGACCCGTGGCGTCCCAGGGGCCCGCGGCGGTCACCGCACCGGCGGCCAGCGCGAGTCCGGCGGTGGCGGCACCCGCGGTGTACTGCCAGGTCCGCGGCTTCGTGATCCGGGCGAGCCGCGGTGTCGTGGCCCGTGCCAACCGCGCGAACCGCGGACGGACGGCGCCCGCGGCCCGCACCACATGCGGCCTCGCGGCCCGCCAAGGCCTCAGCTTGGGCACGACCACCAGCCCCTTTCGCGATCACACACCGGCGTGAGGGACACTTAATCACCAGAACGATGTGCTGATCATGGAGGAGCCACCGGTGGAGTTCGACGTCACGATCGAGATCCCGAAGGGTTCGCGGAACAAGTACGAGGTGGACCACGAGACGGGTCGGATCCGCCTGGACCGTCGACTCTTCACCTCGACCGCCTACCCGACCGACTACGGCTTCGTCGAGAACACCCTCGGCGAGGACGGCGACCCGCTGGACGCGCTGGTCATCCTGGACGAGCCGACGTTCCCGGGCTGCCTGATCCGCTGCCGCGCGATCGGGATGTTCCGCATGACCGACGAGGCCGGCGGCGACGACAAGCTGCTGTGCGTCCCGGCGACGGACCCGCGTGTGGAGCACCTGCGTGACATCCACCACGTCTCGGAGTTCGACCGCCTGGAGATCCAGCACTTCTTCGAGGTCTACAAGGACCTGGAGCCCGGCAAGTCCGTCGAGGGCGCCAACTGGGTGGGCCGGGTGGACGCCGAAGAGGAGATCGAGCGGTCCTACAAGCGCTTCAAGGAGCAGGGCGGTCACTGACACCCCACCCGCACCGCTTCGCCTGACGGGCCGCACGCGCACGCGTGCGGCCCGTCCGTGTTTGGGTGCGCATACTGAGGGCTACAGGAGGGTGTGTTCGAAGCAGGGAGCGCAACGCACGTGACGGACGCGGAGGACCGCAAGCCGCAGTCGGACGAGGCCAGGAGCGCCTTCCGGCAGCCGACCGGTACCGCGGCGCCGGTCGACGGCGAGTCGCAGACGACGTCCGAGTTCGCCATCCCGCAGGGACTGGCCGTGCCCCGTACGGACAGCGAACCGGAGATCACCTCCGAGTTCGCGCTGCCGGAAGGGCTCGACGCGCCGCAGGCGCCGCACGCCGAGCCCGAGGGGTCGGCGTTCAGCACGCCGAAGACCTACAGCGCCCGCAACGCCCCGCCGGCGTTCACGCCGCCGGGCGGTGTACCGGCGGTGCGGCTGACCAAGGACGCGCCCTGGCAGGACCGGATGCGGGCGATGCTGCGCATGCCGGTCGCCGACCGTCCCGCGCCGGAGAAGGAGCACCGGCACGAGGACGAGACGGGCCCCGCGGTGCCGCGTGTGCTCGACCTGACGCTGCGTATCGGGGAGCTGCTGCTGGCGGGCGGTGAGGGCGCCGAGGACGTGGAGGCGGCGATGTTCGCCGTCTGCCGCTCCTACGGACTGGACCGGTGCGAGCCGAACGTCACCTTCACCCTGCTGTCGATCTCGCACCAGCCGTCGCTGGTGGAGGACCCGGTGACGGCGTCGCGGACGGTACGCCGCCGGGGCACCGACTACACCCGGCTGGCGGCCGTGTACCGGCTGGTGGACGACCTCAGCGACCCGGAGAACCACATCTCCCTGGAGGAGGCCTACCGGCGGCTGGCGGAGATCCGCCGGAACCGGCACCCGTATCCGACGTGGGTGCTGACGGCGGCGACCGGGCTGCTCGCGGGTTCGGCGTCGGTGCTGGTCGGCGGTGGTCCGACGGTGTTCCTCGCGGCGATGATCGGCGCGATGCTCGGCGACCGGCTGGCGTGGCTGTGCGCGGGCCGGGGGCTGCCGGAGTTCTACCAGTTCGCGGTGGCGGCGATGCCTCCGGCCGCGGTCGGGGTCGCGCTGACGCTGGCGCACGTCGACGTCAAGGCGTCCGCGGTGATCACCGGTGGGCTGTTCGCGCTGCTGCCCGGGCGGGCGCTGGTGGCGGGGGTGCAGGACGGCCTGACCGGCTTCTACATCACCGCGTCGGCCCGGTTGCTGGAGGTCATGTACTTCTTCGTCAGCATCGTGGCCGGGGTCCTGGTGATGCTGTACTTCGGCGTCCAGATGGGGGCGAAGCTCAATCCGGACGACCAGCTGGGCACGGGCGACGAGCCGGTGGTGCAGATCTGCGCCGCCATGATGCTGTCGCTGTCCTTCGCCGTACTGCTCCAGCAGGAGCGGTCCACCGTGCTGGCGGTGACCCTGAACGGCGGCGTGGCGTGGAGCGTGTTCGGCGCGATGCACCTGGCGGGAGACATCTCGCCGGTGGCGTCGACGGCCGCGGCGGCGGGGCTGGTGGGGCTGTTCGGGCAGCTGATGTCCCGGTACCGGTTCGCGTCGGCGCTGCCGTACACGACCGCGGCGATCGGACCGCTGCTGCCCGGTTCGGCGACGTACTTCGGTCTGCTGGGGATCGCGCAGAACGAGATCGACGGGGGGCTCGTCTCGCTGTCCAAGGCGGTGGCGCTGGCCATGGCCATCGCCATCGGGGTGAACCTCGGGTCGGAGATCTCCCGGCTGTTCCTGAAGGTGCCGGGTGCGGCGAGCGCGCCGGGGCGCCGTGCGGCGAAGCGGACGCGGGGTTTCTGACGCCGGGCGGCTCCCCGCGTCCCCGAGCCGGTTCAGTAACCCTGGTCGTACGGGTACTGGCCGTCCTGCCGGCCGCCGTAGCCCTGCGGGTACTGCTGGGCGTAGGGCTGGTGGTGGCCCTGGTTCCCCTGGGTGCCGTAGCCCTGGCCGTACTGCTGCTGGGGCGGGTCGATGCGGCGCAGCTGGGTCGTCGCGTCGTCCATCGGCGGGTACTGCGGCTGGGGCTGGGGCTGCTGGTACTGCTGCGGGGCCGCCGGGGGCCGGGTCACCGCGGCGCGCTTCTTCTTGCCGCGCTCGCGGAGGTACTCGACGACGATCGGCACCACGGAGAGGAGGACGATCAGGATGAGGATCGACTCGACGTTGGTGCGGATGAACTCGATCTGGCCGAGCCAGTAACCGGCGACGGTGACGCCCGTGCCCCAGGCGATGCCGCCGATGATGTTGTACGTCAGGAACGTGCGGTACTTCATGCGGCCGGCGCCCGCCACGATGGGGGCGAAGGTGCGCACGATCGGGACGAAGCGGGCCAGGACGATCGCCTTGGGACCGTACTTCTCCATGAACTCGTGGGCCTTCTCCAGGTTCTCCTGCTTGAAGAGCCGGGAGTTCGGGCGGTTGAAGATCCGCGGTCCGAAGAACTTGCCGATGGTGTAGCCCACCTGGTCGCCGATGACGGCGGCCAGCACGATCAGCAGGCAGACCAGCCACAGCGGCTGGCTGATGTACTCGCCCTGGGCGACGAACAGCCCCGCGGTGAACAGCAGCGAGTCGCCGGGCAGGAAGGCGAAGAGCCCCGACTCGGCGAAGACGATCAACAGGATGCCGGGCAGGCTGAAGGTCGAGATCAGGTAGTCCGGGCTGAGCCACTCGGGGCCGAGCGCAAGCGTGGTCACGGGAATGTGGCTCCTGCTGCTGGGAGGCGGACGGGACTGACTGGCTGCCCAAAAGTATCAACGCAGCCGGGGTGGTCCCGGTTCCCCGGGCGTCCGGCGTGCAGCGCGGTCGCACAGGGGGAAACCTGGGAACCATGGGCATCGAAGAATACGGCGGTGGACAGGGCCCCGAGCCCGATGTGCTCGTCGTGACCACGAACGACGTTCCCGGCCACCGGGTGCAGGAGGTGCTCGGCGAGGTCTTCGGACTGACCGTGCGCTCCCGGCACCTGGGGAGCCAGATCGGCGCCGGGCTGAAGTCCCTGGTCGGGGGTGAGCTGCGCGGTCTGACCAAGACGCTGGTCGAGACCCGCAACCAGGCGATGGAGCGGCTCGTCGAGCAGGCACGCGCGCGTGGCGCCAACGCGGTGCTGGCCTTCCGGTTCGATGTGACGGAGGCCGCGGACGTCGGCACCGAGGTGTGCGCCTACGGGACGGCGGTGGTCGTGGCCCGGGAGTGACCCGGGCCACGGCCGGTCAGGAGGTGTGCCGGGCGGCGTTGGCGGTGATCGCGTCCCGCATGTAGGCGGCCAGACCGGGCTTGGCCTGGTCGATGTTGCGGGTGAACCGCTCGTCCGAGACGTACATCTCGCCCAGGCAGGTGTGCATCTCGTGGCCGCAGTCGTAGTGGTTGCGGGAGATCTGCCGGCGGTGGTCCTCGGCGGCGTCCATGGCCGCCTCGGAGTCCGCCGGCTCACCGGCCTCCATCAGCGCGACGAACCGACGGGTCAGTTCGTCGGCCTCGCGCTGGATGCGCTGCCAGTCCTCCTTGGTGTAGGACGCGGTGCGCTCGCGGGACTGCCGGTAGGCGTCGGTGTCGCCCCAGCGTTCGCGCACCTCGTCCTCGTACTGGTCCGGGTCGAAGTCCCCGAACACCTCGAACTTCTCCTCGGGCGTGAGGTTGATGCCCATCTTCCGTGCCTCCATGGCGTGCTCCACGGCCTCCGCCATCTTCTGCAGCTTCTCGATCCGGGCGGTCAGCAGCTCGTGCTGGCGGCGCAGGTGCGCGCGCGGGTCCGCGTCCGGGTCGTCGAGCAGGGCGGCGACCTCGTCGAGCGGGAAGCCCAGCTCCCGGTAGAACAGGATCTGCTGCAACCGGTCGAGATCGGCGTCGCTGTAGCGCCGGTGGCCCGCGTGGCTGCGCTCGCTCGGCACGAGCAGGCCGATGTCGTCGTAGTGGTGCAGGGTGCGCACCGTGACGCCGGCGAAGCCGGCCACCTGTCCCACGGGGTAGCTCACTTCCGCTCCTTCCTCTTACGCGCTCCACGCTGCCGCCTCACGCGACGTGAGGTGCAAGCCCGGCGCAGGCGGCCGGGGCCGCCGGGCCGGTGAGCGCGGCCGGCGGCGGGGGGAGCGGCCACGGAGCGGGCCCTGGGTCAGCGGATTCTGGCGCCGTAGACGTGGTCGACCGTCATCGTCATGAGCACGCGGCGGTCGGAGACCATCACCGAGCGGTACTCGTCCCAGTCGGGGTGCTCGCCGGCGGCGAGGCGGTAGTAGCGCACCAGGGCCTCGACCTCCGGGCCGTGGGGGTCGGTGCCGGGTCCGGTGAGGGTCGCCGTGCCCTCGGCGGTCGCCCAGGAGCCGCCGTCCGGGCTGGTGACCTCCAGGGTGGCGCGGGGGTCCCGGCGGAGGTTGGCCGTCTTGGCGCGTCCCTCGGTCATGGAGACGTGGATGACGTTGTCGGCCGGGTCGTAGAAGGGCATCACGGGGGACATCTGCGGACGACCGTCCGCCTTGATCGTGGCCAGGACGCCGAGCCGGCTCTCCGCCAGCAGGGCGCGGGGGTCGAAGGGGGCGGTGGTCATGGGCGCACTCCGGGCGGCTCGCCGAACACGTCGATCACCGCAGCGTAGCCGCCGCCGCGCCTCTCGGCGACGGCCACGCGCGGCCGGGCGCCCCCTGCGGAGGCGCCGCCCCGCTACCGGTCCAGCCTCGCGAACCTCCGGACCGCCAGCGGGAAGAAGACGGCCAGCAGGGCCAGCGGCCAGATGATCGCCGGCCACACGTGCCCGGCCTCGCCGCCGGGGCCGCCGAACAGGTCCCGCACGGCCGTCGCGGTGTGGGACATCGGGTTCCACTGGACGACCGTGCCCAGCCAGTCGGGCATGGATGCGGGCGTGGCGAAGGCGTTGGACAGGAAGCCCACGGGCCACACCAGGATCTGCACCGCCTGCACCATCTCCGGTTTCCCGGCGACCAGCGCCAGGTGGATGCCGATCCAGAGCATCGCGAAGCGGAGCAGGAGCAGCAGGCCGATGGCGCCGAGGAAGGCGCCCGCGCCGCCGTGGACGCGCCAGCCGAGGGCCAGGCCGGTGCCCATCAGCACCAGCAGGGCGATCGCCGACTGGAGCATGTCGGCGGCGGAACGGCCCACCAGGACCGCGCCGTTGGCCATGGGCATGGCCCGGAAGCGGTCGACGACGCCCTTGTTGAGGTCCTGGGTGACGGCGATCATCGTGCCCTCCAGGCCGAAGGCCATGGTGAGCGCGAACATGCCGGGGACCAGGTAGTCGATGTAGTCCCCGCTCACTCCCCGGCCGCCGCCGATGAGGTAGCCGAACATCAGCAGGAGCATGACCGGGAAGATCACGTTGACGACGACCGCGACCGGCTGCCGTCCCCAGCGGGCCAGCTCCCGGCGGGTCATGGTCCAGGAGTCGGTGAGGGCATAGGTGACGGTGCTCATGCGGCCTCCTCGGTGCGGTCGGTGAGGTGCAGGAACACCTCGTCCAGCGTCGGACGGCGCAGGGCGACGTCATCGGCCTCGATCCCGGCCTCCTCCAGGGCCCGTACGACCCGGGAGAGCGACGCCATCCGGTCGCTGACCGGTGCGCTGAGCAGCCGGCGGTCGGCGTCGACGGTGACGCCGGCGAGCGGCAGCAGGGCGGCCGCGGCGTCGAGGCGCCCGGCGTCGCGCAGGACCACGTCGATGCGGTCGCCGCCGGTGGCGGCCTTCAGCTCGTCGGCGGTGCCGTCGGCGATGACGCGGCCGGCGGCGACGACCGAGATGCGGTCGGCCAGCTGGTCGGCCTCCTCCAGGTACTGGGTGGTCAGCAGGACCGTCGTCCCGCCGCCGACCAGGGAGCGGACCGCCTCCCACACCTCGGCGCGGCCCCGGGGGTCGAGGCCCGTCGTCGGCTCGTCCAGGAAGAGCACCTCCGGTTCGGTGATCAGGGACGCGGCCAGGTCCAGCCGGCGCCGCATGCCGCCGCTGTAGGACTTGACCGGCTTGTGTCCGGTGTCGGTGAGGTCGAAGCGCGCCAGCAGTTCGTCGGCACGCGCGCGTGCCCTCCGGGCGCCCAGGTGGTGGAGGCGGCCGAACATCTCCAGGTTCTGCCGGCCGCCCAGTTCCTCGTCGAGGGCCGCGTGCTGACCGAGCAGGCCGATGCGCATGCGCACCTCGTACGCCTGGCGGACCACGTCGTGGCCGGCCACCTCGATCCGGCCGGCGTCGGGTCGCAGCAGCGTGGAAAGGACGCGGACCAGGGTGGTCTTGCCCGCGCCGTTGGGTCCGAGAACTCCGTGGACCGTGCCTCGCGCGACCGTCAGGTCGAGCCCGTCGAGCGCGTGCTTTCCGTCCTTGCCGTTCCTGCCCCCGTACGTCTTGCGTGCCTCTCGGACGGTGATCGCCGCGTCGGCCACTGAGCCTCCTCGCTCGCTAGTCAAGCTTGACTACTTGATCGAAGGTATCCCCCGGAACCTGATTAGTCAAACTTGATTAACGAGGACGGCCGGAAAGCGACCCTCCGGTCCCCGGAACCGTCGGAGCCTTGGGGATCAGTGTCCCTTCCCGGGATGCCGCTCCCCGGTCGCGAACGGGTTCTCCTCGCCCTCCCGCAGCACCCCGACGAACGGCTCCCCCTCGCCGGCGAAGGTGTACGCCCCGCCGCGGATGCGTTCGATGAGCCCGCGCGTCCACTCGGCGCCGGCGTCGGCGGAGTGGATCCACAGGTGCATGATCTCGCCGATGTGGCCGAGCTGTCCGGGGCCGTCCTCGGGCACGTAGTACTCCGTGACGCCCTTGCGCCACTCCTGGATGGCGCGGACCCGCTCCTGAAGCAGCGCCAGCACCTCCTCGCGGCCCAGGTCGACCATCAGGCCGACCCCGGCGGAGAGGACGTCCGGCTTCTGGTTGTAGGCGGTCAGGGACTCCCGCAGCAGCGCGAAGTACTCCTCGGTGCCCTTGTCGGTGATCTCGTACTCGGTGCGCGGCGGACCGCCGGCGGTCGACGGGGCGGTCTCGTGCTCGTGCAGCAGGCCCTGCTTCGCCATCTGCTTCAGAGCGTGGTAGATCGAGCCCGGCTTGGCGTTGGACCACTCGTGCGCGCCCCAGTACTCCAGGTCGTTGCGCACCTGGTAGCCGTGGGCCCGCCCGTGCTGGCGGACCGCGCCGAGCACCAGGAGACGGATCACTGACATGCGGTCCAGAGTAGGCCGCGAACGGTCACCGCCAGGCGCTGCCCTGCTCCTTCGCGACCAGGTCCCAAGCGGTGGGGCCGTCCGGCGACTCCCGGAGAGCGACCAGGACCGGCCGTCCTTCGCCGTCGTTCCGCAATCGGATGCTGCCTGCTGACACCGACGAAGCCATGGGCCCCTGCGGTCGGCTTCCGTCCGCAAGGGCCCGTCGGGTGAAGGGCGTGTCCGTTCGGCTCAGAACGGGAAGCCGCTGCGGCCGTGCTGGACGGAGATCCACTTCTGGGTGGTGAACGCCTCCAGCATCGACTCGCCGTTCAGCCGGCCGACACCCGAGTGCTTCTCGCCGCCGAAGGGCACGATCGGCTCGTCGTGCACCGTGCCGTCGTTCACGTGGAACATGCCGGTGTCGATCTGCTTGGCGAACCGCACGCCCCGCTCGACGTCCGCCGTGTGCACGGCGCCGCTCAGGCCGTACGGGGTGTCGTTGACCAGGCGTACGGCCTCCTCCTCGCCGTCGAACGGGACGAGGAAGGCGACCGGACCGAACAGCTCCTGCCGCAGCAGGGGGGAGTCGGCGGGCAGGCCGGTCAGCACGGACGGCTCGACCAGGTTGTCCGTGCGTCCGCCGCGCACCAGGGCCGTGGCGCCCTCGGCGAGCGCCTGCTCGACCGCGCCCGTGATCGCGTCCGCCTGCGAGGAGTTGATCACCGGGCCGATGATCGTCTGCGGGTCGCTCGGGTCGCCGGCCTTCAGCGAGCCGACCTTGGCGACGAACTTCTCGGTGAACTCGTCGGCGATCGACCGGTCGACCAGGACGCGGTTGGCGGCCATGCAGACCTGGCCCTGGTGGACGTACCGGCTGAAGACCGCGGCGTCGACCGCGTAGTCGACGTCGGCGTCGTCCAGCACGACCAGGGCGCTGTTGCCGCCCAGTTCGAGCACCGCGCGCTTGAAGTTCGCGGCGCAGACGGTGGCCACGTGGCGGCCGACCTGGTCGGAGCCGGTGAAGGAGATGACCTTCGGGACCGGGTGCTCGATGAAGGCGTCGCCGATCTCGGCGATGTCGGTGACGACCACGTTCAGCAGGCCGCCGGGCAGCCCGGCGTCCTCGAAGAGCTTCGCGACGAGGGTGCCGCCGACGATCGGGGTGTTCTGGTGCGGCTTGAGGACCACGCCGTTGCCCAGGGCGAGGGCGGGGGCGACCGACTTCAGGGAGAGCAGGAACGGGAAGTTGAAGGGGCTGATGACGCCCACCACGCCGACGGGGACGCGGTAGACGCGGTTTTCCTTGCCGTCCACCGGGGACGGGATGATCCGGCCCTCGGGGCTCAGCGCCAGGTGGACCGCCTCGCGCAGGAACTCCTTGGCCAGGTGCAGTTCGAACGCGGCCTTCAGGCGCGTGCCGCCCAGCTCGGCGATGATCGCCTCGGTGATCTCCTGCTCGCGCTCCTCGACGAGGCGCAGCGCCTTCTCGAACACCGCACGGCGGGCGTAGGGGTTGGTCTGCGCCCACTGCCTCTGCGCCCGCTCGGCCGCCCGGTAGGCGGCGTCGACCTCGTCGGCCGTGGCTATCGTGATCGAGGCCAGCTTCTCGTCGTCGTACGGGTTGAAGTCGATGATGTCCCAGGAGCCGGAGCCCGGGCGCCACTCACCGTCGATGTACTGCAGAGCCAGGTCGGTGAAGTACGACGACATGTGATCCCTCAATCCCTTGCCGCCACGGCAGGCGACATCGACAACCGGTCACCCTCGGGGTCTGATCACGCGTCATCGTACTTGTGTTTCAAGAGAGTTGGAGGAGTCCCCGCAGAAGGTCCCGGCTCTCGTCCGGACCCGGGCTGTCCTGCTGGAGTTCCTTCAGCGCCTTCTCGTACTGGGCGACGTCCTCGCGCTTGTCCAGGTACAGGGCGCTGGTGAGCTGCTCCAGGTAGACCACGTCCGAGAGGTCGGACTCGGGGAAGCTGAGGATCGTGAACGCGCCACTCTCGCCGGAGTGCCCGCCGAAGCCGAAGGGCATCACCTGGAGCCGTACGTTGGGGCGTTCGGACATCTCGATCAGGTGCTGGAGCTGGCCGCGCATCACCGCGCGGTCGCCGTACGGCCGGCGCAGCGCGGCCTCGTCCAGCACGATGTGGAACTCGGGCGCGTTCTCCGCGACGAGGTACTTCTGCCGCTCCAGGCGCAGCGCCACCCGCCGCTCGACGTCGGCTTCACCCGCGCCCGCCATGCCGCGCCGGACGACCGCGCGGGCGTACTCGGGGGTCTGGAGCAGGCCGTGCACGAACTGCACCTCGTAGACCCGGATCAGGGAGGCCGCGCCCTCCAGGCCCACATAGGTCGGGAACCAGCTGGGCAGGACGTCGGAGTAACTGTGCCACCATCCCGCGACGTTGGCCTCCTTGGCGAGGGCCAGCAGGGAGGAACGCTCCTGCTCGTCGGTGATGCCGTACAGCGTCAGCAGGTCCTCGACGTCCCTCGTCTTGAAGCTCACCCGGCCCAGCTCCATCCGGCTGATCTTCGACTCGGAGGCGCGGATCGAGTAGCCCGCCGCCTCGCGCGTGATCCCCCGTGCCTCACGCAGCCGCCTGAGTTGTGATCCGAGCAGCATGCGCCGCACCACCGATCCGGGCTCTCCCACGCTCACGTTCGCCAGCCTCCCCAACCGCCTACAGGGCCCGAAGTCTGCCACTAAAACACTTCGAGCAGTACTCGTGCGGTTACGGAAACGGAATCGGGCCAAAGAAAGCGTGCAGGCTCGGGCACGGAGCGTCGACAAAGCGGTCGACGGGCGACCACGAGGAGGCGCGAAGATGACGGAAAAATTGACCAAGAAGCGGTACGGGCATGGCCATTTCGGTCACGTGCACGTGCATCTGCCCTTGCATCTGCGGTACGCATCCGAAACCATGGTCCCGCACCACCGCGCCGCATCGCTACGACCGCGAATTCCCGGGAGTGCCTCGCATGGGGACGAATGGATCGACCATGCTCGAGCCGTTACGGCAGGGCCTTCCGCCGCTGGACCCCGCGGCCGTGTCCAATGCCGCCTCCTGCGCCCTGCCCGCCCGCTACGAAGCGGTGCGCGAGGCGCGGCGCTTCACCCGTCGCACCCTCGACGGCTGGGACATCGGGGAGCGGTTCGACGACGTGTGCCTGGTCGTCTCGGAGCTGGTCACCAACGCCCTGCGGCACGCGCTGCCCGCCTGCGCCCCGCATCCGGCGGACCAGCCCCCCGTCCGGCTGCACCTGCTGCGCTGGACCGAGCGGCTGGTGTGCGCGGTGCGCGACCCCAGCCAGGACAGCCCGGTGGCCCGGGAGACGGACGACTTCTCCGCCGAGTCGGGCCGGGGCCTGTTCCTCGTCGACTCCTTCAGCGACGGCTGGGGCTGGCACCCGATGGCCGGCCCGCTGAGCGGCAAGGTCGTCTGGGCGCTCTTCCGGCTTCCGCGACCGGCCGGCGACTGACGGACGCGGCGCTTCACCGCGCCGCGTTTCTACGCGCGTCACCCCGGGTGAGCGGGGCCGCACACCGCGCTACGGCGGGGCTTTTCCGCTCCGGGACTCCGCTCCGGGGCCGGCCCGGCGCTCAGCCCGCGACCAAGTGATCGAACTCGCCGTCCTTGACGCCCAGCAGCATCGCCTCGATCTCGGCGCGCGTGTAGACGAGCGCCGGACCGTCCGGGAAGCGGGAGTTGCGCACGGCCACGTCTCCGCCCGGCAGGCGCGCGAACTCCACGCAGGAGCCCTGCGAGTTGCTGTGCCGGCTCTTCTGCCAGGCCGCTCCGTGCAGCCTGGTGGCCGCGATGCCGTTGTACACGCCGGACGCGTCGTCAACGTCGTACACGTCGTGGTTCACAGGTCGCTCCCCGGTGCCGGTGTGCACTGACTGGTGTGGCCATTGATGCAGTGGTCAACTGAACCGGATCATAACCCCGTTCATGTGCAGACGCATGAGCAGATGCACGTGCACGAGGGGTGGTCCCCCGGTTACAGCTTCGGCGTCCGCTCCACCGAGGGCCTCGCCCTCTTTGACGCCCCCGTCAGTGAAGTCGTTCCAGCCGTCTGCCCACCGGTGCCCCGACCATGCGACGACGGCAGGGGCCCGCCGACGGACGGCGGGCCCCTGCCGGGACGAACGACGGACGCGGCCGTCAGCGGGAGGCGTAGGGCAGCAGCGCCATCTCCCGGGCGTTCTTGATCGCCCGGGCCAGCTGCCGCTGCTGCTGGGACGTCACGCGGGTGACGCGCCGGCTGCGGATCTTGCCTCGGTCGGAGATGAACTTCCGCAGCAGATCGGTGTCCTTGTAGTCGATGTACGTCACCCCCGCCTGGTCCAGCGGATTGGGGCGCTGCCTGGCGGGCTTGCGGTCGTGCTTGCGGGGCATGGATCAGACCTCCAGAAGGGTGTCGAAGGCGGACGGCAGCCGCTGCCAGGCGTCCCGCCCGGCGGCGTACTCGGCGTCGGTGAGCAGGCAGGACTCCAGCAGCCGCTGAAGTCCGTCGCGGTCGAGGCCGGGGGACGTGAAGACCAGGTGCTGGCAGCGGTCGCCGTGCTCGGGGTGCCACTCCAGCGCCGCCGCGGCCCGGCGCACCGGCGGGACCATCTCCCAGGCGGCGTCGGGCAGTGCGGCCAGCCAGGGCCCCGCGCCCTCCACGCACAGGGCACCGCCGGCCGCGTCCCAGTGCAGCAGCGTGTCCGGCTTGTCGGCGAGCCAGAACCGGCCCCGGCTGCGGGCGGCGGCGCAGGTGAGGTCCTCCAGCGCCGCGTAGAGCCGCTCCGGGTGGAAGGGGCGGCGCCGGCGCCAGACCAGGGTGGTCACGCCGTGCGCGTCGGCCTCGGCGGGCAGCAGGGCGCACGCCGGGTGCTGGGCCGCGGCGGCGGCCTCGACGTCGAAGCCGGCGCGGGCGGCGCCGGCCAGGTCGCCGTCCGCGATCGGGACGCGGCGGGCCGTCGGGTGGAGCTGGGCCAGCAGCTCGTGGTCCTCGTCGTCGGCCTCCGGGGAGTCGGCCACGGCGAGGACGGGGGCGTACTCCAGCTGCCGGGCGAAGGTGTCGGCGACGGTGCGCTGGTCGGTGGCCGCGGCGGCCAGGCCGCCCTCGGCGAGGTCGTCGCCGTTGCCGAGGTAGGGCAGCACCAGCGCCGGGTCGACGGCGGTGATCACACCGGTGACGGGGAAGCCGCCCGCGGTCACCACCTCGGCCATCGCCTTGGGCTCGACGGAGTCCCACAGCTCGACGACGGCGAGCGGGGTGGTCCCGGCGTCCGCGAGCCGCTCCAGCTCCGGTACGAGGTCCTCGCGCAGGGCGCAGCAGGCGCAGTCGTTGACGAGGGGCGCCTCCCCGGCGGACAGCACGCCGGTGGCGTCCCGGACGGTCCGCACGACCGTGCCCGCGGCGGCCGTCTCCAGGTCGTGGTGGAGGACGACGCTGCCGGGCACGTCGGCCAGCAGCCGGGCGACGGCCGCGCGGCGGGCGTCGGCGTGCAGCCCGCCGACGATCACCACCGGCAGGCTCATGCCGGGCCCCGCTTCCCGTACCTGCGCTCGAAGCGCTCGACGCGTCCGGCGGTGTCCAGCACGCGGGCGGTGCCGGTGTAGAAGGGGTGGCTGACGTTCGAGATCTCGACGTCGACCACCGGGTAGGTGTTGCCGTCCTCCCACTCGATCGTCTTCTCGCTCGTCATGGTGGAGCGGGTCAGGAAGGCGTGGTTCGCGGCCCGGTCGCGGAAGACGACGGGTCCGTACTCCGGGTGGATTCCCTTGCGCATCGCGGGGTTCAGCGCTCCTCTCGGAAGTCGACGTGGCGCCCGACGACCGGGTCGTACTTGCGCAGGGTCAGCCGGTCCGGGTCGTTGCGGCGGTTCTTGCGGGTCACGTAGGTGAAACCGGTCCCGGCGGTGGACCGGAGCTTGATGACCGGGCGGAGTTCGTTGCGTGCCATGCTGGTATCTTACTGAAAATGAATTCCATTAACACCAGCGACTGAGGAGAGGTACGTCACCGTGTCCGCCCACTGCATGCTGACCGGCGCACAGCCCGGCTTCGGCAACCGCATCTCCCACTCCCACCGGCGCACCTCCCGCCGGTTCGACCCGAACATCCAGACCAAGCGCTACTGGCTGCCGAGCGAGGGCCGGTACGTCCGGCTGCGGCTGAGCGCCAGGGCGGTGAAGACCGTCGACGTGATCGGCGTCGAGGCGGCCGTGGCGCGCATCCGCGCGCGCGGGGTGAAGGTCTGAGAGGCGAAGGTCCGAGAGGGGACGTCCCATGGCGAAGAAGAGCAAGATCGCGAAGAACGAGCAGCGACGGGAGACCGTCGCCCGGTACGCCGCCCGGCGGGCCGAGCTGAAGGAGATCGTCCGCCGGCCGTCCAGCACGGAGGCCGAGCGGCTCGCCGCCCAGCGGGAACTGCGCAGGCAGCCGCGTGACGCGAGCGCCACGCGCGTGCGCAACCGCGACCAGGTCGACGGGCGCCCGCGCGGGTACTTCCGCACGTTCGGGCTCTCGCGCGTGAGCCTGCGCGAGCAGGCACATGCCGGGCATCTTCCGGGGGTGCGGAAGGCGTCCTGGTAGCTTGCGCTGTCATGGGCGGGGCTGGGCGGCGACGGGCCGTGGGCGGTGGGGGGCGGTGGCGATCGTTCGGGCGTGCGCCGTTCGGTCGTCCGCCGTTCGGTCGTCCGCCGTTCGGTCGTCCGCCTCTTCGGGCGGTCTCGCGTCCGCGCGTACTCAGGTTCTCGTGTCCGGGCGGAGGGCGGGGCGGTGCCGATCGTCCGGCGTCCGCCCGTCCGGGCGGTCTCGCGTCCACGCGTACTCGCGTTCTTCGGTCGCGGGTGTGCGCGCGTTCGGCTGCATGCGGCTACGGGCTATGGCTGGGGGTTCCGGTGACGATGGTGACTGCGGCAGACGAGGCGCGTGGCGCCCGGGCCGGTGTGAGCGGTGACGGGCGGCGGTCCGGACGGGTGCGGGCGCTGGCCGTGGCCGCCGGGGTGGTGAGCGCCCTCGCGCTCGCCGGGTGCGGCGGCGGGTCCGACTCCGACGGCGACTCCGACGACCGGGCCTCGGCCACGCCCAGCGCGACCGCGAGCGCGGACACGGGCGGCGGTAGCGGTGGCGGTACCGGTGGTTCGCCGTCCGCGCCCTCCGGCGAGCTGGAGGGGAGCTGGCTCGCCACCACCGACGGCAAGGCGGTGGCCCTGGTCGTCAACGGCACCCAGGCCGGCCTCTTCGCCACGGGCGGCACGGTGTGCAGCGGCAGCGCCGGCGAGGACAGCGGCACCCGCACGATCCGCCTCACCTGCACCGACGGCAGCGACGACCGGACGGCCGGGACCGTCGAGTCGGTCGACGGCACGACGATGAAGGTGCGGTGGGCGGGCGGCCTCGGGACGGAGACGTACACCAAGGCCGAGGGCGGCTCGCTGCCACCGGGGCTGCCGACGGCGAGCCTGGGGTCCTGAACGGGGCGAGCCCTTCGGCACGCCGGCTCCGTCCGGGGCTGGGCCAGCGGCAGCGGCTGCAGCGGCGGCAGCCACCGGTTACAGGCGGCAGATGCGGGCGGCGGAGACCCCGCGGCAGGTGACGGGCGTCCCACGGCAGGCGGCAGGCGGCGCCCCTCGGCAGCTGACGGGCGTCCCACGGCAGGCGGCTCGCGGCAGGCGGGGGTCGGCGGGCGGCTGGCGGGGGTCGGCGGGCTGGCGGGCTGGCGCTCGCGGGGGTCGGCGGGCTGCCGCTCGCGGGCCGGCGGGCTGGCGCTGGCCGGGGGCCCGTGGGCGGCCGGGGGCTAAGGCAACCGGCGGCGGGGGGTGACCTGGGCGCGGTCCGCCGCGTCGGCGCCCGCCGTCCAGCCCTCCGCGTCGGTGACGCCGCGCAGGCGCGTGGTGGTCGTCTCCGGGAACATCCGCTCCAGTCGGTCGGTGACCGCGACCTCGCGGGTGGCGAGTACGGGCAGCAGGTCCTCGCTGACCGGAGCCGCCGCGGCGGCGTGCAGCCGAGCGCCGACCCGGTGCGCGTAGGCCGCGAGGAACGACTGCCGGAAGGTCTTGGTCCGTTTCCGTCCGCCCGCTCTCTGCTCCGCCTCCGCCTTGGTCATCGCCGCCTCCGCCTGCACCAGCAGTGAGGTGTACAGCAGCTCGACCGCCGTGAGGTCGGCCTCGAAACCGACGACGGTGGAGAAGCCGAACGGCTCGTTCCACACGGCGCGGCAGTGGTTGGCGTCGGCCACCGCGTCCAGCAGCACGGCCTTGGCCTGCTCGTAGGGCGGCTCCACGCCGATCCGGCAGGCGCCGGGCGCGTCGGGCGCGGGCGCGTGGGCCGACAGCAGGGCCTCGTCGACGCTGTGCCGGGCCATCAGCTCCTGCGCCTTGGCGCTGAGGGCCTCGGCCTCCTCGGGATAGCCGGTCGCCTCCGCCTTGGCGAGCAGGGCGCGGATCCGGGCGAGGGTCCGGGACTCGGCACCGTGCCGCCGCCGGGGCGCTTCGTCCTCCAGGGGCTCCAGCGCGGGCAGGCGCACGAGCAGCCGGTACAGCTCCAGTACGGCGGTGGCGTGCGAGAAGCGGTCTCCGCGCGCCGGGCGCGATGCCCCGGCGGGCAGGTCCTCCAGCTGGGCCGCCCAGCGCGGGCCGCGCGGACGGTCGTCCGGTGCCTGCGCCCGGATCAGCTCCGCCACCAGGTGCAGGTGCGCCTCACCCAGCTCGCGCCGCACGAGGCGTACGACGTCGGCGGGCTGCCAGCCGCGCGCCCACGCACCGGCCAGGAACTCCCCGCCCCGGCGCGCCAGTCCGGCGTCGGAGTCGGGGTCGGCCGCGAGCAGGGACGCGGCGGTGTCGAGGGAGGCGTCGGTGGTGTCGTACAGGGCGGTGCGCAGGGCGCGGTCGACGGTGCTGGGCGTACTCACCCCGCGATGGTGCCACGCGCTCGGAGGCTCCCTCTCGCCGCGCGTCGCACTGTCAACCGTCGGTTGACACCCTCGGGGGTGCAACCTACGGTTGACACATGACGACGAACCCGAGCACCACGTCATCCGTCTCCCTACGTCTCGACGACCTGATCGCGGCCATCAAGAAGGCCCACGCCGAACCGCTCGAGCAGCTCCAGGACGCGGTGATCGCCGGGGAGCACCTGGGCGAGGTGGCCGACCACCTGATCGGCCACTTCGTGGACCAGGCCCGGCGTTCGGGCGCCTCCTGGACGGACATCGGCAGGCGGATGGGCGTCACGCGGCAGGCGGCGCAGAAGCGGTTCGTGCCGAAGGAGTCCGGCGACCTCGACCCCGGCCAGGGCTTCAGCCGGTACACGCCCCGCGCCCGCAACGTGGTGATGGCCGCCCACAACGAGGCCAGGTCCACGGGGGCCGGCGAGGGCGTGCCCGAGCACCTCGTCCTCGGCCTGCTGCACGAGCCGGAGGGCCTCGCGGTCAAGGCCGTCGCCGCCCAGGGGGTCTCCCCCGACGCGGTCCGCGAGGCGGCGCTCGGCGCGCTGCCGCCGGCCGTCGAGCAGGTCCCGGAGCTGGTGCCGTACGGCCCGGCGGCCAAGAAGGTGCTGGAGCTGACCTTCCGGGAGGCCCTGCGCCTCGGCCACAACTACATCGGCACCGAGCACATCCTGCTCGCCCTGCTGGAGCACGAGAACGGCGAGGGCACCCTGAGCGGGCTCGGTCTCACCAAGGAGCGGACCGAGGCGTACGTCACCGAGGTGCTGGCGGAGTTCCTGGAGACGACCGAGGCCGCGGGCGGCGGGAAGTCCGACGGCTCCGAGTAGCCCGGCCGACGGCGGCGGAGGGGTCGGCCGAGGGACCGGCGGAGGAGTCGGCCGAGGGACCGGCGGAGGAGTCGGCCGAGGGACCGGCGGAGGGTCGGCGGAGGGGCGTTGTCAGACCCTGCTGCGAGACTCGCAGCGTGGCCGACCGGTGGGCGCTCGCCGTGGCCGAGGACGGTGGTGTGGAGATCGCCGCCCTCGGCCCCGACGGGCTGCCCGCCGGGCCGGTGCGGCGGGAGGCCGATCCCGTCGAGGCCGTGCGGAGCCGCCCGGACGTCGCCCGGTGGGTGTGGCGGTCCACCGCCGAGGTCTACCCGCGCCTGCTCGCCGCGGGGGTCCGAGTGGAGCGGTGCTACGACATCGAGGACGCCGAGATCCTCCTCCTCGGCCACGAGGGGCGGTACGGCGAGCCCCGGTCGGCCGCCGCCGCCCTGGCCCGGCTGCGCGGCGGCCCGGTACCGCCCGACCCGCCCCAGCGGACGGCCGAACCGGGCGCGCAGTCCTCGCTCTTCGAGCCGGCGGGCACCGCGCTCCCGCTGGCCGACCTCCTCGCCGTCTACGCCGAGCAGCAGCGCCGGCACGACCGCACCGCGCGCCCCGACCGGATGCGGCTGCTGACGGCGGCCGAGTCGGCGGGGATGCTGGTGGCCGCCGAGATGAACCACGCGGGGCTGCCGTGGCGCGCCGACCTGCACCGCGCGGTCCTGCACGACCTGCTGGGCGAGCGGTACGCGGGCGGTGGCGAGCCGCGCCGCCTGGCCGAGCTGGCGGACGAGGTCTCCGCGGCCTTCGGGCGCCGGGTGCGGCCCGATCTGCCGGCCGACGTGATCAAGGCGTTCGCCCAGGCCGGGATCAAGGTCCGCTCCACACGCCGGTGGGAGATCGAGTCCGTCGACCACCCGGCCGTGAAGCCGCTCCTCGAGTACAAGAAGCTGTACCGCATCTGGGTCGCCCACGGCTGGTCCTGGCTCCAGGACTGGGTGCGCGACGGCCGCTTCCGCCCCGAGTTCCTCGCGGGCGGCACCGTCACCGGGCGCTGGGTGACCAACGGCGGGGGCGGGTTGCAGATCCCCAAGGTGATCCGTCGCGCGGTCGTCGCCGATCCGGGCTGGCGCCTGGTCGTGGCCGACGCCGACCAGATGGAGCCGCGGGTGCTCGCGGCGATCTCCCGTGACCCCGGCCTGATGGAGGTGGCCGGCCGGGAGACCGACCTGTACCAGTCCGTGTCCGACCGGGCCTTCTCCGGCGACCGCGCCCAGGCCAAGCTCGCCGTGCTCGGCGCGGTGTACGGCCAGACCTCCGGCGACGGACTGAAGAACCTCGCCCTGCTCAGACGCCGGTTCCCCAGGGCGGTGGCGTACGTGGACGAGGCGGCCCGCGCGGGCGAGGAGGGCCGGCTGGTCCGCACCTGGCTGGGGCGCACCTGCCCGCCGGCGGCCGGGGCGGGCGAGGAGACGACCGGGGAGGCGGGGATCCCGGTCGCCGGGGACGACGCCGACGAGGGGCGGGGCGACCGTCTCGCCGTGGACGGCGACCAGCAGGGCGGGCGCCGGGGCCACGGGCAGGAGGACCGGCAGTGGGTGCCCGGTTACGCCTCCTCCGACGCCCGCGCCCGCGGCCGGTTCGCCCGCAACTTCGTCGTCCAGGGCAGCGCCGCCGACTGGGCCCTGCTGCTGCTCGCCGCGCTGCGCCGGACCTGTGCGGGCATGGCGGCCGAGCTGGTCTTCTTCCAGCACGACGAGGTGATCG
Organism: Streptomyces sp. NPDC031049; assembly: GCF_055571015.1. Lineage (NCBI taxonomy): Bacteria > Bacillati > Actinomycetota > Actinomycetes > Kitasatosporales > Streptomycetaceae > Streptomyces > Streptomyces sp. NPDC031049. Next base: position 100,512 of record NZ_JBVIGC010000004.1, read on the forward strand.
TGCACTGCCCCGCCGAGGAGGCCGACGCGGTCGTGGCCGCGATCCGGGAGGCCGCCGACCTGGCGGGGCGGCTGACGTTCGGCGAGACACCGGTGCGCTTTCCGTTCACCACGGCGGTGGTGGAGTGCTACGCGGACGCCAAGTAGGGCGACACGGAGGCCAAGTAGGGCGACGCGGAGCCAAGTAGGGCGACGCGGACGTCAAGCGGTGCTACGCGGGTGGCAAGTAGCTGCGACGCGGACGCCAGGTGAGGTGCGGCGGCGGGCGGCCGGCGGCGCCGGCACCGTGTCCGTCAACGGCCGGCGGCCGGCGGCCGGCGGCTCGGGCACCGTGTCCGTCAGCGGTCCGCGGCGGCGCCCAGCAGTTCCCGCAGCTCGCGCACCACGGCCTCGGCGTCCGTCCCGTCGAGCGCGGCGAGCGCCGCCCGCCACTGCCCGTACGCCTCCTGGTCACGGCCGTGCCGCCGCAGCAGCAGCCCGTACTGGTGCCGGCCCAGCCCGCCGGTGTAGCGGTCGGCACGGGCGTCGGCGCGGCGGAGCAGCTCCGTGCACTCGCGGACGGCCCGCTCGGTCCGGCCGAGCAGACGCAGGGCCCGGACGAGGCCGAGCCGGGTCTGCGACTCGCCGTGCCAGTCGCCGTGGCCTCCGAGGATGCGCAGGCTCTCCTCGAAGTGGCCCGCGGCGGCGGACGGTTCACCGAGGGCGAGATGGGCGTAGCCGATGTTGCAGTGGGCGGTGTGCCGCACGATCACGTGTCCGATCGCGTCGCCGATGGCGAGGGAGCGCCGGTGCTCCTCGATGGCGGCCCGCGGGTCGGTGTGCTCGTAGAGGTTGCCGAGATGGCTGTGGGTGATCGCCTCGCCGTACGGGTCGTGCAGGCGCCGTGAGTACGCCAGGCTCTGGTGCAGGGCCTGCGCCGACTCGGCGTGCCGGCCGAGCCCTTCGAGGAGCAGCCCGCGGTTGTTGAGGCAGCGGCGGATCCGGGAGGCGCTGCCGAGCCGCCGCCACAGCTGAAGCGAACGGTCGTTGAGGGCGAGCGCGTCGTTGTGCCGGCCGGTCAGGAAGTGGACGTTGGCGAGGTCGCCCAGGGCATAGGCCTCGGCGGGCTCGTCACCGAGCCGGCGGGCCAGTTCCAGCCCGGCCCGGGCGAGCACCTCCATCTCGGCGACCCGGCCGCTGCGCTGGGCGTACGGGAAGACCAGCCGGACCAGGGCGGAGAGCCGACCGGCCCGGTGGTCGTCGGACCGGTCGCCGCCGTACCGCTCCACCAGGGCGACGACGTTCGCCAGCTCCCGGTCGCCCCAGGCGAAGGCCTCCCCGGGGCCGGCGAACGGCGGCACCGAGGCGACGTCGGCGGCGTGCTCCGGCGGCTGGGCCGCGGTGGGACGGCGCCGGTCGTCCTGGTCGAGACCCGGTTCGACGATCGCGGTGAGGGCGTGTTCGGCGACGGCGGCGTACCAGCACAGGGCGATCCCCGCGGCATCGGTGCCGTCGTCGGCGTCCCGCGCCACCTCCCGGGCGAACTCGCGCACCAGGTCGTGCGGGGCGTAGCGGCCGTAGGCGGTCTCCTCCAGCAGGGCGACGTCGACGAGCCGGTCGAGGGCGGCCTCGGCGCGCCGCTCGTCGGTGCCGGTGAGGCGGGCCAGCAGGGGAACACCGTAGTCGGGCAGGTGGAGGGCGCCGATGCGGCGCAGGGCGAGGGCCGCGTCGCGGTCGGACTCACGGTCGGAGGCGGCGAGCGCGTCGTGCGCGACGGCCAGCGAACGGCGCACGCTCAGGTCGTCGTACTCCAGGTGGTGCAACCGGCCCTCGGTGGCGGTCAGTTGTCCGGCCAGCGCGTCGGGGGTGAGGGCGCGCCGTGCGGCGAGCCGGGCGGCGACGACACGCAGGGCGAGCGGGAGGCGGCCGGTGAGTTCGACGAGGGGGTGATCCGCGCGCAGCCCGTCGAGGTCCTCGCGCCCGCCCCGGCCGTCCCGCCCGGAGACCGCGCGCAGCAGGGCGGCGCTCTCCTCGCCGGTGAGCGGGCCGAGCGGGAAGCGGCGGACGCCGTCGAGCGCGGTGAGCGGGGAGCGGCTCGTGACGAGCACGGCGCAGCCCGGGCCGCCCGGCAGCAAGGGCCGTACCTGGGCCGCACTGGCGGCATCGTCCAGGACGAGGAGCGTGCGGCCGGGGGCGAGCAGGGAACGCAGCAGCGCGGCTGCGGCGTCGGGGTCCTCCGGGATGGCGCAGGGGTCGGCGCCCATGTCGCGCAGGAGCGCGGTGAGCGCCTGACCGGGCGTCAGCGGGGACACGCCCGGGGTGGCGCCGTGCAGGTTGATGTAGAGCTGACCATCGGGGAAACGTTCCTTCAGCGCATGGGCCACATGCAGCGCGAGGGCGCTCTTGCCGACGCCCGCCATACCGCTGATGACGGCGACCCGGGGATGCGGCCCGGGCGCGAGGGCGCGCCGCAGGTCGTCGCACGGGGTGACGCGTCCGGTGAAATGGGCGGGCGGCGGGGGGAGTTGCGCGGGGCGGGGCGGGGTGGTGGGTGGGGGTGCGGGCTGGGGGTGGGTGAGGCCCTGGGGAGGGGGTGGGGGTTGGGGGTGGACGAGGTCCTGGGCAGGGGGTGGGGACGAAGGCGCGGTGACGGGCTCGGGGCCGCCGGCGGGGAAGGTTGCCGGTGTCGCTGGGACGGACGTGGCGGCAGAGCGGTGGGCCGGGGTCTTCGGGGCCGTCACGTCCGGCGAGCCTTCCGGCACGGTCAGGAGGGGCGAGGCGGTCGGGTCTGCCGCGGCACCGGACCCCGCCCCTGCGGCGGACTCGCCGGAACGGGGCCGCCCGGCCCCCCGCAGCACCTCCAGGTGCGCCGCCCGGACCGCCGCCCCCGGCTCGACGCCGAGTTCCTCGACGAGGCGGGCGCGCAGGTCGCGGTGGACGGCGAGGGCCTCGGCCTGCCGGCCGGTACGGTGCAGGGCCAGCATCAGCTGCCGGTGGTACGCCTCCCGCAGCGGGTACTCCGCGACGAGCGCCGCCAACTCCGGTACGGCATGCGGCAGTCGCGCGCCCCCGAGGGCGAGCTCGGCGTCGTACCGCCACTCCAGGAGCAGCAGCCGCGTCTCCTGGAGCCGCTGGGCGAACGCGTGACCGCGCAGCTCGGCCGGCAGCCCGGCGAGCGGCGCACCCCGCCACAGCGACAGCGCGGCCGTGGCCTGCGACACCACGCGCGCCCACTCACCACGGGCGTGCGCGGCGCGCGCCCCGGCGGCCAGGGACTCGAAGACCTGGACGTCGAGTTCTCCCTCCTCGACCCGGAGGAGGTATCCGGTCGGCACGGTCCGCAGCCGTTCCGGCTCGTCGAGCAGCCGCCGCAGCCGGGTCACGTGGTTGTGCAGGGAGGCATGGGCCGACGGCGGCGGCGCCCCGCCCCACAGGGCGTCCTTGAGGGACTCGACGGAGACGGCCCGGCCGGCCTCCAGCAGCAGCGCGGCCAGCAGCGCCCGCGACTTGGGCCCGGCGACGTCGCGCACCGGGACCTCCGGGACCTCCGGGACCTTCGGGGCCTTCGGGGCCTCCAGGACCTCCGAGGCTTCTGTGACTTCCGGGTCCTCCCGGGCCTCGTCACCGGCACTCTCGCCGCGAACGCCGTCCCGACTCCCGGAGAGAACGCCGCCCCGGCCCCCGTAGAGAACCGGCGGCCCCAGCAGTCCGAACCGCAGCCGGTACCGCTCCACGCCGTCCCACAGCCTTCCTCACAGCGGTGCTCCGCCGCCTTCGCCACGGCCCTCGACGGCCATCTTCCGCTCGCCCAACGGAGAACCGTTGGCCATATGTTAGCGATCTGTTGGCAAGGCCTGATGTGATCACATCATCGGAGCCCGGCCCGGGGGTGCGCGCGTACGACGCGTTGCTCGGGGGAGTGTCGCCGCCGCGGCCGGCTTCCGTGGACACACGAGGACCCCGGACGGCAGAGGTGACCGACCGGGGCCCTCGTCCTGCCTCGGCGGCAGAGCGCGGCAGCGTGAACAGGGATCGGGACGAGGACCGGGGCGAGGCCCGGGCCGGAGATCAGGGCGGAGACCAGAGCGGGCACCGAGGAGGAGCCCCCGACGACCGGCCAGTCGGTCACCGGCCGCCGGACCCGCCGCGCGGGGCGAGGAGTTCGGCCACGAGCCGGCGCGCGTAGGCGGCGTCGAGCCCGGCCGGGCGGAAGAGGATGCGGTACATCAGGGGCGCGACGACACGGTCCATGACCGTCTCGACATCGGGCGTGTCCTCCTCGCGCCGCGCCGCACGGGCGAGGACGACGTCGATCTGTTCGGCGGCGTAGGCCGAGCACTGGCCGGCGTTGCTGCCGTGCGGGTCGCCGAGCAGGGCGTCGCGGATGTAGGCACGGCCCGTGCGGGACGCCATCTCGTCCAGGAACTCCTCGGCCCAGGCCGTCAGGTCGGACAGCAGGTCACCGTGGTCCTCGGGCGCCCCTTCGGGGCGAAGGCGCTCGACTGCCACGTCCGAGAGCAGTTCCGTGAGGGAGCCCCAGCGGCGGTAGATGGTCGACGGGGTGACCCCCGCGCGCTCGGCGACCATCGGCACCGACAGGGCGTCCCGGCCGAGCTCGGCTTCGAGTTCCTGCACCGCGGTGTGCACCGACGCCTGGACCCGGGCACTGCGGCCACCGGGGCGCACCATCTTGTTGCGAGGCATCCCCCCAGCTTAAAGCAACGAAATTGCTTCTAGCGGGGCGCGCGGCGAGCGGTGCTGCTCGTAGGCGTGACCGGCCCGCAGCAGGGTGGCCTCCCCGAAGGGCCGTCCGAGCAGCTGCATGCCGATCGGCATTCCCGCGCGGTCGCGGCCGACCGGCACGGTGAGCGACGGTACGCCGGTGATGTTGGCCGGGGCCGACAGACGTACGTAGGCGTCGGAGACGTCCTCCACGGTGCCGTCGGGCCAGGTGACCGTCTGCTGCCCGGCCGGCACCGCCGTGGCCGGAACCGTCGGCGCCGCGACGACGTCGACCTCCTCCAGCAGACGCGCCCACTCACGGCGCATCAGGGTCCGGGCGCGCTGGGCGCGCAAGTAGTCACCGGCGGGCATCAGTTCACCGGCCTCGAGAAGGACGCGCACGTCCGCCTGGTAGAGGTCGGGGATCGCACGCAGGGTCCGCTCGTGGTACGCGGTGGCCTCGGGGACCATCAGGCCCCACTGCGTCGCCCGCACGTAGCGGGTCATGGGGATCTCGACCTCGACGAGCCGTGCGCCGAGGCTCTCCAACTGGTCGATGGCGTGCCGGACGGCGGCTTCCACCTCCGGGTCGACGTGGTCGAAGTAGTAGGTGCGGGGCACGCCGACGCGCAGCCCGGCCAGGTCCGTACCGGCGTCCGGCCGGTAGTCCGTCGCGGGGGTGGCCGACGACGCGGGGTCGCGCGGGTCGTGTCCCGCCAGGACGGACAGGACCAGCGCGGCGTCCTCGACGGTGCGGGTGAGGGTGCCCACGTGGTCCAGCGACCAGGACAGCGAGGTCACGCCGTGGCGGGGGACGAGGCCGTAGGTGGGCTTGAGACCGACGACCCCGTTGAGCGCGGCGGGCACGCGGACCGATCCGCCGGTGTCGGTGCCCAGCGCGAAGGTCGCGGTCCCGGCCGCCACGGCGACGGCCGACCCGCCGCTCGATCCTCCGGCGACCCGTCCGGCGTCCCGGGCGTTGCGGGTCTGCGGCGTGGTCAGACCGTAGGCGAACTCGTGGGTGTGGGTCTTGCCGACCAGCACCGCGCCGCCCGCCGCCAGCCGCGCGGCGACGGTGCTGTCCGCCTCCGCGCGGTGACCGGCCCGCACCCGGGAGCTCGCGGTGGTGGCCACGCCGGCCACGTCGATCAGGTCCTTCAGCCCCATGGGGATCCCGTGCAGCGGGCCCCGGAAGCGGCCCAAGGCGGCTTCGCGCTCGGCTTCGAGGGCCGCCTGCCGCGCCCGGTCGGCCGTCACCGTGGCGTAGGCGCCCAGTCGGAGGTCAAGCCGCTCGATGCGGTCGAGTACGGAGTCCACCAGTTCGACGGGCGACAGCCGGCGGGCCCGGATGGCGTCCGCGGCGGCGGCGACAGTCAGGTCAGTCGGTTGCATCCCGCCGCTCCTCTCGCGTACGGCAGGAGGGGGCGGGCGCCGGCCTGTAGGCGGGTGCGGGCGGGGTGTCGCCGAAGTCCAGTTCCCGCAGGACCGAGACGACGGAGTGGATGTGCCGGGCGGTGGCGGCGACCTCGGCGTGGCGGGCGTCCTCCAGCGGCAGTCCCGCGCGAGCGGCCGAGCGGGCGGCTTCTTGCGGTGTGAGGGCGTCGGTTTCCCGTGGTGTGAGTTCCCTGGCGGACATGGCGTTCGTCCTCCCTGGTCGGGCCGGAGCGACGGGGCGGCTCCGAACACAAAAGCTAAGAGTTTGCTTTAACCGACCGTAGGACCTACGGTCCCTTAAAGCAAACTCATTGCTTTTACGAGAGCCCTGTCGGCTCCTGCGGGCATCCAGGCCTCCACGGACCCAAGAGACCGAGACAGCCGAGACAACAGAGACAAAGGAACCGGCGCCATGGCACCGAACTCCCCCTCCCACTCCCCCACCACCCCGGCCCCCTCCTGGACCGTGGGCGACGTCACCGTCCACCGCATCGACGAAACCCCGCTGCCGCCCGCGACCGGCCCATGGCTGCTGCCGGACGCCACCCCCGAGGTGGTGACCGCCCAGGACTGGCTGCACCCCCACTTCGCCGACCGCGAGGGCGTCCTGCACATCGACAGCCACAGCTTCGCGTTCACCGCCGGCGGGCTGCGCGTCCTCGTCGACACCGGCATCGGCAACGGCAAGGAGCGGTCCAACCCGGCCTGGCACGACCTGCGGACCGACTACCTGGAGCGTCTGACCGCCGCCGGTTTCCCCCCGGACTCCGTGGACTTGGTGATCCTCACCCACCTCCACGCCGACCACGTCGGCTGGAACACGCGCAAGGTGAACGGCGCCTGGGTCCCCACCTTCCCCCACGCCCGCCACCTCACCTCCCGTGCCGAGCGGGAGTTCTGGGCGGCGTACGACATGGAGGCGGCGCGCGCGCAGATGTTCCGCGACTCCGTGATCCCCCTGGAGGAGGCGGGGCTGCTCGACCTCGTCGACGTCCCGCCCGAAGGCATCGAACCCGCCCCCGGTCTGCGCCTGCTGCCCACGCCCGGCCACACCCCGGGCCACGTCGCCGTCGAGCTGACCAGCCGGGGCGAGACGGCGCTGATCACCGGCGACTGTATCCACCACCCGGTCCAGCTCGCCCACCCCGCCATCGGCGCCTGCGTCGACATCGACCCACAGCAGTCCCAGGCCTCACGCCGCGCACTGCTCGACCGCCTCGCCGACACCGACACCCTCGTCCTCGGCACCCACTTCGCCCCACCCACCGCCGGCCACGTGATCACCCACGGCGCCACCTACCGCCTGCTGCCCGCGCCGGCTGATCGGAGCGCGTGAGCCTCGACGCGGCGCAGGGGTGAGTTCTTCGCACCGCCGCCGTCGCACCAACTGAACGACGAAGGACCAGATAGGAACGTTCCTACCTGGTCCTTCGAATGGAGCCGCCTTCGGGATTCGAACCCGAGACCTACGCATTACGAGTGCGTTGCTCTGGCCATCTGAGCTAAGGCGGCGCGCCGTGCGCACCATGGTGCGATCAGCAACGTCGGTAAGTCTACACAGTTTCCAAGGGTGCTTCGTACCGGCCCCGGAGGGCGGGCCTGCGGGGCCGGTGGGTGCGGCGGCAGCCGGGCTACGAGCAGCGCTTTCCGTCCTCCGGTGCGGTGCCCCGCAGGAGGTAGGCGTTGATCGTGGAGTCGATGCAGTCGCTGCCCCGGCCGTAGGCGGTGTGGCCGTCGCCGTCGTAGGTGAGCAGCCGACCGGAGGCGAGCTGGCCGGCCAGGGCCTCGGCCCAGCGGTAGGGGGTCGCCGGGTCGCGGGTGGTGCCGACCACGACGATCGGGGTCGCCCCCTCCGCCGTGATGCGGTGCGGCTCGCCCGTGGCCCGCACCGGCCAGTACGCGCAGTTCAGCGAGGCCCACGCGAGGCCCTCGCCGAAGACCGGGGACGCCTTCTCGAACTCGGGCAGCGCCTTGCGCACCTCGTCCGGCGAGGAGAAGGCGGCGGGCAGGTCGAGGCAGTTCACGGCGGCGTTGGCGAACATCAGGTTGCTGTAGCCGCCGTCGGCGTCCCGCTCGTAGTAGCTGTCGGACAGCACCAGCAGGCCCGCGCCGTCCTTCTCCTTCATGGCCGCCGTCAGCGCCTCGCGCAGCTGCTGCCAGGCCGCCTCGTCGTACATCGCCGCGATCACGCCGGTCGTGGCCAGGGACTCGGTGAGCCTGCGGCCACCGGCGTCACCGGCCGGGAGCGGGGCGGCGTCCAGCCGGTCGAAGAACGCCTTCAGGTTCTCGCCCGCCTCGGCGGGCGTCGTGCCGCGGCCGCCCAGCGGGCAGCCGGCCTGCCGCACGCAGTCCTTCGCGAAGGACTGGAACGCCGTCTCGAAGCCGGCCGTCTGCTCCAGGTTCAGCCGGCGCGCCGGCAGCGACGGGTCCATCGCGCCGTCCAGCACGAGCCGGCCGGCCCGCTGGGGGAACAGTCCGGCGTACGTCGCCCCGAGGAACGTCCCGTACGACGCGCCCACGTACGTCAGCTTCTCGTCGCCCAGGACCGCCCGCAGGATGTCCATGTCCCGGGCCGCCTCGACCGTGGAGACATGGCTCAGCAGCCGTGGCGCGTCGTCCTCGCAGCCCTCGGCGAACCGCTTGTAGGCGGTGACGAGCGCGTCGGCCTCCCCGGCGTCGTCCGGTGTCGTGTCCGTCTGCGTGTACGCGTCCATCTCACGGCCGTCGAGGCACTCCACCGGCTCGCTGCGGGCCACACCGCGCGGGTCGACCGCCACCATGTCGTAGCGGGCGCGCACCTCCTCCGGGTAGCCGATGCCCGCGTACTGCTGGAGGTAGCCGATCGCCGAGCCGCCCGGTCCGCCCGGGTTCACCAGCAGCGAGCCCAGGCGCTCGCCCGGGCCGGTGGCCTTCTTGCGGGCCACGGCGAGCCGGACGTCCCCGTCGGCCGGCTTCGCGTAGTCGAGCGGCGCCTCGATGGTGGCGCACTGGAAGCCGGGGACACCGCAGTCGCGCCAGCTCAGCTCCTGCTCGTAGTACGGCGTCAGGGCCGCCGGCGTGGAGCGCGGCAGCGCGGCGAGGGCGCCGCCCTCCGGCGAGGAGGCCGCCGAGGTCGACGCGCCCCCGGAGGAGCAGGCGCCGACCAGCAGCGCGGCGGAGAGCAGGGCGAGGCCGGTACGGAGTGTGCGGAGGGCGGGGCGGAGAGTGCGGGGGGTGCGCCGTGTGTGCATTCAGCGAGCGTAACGCTCCGCGATGTACTGAATGCGCTGCGTGCCCTATGTGCCTCGTACGAGTTACCGCGTCGCCTCGGTGGCGCCGGTGCTCGTTCCGGCCGGGGAGGGCGGCGGGGCGCCCCCGGCTCAGCCCGCTCTCAGTGCCATCGTCATCGCCTCCACCGCCAGCAGTGGCGCCACGTTGCGGTCGAGGGCGTCCCGGCAGGCGGCGATCGCCTCGATGCGGCGCAGGGTGGCCTCCGGGGTGCTGCCGCGCGCGAGGCGGTCCAGCGCCTCCTGGGCGTCGGCGTTGGCGATGGCGACGCGGGAACCGAGCTGGAGGGCCAGGACGTCGCGGTAGAAGGCGGTGAGGTCGGTGAGGGCCAGGTCGAGGCTGTCGCGCTGGGTCCGCGTCCTGCGGCGCTTCTGCCGGTCCTCCAGCTCCTTGACCACGCCTGCCGTGCCGCGCGGCAGCCGGCCGCCCTGGGCCGCGCCCAGCGCCGCCTTCAGCTCCTCGGTCTCCTTGGCGTCCATCTCCTCGCCGAGCTGCTTGGCGTCCTCCGTCGCCGCGTCGACCAGTTCCTGGGCCGCCTTGAGGGCTCCGCCGATCTCCTCGACGCGGAGCGGCAGCCTGAGCACGGCCTCCCGGCGCCGGCGGGCGGCCGGGTCGGTGGCCAGCCGGCGGGCCCGGTCCACGTGTCCCTGTGTCGCGCGGGCCGCCGCGGCGGCGGCGTCCGGCTCGATGCCCTCGCGGCGGACGAGCATGTCGGCGACGGCCTCGACCGACGGCGTCCGCAGGTTCAGGTGGCGGCAGCGGGAGCGGATCGTGGGCAGCACGTCCTCGATCGAGGGGGCGCACAGCAGCCACACCGTGCGCGGGGCCGGCTCCTCGACGGCCTTGAGGACGGCGTTGGCGGACTTCTCGTTCAGCCGCTCGGCGTCCTCGACCAGGATGATCTGCCAGCGGCCGGTGGCGGGCGAGGTGAAGGACTTGCGGACGGTGTCCCGCATGTCGTCCGCGAGGATCTGCGTGCCGACCGCGACGACCGTCGTGACGTCCGCGTGGGTGCCGACCAGCGCCGTGTGGCAGCCGTCGCAGAAGCCGCAGCCGGGGGCGCCGCCGAGCGCCCGGTCGGGGCTCACACACTGCAACGCGGCGGCGAAGGCCCGCGCCGTCTGTGTCACTCCCGCGCCCGGCGGTCCGGTGAACAGCCAGGCGTGCGTCATCTTCGACGCCTCGGGCGGCGGGGCGTCCGCCGAGGCGGCCGTGACGAGGGCGTCGGCGTCCCGGGCAGCGGCGGCGAGCTGATCGCTCACCTTCTCCTGCCCGACCAGGTCGTCCCACACGGTCATGGGTCACGCCGTCCTTCCGTCACACTGCGTCGCGGCCTCCATTGTGCGGGCCGCCACTGACAACGAGCTCCGGCACCCGCGGGACGACACCGGAAGCGCCGCCCCGCTGAGGGGGCAGCGCCGGGAGCGCACGGGCCGTGGCGCCCGCCGGTCTGCAACGACCGGTCCACGACGACCGACCCGCGACAACCGGCCCGCAACGACCGGAAGCCCTCGGCAGTGCGGGTCAGCGGCTCCCGCCGCGGCCTCCTCGGCCACCCCGGCCGCCCCGGCCCCGGCGGCCCTCGTCGTCGCCGTCAGCGCCGTCGGCACCGTCGGTGACGCCGTCGCCGTCGGCGCCCTCGTCGTGCGGTCCCAGCAGTTCGTCCGCGAGCGTCGGCAGATCGTCCAGCGGCGTCTCCTCGGCCCAGTCCGACCGGCGCCGGCGGCGCGCCGTCCGCCCGGCGCCGCCCTCGGCCTCCTCCTGCGGGTCCACCTGGGGCAGCTCGCGGGTGCGGTCGTCCTCTTCCCGGAAGTATCCCGGCGGCACCCGGCCGGCGGGGTCGTCACCGCGGACGGGCGGCAGCACGGCCGTCTCCTCGGCCGGGCCCGGCGCCACGGGCGGCAGTACCGCCGTCTCGTCGGCCGCGCCCGGAGGCACCGGCGGCAGCACGGCCGTCTCGTCCGCCGCGCCCGGCACCGGCGGCTTCGGCAGCTCGGCGGTCACCTCGGCCTCGGACGGCCCCGGGCGCTCCCCGGCCGCCGCCGTGTCCGCCTCCGTGTCCGCCGCCGAGGGCTCGTCCCGCACCGGCCGCAGCACCGCCGTGTCCTCCACCGGGCCGCCCGAGGCGTTCGTCGGCGTGACCACGGGCGTCGGCACGGTCGCCGCGTCCGGCGGCGTCGCCGGCCGGGACGGCCGGGACGACCGGGACGACGGGGACGGCCTGGGGGCGTCCGCCGCGGGAGGAGCCGACTGCTTCGGGCCCGCCTCGGCCGCTGCCGCCGCCTGCTCCGCCGCCCGGCGTGCCTCCTCGGCACGCAGCAGGGCCTCCTCGGCCTTCCGCTGCTTCTCCAGCCGCAGCGCCTCGGCCTCGGCCCGCAGCCGCGCCTCCTCCTCGGCCTGCTTGCGGCGCCGCTCCTCCTCCGCCTTGCGCCGGGCCTCCTCCTCGGCGCGGGCCTTCTCCTCGGCGAGCAGCCGCTGCCGCTCCTCCTCCGCCTTCCGGCGTGCTTCCTCGGCCCGCCGCCTGGCCTCCTCGGCCTGCCGCTCGGCCTCGCGCCGCTGCGCCTCCTCCAGCTCGCGCCGCTTGCGCTCCTCCTCCTCGGCGCGCAGCCGCTCCAGCTGCTCCTGGCGCTCGCGCTCCAGGCGCTCCTCCTCGGCCTTGCGGGCGGCCTCTTCCTCCGCCTTGCGCCGGGCCTCCTCCTCGGCCTTGCGGCGCGCCTCCTCCCGGGCCTCGATCTCGGCCCGGGACAGCGGCAGCACCTGGTCGAGCCGGTGCCGTACGGCCGTGGTGACGGCCTCGGGCTCCTGGCCGGCGTCGACCACCAGATAGCGCCCGGGGTCGGCCGCGGCCAGCGTGAGGAATCCGGCCCGCACGCGCGCGTGGAACTCGGCGGGCTCCGACTCCAGCCGGTCCGGCGCCTCGGTGAACCGCTCGCGGGCGGTCTCCGGCGACACGTCCAGCAGGACGGTCAGATGGGGGACGAGCCCGTTCGTCGCCCAGCGGTTGATGCGGGCGATCTCGGTGGGCGACAGGTCGCGGCCGGCGCCCTGATAGGCCACCGAGGAGTCGATGTAGCGGTCGGAGATGACCACCGCGCCGCGCTCCAGCGCGGGCCGGACCACCGTGTCGACGTGCTCCGCGCGGTCGGCGGCGTACAGCAGGGCCTCCGCGCGGTGCGACAGGCCGGCGCTCGACACGTCCAGGAGGATCGACCGCAGGCGCTTGCCGACCGGCGTCGCGCCGGGCTCGCGCGTCAGCACGACCTCGTGGCCCTTGGCCCGGATCCACTCCGCGAGGGCCTCCGCCTGGGTGGACTTCCCGGCGCCGTCGCCACCCTCCAGGGCGATGAAGAAACCGTTCGACGCGGGGGCCGGCACCGGGTCGTCCCCGCCGAGCAGCGCGTCCCGCAGGTCGTGGCGCAGCGGCACCCCGGAGCGGTCGTCGACCTTGGCCAGCACCAGCGCCGCCACCGGCAGCAGCAGCGCGCCGATCAGCATGAGCGTGAACGCGGCGCCGCCGTGCGCGAAGACGAACTTGCCGTTCTCCAGCCGGTGCGGCCCGATGCCCGCGGCCACCAGGGGGGCGATCACCACACCGAGCGCCACGCAGACCCGCACGCACGCGTGCAGATGGTCCGTGGTCCGCGCCCGGCGGTGGTCCTCGGTCTCCAGGTCGAGCAGGGTGTGCCCGGTGTTGGCGGCGACGCCCGCGCCGACGCCGGCCAGGGCCAGGATCAGCAGCACGCTGGTGTCGTCCGGCACCAGACCGGCGGCCAGCAGGGCGAGGCCCGCGAAGGCGATCGCCAGGGCAAGCAGCCTGCGGCGGGACAGGGACGGCAGCAGGGCGGGGGCCGTACGGATACCGACGACGACACCGCCGGTCAGCGCGCCTGCCATCAGCCCGAACAGCACCGGGCCGCCGCCCAGGTCCTTGGCGTGCAGCACCGCCACCGCGACCGCGGCCGACACCGCGCAGGCGACGGACGCGCCGGCGAGCACCAGCAGCGTCATCGCTCCGGTGCGGCCCTTCTCGGCGCCGGCGGCGGTCTTCGGACGGCGCAGCCCTTCCAGGGGGGACCGGGGGCGCGGGGTGCGCGTCGCGGGCAGCTCCAGGAAGGTCACCACGGACAGGGACGCGGCGAACAGTCCGGCCGCGACATAGGACGCGAGGGCCGCCTGGTGCTCCGCGAACCAGTCGATGCCCGCGCCCAGCAGGTTGTTCAGCAGCCCGGCGGCGACGAGCGTGACCGCCGCGAGCGGGACGGCCACGAAGGCCGTCCGCAGCGACAGGCGGCGCAGCGCGTCCATGTGGTCCGGCAGCGGGCGCACGCTCGCGCCCTCCGGGGGCGGGGCGGGCAGCAGCGCGGGGGCGGCGCCTTCCCGGCAGACGGTCCAGAAGCGCTCGGCGACGCCGGTGACGAAGACGGTCACCAGCAGGACGGCGAGGGCGTCGTCCGGCGTCCAGTCGATCCACAGGGGGGCCACGATCAGCAGCGCGGCCCGCAGCCCGTCCGCGCCGACCATGGTCCAGCGGCGGTCCAGGGGGCCGTCCTGTGAGGTGAGTGAGGTGAGCGGGCCGAGGAGGACGGCGCCGAAGAGCAGCGTCGCCAGGATGCGTACGCCGAAAACGGTCGCCACTGCGAACGCCGCGCCGCGGTAGCCCCCGCCGAACGAGCCGGCCGCGATGGCGGCCTGAAGGGACAGGACGACCAGGACCAGGAGGGCGAGCGTGTCGCCGATGCCGCCCACGAGTTGCGCGCTCCACAGCCGTTTCAGCTGGGGCTGGCGCAGCAGGGCGCGGACGGCGCGCTCGCGGGAGTCCGCGACCAGGGCGTCGTCAGGGGCCGGGTGAGGGGCCGTTGGCTGCTCGGCTCGCGTCATGCGTTCAGCCTATCGGGACGCGCCGACACTCCCGCCTGGATGCCCGAACGTACGCGCGCCCCGGCACCGGATCGGTGCCGGGGCGTTCGCTGTGCGAACAACGGCGCCCGCGCGGCGGTACCTGAGCCGGGCTCAGCCCTCGGTCAGCCACCGCTCGTACCGCGCACGAGCGGGCGCCCGTCCGGCCACCGATACGCCCTCGCCCGGCCGTCCGGCCGTCCGGCCACCACGCGCTCACCGCTCAGCGGTCGCGCACTCACGGCTCAGCCACCGCCCGGTGAGCAGCCGGCTCCCCGGTCGGCCGCCGGCGCGGCGACCAGCTCGCTCACCGCTCAGCCACCGCCCGGCGGCCAGCCGCTCACCTCAGCCACCGCCGGGTGAGCCGCTCGCCCCCGGCCGGTCCCGCTCAGTCCTCCGACGCCGTCTTCGACGCGGTGGCCTTCTTCGCGGCGGCCGTGGTCTTGGCCGTCGTCTTCTTGGCGGCCGTCTTCTTCGTGGCCGTCGTCTTCTTCGCCGCGGTGGTCTTCTTGGCCGCGGCCTTCTTCGCCGGGGCCTTCTTCGCGGTCTTCTTGGCGGCCGACTTCTTCGCCGTCTTCTTGGCGGGCCCCTTGGCCCGCTTCTCCGCGAGCAGCTCGAAGCCGCGCTCCGGCGTGATCGTCTCGACGCTGTCGCCCGAGCGCAGGGTCGCGTTGGTCTCGCCGTCGGTGACGTACGGGCCGAAGCGGCCGTCCTTGACCACGACCGGCTTCTCGCTGACCGGGTCCGTGCCCAGTTCCTTCAGCGGCGGCTTGGCCGCGGCCCGACCGCGCTGCTTGGGCTGGGCGTAGATCGCCAGCGCCTCCTCCAGCGTGATCGTGAAGATCTGCTCCTCGGACTGGAGGGACCGCGAGTCCGTGCCCTTCTTCAGGTACGGGCCGTAGCGGCCGTTCTGCGCGGTGATCTCGACGCCCTCGGGGTCGGTGCCGACGACGCGCGGCAGCGACATCAGCCGCAGGGCGTCCTCCAGCGTCACCGTGTCCAGCGCCATCGACTTGAACAGCGAGGCCGTCCGCGGCTTCACGGCGTTCTTGCCGGTCTTGGGGGTGCCCTCGGGGAGCACCTCGGTGACGTACGGGCCGTAGCGGCCGTCCTTGGCGACGATCGTGTGGCCGGTGGCCGGATCGGTGCCCAGCTCGAAGTCGCCGCTCGGCTTGGCGAGCAGTTCCTCGGCCAGCTCGACGGTCAGCTCGTCGGGCGCGAGGTCGTCCGGGATGTCCGCGCGCTGGTGCTGCTCGGTGTCCTTCTCGCCGCGCTCGATGTACGGGCCGTAGCGGCCGACGCGGAGCACGATGTCGTTGCCGACGGGGAAGGAGGAGACCTCGCGGGCGTCGATCGCGCCCAGGTCGGTCACCAGTTCCTTGAGGCCGCCGAGGTGGTCGCCGTCGCCGTTGCCGGCGTCGGCCGCGTCGCCGTTGCTCGTGCCCTCGCCGAAGTAGAACCGCTTCAGCCACGGCACGGCCTGTGCCTCGCCGCGCGCGATACGGTCGAGGTCGTCCTCCATCTTGGCGGTGAAGTCGTAGTCGACGAGCCGGCCGAAGTGCTTCTCCAGGAGGTTGACCACGGCGAAGGACAGGAAGGACGGGACGAGCGCGGTGCCCTTCTTGAAGACGTAGCCGCGGTCGAGGATCGTGCCGATGATCGACGCGTACGTCGACGGGCGGCCGATCTCGCGCTCCTCCAGCTCCTTGACCAGCGACGCCTCGGTGTAGCGGGCCGGGGGCTTGGTGGCGTGGCCGTCCACCGAGATCTCCTCGGCGGTGAGCCCGTCGCCCTCGGCGACCTGCGGCAGCCGGCGCTCGCGGTCGTCCAGCTCGGCGTTCGGGTCGTCGGCGCCCTCGACGTATGCCTTGAGGAAGCCGTGGAAGGTGATGGTCTTGCCGGACGCGCTGAACTCGACGTCCCGGCCGTCGGACGCCGTGCCGCCGATCTTGACGGTGACGCTGTTGCCGGTCGCGTCCTTCATCTGGGAGGCGACGGTCCGCTTCCAGATCAGCTCGTACAGCTTGAACTGGTCGCCGGTCAGACCGGTCTCCGCCGGGGTGCGGAAGCGGTCGCCGGAGGGGCGGATCGCCTCGTGCGCCTCCTGGGCGTTCTTGACCTTTCCGGCGTACGTCCGCGGCTGGGCCGGCAGGTAGTCGGCGCCGTACAGCTGCGTGACCTGGGCGCGGGCGGCGGCCACGGCCGTGTCGCTCAGCGTCGTGGAGTCCGTACGCATGTACGTGATGTAGCCGTTCTCGTACAGCTTCTGGGCGATCTGCATGGTCGCCTTCGCGCCGAAGCCCAGCTTCCGCGACGCCTCCTGCTGGAGCGTCGTCGTGCGGAAGGGGGCGTACGGAGAGCGGCGGTACGGCTTGGACTCGACGGAGCGGACGGCGAACCGCGTGTTCTCCAGGGCGGCGGCGAGCGCGCGGGCGTTCGCCTCGTCGAGGTGGAGCGTGTTCGCGCTCTTCAGCTGCCCCAGGGAGTCGAAGTCACGGCCCTGCGCGACACGCCGGCCGTCGACCGTCTGGAGACGGGCGACCAGCGAGGACGGGTCGGAGGTGTCGCCGGCGCGGCCGGTGGCGAAGGTGCCGGTCAGGTCCCAGTACTCGGCGGAGCGGAACGCCATGCGCTCGCGCTCCCGCTCCACCACGAGCCGGGTGGCGACGGACTGGACGCGGCCGGCCGACAGGCGCGGCATGACCTTCTTCCACAGGACCGGCGAGACCTCGTAGCCGTAGAGGCGGTCGAGGATGCGGCGGGTCTCCTGCGCGTCGACGAGCTTCTGGTTGAGCTGGCGCGGGTTGGCGACGGCCTCGCGGATCGCGTCCTTGGTGATCTCGTGGAACACCATCCGCTTGACCGGGATCTTCGGCTTGAGGACCTCCTGGAGATGCCAGGCGATCGCCTCGCCCTCCCGGTCCTCATCGGTGGCCAGGAAGAGTTCGTCGGACTCCTTCAGCAGGTCCTTGAGCTTCTTGACCTGGGCCTTCTTGTCGGCGTTGACCACATAGATCGGCTGGAAGTCGTGTTCGACGTCCACACCGAGGCGGCGCACCTCGCCGGTGTACTTCTCGGGCACCTCGGCGGCGCCGTTGGGGAGGTCGCGGATGTGCCCGACGCTCGCCTCGACGACGTATCCGGGGCCGAGGTAGCCCTTGATCGTCTTCGCCTTGGCAGGCGACTCGACGATGACGAGTCGGCGGCCGCCCTTCGCGGTCTCGCTGGTCGGGGACAACTTCGCTCTTCTCTCCGGTCGACGCTGGCGCCTGACCCAGGCGTGGGTCCCGGGGTCGGGTCTGCTTCCTTGTTCGCTCGTGACGCTGCGGAGTGTGACGGTACCTCCCGCCCCCGTGTCAAACGGGAAAAGTCCGCAAGGGCCACTCGAACGGTAACCCGACGAACCCGGTTCCTGCCGCCCGGAGTGCCCAGCGGCTTGTTCGACCGTATCCGGAGCACGAGCCCCCGGTTACCCGGTCCAGGGCTCGGCGGGCGTCCGGAAGGCGCCTCTCAGACGCGGGTCAGACACCAGGCGCCGAGGGCGAGGGCGGCCACGCCGGCGACGCTCGCGAAGGTCGCCGATGCGACCTGGTTCACACCCTGGGCGACCGGTCGGCGGTGGCGCACCCGGGCCGCGGTCCACACCAGCAGACCCGCTCCGAACAGGGCGAACACCATTCCCGCGAAGATCGCCGGTCCGCGCTCCATGGTTTCGGGTGCTCCTCTTCTCCGCCCCTGTGTGCCCAGCCTCCGGAGACTGGCACACGCGGGCGGCGACGAGGCGAATCCCGGGTGAACGGCGAGCCGCCGGTACCTGGCGTGACTCGTTCACCCGGGGTGGTGTGGCGCGTTTCGCATGGTGGCATGGCCGCTCATCCCGTGGGCCCCGCTTACCCCGTGGACCCCGCTCACCCCAGTGACCCCGCTCACCCCGTGGGCCGGGCCGCCGGCCCGGGGAGTGAGGTGGCCCGCTCCCCGGGTCCGGGCCGCGTCCCTGTGATCCGTAACGCACCCGACTCGCCCGAGGGCTCGCTCATCGGCTCACCACGGGCCGCCACCGCGCGCTCACCGCAGCCCGGCCACCGCCCGCTCACCGCAGCCCGGCCACCGCCCGCTCATCGGCTCACCGCGCCGGTTCGAGGAACCCCTGCTCGACCAGCAGGCGGATCTGCGCGGGCGTGCGGTCGCGCAGCAGGACCGGGTCCTCGCCGACCAGCTGGGCGATGGCGTCCAGGATGCGGCCGGCGGTCATGGTGCCGTCGCAGACACCCGCGAAGCCCGCGCCGATCGTGTCGACCTTGGTGGCCCGGCGCATGCCGCGGTTCTGCCGCAGGACGACGTGCTGCGGGTCCTCGGCGCCGGGCAGCCCGACCTGCTCCTGGACCACCTCGTCGGCCAGCGTGAAACGGGCTTCGAGCAGCGCGGCGTCGTCATGGGCGCGCAGGTAGTCGAGCCGGTCGAAGTGGGCGCGGACGGTCTCGCCGAGCGGCTGCTCGACCGGGTGCGGCCACTCCTCGACCGTGAGGGAGGGCTCGGCGGCGTCCGTGCGGCGCAGCGTGATCCAGCCGAAGCCGACCGCCTTGACCTTGCGGGCCTCGAACTCCTCCAGCCACGCGTCGTACCGCGCCTGGTAGCGCGCCGCGTCGTCCCGGTGGTCCCCGGCGTCCCGCAGCCACAGCTCGGCGTACTGCGTGACGTCCTGCATCTCGCGCTGGACGATCCACGCGTCGCAGCCGCGCGGCACCCAGGAGCGGAGCCGGTCCGTCCATTCCTCCCCCTCCACGTGCTGCCAGTTGGCGAGGAACTGTGCGAACCCGCCCTCGGTCAGCCGGTCCCCCGCCTGCTGAACGAGCGTGCGGCACAGATCGTCCCCGCCCATCCCGCCGTCCCGGTAGGTCAGGCGGGCGCCGGGGGAGATCACGAACGGCGGGTTGGAGACGATCAGGTCGTACCGCTCGTCCTCGCGGACCGGCGTGAACAGCGATCCCTCGCGCAGGTCGGCGGCCGGAGCCCCGGACAGCGCGAGGGTGAGCGCGGTGATGCTCAGCGCGCGCGGATTGACGTCGGTGGCCGTCACGCGCGTGGCGTGCGTCGCGGCGTGCAGGGCCTGGATGCCGGAGCCGGTGCCGAGGTCGAGGGCGGCGGAGACGGGCGTACGGACGGTGATGCCGGCGAGGGTGGTGGAGGCGCCGCCGACGCCGAGGACGACGCCCTCGGCGCGGTTGCCGATGCCTCCCGCGCCGCCCACCGCGCAGCCCAGGTCGGAGACGATGAACCAGTCCTCGCCGCTGGGCCCGCCGTACGGCCGTACGTCCACGGTGGCGGCCACCTCGCCGTCCCCGGTGGTCACCAGCCACCCGCTCTCCAGGCACTCCTGGACGGGCAGTACGTCCGCCACGCGCGCGTGGGGCACCGGTTGCTGGAGCAGGAAGAGCCGGACGAGCAGCTCCAGCGGCGTGTCGCCGCGGGTGGCGCGGAGCGCGGGCACGGTCTCGCTGCGGGACAGTGCCGCGTAGGCGGGAGCGCCGAGCAGCTCCAGCAGGCCGTCGGCGGTGAAGGAGGCCCCGAGCAGGGCGTCGCGCAGCCGTGCGGCGACGTCGGGGCGGTCGGTGGCGGGCAGGGCGGAGAAGCCGGCGTTACTCACGTCCCCATTGTGACCCCGCGCCCCGCCCGGGGGCTCACGTCGGTCGGCGCGTCAGCTCGTCGTGGCCGACGCCGAGGAGGTGGCCGACTTGCAGGCGGGCTGCTTGGCCATCGCCTGGCCGACCTCGCCCTCCTCCAGGGTCTTCAGGGCGTTGTTGCCGGTCCTGCCGAGCTTGTCCAGCTCGGTGGCGATGTCCTTCAGGCCGTCGGCGAACTTCGCCTGGTCCTTGGTCTCCAGGGCCTCCACCTGCTTCTTCAGGTCGGCGTAGGAGGCGGACAGGCCGTTGAGCTCCGCGACCGCGTCCTTCTGCTTCTTCTCGCCGTTCTCGACGTCGGGGGCCCCGGCCTTCTGCACGGCGGCGCCCATCGCCTTGTAGGCGTCGGACATGTCCTGGAAGGCCTTGGCATCGGTCTTCTGGACCTCCTCGGGCGTGCTGTTGTCCGAGGTCTCCTTCTGGATCGCGGCGTTGGCGGAGGCGATCTTCCGCGCCTGCGGCTGCACCGAGTCGCACACGTCCTTGGCCCAGGAGTTCAGCTTTTCGCTGCTGTCGTCGCTGCCGCATCCCGTCAGCGCCAGTACCAGTACCGCACCGCCGGACAGTGCGGCCGCGAGCTTCTTGTTCACCGGTTTGGTCCCTTCCATGGCTTCCGGCCCCGGAACATACACGCCATCTGGGCGACAACCGTGTGACGAGCGCCCTTTATGACCGTAATTGCAGCCATTTGCACCAAGCGGAGGGGACGAGAGAAGGCTCACGGCACCGGCGCGCACCCGCACGACACGGGCGGGCGGCACGCCAATGCGCGCCGCCCGCCCGCGCCTTGGGCCGCGCCCCGCGGCCCCGCACGGTGCCCGGGCTACGAAACCACCGCCGCGTCGGGGGACTTGGGGTCCCGGTCCCCGTCGTCCTCGTCGCCCACGGCGATGCCGCGCCGCTTGGAGACGTAGACCGCGCCGATGATGACCGCGGCCGCGAGGACCGCGATCAGGACCCGTACGCCGACGCTCCGGTCCGCGCCGTAGGAGAACTGGATCACGGCGGGGGCGATGAGCAGCGCCACCAGGTTCATCACCTTCAGCAGCGGGTTGATCGCCGGGCCCGCGGTGTCCTTGAACGGGTCGCCGACCGTGTCGCCGATGACCGTGGCGGCATGGGCCTCGCTGCCCTTGCCGCCGTGGTGGCCGTCCTCGACGAGCTTCTTGGCGTTGTCCCAGGCACCACCGGAGTTGGCCAGGAACACCGCCATCAGCGTGCCCGCGCCGATCGCGCCCGCCAGGAACGCCCCGAGGGGGCCCACGCCGAGCGTGAACCCGATGAAGATGGGCGCCATCACGGCCAGCAGACCGGGCGTGGCGAGTTCGCGCAGGGCGTCCCTGGTGCAGATGTCGACGACCTTGCCGTACTCCGGTTTCTCGCTGTAGTCCATGATCCCGGGCCGTTCCCGGAACTGCCGACGCACCTCGAAGACCACCGAGCCCGCCGACCGCGACACGGCGTTGATCGCCAGCCCGGAGAAGAGGAAGACGACCGCCGCGCCGGCGACGAGCCCGACGAGGTTGTTGGGCTGCGAGATGTCCATCATCAGGCTCAGCGGCGCGCCCTCGCCGCTGAGCGCCTCACCGACGTCTCTGGCGCCGGTGGCGATGGCGTCGCGGTACGACCCGAACAGCGCCGCCGCAGCGAGCACGGCCGTGGCGATGGCGATGCCCTTGGTGATGGCCTTGGTGGTGTTGCCGACGGCGTCCAGGTCGGTGAGGACCTGCGCGCCCTCGCCCTCGACGTCGCCGGACATCTCGGCGATGCCCTGGGCGTTGTCGGAGACGGGCCCGAAGGTGTCCATCGCGACGATCACGCCGACCGTGGTGAGCAGGCCGGTGCCGGCCAGCGCCACCGCGAACAGCGCCAGCATGATCGACGTACCGCCGAGCAGGAACGCGCCGTAGACGCCGAGGCCGATCAGCAGGGCGGTGTAGACGGCCGACTCCAGGCCGATGGAGATGCCGGCCAGGACGACGGTGGCGGGACCGGTGAGCGAGGTCCTGCCGATGTCCCTGACGGGCCGCCGGGTGGTCTCGGTGAAGTAGCCGGTGAGCTGCTGGATCAGGGCGGCCAGCACGATGCCGATGGCCACCGCGACCAGCGCCAGGATCCGCGGGTCGCCGCTCTTGCCCACGATCGCCGCGTCCGTGACGCCGTCGAGCTCGGAGTACTTCCCCGGCAGATAGGCGAACACGGCCGCCGCCACCAGCACCAGCGAGATCACCGCGGAGATGAAGAACCCGCGGTTGATCGCGCTCATGCCGCTGCGGTCGGCGCGCCGCGGGGCCACGGCGAAGATCCCGATCATGGCCGTGACCACGCCGATGGCGGGCACGAGCAGCGGGAACGCCAGTCCCGAGTCGCCGAAGGCCACCTTGCCGAGGATCAGCGCGGCGACCAGCGTCACGGCGTAGGACTCGAAGAGGTCGGCGGCCATGCCCGCGCAGTCGCCGACGTTGTCGCCCACGTTGTCGGCGATGGTCGCGGCATTGCGCGGATCGTCCTCCGGAATGCCCTGCTCGACCTTGCCGACCAGGTCGGCGCCGACGTCGGCGGCCTTGGTGAAGATGCCGCCGCCCACCCTCATGAACATCGCGATCAGCGCCGCGCCGAGGCCGAAGCCCTCCAGGACCTTCGGCGCGTCGGCCGCGTACACCAGCACCACGCAGGAGGCGCCCAGCAGGCCCAGTCCCACCGTGAACATGCCGACGACGCCGCCCGTGCGAAACGCGATCTTCATCGCTTTGTGCGAGACGAGAGTGAGATCCTTTTTCGGTTCTCCGGGCGCCGGGGTCGCTTCCCGCGCCGCCGCGGCCACGCGCACATTGCTGCGCACGGCGAGCCACATGCCGATATAGCCGGTGGCCGCCGAGAACGCGGCGCCGATCAGGAAGAACACCGATCGCCCGGCCCGCTGATTCCAGTCGTCCGCGGGCAGCAGCATGAGCAGGAAGAACACGACGACGGCGAATACGCCGAGCGTGCGCAACTGCCGGGCCAGATAGGCGTTGGCGCCTTCCTGGACGGCTGCCGCGATCTTCTTCATGCTGTCGGTTCCCTCGCCCGCCGCGAGCACCTGGCGCACCAGGATGCCCGCGACCACCAGCGCGGCCAGTGCCACGGCGGCGATGACCGCCACCATGGCGCGGTTGCCGTCGGTCAGCACGGCGGCCGCGAGGACCGAGGGGTCGCCCAACTGATGAGGGTCCAACTGAGAGGTGGAAAGCTCCGCCATTCGTCCTCCTTGACGCTTGGGCTGAGCTCAAGATGTGGACGGATTGTAGGTAACCGGAACCTGATCAAAACAGTGCGCGACAAATGGAATTGGCCTGCCAATCGGAAAGAGGTAATGCCCTAAAAGCATTGAGGGCGCATTGCGGATGATCGGCGATGCGATCGGGCAGCCGTGATCCAATTGTCGTGCGGATCGGTCGTGAATTCATTCACTTATCGTGCACACGCACCCACTGTATGCGTGAGCTGCGGTTTCCGCACATGACAAAGGGCCCTACGAGGTAGGGCCCTGGGTGTGCCGTGGGTGGGGACGGGCGACGGGGCCCGGGTGTCAGGCCATGGGAACGATCGGAGGCGTGGTCGGCCAGGTCATACGGATCAGGCCGCCGTCCTCCCCGGCCGTGACCTCCACGTCGTCGACGAGTCCGCTGATGACCGCGAGGCCCATCTCGTCCTCCTCGGCCTCCACGTCGTCGCCGGCGCCGGGGGTGCCGCCCCCGGGGGCCGCGTGCGGCGCCTCGTCGCCGACCTCGATGGAGAACTGCTTCTCCTCCTCGATCAGCGCCACCTTCACCGGCGCCGTGATGCCCACGCTCTGATGCAGTCCGACGGCCCTGGAGCAGGCCTCACCGACGGCGAGCCTGACCTCGTCGAGAACGGCCTCGTCCACTCCCGCCCTGCGTGCCACGGCAGCAGCCACCAGACGGGCGGTCCGCACATGCTCGGGCAGCGCGCTGAAGCGGAGTTCGACGGTGGCCATGCATCCCCCTCTGAGCTACGGGCGTGCTGTCGGGGGGCCAGGCCGCCGACAGCCCGGCCCCCCGGTTCGACTCGGCGTCCCGTGCCCCTCGGGGCCCGGGACCGGTGCCGGTCGTCAGTCGGTGGCCGCCACCGCTTCCTCGACCGAGGTGTGGATCGGGAACACCTTGGTGAGGCCGGTGATGCGGAAGATCTTGAGAATGCGCTCCTGGTTGCAGACCAGGCGCAGCGAGCCCTCGTGGGCGCGCACCCGCTTCAGTCCGCCGACCAGCACGCCGAGCCCGGTGGAGTCGAGGAAGTCCACGCCCTCCATGTCGACGACGAGGTGGAAACTCCCGTCGTTCACCAGCTCGACCAGCTGCTCGCGCAGCTTGGGCGCGGTGTATACGTCAATTTCGCCACCGACCTCGACGACCGTACGATCGCCGACGGTACGGGTCGACAGGGACAGGTCCACGGATCCTCCAGCACCTTGCTATCGAGCGGTCGTCCCTCGGGACATTCGGCTTGGGAGCCCCCAGGACGGTTGCCAGCCGCGATGGCATTCAATCACTTACCGGCAGGCGTGCACGACGCCTTCCTCCCATTGTCCGTCACGCCGGTGACACACTCGATGCCGATGGCCAAGAATCACCGACCCGATCAGCCGCCGACGGACCCGCCGGGCCCCGTGTCCCGGCCGGAACCGCGCACGGTACTGGACCGGCTGGCCGCGGGACCGAGCCGGTCGTCGCGCATCACTCATACGGAGCACTTGCCCCCGCGGGCGGGTCGGCATGCCGTCTGGCCGGACCGGATTCGCCCGGAGGTCGTCGCGGCCGTGCGGGCGGCGGGCATCGAGCACCCCTGGGCCCACCAGGCACGCGCCGCCGAGCACGCGCTGGACGGCGAGTCGGTGGTCGTGGCCACCGGCACCGCCTCCGGCAAGTCCCTGGCCTATCTGGTGCCGGTGCTGTCCACGCTGCTGGACGGCTCCGAGGCGCCGAACGGGCGCGGGGCCACCGCCCTGTACCTGGCCCCGACGAAGGCGCTCGCCGCCGACCAGTGCCGTTCGGTGAAGGAGCTCTCCCAGCCGCTCGGCGCGTCGGTGCGCACCGCGGTGTACGACGGCGACACTCCGTTCGAGGAACGCGAGTGGATCCGCCAGTACGCGACCTACGTCCTCACCAACCCGGACATGCTGCACCGCGGCATCCTGCCCTCCCATCCCCGCTGGTCCTCCTTCCTGAAGGCGCTGAAGTACGTCGTCATCGACGAGTGCCACACCTATCGCGGGGTCTTCGGCTCCCATGTCGCGCAGGTGCTGCGCCGGCTGCGCCGGCTCTGTGCCCGCTACGGCGCCTCCCCGGTGTTCCTGCTGGCCTCCGCCACCGCGGCCGAGCCCGCCGTGGCCGCACGCCGGCTCACCGGGCTGCCGGTGGTGGAGATCGCCGACGACGCCTCACCACGCGGTGAACTGGTGTTCGCCCTCTGGGAGCCGCCGCTGACCGAGCTGGAGGGCGAGAAGGGCGCACCCGTCCGCCGTACGGCCACCGCCGAGGCCGCCGACCTGCTCACCGACCTCACCGTGCAGGGCATGCGGTCGATCACCTTCGTCCGCTCCCGGCGCGGCGCCGAGCTGATCTCCGTCATCGCCCAGGAGCGCCTGGCGGAGGTGGACCGGTCGCTGGCCGGGCGGGTCGCGGCCTACCGCGGCGGCTATCTCCCCGAGGAACGCCGCGCCCTGGAGCGCGCGCTCCATTCGGGTGAACTCCTCGGCCTGGCGGCCACCAACGCCCTCGAACTCGGCCTCGACATCTCCGGGCTGGACGCCGTCGTGATCGCCGGCTATCCGGGCACGCGGGCCTCGTTGTGGCAGCAGGCGGGGCGGGCGGGCCGCTCCGGGCAGGGCGCGCTGGCGGTGCTGGTCGCCCGGGACGACCCGCTGGACACCTTCCTCGTCCATCATCCCGAGGCCCTGTTCGCCCAGCCGGTGGAGTCCACGGTCCTCGACCCCGACAACCCCTACGTCCTCGCGCCGCACCTGTGCGCCGCGGCGGCCGAGCTGCCGCTGACCGACGAGGACCTGAAGCTGTTCGGCCCGGCCTGCGAGGACCTGCTGCCCCAACTGGAGGCGGCCAAGCTGCTGCGCCGCCGGACCCGGGCCTGGCACTGGACCCGCCGGGAACGGGCCGCCGACCTCACCGACATCCGCGGCGAGGGCGGGCGGCCGGTCCAGGTCGTCGAGGCCGGCACCGGCCGGCTGCTGGGCACGGTCGACGCCGGTGCCGCCCACAGCACGGTCCACGAGGGCGCCGTCCACCTGCACCAGGGCCGCACCTACCTGGTGCGCTCCCTCGACCTGGACGACGCGGTCGCCCTGGTCGAGCAGGCCGGCCCGCCGTACTCGACGGTCGCCCGCGACACCACCTCCATCTCCGTCCTGGAGACGGAGACCGAGATCCCCTGGGGCGACGGCCGTCTGTGCTTCGGCTCCGTCGAGGTCACCAACCAGGTGGTCTCCTTCCTGCGCCGGCGCCTGATCACCGGCGAGGTGCTCGGCGAGACGAAACTCGACCTCCCTCCTCGTACGCTGCGCACCCGCGCCGTGTGGTGGACGGTCACCGAGGACCAGCTCGACGCCGCCCGGATCAACCCGGAGATCCTCGGCGGCGCCCTGCACGCCGCCGAGCACGCCTCGATCGGCATGCTGCCGCTGTTCGCGACCTGCGACCGCTGGGACATCGGCGGCGTCTCCGTCCCGCTCCACCCCGACACCCTGCTGCCGACGGTCTTCGTCTACGACGGGCACCCCGGCGGCGCGGGGTTCGCGGAGCGCGCCTTCCACACGGCCCGTGAGTGGCTCACGGCCACCCGCGAGGCCATCGCGTCCTGCGAGTGCGACGCCGGCTGCCCGTCCTGCATCCAGTCCCCCAAGTGCGGCAACGGCAACGATCCTCTGCACAAGAGAGGCGCGGTGCGGCTGCTCACGGTGCTGCTACGGGGGGCTGCGGAAGCGGCGGAAGAGGCGGAAGAGTCAGAAGTGGCCGAAACGGCGGGGAGTGCGGGCGGGGTGGAGCCGGGTGCGCCTGGCCGGACGTCGGCTACGGGTGCCGGGGCGGTGGAGGAACCGCCTCCGCCGGGCCCGCCCGGGCCCTGACCTCCGCTGCGAACGGGCCGTGCCCCGACGCCGCCGTGACGTCGGAGACGCGGCCGGTGAGCACGCACCGTACGAGCCGCGTGCCCTGCGCCCGCGCGATCCGGTCGGCCCGGGCGCAGGCGGCCGTACCGCCCTCCGCCCAGTGGCCCGCCGCCGCGAGCGCGGCGAGATCGGCACCGCCGGCCGCGCGGTGCCGGGCCACGACGGCCTGCCCCAGGGCCAGAACGACGCCGAACACCAGGCACAGCACGGCGACGGCACCGACGCTCCAGACGGTGGCCGAACCGCGGTCCGACGCCACCCGGCGTCGGCGCCGGGCTTCCGACCGGACCGGGTGGCAGGGCTCCGCCCCGACCGGGTGGCAGAGCTCTGCCCCGACCGGGTGGCAGGGCTCCGCCCCGACCGGGTGGCAGGGCTCCGCCCCGACCGGGTGGCAGGACCCCGTCCGGTCCGGACGGCAGGCACCCGACTGGTGCCTTCGGCGGGGCTCCGACCCGTCTCCGCCGGGCGTCATGAGCCCGCCTCCTTCGGGCCTGAGGAGCCGACTTCCGCGGGACCCGGCGAACCGGACTCCGCCGGACCCCCTGGATAGGCCGCCGACGGGCCCTCCACCGACGCCACGGCCTCCTCCCGTACCTCGAACGGCAGCCCGCTCAGCACCGGCGGCGCGGCCGCCACGACCACCCGGACCCGGTCCGCCTCCCGGCTGACGGTGATCCGCGCGCCGCGCGGCGCCGCCTCCCTGGCGGCCGCCACGACCTCGCCGGTGCCGTCCTGCCGGGCCGCCGCGCGGGCGCCCGTCCTGGCCGCGTCCACGCACTGGATCTGCGCGGCCACCACGAGCAGGCACCCCACCAGCGCCATCGCGAAGAGCACCAGCACCGGCAGCACCACGGCCGTCTCCGCCGTCACGAACCCCTCGTCGGCGGGCCGTACCCGCAGCCGCCTCCGCTCACATCCGCGCATCGAGCGCCTGCTTCACGATGCTCTGGAGTTCCGCGCTGACCGCTCCGCTCGTCAGCACCTTGTAGAGGACCACGGCGAACGCCACCGCCGCGACGATGCCCATCGCGTACTCCGACGTGACCATCCCGGTGTCCCGCCGCGCCGCGCGCAGCCTCGCCCGTACCACCTGTCGCATGACAACCCCCGTGAGGATCGGTTCTCTTGATCGCCTGATTGCTTGCTCGCTTGCTTGCTCGTCTGTTCGGTGGCTGTTCATCAGCCCGTCCGGCCGTCCGGCCTGCCGTCATCGACCGCCCCCGCCCAGCACCCCGCCCGCCAGGGCGATGACCACCGGCAGTACGCCCACCGCGATGAACGCGGGCAGGAAGCACATCCCCACCGGTGCGGTGACCACGACGGCCGCTCTGCGCGCCCTGGCCGTGGTGGCCCGAGCCCAGTCGGCGCGGGCCTGTGCGGCGAGCCGCGCGACCGGGCCGGCCGCGGGCAGCCCGGACACATCGGCCCGCTCCAGCAGGCGTGCCAGGGCTCCCGCGCCCGGCAGTTCGGCCAGGGGCCGCCAGGCACCGCCCGGCTCACCGCCCAGCCGCACCTCCGCGGCACCCCGCGCCAGCGCCTTGCCGACCGGTCCGCCGAGGGCGTCGCCCACGGCCCGGGCGGCGGCCACCGGAGTGGCACCCGCCGTGATGCAGGCCGCCAGGAGGTCCGCGGCCAGCGGCAGTTGCCGGGCCGCGGCGGCGCCGTCGCCACCGGGGGTCGCCGAGACAGAGGCCTTGCCGCCGGCCCGCTGCCGACGCCACCACCACAGCCCGGCGGCGACAGCCGCCCCCACGACGACGCCGGTGACGCCCCCGACCAGCAGCCACCCGGCACACACCACGCCCGGCAGCGGCAGCCACGCCTGTGCGGTGCCGCGCACCCGGGCGTGCGGGCCGGTGCGCGTCCGGGCCGTGCCCAACGCCAGGGCGAGCCGCCGCCGTACCCGTCGCCCCCGGCGGCCCTCACCCAGCCGGCTCACGAGCCCGCCGCAGACCAGTACCGTCGCCAGGGCGGCACCCGCGACCGCCCCCAGCCTGTGGAAAAGTTCGCCGTTCATCCAGCCGTCTCCGCTCCCCGCACGATCCGCATCGCCCACCACAGCCCCAGTGCCTCCAGCACTCCGCCGACGAGCAGACAGCCCAGTCCCGCCCCCGTGTGCAGCAGCACGCGCAGCGGGTCGGCGCCCATGGCGTAGCCGAGGAGAAGCCCCAGAACCGGGAGGCCCGCGAGCATCACCGCCGTGGCGCGGGCGCCCGCCAACTGGGCCCGCAGGTCCAGCCGCTGGTCCCGTTCGGCGCGCAGGGCGCCCTCCAGCCGGTCCAGGCCGTCGGCCAGCCCCGCGCCCTGGTCGACCGCCACCCGCCAGCAGGCGGCCAGTCCCCGCAGGCCCTCGGCGCCGGGCTCCCGGGCCGCCGCCGCGAGGGCGCCGGGAACGTCACCGCCGAACCGGGCCGCCGCCAGCACCGGGCCCGTCAGGCCCCCGAGCCCGCCGGACTCCCGCGCGGCCCACAGCAGCGCCTCCCCGGGCTGCCGCCCCGCCCGCACCTCTCCGGCCAGCACCGCGCACAGCGCGATCACCGCCTCCTGCCTGCGGTCCCGCAGACGCCGGGCGGCGGCGGCCAGCCGGACCCTGCGCAGCACCGGCACCCCGGCGGCCCCGGCCAGCACCGGCACCGGCGAAGCCGTCGCCAGCGCCAGTGCCAGACCGGCCACCAGCGACCACCACTCGGTCCGCAGCCGCCCACGGAGCTCGCGCAGCGCGTCCACCGCCCGGCGGACGACCGGCGGTCCGGTCCCGACCGCCCCGCCGCCCGCAAGCAGCAACCTCGCCCGCCGCGCCCCGGAGTACCAATCTCCCGTCAGCCACGCCAGCGCCCCCAGACACGCCACGGCCGCGCCCATCGACAACTCACCCACCAGCTCGCTCATCCCGGTCATCAACGCCCCCGCCGATCGCCCTCAACACCCGTACTCATCGCCGCGCACCGCTTCCCGTCGCCGTCGCCGTCTCCCCCCCCAACCGCCAGCCCCGTCACCTCCACTCGGAGCCGTCCTCGCCCCGCCCCGCGCAACCACTGCTCAGCAGCTCCCGCAGCCGCTCCCAGCCCCGCTCGCGCACGAACGCCTCCGTGCCCCAGCGCAGCGCCGGAACCGTCCGCACCAGCCCCGACGGGTCCCGCTCCAGCACATGCACCTCGGCGATCCGTCGCCGCCCCGTGCGGTCCCGCACCAGGTGCAGCACCACCGACAGCGCCGCCGCCAACTGGCTGTGCAGGGCGGCCCGATCGAGCCCCGCGGCGGTGCCGAGCGCCTCCAGCCGGGCCGGTACGTCAGCGGCGGCGTTGGCATGCACCGTCCCGCAACCGCCCTCGTGACCGGTGTTGAGCGCCGCGAGCAGGTGCACCACCTCGGGACCGCGCACCTCTCCGACGACCAGCCGGTCCGGCCTCATGCGCAGTGCCTGCCGCACCAGGTCCTCGAGGGTCACCAGCCCCGCGCCCTCCTGGTTCGCGGGTCTGGCCTCCAGCCGCACCACATGCGGATGGTCGGGCCGCAGCTCGGCGGAGTCCTCGGCGAGCACGATCCGCTCCCCCGGTCGGGCGAGGCCCAGCAGTGCGCTCAGCAGCGTCGTCTTGCCACTGCCCGTCCCGCCGCTGACGAGGAAGGACAGCCGCGCCCGCACCAGGGCCCGCAGCACCCGGTCGCCGTCCGGCGGCACCGTGCCGGCCGCGACCAGCTCGTCCAGCGTGAACGCGCGCGGCCGTACCACCCTCAGCGACAGACAGGTGCAGCCGACGGCGACGGGCGGCAGCACCGCGTGCAGCCGGGTGCCGTCCGGCAGCCGGGCGTCCGCCCACGGCCGTGCGTCGTCCAGTCGCCGTCCGGCCACGGCGGCCAGCCGCTGCGCCAGTCGCCGTACCGCACCGGCGTCCGGGAAGGACACGTCCGTCAGTTCCAGGCCGCCGCCCCGGTCCACCCAGACCCGGTCAGGCGCGGACACCAGGACGTCGGTCACCGACGGGTCGCTCAGCAGCGGCTCCAGCGGGCCGCTGCCCACCAGCTCGGAGCGCAGTTGCCGGGCCGCACCGAGGATCTCGGCGTCGCCCAGCACCCGGCCCTGTTCCCGCAGTGCCTGGGCCACGCGCGCGGGTGTCGGCTCCGACCCGCTCTCGGCGAGCCACCGCCGCACCCCGTCGAGCATCCCGGCGTCGAACACGGCCCCCTCCGCCACGTCCACCGCGGCGCCGGCCACCCTCGACTCGGCAGCCCCCGAATCCGGCCCCGTCGACTCCCGTGCCGCCCTCCTCACACCGGCGCCCATCCCCGCACCGCCGAACACCCCCGCACCGGCCCCCACACTCACCGCGCCTCCCTCCCCGTCCCCGTAACCCCTGTCCCCGCCCCTGTCTCCGCCAGCGCCCGTTCCCAGAACTGCCGGCAGAAGCGGGCCAGTGGGCCCCGGCCGGTCGCGGCCGGCGGCTGCCTGGCCTCGGTCGCACGGAGCAGACCCGCCTCGGCGGGCACCTCACCGACCAGGGGCAGCCCGAGCAGCCGGGCGACCTCGCGGTCGTCGAGCCCCGGCGCGTACGGACCGCGTACCGCGAGCCGCAGGTCCCGCAGGACCATGCCGACGGCGGACGCCACCCGTCCGGCCGCCGCGACGGCGCGCAGTTCGGCGGGGACGACGAGGAGCCCGAGATCGAGCTGGGCGAGGACCTCCGCGACCCCGTCGTCGATCCGGCGGGGAAGGTCCACGACGACCGTGCCGCCCCGCCGGCGGGCGGCGGCGAGCACCGCGCGGACGGCCTGTGGCGGAACGGCGACACACTCGCCGCGGTCCCAGCTGAGCACCCGCAACGAGTGCAGCTCGGGCAGCGACTC
This sequence comes from Streptomyces sp. NPDC031049, assembly GCF_055571015.1. Classification (NCBI taxonomy): domain Bacteria; kingdom Bacillati; phylum Actinomycetota; class Actinomycetes; order Kitasatosporales; family Streptomycetaceae; genus Streptomyces; species Streptomyces sp. NPDC031049. The sequence goes on from NZ_JBVIGC010000004.1 coordinate 132,509, forward strand.
CTCCAGGGCGCCGCCCCCGACCCGCCCGCGCGAGGCGGCGAACGCCGGCCAGCGCAGCCCCTCGGTGGTCTCGCCGCCGAGGAGCACGTCGAGCCCGCCGCCCAGCGGATCGGCGTCCACCAGGAGCGTGCGCAGCCCCTCCCGCGCGGAGGTGACGGCGAGGGCGCAGGCCAGGGTGGAGGCACCGGCGCCGCCCCGGCCGCCGATGACCCCCACGGTGAGGGCGGGCCGGCCGACGCCCTCGGTGACGTCGGCGATGCGGTCGACCAGCCACTGCTCGCCGTCCGGCAGCATCAGGACGTGGTCGGCGCCGATCTCGACCGCCCGCTGCCAGACGCCGGGGTCGTCCTGGTCGCGGCCGACCAGCACCACCCCTCGTCTGCGGGCGGGCCCGCGCCCGCGCCGTGCGGCGTCGTCGCCGACCAGGACGAGCGGCGCCGCCTCCCAGCCTGCGCCGCGCTCGGGCACCGTGGGGCGGACCTCGGGCGTGGCACCGGCCGCCGCGCACAGGCGCAGCAGGTCGTCCAGGAGATCGGCGTCCTCGGTGACGATCAGCGGTGCGGCCGGGTTTCCTCCGGCGGAGTGCGGTGGGTCATGTGTGACGGTTCCGGACATGGACTGCTTCTCCCTCTGACGGCGTCTCGTGCACCCCGTACGGCATCCCGTGCGCGCCGTACGGCATCTCGTGTGAAGAACGGGCAGCCGCTCTCCATATGAGCGACCGGTGAAAACCGGCCATACGCGTCGGACAAACGGAACCGCCCGAAGAACTCGGCGCGGCCGGGACACGTGGGAATCACGGTGCAGCGATCCGGGAAAACGTGTGGATCTTGGTGGATAACCGTGGACGACTCGACGGTTGTGAATATCGCCGTCACCCAAACCGGTGAGCTCCGGGCAGGCTCCGAGCCGCCCCTGCGCGTCTTCCGCAGAGCCAACCAGCGGCTACGCAGCGTCATGCATCATGGACATGCCAAGCAGCTCGGCGCCGGCAGCCCGGCACAGCACCACGCGGCGCACAAACCCAGGAAAACCCGCCCGGACATGCGACGACCCCCGCCGGGGGGGAGAGCGGGGGTCGTCTCCACGGCCGACTCGGGGGGGGAGGAGTCGGACCGGGTTAGCACGGTCGCGAACGATCCGTGACTTCCATGGTGTACCCGAGAGCCCTCTCAGGCAAACCCACGCGCCCCACCTTACGCCGAATGGGCTGCGCCTATGCTCGGGGTCGTGGAAAACCACTCGTCGCCCCACTCCATGCCCCGCGCAGCCGCCTTCTTCGACCTGGACAAGACGGTCATTGCGAAGTCGAGCACGCTGACGTTCAGCAAGTCCTTCTACCAAGGCGGACTGATCAACCGCAGGGCCGTCTTGCGTACCGCATACGCCCAGTTCGTCTTCCTGGCGGGCGGCGCCGACCACGACCAGATGGAGCGGATGCGCAGGTACCTGTCCGCGCTGTGCCGCGGCTGGAACGTCCAGCAGGTCAAGGAGCTGGTCGCCGAGACGCTGCACGACCTGATCGACCCGATCATCTACGACGAGGCCGCGTCCCTCATCGAGGAGCACCACACCGCCGGCCGGGACGTGGTGATCGTATCCACGTCGGGCGCGGAGGTCGTGGAGCCGATCGGTGAGCTGCTCGGCGCGGACCGCGTGGTGGCGACCCGCATGGTGGTGGGCGACGACGGCTGCTTCACCGGAGAGGTGGAGTACTACGCGTACGGCCCGACGAAGGCCGAGGCGATCCGGGAGCTGGCCGCCTCGGAGGGGTACGACCTCTCCCGGTGCTACGCCTACAGCGACTCGGCCACCGACCTGCCGATGCTGGAGTCCGTCGGCCACCCGCACGCCGTGAACCCGGACCGGACGCTGCGCCGCGAGGCGCTCGCGCGCGAGTGGCCCATCCTCGACTTCCACCGACCTGTCCGGCTCAAGCAGCGGATCCCCGGGTTCTCCGTGCCGCCGCGCCCGGCGCTCGTCGCCGCCGCCGCGATAGGCGCCGCCGCGGCCACCGCGGGTCTCGTCTGGTACGCGAGCCGGCGACGGACAGCGGTGGCCTGACCGGCGCGCGTCCGGTTTGAACCCAAAAGTAAATTTGAACCCAAAAGTAAAGAAGTGCGGTCAGGGGTTCCGCTCACCCAGGTGCTGGAGTACAAAGGAGTCAACGGCCCGCGAGACCAAGGACATCCGAGAGGATCACCTTAAGAACGCAATTGGCCCCACGGACCGAGCATGAACACCGGGCACCCACGCGACGTCGACCCGTCGATTACGGGCCAGCCGCACCAGGTGACGGGCAGAAGTTCCCGACCTGATGGGCATATATCGAGGACGCTTGGTACCCCGGTGTGCATGCCAGCGGCGGTACGAGGACTCGTACCGCCGCATCTTCGCGCCACGGACCGCAAGCCCCGGGGGCTCGCTCGGGCCGCACCGCTCAGGCCGCGCCGATCGAACCGGACCGCTCAGGCCGCGCCGCGCTGCAACGCCTCGCACACCGCCGTCGACTCCCGCGCGCCCAGCCCGACCGCCTTGCCGCAGTGGGCGATCCACGCGGCCATGCCCTGCGGCGTACCGGAGACATAGCCCTCCAGGGCCGCCAGGTAGGCCGCCCGCCCCAGCTCCGCGTGGCCGACCTCCGCGGGGCACACCGACTTGGGGTCCAGACCGCTGCCGATCAGCACGATCCGCTCCGCCGCGCGCGCGACCAAGCCGTTGTGGGAGACGAAGGGGCGCAGCGCCAGCAGCTCGCCATGCACCACCGCGGCGGTCACGAGGGCCGGCGCGGAACTGCCCGCGACGATCAGCTCGGCCAGTCCCTCCAGCCTGCCGTGCGTCTCCTCGGCGCTCGGCAGCGGCAGCTCGACCAGCGGCTCGTCCACCGGTTCGCCCGCCTGCCGGGGCCGCCCCACCGCCTCACCCTGATCGGCCGCCGCCACCAGGTGCAGCCGGGCCAGCACCCGCAGCGGCGACTGCCGCCAGATGGAGAGCAGTTGCCCCGCCTCGGCGGTCAGCCGGAGTGCCGCACCCATGGTGCGCGCCTCGTCGTCGGTGCTGAAGTCGGTACGCCGGCGCACCTCCTCCAGGGCCCAGTCCGCACCGGACAGCGCCGCCGAGCCGCGCGCGCCGCGCAGCGCCGCCTCGGAGGTGATCTCGTTGCTGCGGCGCCGCATGATCCGGTGGCCGTAGACCCGGTCCACGGACGTGCGCACGGATTCCACGGACTCGGCCACACCGGGCAGCGCGCCCAGGGCCGCGAGCGGATCGGCGTTCGCGCCTGTCGTACTCATGGGTACGACCCTACGCACCCATGGGGCCCACCCCACGATGGAGTGGTCTTCTTCACGACCGTCCACCACGCACCGGCATCGCGGCACTACGCTTGGTGAACATGAAAATTGCTTTCGTCGGGAAGGGCGGCAGCGGCAAGACCACCCTGTCCTCCCTGTTCATCCGCCACCTCGCCGCCACCGGCGCGCCCGTCGTCGCCATCGACGCCGACATCAACCAGCACCTGGGTGCCGCGCTCGGCCTCGACGAGGCGGAGGCGGCCGGACTGCCCGCGATGGGCGACCACCTCCGGCTGATCAAGGACTACCTGCGCGGTGACAACCCGCGCATCGCGTCCACCGAGACGATGATCAAGACGACTCCGCCCGGCGAGGGCTCCCGGCTGCTGCGGGTGCGCGAGGACAACCCGGTGTACGACGCCTGCGCGCGCCCGGTGGAACTCGACGGGGACACGGTCCGTTTGATGGTCACCGGGCCCTTCACGGACGCCGACCTGGGAGTCGCCTGCTACCACTCCAAGACCGGAGCGGTGGAGCTGTGCCTCAACCACCTGGTCGACGGCCGTGACGAGTACGTCGTGGTCGACATGACGGCCGGCTCGGACTCGTTCGCCTCCGGCATGTTCACCCGCTTCGACATCACGTTCCTCGTCGCCGAGCCGACCCGGAAGGGGGTCTCCGTCTATCGCCAGTACAAGGAGTACGCCCGGGACTACGGCGTCACCCTCCAGGTGATCGGCAACAAGGTGCAGGGCCCGGACGACCTCGACTTCCTGCGCGCCGAGGTCGGGGACGACCTGCTCGTCACGGTCGGGCACTCGGACTGGGTGCGTGCCATGGAGAAGGGCCGGCCGCCCCGGTTCGCCCTGCTGGAGGACGCCAACCGCCGCGCGCTGCGCCTGCTCCAGACGGCCGTCGACGTGACGTACGGACAGCGGGACTGGGCGCGCTACACGGAGCAGATGGTGCACTTCCATCTGAAGAACGCCCGCAGCTGGGGCGACGAGCGCACCGGCGCCGACCTGGCGGCCCAGGTCGACCCCGGCTTCGTGCTCGGCGAGAAGGTCACCACCGCGACGCCCGCCTGAGCTACTCCTTGGCCGCCGGCGCCCCGGGTACGCCCTTCGGCGCCGGGGCCGGGTCGGCCGACAGGAAGGACGCCCAGCCCTGCTCGGGGGCCTCGCCGACCTTCAGGGTGCGCAGCTTCTCCAGCACCTTGGGGTCCTGGGCGTCCAGCCAGTCCACGAGCTGCCGGAAGGAGACGCAGCGCACGTCCTCCTTGGTGCACACCTCCTCGATGACCTCCTCGACGGCCCGCATGTAGGTGCCGCCGTTCCAGGACTCGAAGTGGTTGCCGATGATCAGCGGGGCGCGGTTGCCGTCGTAGGCGCGGTAGAAGCCCTGGAGCAGGCCGTCGCGCATCTGGTCGCCCCACAGCTCGTGCTTGGCAGGGTCGCCCTGGGTGGTGGTGCCCGACTGGTTGACCATGAAGTTGTAGTCCATGGTGAGCTGCTCGAAGGTGTGCCCGGGGAACGGCACGAGCTGCATGGACACGTCCCACAGGCCGTGCTTCTTGTCGGGCCAGACCTGGTTCCTGACGCCGCTGGTGTCGTAGCGGAATCCGAGGTCGGCGGCGGCCTTCATGAAGTTCTCCTGGCCCTCCAGGCACGGAGTGCGGGCGCCGATCAGCTCCTTGTCGTAGTCGAAGGGCAGCGGTGCCGCGTTCTTCATGCCGGTGTTGGTCTTCCAGGTCTTCACGAACCGCTTGGCCTGGGCGATCTCGTCCTTCCAGTCCTCCACCGACCACTCGCCGACCCCGCGGCCCTCGCCGCAGAAGTGGCCGTTGAAGTGGGTGCCGATCTCGTTGCCCTCGAGCCAGGCCAGGCGCAGCTGCTCGACGGTGTCGGCGATGCCCTCCGCGTCGTTGAAGCCGATGTCGGAACTGCCGGGGGAGTGCTGGGGCGGCCGGTACTGGTCCCGCTTCTCCTCCGGCAGCATGTACACGCCGCTCAGGAAGTAGGTCATCGTCGCGTTGTTCTCTTTGGCCACCTTGCGGAAGTGGGAGAACAGCTTCTGGCTGTCCTCCCCCGCGCCGTCCCAGGAGAACACCACGAACTGCGGGGGCTTCCGGCCGGGCTTGAGACGTTCGGGCTTCGGCAGGTGCGGCTGTGCTCCGGTGTACGCCGTGGAGCCGTCACCGATCAGCCGGATGGCGCTCTTGGGCGCGGGGGCCTGCTTCTCCTTCTGCGGGCCGTGCGCCCCTTCCCCGGAATCCGTGCCGGTTCCGCAGCCGGCGAGCGATGCGGCGCAGACCGCTGCGATCGCGGTGCCCGCGGCGATCCTGTGGGTGGCGGCCATGTTCCGCCCACCTTCTTCCTTCTCTCGGGCCAACGCTGATGAGAGCGATGTCGGGTGCTGTGCCGGGAGGTGCCGTCAGCGCGGCCAAGGTCGCACGGGACCGAGAAGGAATTAGTACGACAAGCCGATCAAATAGCTGATTCACTCATCTGAGCAGGGCATTAGGCCATTTGCGTGGAATATCTATGCTCGCCTTTTACTCTGCATTACGATCCATTTACTGAGCGTATTCACGAATCGCCCTCATGTGCGACTCGTCATGCGCTCCTGCATCCCGCCGCTGTACGCCGTGACCCACGGCCGCGACACCCCCGCACCGCGGGGGTCCCCCACGAACCGCGACCGCGCAGCCCCGGAGGAGACGGGAGAACATGTCCGCCTGCGTCCCCACTCGTGCCGACGACTCGGCCCGGACCGATCGTGTCCACCCACCCCACAGTCCGCCGCACCGCCGCCGGTTCCGCATCGCCGGCGCCGACGTGTCGGCCTCGATCGCGGTCTTCCTGATCGCCCTCCCCCTGTCCCTGGGCATCGCCCTCGCCACCGGCGCACCCCTCCAGGCCGGCCTCGTCGCCGCCGCCGTGGGCGGGATCGTCGTCGGCCGGCTCGGCGGCTGCCCGCTCCAGGTCAGCGGGCCCGCCGCCGGCCTCACGGTGGTCACCGCCGACCTCATCCAGCAGTACGGATGGCGCGCGACCTGTGCGATCACCGTCCTCGCGGGCATCTCCCAGCTCGGCCTGGGCTGCCTTCGCGTGGCGCGCACCGCGCTGGCCGTCAGCCCCGCCATCGTGCACGGCATGCTCGCCGGCATCGGGGTCACCATCGCCGTCGCCCAGCTGCACATCGTCCTCGGCGGCACCCCGCAGAGCTCCGTGCCCGACAACCTGCGGGCACTGCCCGCCCAGTTGGCCGCCCTGCACCCGGCCGCCCTGTCCGTGAGCGCACTGACCCTGGCCCTGCTGCTGCTCTGGCCACGGCTGCCCGGCCGGTTCGGGGCCGCGCTCCGCAAGGTCCCGGCCGCGCTCGTCGCCGTCGCCGGGTCCACCGCGGTCGCGGCCGTGGCCGGGCTGCGCCTGCCCAAGGTCGACCTGCCGTCCTGGAACAGCCACGCCCTGGCCGCGCTGCCCGACGGCCCCGTGCTGGGCCTCGTCGCCGCCGTCCTGACCATCACGCTGGTGTGCAGCGTCCAGTCGCTGCTCGGCGCGGTCGCCGTGGACAAGCTGGTGGCCGCCCGGCCGGACCTGTCCGGGCGGGTCACCCGCTCCGACCTCGACCGCGAACTGCTGGGCCAGGGCGCCGCCAACATCGTCTCCGGCTCCCTGGGCGGACTGCCCATCGCCGGCGTCGCCGTGCGCAGCACCGCGAACGTGAACGCGGGCGCCGTCAGCCGGAACTCCACGATGCTGCACGGCGTTCTCGTAGTGATCGCCACGCTGTTGATGGTCCCGGCCCTGGAGCTCATCCCCCTCGCCTCGCTCGCCGCCCTGGTCATGTCCATCGGCATCACGATGGTGTCCCTGCACCACATCCGTACGGTGACCCGCCACCGCGAGGTGCTGGTGTACGTGGCCACCACGGGCGGCGTGGTGACCTTCGGCGTCCTGGAGGGCGTCGCCCTGGGCATCGCCGTGGCCGTCGGCGTCGCCCTGCACCGCCTGACCCGCACCCGCATCACGCACGACGAGAGGGAAGGAGTCCATCACGTACACGTACGAGGCCAGTTGACGTTCCTGGCGGTGCCCCGGCTGAGCCGGGCCCTGCACCTCGTGCCCCACGGCGCGGACGTCGTCGTGGAATTGGACGGGTCCTTCATGGACCACGCCGCGTACGAGACGTTGCAGGACTGGCAGAAGACGCACACCGCGCAGGGCGGCTCGGTCGACATCACCGGGCGCCGCCCCGGCACGCGCATCTCCGAGCCCGACGAGTCCGGCAAGTGCCGCTGCCGCCCCTGGACGGCCTGGCGCAACCACCAGTGCGAGCCCGCCCAGTCCACCACGCCGTCCGGTCCGGGCCGCAGCGGAGCCGGTGAAACCGGCGGACAGGAACTGGCGCGCGGCATCAGCGCCTTCCAGCGCAACACCGCCCCGCTGGTGCGCGACGAACTGTCCCGGCTGGCACGCGAAGGACAGCGGCCCTCGCAGCTGTTCCTGACGTGCGCCGACTCCCGGCTGGTCACCTCGATGATCACTTCCAGTGGTCCCGGCGACCTGTTCGTGGTGCGCAACGTCGGCAACCTCGTGCCGCTGCCCGGGGAGGAGAGCGGCGACGACTCGGTGGCCGCCGCGATCGAGTACGCGGTGGACGTGCTGAAGATCCGGTCCATCACCGTGTGCGGACACTCCGGCTGCGGTGCCATGCAGGCGCTGCTCAACGCCGACCCCTCGGGCGCGCAGACCCCGCTCAAGCGGTGGCTGCGGCACGCCCTGCCGAGCCTGGAGCGCCTGACCGGCGACGACGGCTCCTGGGCCCGGCTGGCCGGACGCCGGCCCGCCGACGCCGTCGAGCAGCTGTGCCTGACCAACGTGGTGCAGCAACTGGAGCACCTGCGCGCCCACGACGCGGTGGCCCGGGCCCTGCGGGAGGGTGAGCTGAAGCTGCACGGCATGTACTTCCACGTGGGAGAGGCGCAGGCGTACCTCCTGACGGAGAAGGAGGGCGACGGAGTGTTCACCCTGGTCCGGGAGACCGAGGGGACGGAGAAGACCGAAGCGACGGAGAAGACCGCCGGACGGAGCGACCTGTCGGCGGTCGGGACGGACCGACCCGTCGGCAGCGGGTAAGGAGTGAACTCCAAGCGCCCGGCGTCCGTGGGTACGGATGAACCCGCGACGCCGGGCGCCGTCGCAGACGAGCCTGGCAGCAACAGGTCTACACCAATTTCCGGTCGGCCCTTGTCACCGGACCGTCCGGTCTGATGAGCTGTGGCCTGGGACACAACGGACACCCTGAGAAAGGGAGATGTCGTGAGCAACGAAAGCCTGGCCAACCTGCTCCGCGAAGAGCGCAGGTTCGCGCCGCCCGCTGACCTGGCCGCGAACGCCAACGTCACGGCAGAGGCGTATGAACAGGCCAAGGCTGACAGGCTCGGCTTCTGGGCCGAGCAGGCCCGCCGGCTGACCTGGGCGAAGGAACCGACCGAGACGCTCGACTGGTCCAACCCGCCGTTCGCCAAGTGGTTCCAGGACGGCGAGCTCAACGTCGCGTACAACTGCGTGGACCGGCATGTCGAGGCCGGTCACGGCGACCGCGTCGCCATCCACTTCGAGGGCGAGCCCGGCGACAGCCGTGCGATCACTTACGCCCAGCTCAAGGACGAGGTCAGCAAGGCCGCCAACGCCCTGCTGGAGCTGGGCGTGCGCAAGGGCGACCGGGTCGCGGTCTACATGCCGATGATCCCGGAGACGGCGGTCGCCATGCTGGCCTGCGCCCGGATCGGCGCCGCCCACTCGGTGGTCTTCGGCGGCTTCTCCTCCGACGCGCTCGCGACCCGTATCCAGGACGCCGACGCTCGGGTCGTGATCACCGCCGACGGCGGTTACCGGCGCGGCAAGCCGTCCGCGCTCAAGCCGGCCGTCGACGAGGCGGTCGAGCGCGCGGGCAGCGTCGAGCACGTGCTCGTCGTCCGCCGCACCGGGCAGGACGTCGCCTGGAACGACACGCGCGACCAGTGGTGGCACGAGCTCGTGGACCGCCAGCCGGCCGAGCACACGCCGGAGGCGTTCGAGGCCGAGCACCCGCTGTTCATCCTGTACACGTCCGGTACGACGGGGAAGCCGAAGGGCATCCTGCACACCTCCGGCGGCTACCTGACGCAGACGTCGTATACCCACTGGGCGGTCTTCGACCTCAAGCCGGAGACCGACGTGTACTGGTGCACCGCCGACGTCGGCTGGGTCACCGGGCACTCGTACATCGTCTACGGCCCGCTGGCCAACGGCGCCACACAGGTCATGTACGAGGGCACGCCCGACACCCCGCACCAGGGCCGGTTCTGGGAGATCGTGCAGAAGTACAAGGTCTCCATCCTCTACACCGCGCCCACGGCGATCCGGACGTTCATGAAGTGGGGCGACGACATCCCCGCCAAGTACGACCTGAGCAGCCTGCGGGTGCTCGGCTCGGTGGGCGAGCCGATCAACCCCGAGGCCTGGGTCTGGTACCGCAAGAACATCGGCGCGGACACCACCCCGGTCGTCGACACCTGGTGGCAGACCGAGACCGGCGCCATGATGATCACGCCGCTGCCGGGGGTGACCGAGGCCAAGCCCGGCTCCGCGCAGCGTCCGCTGCCCGGCATCTCCGCGACCGTCGTCGACGACGAGGCCAACGAGGTGCCGAACGGCGGCGGTGGCTACCTGGTCCTCACCGAGCCGTGGCCGTCGATGCTGCGCACCATCTGGGGTGACGACCAGCGCTTCATCGACACCTACTGGTCGCGTTTCGAAGGCAAGTATTTCGCGGGTGACGGCGCCAAGAAGGACGAGGACGGGGACATCTGGCTGCTCGGCCGGGTGGACGACGTGATGCTGGTCTCCGGACACAACATCTCCACCACGGAGGTGGAGTCCGCGCTGGTCTCCCACCCGTCGGTCGCCGAGGCCGCCGTGGTCGGCGCCGCCGACGAGACGACCGGGCAGGCCATCGTGGCCTTCGTGATCCTGCGCGGTACGGCTGCGGAGACCGAGGACCTGGTGGCGGAGCTGCGCAACCACGTCGGCGCCACGCTCGGCCCGATCGCCAAGCCCAAGCGCGTCCTGCCGGTGGCGGAGCTGCCGAAGACCCGCTCGGGCAAGATCATGCGCCGGCTGCTGCGGGACGTGGCGGAAAACCGCCAGCTCGGTGACGTCACCACGCTGACCGACTCCACCGTCATGGACCTGATCCAGTCCAAGCTCCCGGCGGCGCCCAGCGAGGACTGAGCAGGGCCCGGGCGGAATGAGAGCCCGGACCGCAGGGCACGTCAGGACTGAACTGCCTGCTCACGGGGCACTCGGCGAGAACACGCCGGGTGCCCCGCGCCACGTGCGGATCATAGGCAGAAGAGATCATCCGACCGCCGGCCCGCACATTAGGTAAGCTAAGGACCGCGTTAAAAGAGACAACAAGAACCTCATGGTGCGCCGGGAAGTCTGGTCGGCATGTGTCCCGTGCTGCCCACCCACCGGAGGTTTACCTCGTGACCGCGCCCCGCCCCACTCCCCGCAAGGTCTTCGGACGGCTCTCCCTTCCCGAGCGCAACTTCGTCGCGGAAGCCCTGCGCACCGAGACCGTCGGCGGGGTACTGCTGCTGGTCGCCGCGGTCGCCGCCCTGGTCTGGGCGAACATACCGGCGATCCAGGACAGCTACGAGAGCGTCAGCCACTTCCACTTCGGCCCCGCCTCCCTCGGCCTGGACCTGTCGGTCGCGCACTGGGCCGCCGACGGACTCCTCGCGATCTTCTTCTTCGTCGCCGGTATCGAGCTCAAGCGCGAACTGGTCGCCGGTGACCTGCGCGACCCGAAGGCCGCCGCGCTGCCCGTGGTGGCGGCGCTGTGCGGAATGGCCGTACCGGCCCTCGTCTACACCTTCACCGCCGCCAGTGGCGGGGGCTCGCTGGCCGGCTGGGCCGTGCCCACCGCCACCGACATCGCCTTCGCGCTGGCCGTGCTGGCGGTCATCGGCACGTCCCTGCCGAGCGCGCTGCGCGCCTTCCTGCTGACGCTCGCCGTGGTCGACGACCTCTTCGCGATCATGATCATCGCGGTCTTCTTCACCGACTCGCTGAACTTCGCCGCGCTCGGCGGCGCCGTCGCCGGCCTGCTGGTCTTCTGGCTGCTGCTGCGCAAGGGCGTGCGCGGCTGGTACATCTACATCCCGCTGGCCGTGGTCATCTGGGCACTGGTGTACAACAGCGGCATCCACGCCACGATCGCGGGTGTCGCCATGGGCCTGATGCTGCGCTGCCACCGCCGCGAGGGCGAGGAGCACTCCCTCGGCGAGCACATCGAGCACCTCGTGCGCCCCGTCTCGGCGGGGCTGGCCGTGCCGCTGTTCGCGCTGTTCAGCGCGGGTGTCTCGGTCTCCGGCGGAGCCCTCGGCGACGTGTTCACCAAGCCGGAGACGCTCGGTGTGGTCCTCGGACTGGTCCTCGGCAAGACGTTCGGCATCTTCGGCGGCACCTGGCTGACCGCCCGGTTCACCAAGGCCTCGCTGAGCGACGACCTGGCCTGGGCCGACGTGTTCGCGGTGGCCGCGCTGGCCGGCATCGGCTTCACGGTGTCGCTGCTGATCGGCGAGCTGGCCTTCGAGGGCGACGCGGTGATGACCGAGGAGATCAAGGCGGCCGTCCTGTGCGGTTCGCTGATCGCGGCGGTCCTCGCGACGGTGCTGCTGAAGATACGCAACGCCAAGTACCGGAAGATGATCCAGGAGGAGGAGCGCGACGACGACCTCAGCGGCATCCCGGACGTGTACGAGGAGGACGACCCGGCGTACCACCTGCGGATGGCCGAGATCCACGAGCGCAAGGCCGCCGAGCACCGCAGGATCGCCCAGGAGAAGACACAGGAGGGGCACGGGCTTGCCGAAGTGGGCGGCGGGGCAGGCGATGAGGGCGACGGTCCGGCATGATCTGACCAGACGGTACACATGACGGAGTGCTCCGCCGTCCGGCGGGACGACGGCCGTCGCGGACCGTACGCCAGACAAGCCAGCAGAAGAGGGAGACCGCGATGAGCGCACCCGACGGCAGCCCGGTCGGCACCGAACGCAGCATCGGCCAGCTGTTCGCCTCGGCGACCACCGAATTGTCGGCGCTGGTGCACGACGAGATCGCCCTGGCGAAGGCGCAGCTCAGGCAGGACGTCAAGCGCGGTGCGACCAGCGGTGGCGCGTTCTCGCTGGCGGGCGCCGTCCTGGTGTTCTCGCTGCCCATGCTGAACTTCGCCCTCGCCTACGGCATCCGCACCTGGAGCGGCTGGAACCTCGCCCTGTGCTTCCTGCTGTCCTTCCTGGCGAACGTGCTGATCGCGGGCCTGCTCGCGCTGATCGGCGTCGTCTTCGCCAAGAAGGCCAAGAAGGGCCGCGGCCCGCAGAAGGTCGCCGCCTCCGTCAAGCAGTCGGCGGGCGTGCTCCAGAAGGCCAAGCCGCACCCGCGGCCCGAGCGCCCGGAGCTGGTGCAGGACCGCGCCCCCGAGGCCATCGAGGCTGTGGCACGCTCATCCTCATGACGGAACCCGCCACTCCTTCGGGGCGACCCGCCTCGGTCGTACGGCTCGATGTCCCCGGCGGACGCGAGGTGATCCACCGGGACGTCGCCGCCAACGGCGCCCGCTTCCACATCGCCGAGCTGGGCGACGGGCCGCTGGTACTGCTGCTGCACGGTTTCCCGCAGTTCTGGTGGACCTGGCGGCACCAGCTGGTCGCGCTCGCCGACGCGGGCTTCCGCGCGGTCGCCATGGACCTGCGCGGCGTCGGCGGCAGCGACCGGACCCCGCGCGGCTACGACCCGGCGGGCCTCGCCCTCGACGTCACCGGCGTGATCCGCTCCCTGGGCGAGCCGGACGCCGCGCTGGTCGGCCACGACCTGGGCGGCTATCTGGCGTGGACGGCCGCCGCGATGCGCCCCAAGCTCGTACGGCGGCTCGCGGTGGTGTCGATGCCGCACCCGCGGCGCTGGCGCTCGGCGATGCTCTCCGACGTCCGGCAGACCCGGGCGGGCTCCCACATCTGGGGGTTCCAGCGGCCGTGGATCCCGGAGCGCCGGCTGACCGCGGACGACGGCGCGCTCGTGGGCGAGCTGATCCGCGAGTGGTCGGGGCCGCGTCCGCTGGAGGACGAGGCGGTGGAGGCGTACCGGCGGGCCATGTGCATCCCGTCCACGGCGCACTGCTCGGTCGAGCCGTACCGGTGGCTGGTGCGCTCCCTCGCGCGTCCCGACGGTGTCCAGTTCTACCGCCGGATGAAGCGGCCGGTCCGGGTGCCGACGCTGCATCTGCACGGCTCGCTCGACCCGGTGCTGCGGACCCGCAGCGCGGCCGGGTCCGGGGAATACGTCGAAGCGCCCTACCGCTGGCGGCTGTTCGACGGACTCGGGCACTTCCCGCACGAGGAGGACCCGGTGGCGTTCTCCGCCGAACTCATCAACTGGCTCAAGGACCCCGAGCCCGATCGCTGAGCCCGTCCCACGCTCCGTCCCGCACTGCGTCCCACGCCCCGACCGGAGTGCTTGTCCTATGAACTGCCAATTGCCTGACGCATAGGCCAATTGGCCGCGCCGGAAGCGGTTATCGACCTTGGGGCGGGGGCACACGTCGGGGTATGGGCTGGACGCACGACTACAACGACGTAGTACGCAATCGCCGCGCTGCGAGCGGCATGAGCTCCCCTCAGCAGGCCACGACCCCGCAACTGGCGGGCACGGACCTCCGAGTGGGCATCCCGCGCATCCTGCGCCGCCGCGCCCGCTGGGTCTCCGTACGCCTGCGTCACCCGCGGGGCTGACCCCCGCCCGGCCTACGCTCCCCCGCCCGGACCGCATCCGGGCCGGCTTCCGGACCGCCGTCGCGCCTACAGCGCGCAGCTGTCGCTGTCCACCTGCCGGTTGGCGGTGCGGCCCTTGGCGATGTCCTCCTGGATCTCGTCGGCGGTGAGCGCGTAGCCCGTCTCGGCGTCGTCGAGGGACTTGGCGAACACCACGCCGTAGACCTCGCCCTCGGGTGTGAGCAGCGGGCCGCCGGAGTTGCCCTGGCGGACCGTCGCGTACAGCGAGTAGACGTCGCGGCGGACGGTGCCGCGGTGGTAGATGTCCGGGCCGTTGGCCGTTATGCGGCCGCGCACGCGCGCCGAGCGGACGTCGTACGCGCCGTTCTCCGGGAAGCCGGCGACGATCGCGCTGTCGCCGCTGCCGGCGTCCTCGGTGGTGAACTTCAGCGCGGGCGCCGACAGGTCGGGCACGTCGAGAACGGCGATGTCGCGCTCCCAGTCGTAGAGCACGACCGTCGCGTCGTACTTGCGGCCCTCACCGCCTATCTGCACCGTGGGCTCGTCCACGCCGCCCACGACGTGCGCGTTGGTCATCACGCGCCGCTCGGCGAAGACGAAGCCGGTGCCCTCCAGGACCTTGCCGCAACTGGGTGCCGTGCCCATGACCTTGACGATGGAGCGCTGGGCGCGGACGGCGACCGGGCTGCCCGCCAGCGCCGGGTCCGGGGGCTGCACCTCGGTGATGGGCTCGTCGGAGAACGGGCTGAAGACCTGGGGGAAGCCGTTCTGCGCGAGGACGGAGGAAAAGTCCGCGAACCAGGTGTCGGCCTGCGCGGGCAGTGCCCGGGAGACGCCCAGCAGCACCTTGGAGCTGCGCACCTCCTTGCCGAGTGTGGGCAGCGTGGTGCCGGCGATGGCCGAGCCGATCAGCCAGGCGACCAGCAGCATGGCGACCACGTTGACCAGGGCGCCGCCGGTGGCGTCCAGGGCGCGGGCCGGGGACCAGGTGATGTACCGGCGCAGCTTGTTGCCGAGGTGGGTGGTCAGGGCCTGGCCGACGGATGCGCAGACTATGACGACGACCACCGCGACGACCGCGGCGGTGGTGCTCACCTCGGCGTTGTCCGTCAGGGCGTCCCAGATGACGGGCAGGACGTAGACGGCGATCAGGCCACCGCCCAGGAAGCCGATCACCGACAGGATGCCGACGACGAAGCCCTGGCGATAGCCGACGATCGCGAACCAGACGGCGGCGACCAGCAACAGGATGTCCAGCACGTTCACCGCTTCTAGCCTCGCCTCGTCATTCCGCTCGCTTCAGCCGTGCCGGAGCCCCGGGGGTCGCTCCCCGGTCGGCAGGGCACCGCGCCCACCTTGTCATGCGTGCCAGTCCAGCGGGACCTGCCTGTCCCGGTCCCAGGGCCGCTCCCAGCCCGCGAAGTGCAGCAACCGGTCGATGACCCCGGCCGTGAAGCCCCACACCAGGGCCGATTCGACCAGGAATGCCGGTCCCCGGTGGCCTCGGGGATGGACGGCCGTCGCCCGGTTGGCGGGGTCCGTGAGATCCGCCACGGGGACCGTGAAGACCCGGGCGGTCTCGTTCGGGTCGACGACGCCGACCGGGCTGGGCTCGCGCCACCAGGCCAGGACAGGGGTGACGACGAAGCCGCTGACCGGGATGTACAGCTTCGGCAGGACCCCGAAGAGCTGCACGCCCGCCGGGTCGAGGCCGGTCTCCTCCTCCGCCTCGCGCAGGGCGGCCCGCAACGGGCCCTCGCCCAGCGGGTCGCCGTCCTCCGGGTCGAGGGCGCCGCCGGGGAAGGACGGCTGGCCGGCGTGCGAGCGCAGGGAGCCGGCCCGCTCCATGAGCAGCAGCTCCGGGCCTCTTCTCCCCTCGCCGAACAGGATCAGCACGGCGGACTGGCGCCCCGCGCCGTCGGCCGGCGGCAGGAAGCGGCTGAGCTGGCCGGGCTGCACCGACTCGGCGGCGCGCACGACGGGCTCCAGCCAGCCCGGCAGGCCCTCCTTGTCGAGCGCCACGCCTTCCCTGTTGCTCGCGCGCGTCATCGCCACCCCCGTTCTGCCGTGTCCAACGCCCGGCGCCCCCGAGATCGTTCCGTCATCCGGCCCCCAGCGGCGGCGCCGGCCGCCCGCCCGCGTCCAGATAGGCCTGCGGCGGCTTCAGGCGCTGGCCGGGCAGCCCGCCCTTCTCGTACTTCAGCAGCTTCTTCGCCTTCTCCGGGTCCGTCTCGCCCTCGCCGTAGGCCGGGCAGAGCGGGGCGATGGGGCAGGCGCCGCAGGCGGGCTTGCGGGCGTGGCAGATGCGGCGGCCGTGCCAGATGACGTGGTGGGAGAGGTCCGTCCAGTCGGACTTGGGGAAGAGCCCGCCCACGGCCGCCTCGATCCGGTCCGGGTCGGTCTCCTCGGTCCACCGCCAGCGCCGCACCAGGCGCTGGAAGTGCGTGTCCACGGTGATGCCGGGGCGGCCGAAGGCGTTGCCGAGCACCACGAAGGCGGTCTTGCGGCCGACGCCGGGCAGTTTGACGAGGTCCTCCAGGCGGCCGGGGACCTCGCCGCCGAAGTCCTCCGTCAGGGCTCGGGAGAGCCCTGTCACCGACTTGGTCTTGGCCCGGAAGAAACCGCAGGGCCGGAGGATCTCCTCGACCTCCTCGGGGTTGGCGGCGGCCAGGTCCTCGGGGGTGGGGTACTTCGCGAAGAGGGCGGGCGTCGTCTGGTTGACGCGCAGGTCGGTGGTCTGCGCGGACAGGACCGTGGCCACCAGGAGCTGGAACGGGTTGTCGAAGTCCAGTTCGGGGTGGGCGTACGGGTAGACCTCGGCGAGCTCGCGGTTGATGCGGCGGGCGCGGCGGACCAGGGCCGTACGGGACTCGCCGGGCGGCGGCTCGGCGGCGGCCTCCTTGGCGGGCGCGACGCCCCGGACGGCCGCGGTGGCCTTCTTGGGCACGACGGCGGGCTTCTTGGCGCGGGCGGCCTTCCGCACGGGCGGGGCCTTCTTGGCGGCCACGGCCTTCTTGGAGGACGCGGCCTTCTTGGCGGCCACGGCCTTCTTGGACGACGTGGCCTTCTTGGCGGACTGCGCCTTCTTCGCGGGTGCCGCCGTCTCGGCGGATGCCGCGTTCTTCACCGGCGCGGCCCTCTTCGCGCCAGCCGTACCTTTCGTCTCTTCCGCCGCCTTCTTCGCAGTTTTCTTACCGCCATCGGGGCTCTGTTCGCCCACGGCGGAATCGCGACGTGCAACCACCCGTCCAGCCCCCTCGGCCTGCGCTCTCACCGGCGATTTGGACACCCGGCCAGCCTACGGCCCGGCACCGACATCCGCCCCGGACCCCGAAGATCGGCGCCCAATTGGACCCCTGCCGCGTACCCCGGGACACGTGTGCGGCATCCTTGTGACAGATCACACTGTTTGGACCGTCCGGCAAAATGGGCACCACGGTGCCCTGGTACACGGGGGGAGCACATCCCCTGAGCAGGTCGACAAGGAGAGAACTCGTGGACGACGTTCTGCGGCGCAACCCGCTCTTCGCGGCGCTCGACGACGAGCAGGCCGCGGAGCTCCGCGCCTCCATGAGTGAGGTGACCCTCGCCCGCGGAGACTCGCTGTTCCACGAGGGGGACCCGGGTGACCGCCTCTACGTGGTGACCGAGGGCAAGGTCAAGCTTCACCGCACGTCCCCCGACGGACGCGAGAACATGCTGGCGGTCGTCGGCCCCGGCGAGCTGATCGGCGAGCTGTCGCTGTTCGACCCGGGCCCGCGCACGGCCACGGCCACGGCGCTGACCGAGGTCAAGCTGCTCGGGCTCGGCCACGGCGACCTCCAGCCCTGGCTCAGCGCCCGGCCCGAGGTGGCCACGGCGCTGCTGCGCGCCGTCGCGCGCCGCCTGCGCAAGACCAACGACGCCATGTCCGACCTGGTCTTCTCGGACGTCCCGGGCCGCGTCGCACGCGCCCTGCTGGACCTCTCGCGCCGCTTCGGCGTGCAGTCCGAGGAAGGCATCCACGTCGTCCACGACCTGACGCAGGAGGAGCTGGCCCAGCTGGTCGGCGCGTCCCGCGAGACGGTCAACAAGGCGCTGGCCGACTTCGCCCAGCGCGGCTGGCTGCGGCTCGAGGCCCGCGCGGTGATCCTGCTGGACGTGGAGCGGCTGGCCAAGCGCTCGCGCTGACGCGCCGGTTCCGGGGCCGCTGAGCTGGAGCTGACGCGCCGGGCGGTTCCGGGGCGCGGGCTAGATGAGCCCGTGCTCCTCCAGGTACTCCAGCTGCGCGCGCACCGACAGCTCCGCCGCCGGCCACAGGGAGCGGTCGACGTCCGCGTAGACGTGCGCGACGACCTCGCCCGGCGTGCGGTAGCCGTCCTCCACGGCCGTCTCCACCTGGGCGAGGCGGTTGGCGCGGTGGGCGAGGTAGTACTCGACGGCGCCCTGGGCGTCCTCCAGGACGGGTCCGTGCCCCGGCAGGACCGTGTGCACGCCGTCGTCGACCGTGAGCGACCTGAGCCGCCGCAGGGAGTCCAGATAGTCGCCGAGACGGCCGTCGGGGTGCGCCACGACGGTGGTGCCCCGGCCCAGGATCGTGTCGCCGGTCAGCACGGCCCGGTCGGCGGGCAGGTGGAAGCAGAGCGAGTCGGCGGTGTGGCCGGGCGTGGGAACGACCCTCAGCTCCAGCCCCCCGACGGTGACCACGTCTCCGGCGGCCAGCCCTTCGTCGCCCAGCCGCAGCGCCGGGTCCAGCGCGCGGACGGCGGTGCGCGTCAGCTCGGCGAAGCGGGCGGCGCCCTCGGCGTGGTCCGGGTGACCGTGCGTCAGCAGGGTCAGGGCGACGCGCCGGCCCGCCCGTTCGGCGGTGTCGACGACGTTCCGCAGGTGTGCCTCGTCCAGCGGACCCGGGTCGACCACGACGGCCAGGTCGGAGCCGGGTTCGGACAGGATCCAGGTGTTCGTGCCGTCCAGGGTCATCGCCGACGGGTTGGGCGCCAGGACGTTGACGGCCCGCGCGGTGGCCGGGCCCGAGAGGACTGCGCCGCGCGGCTGGCCGGGCAGGGTGCTTGCGTCCGTCATGCGGGTGCTCCCCCGGTCGGGTCGGTATGTGCCGGGCCGGTCGGTGCCGGGAGGGTCGTGGCCGGGTCGGTCGGTGCCGGGCCGGTCGTGCCCGGGGCCGGGGTGGTCGGCACGTGCTTGGTGAACTCGTCGTGCCCCGGCCAGGTCAGGACGATCTCGCCCTCCTCCAGCCGGGCCTCGGCGAGGACGGGCGTCAGGTCCCGCCCGGCCGCCCCGGCCAGTGCCGCCGCCGCCGAGCCGTACTCCGCCAGCGCGCGCAGGGTCGCGATGGTCGGCGGCATCATCAGCAGCTCGCCCCGGTCGTAACCGGCCGCCGCCTCGGCGGGCGTGGTCCACACCGTGCGGTCGGCCTCGGTGGAGGCGTTGCGGGTGCGCTGCCCTTCGGGGAGCACGGCCACGAAGAACCAGGTGTCGTAGCGGCGGGCCTCGAACTCCGGCGTGATCCAGCGTGCCCAGGCGCCCAGCAGGTCGGACCGGAGGACCAGGCCCCGGCGGTCCAGGAACTCGGCGAAGGACAGCTCGCGGGCGACCAGGGCGGCCCGGTCGGCCTCCCAGTCGGCGCCCGTGGTGTCGCCGACCACCGAGTCGGCGGTCGGACCGGCGAGGAGGACGCCCGCCTCCTCGTAGGTCTCCCGTACGGCGGCGCAGACGATCGCCTGGGCACCGCGCGCGTCGACGCCGAGCCGCTCGGCCCACCACGCGCGCGTGGGGCCCGCCCAGCCGATGTCGCGGTCGTCGTCGCGCGGGTCGACGCCGCCGCCCGGATAGGCGTAGGCGCCCGCGGCGAACGCCATGGAGGTGCGGCGGCGCAGCATGTGGACGGCGGGTCCGGAGCCGGTGTCCTTCAGCAGCATGACGGTGGCCGCCCGCTTGGGGGCGACCGGTGTCAAGGTGCCGGCCGCCAGCGCGCGGATGCGGTCCGGCCACTCCGGGGGGTACCACTGCCCTTTCGCCATGGCCGGAGGCTATCTGGTGACGGGCGGTTGTTCGAGTGCCCCCTGTGCCGTCCGGACCCGTACGGAAACCCGCTACCCCCGCACTCTCCGTACGGCCCTCCGCAGCCTCCGCCGTACCGCGCCCGGCACGTCCACCGGACGGATCTCCACCACCAGGGTGGTCTCCGACGCCTCCTTCACCGGGTGGGCGGCGCAGGGGCGGCCCCGGTGGAACCAGCGGGTGCGGCCCAGGCCGGCGGTGTGGGGGACGGCGGCGACGGTGCGGGGGCCGGACAGGGCCACGGTCACCGTCCAGCGGCCCGGGGCCAGGCCCTTGACCGGCAGCTCCGCCGTGAACCCGCCGTCGGCCCGGCTGAGCGACGCGGCGGCCTCGCGGCGGTCGCCCGTGCCGTTCTCCGCCCGCAGGTGGAGCGCCCGGACGTCGCGCGCGCCCTCGCCGGCGAGCCTGCCGGTCACCACCAGCGTGCCCGTACGCGACCCGTGCCACGAGGTCCCGGTCACCTGGCAGGGCGTGTCCTCGCGCGGCACCTCCTGGCCGACGTCCAGGGAGAGGTTGCCCCATTTCGTCACGTACGGAGTGACGACCGTGGGTCTGCCCGGGCCGGTCGTCACGATCGCCTGCGCCGGTGTCCGCCCGGCCTCGGGGCTCTTCATCCGGACCGTCCGGCCGACCCCTTGCGCCCGTACGTCGAGGAAGAGGTTCCACCGGCCGCGCCCCAGCGGAGCGCCGGACGCCGCCGTGGCCGGGGAGACGTCCGCGACGAAGCCCGCCTCCGCGTAGCGGTCGTCGTCCGGGAGCCCGGGGACCGCGTGCACGCGCGTGGGGACGCGCACCTCCGGATGACCGGCGTCGTAGCAGCGCAGCACCAGCTCGGTGGCCGGCTCCAGGGAGGCGACGCCCTCCAGGTAGGCGTGGCCGGTCAGCCGCAGCGTCCCGTCCTCCCGCCAGTGCGCCGACTCGATCCGGTGACGCACCGGCAGCCGGTCGGTGACGTCGAACGCGCTGTCCGGCACCCCCACCGCGCGGTCGCGGAAGAGCGGATGCGCCCAGTAGACCCGGCCGTCGTCGACGACGTGACCGCGGGCGGCGTCCTCGTCGGCGTTGCGGATGACCGTCATCATCTGCTCGAACCGGTCGGCCCGCAGCAGGTGCAGCAGCAGCCGGTCCCTCGGTTCGAGCTTCTCGATGATCGCGTCGGTGACCCAGTTCTCCACCCAGTCGCGGATCTCCGGGTAGATCCACCCGCGGATGTCCTCCTCGCTCTCCCGCAGCAGCAGCCACCACAGCGGGCCGCACAGCTCCCACTCGACGTGCCGGCGCATGATCTGGTCGCGCCGCGGCCCGGGCTCCAGATGGCGGGCGACCGTCTCGAAGCACATCCGGGTGCCCTGCATCCGGTGGCTCAGGTTCTGCGCGGTGAGGGTGAGGTTGTTCCCGTTCGACCGGTTGCGGTGGTAGTAGCAGTCGTAGTCCGCGACGACGGAGATGCCGTTGGCGTTGAGGTACGCGGTGGCGGTGAACGGCTTGTCCTCGGTGTTCCGGAAGGGCGGGAAGCGCAGGTTCAGCCGTTCCAGCAGCGAGCGGCGGAAGAGCTTCCAGCACCCGAGGGTCCGGTAGGCGGCCGAGGAGAAGATGTCCGTGCGCGGCTGCGTGCTCTTGAAGACCGCGGTCGGCACGGCACGGCCGCCCACGGAGACCATCTTGCCGAGCACGATGTCGGTGTCGTTCTCGTCGGCCATGGCCACCATGCGGCGCAGCGCGTCGGGGCCCAGGTAGTCGTCGGAGTCCAGGAAGAAGACGTAGTCTCCGCGGGCGACGTCCAGGGCGACGTTGCGCGGGACGGCCGCGGTGCCCGAGTTCTCCTGGTGGATGACGCGCAGCGAGGGACACGTCGCGGCGAGCCGGTCCAGCTCCTTGCCGGTGCCGTCGGTCGACCCGTCGTTCACCGCGATGATCTCCAGCCGGTCCACGCCGATGGTCTGCTCCATGGCCGAGGTGATGCAGTCGGTCAGTTCGGGCATGGCGTTGTAGGCGGGGACGATCACGCTCACTCGGGGCTGGGGCATCGTTTTCCTCGGTACTCGGCGGCAATGGCGTGTACTCACTCCCACCCGGCCGGCGGCGCGTTCGGGTACCCGGTTTCCCGTGGGGCCGGGCCGCGAACGCGGCCGCTTCCAGGTGACGGAATCGAAGAGATTCGGTGCGTACGTGAGGTTTGATGCCACAGAGCGTCAGAAGGTTGCCCAATCCCTCCTTACGACCGGTTTCCGGCCATGTGCTCCCCTGGTCCCGGCCAGGCCGGTGACTACGCCGGCAGGGCGGTGAGCCACTCGGTGAGGAGCCGGTTCGTCTCGTCGGGGCGTTCCTGCTGGAGCCAGTGGCCGCAGCCGTCCAGGAGGTGCGAGGCGGTCAGGCCGGGCAGGGTGGCCGGGTAGGCGGCGATGGCGTCGGACAGCCAGGTGGTGGAGGCGTCCAGGGCGCCGCCGAGGAACAGCGACGGCTGGGTGACGGGGGCGCCGTGGTGCTCCGCCAGGTCCTCCCAGTCCCGGTCCATGTTCCGGTAGCGGTTCAGGGCCCCGGTCAGTCCGGTGCGCTCGAACTCCCCCGCGTAGACGTCCAGGTCGCGCTCGCCGAGCCAGAACGGGAGCCGGCCGGCGGGGAACCGGTCGCGCAGCGTGCCGCCCCGGGAGACGAAGTGGGGGTCGGGCGCGCCGGGCGGGGGCATGGTGTCGCCGGACAGGGCGGCGTAGAAACCCGCGAGCCAGCCGCGCACGTCGGGTTCGATCTCCGCTTCGGCCCGGCCGGGCTCCTGGAAGTAGGAGACGTAGAACTCCTGCTCGGCGGCGGGGCCGCCCATCCCCGCGAACACCTCGCTCGGCTTCGGCCCGCCCGGCGGCGTGTACGGCACGCTCAGCATGCCGACCGCGCGGAACACGTCGGGGCGCAGCAGCGCACAGTGGGCGGCGATGGTGGCGCCCCAGTCGTGCCCGACGATCACGGCGGAGCGCTCGCCCAGGGCCTCCACGACGGCGACGTGGTCCGCGACCAGGTCCAGCATCCGGTACGCCGACACCGCCTCAGGCCGGGAGGAGCGCCCGTAGCCGCGCACGTCGACCGCGGCGACGCGGAAGCCGGCGGCGGCCAGCGCCGGCAGCTGGCGGCGCCAGGAGTACCAGGACTCGGGGAAGCCGTGGACGTGGAGGACCAGGGGGCCGGTGCCCTGCTCGACCAGATGGATCCGGCCGGCGGGTGCCGGGACGAGTCGGTGGACGGGGCCGGACGCGGACGTGTGCTGCGGCATGGTTCCTCCCGGTGGCCAGGGTCGGCCGGTGCCCGGAAGGACACGGCCGGGTGCCACCGGAGACGGTCGTCGGCGTACGCGGCCGGACGGTCGTCGGCGTATCCGGTCCGGAAGCGGTCGCCGACGCACCAGGTCGGACGCGTCGCCGAGCGCCTCCGCCGGCGGATGCGGCGCCGTCCGCCCCCGGGGGCTCCGCTCATGATCCTGCGGCGCGCGGGGCCGCTCGGGGGAGGCTTGTTGCCGGTTCGGCAAAAAGGAGGGAGGGGGGCCGGGCCGGGGACCTCCCCCTGCGGACGCGCTCACGCACGCACGCGTGGGTGGAGCCGACACGGCACGGGAGAGCTGTCCCCGAACGCCGCCGCGCGCGTGGGTCGAGCGAGGGCACGCGCGCGCGTGGGTCGAGCGAAGGCACGCGCGCGTGCGTGGGTGGAGCGGAGGCACGCGCGCGTGCGTGGCGGAAGGTGTGCGGGCGGGCGGGTGCGCTCAGGCCGCCTGTGGCCTCGGGGCGGCGCCGCCTCAGGCCTGGGTGAGCTCCACCTGGACCTCGACCTCGACCGGCGCGTCCAGCGGCAGCACGGCGACGCCGACCGCGCTGCGGGCGTGCACGCCCTTGTCGCCGAGCACCTCGCCCAGCAGCTCGCTGGCGCCGTTGAGCACACCGGGCTGGCCGGTGAAGTCGGAGGCGGACGCGACGAAGCCGACGACCTTCACCACGCGTGCGACGCGGTCCAGGTCACCGGCGACGGACTTCACCGCGGCCAGGGCGTTCAGCGCGCAGGTGCGGGCCAGCTCCTTGGCCTCCTCCGCCGTGACCTCGGCACCCACCTTGCCGGTGACCTCCAGCTTGCCGTTCACCATGGGCAGCTGGCCGGCGGTGTAGACGTACGGCCCGCTCTGCACGGCCGGCTGGTACGCGGCCAGCGGCGGGACGACCTCCGGGAGGGTCAGACCGAGTTCGGCCAGCTTGGCCTCGACGGCGCTCACGCCTGCTTCTCCCGCTTCAGGTAGGCCACGAGCTGCTCGGGGTTGTTCGGCCCGGGAACGACCTGGACGAGCTCCCAGCCGTCCTCGCCCCAGGTGTCCAGAATCTGCTTCGTGGCGTGGACGAGCAGCGGCACGGTTGCGTATTCCCACTTGGTCATGCGGCCGACTGTATCCGCTGTTGTCCACAGCCTCCCGCGTAGCCCGGGCCCGGACTGGTTACGCTCGAAGACGTGAGCAGGCTCCAGGTCGTCAGCGGCAAGGGCGGAACCGGTAAGACGACGGTGGCCGCCGCCCTCGCGCTGGCCCTGGCCACCGAGGGGAAGCGGACGCTTCTCGTCGAGGTCGAGGGCCGGCAGGGCATCGCGCAGCTCTTCGAGACAGAGGCGCTGCCCTATGAGGAGCGGAAGATCGCCGTCGCTCCCGGTGGCGGGGAGGTGTACGCCCTCGCCATCGACGCCGAACGCGCCCTTCTGGACTACCTCCAGATGTTCTACAAGCTCGGCAGCGCCGGCCGGGCCCTGAAGAAGCTCGGCGCCATCGACTTCGCGACCACCATCGCCCCGGGGGTCAGGGACGTCCTGCTGACCGGCAAGGCGTGTGAGGCGGTGCGCAGAAAGCAGCCGAGCGGGCGGTTCGTCTACGACTACGTCGTCATGGACGCGCCCCCGACCGGGCGCATCACCCGCTTCCTCAACGTCAACGACGAGGTGGCCGGGCTCGCCAAGATCGGCCCGATACACAATCAGGCGCAGGCGGTGATGCGGGTGCTCAAGTCCCGCGAGACGGCCGTGCACCTGGTGACGCTGCTGGAGGAGATGCCCGTCCAGGAGACGGTGGACGGCATCGCCGAGCTGCGCTCCGCCCGGCTGCCGGTGGGGCGGGTCATCGTGAACATGGTCCGGCCCCAGGTGCTGGACGCCGCCGAGCTGGAACTCGTACGGCGGTTGCCGCGTTCCTCCCTCGCCCGGTCGCTGTCGGCCGCGGGGCTGGGCGGGGCGCGCCGGGGCGGGCACGCCGAGCGGCTGGTGGACCCGCTGCTGGCCCAGGCCGAGGAGTACGCGGAGCGGCACGCGCTGGAGCAGGAGCAGCGCACCGTCCTCGGCGGCCTCGACCTGCCGCTGCACGAACTGCCGCTGCTCGCCGAGGGCATGGACCTGGCGGGACTGTACGAACTGGCCACCGAGCTGCGGAAGCAGGGGATCGCATGACTCCGGACCCGGCCCACGCGCACGAGAGCGCCCGGCACCTGTCCCCCGCGCGGGCGCTCGCCGTCGATCCGCTGCTCGAGGATCCGGGGACCCGCATCGTCGTGTGCTGCGGCGCCGGCGGGGTCGGCAAGACGACGACCGCGGCGGCGCTGGGCCTGCGCGCGGCGGAGCGGGGCCGCAAGGTGGTCGTCCTCACCATCGACCCGGCCCGGCGGCTCGCCCAGTCCATGGGCATCGACTCGCTCGACAACACGCCGCGCCGGGTGAAGGGCATCGACGACTCCGCGGGCGGCGAGCTGCACGCGATGATGCTCGACATGAAGCGCACCTTCGACGAGATCGTCGAGGCGCACGCGGACCCCGAGCGGGCCGCCGCCATCCTGGGCAACCCCTTCTACCAGTCGCTCTCCGCGGGCTTCGCCGGCACGCAGGAGTACATGGCGATGGAGAAGCTGGGCCAGCTGCGGTCGAAGGACGAGTGGGACCTGATCGTCGTCGACACGCCCCCGTCCCGTTCGGCGCTGGACTTCCTGGACGCGCCCAAGCGCCTGGGGTCCTTCCTGGACGGCAAGCTGATCCGCGTCCTGCTGGCGCCCGCGAAGGTCGGCGGCCGGGCGGGCATGAAGTTCCTGAACGTCGGGATGTCCATGATGACGGGCGTCCTGGGGAAGGTGCTCGGCGGGCAGTTCCTGAAGGACGTGCAGACGTTCGTGGCCGCCATGGACTCGATGTTCGGCGGGTTCCGCACCCGCGCGGACGCCACGTACAAGCTGCTCCAGGCGCCGGGGACGGCGTTCCTGGTGGTCGCGGCCCCGGAGCGGGACGCGCTGCGCGAGGCCGCGTACTTCGTGGAGCGGCTGGCGGAGGAGCGCATGCCGCTGGCCGGCCTGGTGCTGAACCGGGTGCACGGCAGCGGCGCCGACCGGCTGTCGGCCGAACGCGCACTCGCCGCCGCGGAGAGCCTGGCCGGGGAGAGCCTGGCCGCGGAGAACAACGACGGCTCCGGGGAGAACGCCGACGGTGCCGGCGAGGAGAAACCGGGGGATCCGGCCGCGGAAAATCTTGAAGATCCCCGCATTGTGGATCAGAACGGCGGGAAAGCTGGACTTCGTAACTCTCCCGAACCGTACGGCAGTTCAGACTCTCCCGATTCCGACGCACCGGCCGGCACGGCGGAGCCGCCCGTCGACCGGCTGACCGCGGGCCTGCTGCGGCTGCACGCGGACCGGATGCACCTGCTCTCCCGCGAGCAGCGCACGCGGGACCGCTTCACCGCACTCCACCCCGAGGTCGCGGTGACCGAGGTGGCCGCCCTGCCCGGCGACGTGCACGACCTCGCGGGGCTGCGGGACATCGGTGACCGCCTCGCCACGGGCAGACCGGAACTGCCCGACACACGCGCGTGACGGGTCCCACCGGACGCGCCAGGACGCACGACACGTGGCCTACGGCCGACACGTGGCCTACGGCGACGTAGCGCGGCCGGCCTCCGGCGACGTAGCGCGGCCCGGAGGGCGCGGGGGCCGGCCCGCGTCGGCGGTGACCGCCGCTGTGAGCGGTGCCGTGCCGACGTCGGCCGGTGTCAGCCCACGGCCGCGTAGTTCTCGTAGACCTCGTCGTCGTTGAGGGGTACGACCCCCGTCCCGCGCTCGTACTCCGTGCGCGCCGTCTCCAGCAGCCGGCGCCAGGAGGTCACGGTCGGCCGCCTGCGCAGCAGTGCGCGGCGCTCCCGCTCCGTCATTCCTCCCCACACGCCGAACTCGACGCGGTTGTCCAGCGCGTCGGCCAGGCACTCGGTCCGCACCGGACATCCGGTGCACACCGCCTTGGCCCTGTTCTGCGCTGCTCCCTGAACGAACAGTTCGTCCGGATCGGTAGTGCGGCAGGCGGCCTGCGCACTCCAGTCGGTTACCCAGCCCATACCGGCGCCGTCCTCTCCCGAATCGAGGCTCCCCCACGGCGGCAGCGGCATATTCACCGCCGCCAGTTGAGGACGTTACGGAAGGTGGGCACAGCGCAACACCCCCTTCGGGCCCAATCTTGGATGGCCCGAACGGACTATGGGTAAGCGGCAGATCACCCGCGGGAGTGAGCTGACGACATGCGCGACGAACCCGACAT
Organism: Streptomyces sp. NPDC031049; assembly: GCF_055571015.1. Classification (NCBI taxonomy): domain Bacteria; kingdom Bacillati; phylum Actinomycetota; class Actinomycetes; order Kitasatosporales; family Streptomycetaceae; genus Streptomyces; species Streptomyces sp. NPDC031049. Next base: position 160,277 of record NZ_JBVIGC010000004.1, read on the forward strand.
TCGGGTCTTTTTTATTGCGTCACAACGGACACCGAATGACACACGAGGCGGATTCGGACGCGCATTACCCACGCTCCGACGCGCGCCCCCGCACACCAACACGCCCCGCCCGCGACCGGCATGAAAAAAATCTGAGCAGATCCGGAACGATTCGACGCCACCGGACGTATTGATACGTGGCCTCACCGCTGTGACAGTTGAGAGCAGCTTAGGCCAAGGCATATACGCGTGTCCGGCGAATGAGAACGTAGGCTGCCCTCATGGCAAAGAAGCGCTCGGGCGGTGGTCTGTCACCCACGCAGCAGGCCGCCAAGTTCCTCGGTGTCAGCGTGCTCGCGGGAGCCGTCCTGGCCGGCATCGCGCTGCCCGCCGTGGGCGCGCTGGGCCTGGCGGCGAAGGGCTCGGTCGAAAGCTTCGACGAGCTTCCGGCCAATCTGAAGACGCCGCCGCTCAGCCAGCGCACCACGATCCTCGACACCGAGGGCGACCTGATCGCCACGGTCTACTCGCGCGACCGCACGGTGGTCTCCCTCAAGGACATCTCGCCGTACATGCAGAAGGCGATCGTCGCGATCGAGGACTCGCGCTTCTACCAGCACGGCGCGGTCGACCTGAAGGGCGTGCTGCGCGCCCTGAACAAGAACGCGCGCAGCGGCGAGGTCTCCGAGGGCGCGTCCACGCTCACGCAGCAGTACGTGAAGAACGTCTTCGTCGAGGAGGCCGGTGACGACCCGACCAAGGTCGCCCAGGCCACCCAGCAGACCATCGGCCGCAAGATCCGCGAACTGAAGTACGCGATCCAGGTCGAGGAGGAGCTGGGCAAGAAGAAGATCCTCGAGAACTACCTGAACATCACGTTCTTCGGCCAGCAGGCCTACGGTGTCGAGGCCGCCGCCCAACGCTACTTCTCCAAGCACGCCAAGGACCTCGAACTCCAGGAGGCCGCCCTCCTGGCCGGCATCGTCCAGTCGCCGAGCCGGTACGACCCGGTCAACGACGAGGCGGAGGCCAAGAAGCGGCGCAACGTGGTGCTCCAGCGCATGGCCGAGGTCGGCGACATCTCCCAGGCGGAGGCCGACAAGGCCAAGAAGACCCCGCTCGGCCTGGACGTGAGCCGCCCCAAGAACGGCTGCATCACGGCGGTCAAGGGCGCCAGCTTCTTCTGCAAGTACGTGGAGAAGGTCTTCCTCAGCGACCCGGTCTTCGGCAAGACCCGCAAGGAGCGGGCGAAGATCTGGAACCAGGGCGGCCTGACCATCCGTACGACGCTGGACCCGCAGGCGCAGGAGTCGGTGCAGCAGTCGCTCAAGGACCACGTCAACAAGTCGGACTCGGTCGCCGCGGCCTCCACCCTGGTGGAGCCCGGCACCGGCAGGATCGTCGCGATGGGCCAGTCGAAGCCGTTCGGCTACGGCAAGAACGAGACCGAGTACAACTACTCGGTCGACGCGGCCTACGGCGGCTCCAACTTCGGCTTCCCGACCGGTTCGACGTTCAAGCCGTTCGTCGCGGCGGCGGCGCTGGAGAAGGGCGTACCGCCGACGAAGGAGTACTCGTCGCCGTACGAGATGGAGTACCCGAGTCCGGTCCAGACCTGCGACGGCAAGCCGTGGGTCAACACGCGCGGCGAGACCGTGGAGAACGAGAACGAGTCGGAGGTCGGCCCGTACCGCATGAAGGAGGCGATGGCCAAGTCGGTCAACACCTACTTCGTGCAGATGATCTCCGAGGTGGGGCTGTGCCCCGTGGTCGACGTCCTGGACCGGCTGCACGTCCGGCAGGGCAACGGCGACAAGCTCCCGCAGACCCCCGCCATCTCGCTGGGCTCGGTCGGCCTGTCCCCGCTGACGATGGCGAGCGCGTACGCCGCCTTCGCCTCCCGCGGTATGTACTGCACGCCGATCGCCATCGAGTCGATCACCCAGAAGGTCGGCAGCGAGCGGAAGTCGCTGGAGGTGCCCAAGTCGACCTGCTCGCGGGCCGTGTCCGAGCAGACCGCGGACAGCATCAACACGCTGCTGCGCGGTGTGGTCGACTCCGGTACGGGTCGGCAGGCCGGTCTGACCGACCGCGAGAGCGCCGGTAAGACGGGTACGACGGACGAGCGCAAGAACGCCTGGTTCGTCGGGTACACGCCGAACATGTCGGGCGCGGTCTGGGTCGGCAGCGCCACCCAGAAGGTCGAGATGAAGAACATCAGGATCGGCGGCCGGTACCACGACCTGGTCTTCGGCGGTGCGGTCCCGGGCCCGATCTGGAAGGACGCCATGACCGGCGCCCTGGCCGGCAAGGACTCCCCGTCCTTCAACCTCATCGACATCCCCGACGGGGACGGCGACGGTGACAGGGGCGACCGCGACGACGGCAGCAACGGCGACGACGGAGACAACGGCGACCGCGGGGACGGCGACGGCTTCATCGGCGGTCTGTTCGGCGGCGGCGACGGCAACGGGGGCAACGGCAACGGCGGAAACGGCAACGGCGGGCCGGGCAATGGCAACGGCGGACCGGGCAATGGCAACGGCGGCCCCGAGCCCGACCCGAGCTTCTCCGTCCCGGAGGGCTTCATCCAGGGGCAGGGGGACGGGGGTCCTGGGGGATGGCGTTGAGTTGAGTGGTTGAGCGGCTCAGCGACTGAGTGGTTGAGCGACTCAGCGACTGAGCGGTTGAGCGGCGGCTGAGGCGGGGTGAGTGCAGCGCCCGCCGCCCCGCCGCCCCGCCGCCGAAAGCAGAGGAACGGCCCCTTCACTTCGTAGGAAGTGAAGGGGCCGTTCCTCATGCGCCGGGTGTACCGGCGGCACCGGGCCCATGAGGTGCACTGGGGGCACCGGGAGCATGAGGTGCACCGGGAGCACCGGGAGCACCGGAGGCTTTGGGGGCCGACCCGGCGGTTCCCGGTGCCGGATCAGCCGGCCAGCAGCTTCTTCACCGCCGCGGCGACCCGGCCGCCCTCCGCCTGCCCGGCCACCTTCGGGTTCACGATCTTCATCACGGCGCCCATGGCCCGCGGGCCCTCGGCACCGGCCGCCCTGGCCTCCTCGACGGCCTGCGCGACGATCGCGTTCAGCTCCTCGTCGGACAGCTGCTTGGGCAGGTACGCGGCGAGCACCTCGCCCTCCGCCTTCTCCCGCTCGGCCTGCTCGGGACGACCGCCCTGTGCGAAGGCGTCGGCGGCCTCGCGGCGCTTCTTCGCCTCGCGGGTGATCACCTTCAGGACCTCGTCGTCGGAGAGCTCGCGCTTCTCCTTCCCCGAGACCTCCTCCTTGGTGATCGCTGCGAGCGTCAGCCGGAGCGTCGAGGAGCGGAGCTCGTCGCGCTCCTTGATCGCGGCGTTGAGGTCATCCTGCAGCTTCGACTTGAGCGTGGTCATGCAGTGATTGTCGCAGGTGCGCGGAGGGTACCGCCCGCCGATTTACCGGGCGGGGCGGATACCGCCGCCGCGCTCGCGCGGACGCCGCGCGAGCCGATGCCGTGGACCGGGCACTCAGTCTCTGCTCAGCGCACCCGGCACGCGCTCGGCACGACCCCAGCACGCGATCTGCGCACGCGCTCGGCGCGCGCTCCGCCCGGCACGCGCTCCACCCGGCCGGCCCTCGCCCGGCGCGCGCTCAGCATGCCGCCGATCCCCTGTCAGACGATCGTCTGACACGATGGAGATATGCGCGCGCGATACCGAGTGCCCCTGTCCATCGCGGCGGCTGGCGCCGCCGGTCTGGTCTACGCCGCGGGCTTCGAGGCCCGGTCCTTCCGCCTCCGACGGGTGACGGTCCCCGTCCTGCCGTCGGGCATGCGACCGCTGCGCGTGTTGCAGGTCTCCGACATCCACATGGTCGGCGGGCAGCGCAAGAAGCAGCGCTGGCTGCGCTCCCTGGCCGGTCTGCGCCCGGACTTCGTGATCAACACCGGCGACAACCTCTCCGACCCGGAGGGCGTCCCGGAGGTGCTGGACGCCCTGGGCCCGCTGATGGAGTTCCCCGGCGCGTACGTCTTCGGGTCGAACGACTACTACGGCCCCCGGCTGCGCAACCCCGCCCGGTACCTGATCGAGAAGGCCCAGGGCCGCCACGGCCTGAACGGCAACGCGCCCGCCGTGGGCGCGGTCCACAACCCCTGGGAGGACCTGCGCGACGGCTTCGACGCCGCGGGCTGGCTCAACCTGACCAACACGCGGGGCACCCTCAAGATCGAGGGCCTGTCGATCGAGCTGACCGGCCTGGACGACCCGCACATCAAGCGGGACCGGTACGCGGCGGTGTCCGGCGGACCGTCGTCGGCGGCCGACTTCTCGATGGGCGTGGTCCACGCGCCGTACCTGCGCGTACTCGACGCGTACACGGCGGACGCGTACCCCCTGGTCCTGGCCGGCCACACCCACGGCGGCCAGCTCTGCATCCCCTTCTACGGCGCCCTGGTCACCAACTGCGACCTGGACACGGACCGGGTCAAGGGCCTGTCGACGCACACGGCCGAGGGCCGCACGGCGTACCTCCACGTCTCGGCGGGCTGCGGAACCAACCGCTATACGCCGGTACGTTTCGCCTGCCCGCCGGAGGCGACGCTGCTGACGCTGGTGGGGCGGGAGTAGACGCGTCGGGGCGCAGGTCCCCTCGACCTCGCGCCCCGCCTCCTCGTAGGCCTCCTCCCCTTCCATCCCCCAAGCCCCAGCCGCAGCCCCAGCCGCAGCCGCATCCGCAGCCCTCAGTGCGGTGTCCCCCACACGGCCCACCCACATCGCCCCATTCGCCCCATATATCTAGCTTGAGGGCATGACCGCCCCGATACCCAGGGACATCCCGGACCTCCCCGCGGTCCCGGGTCCCCCCACGCTGCTGCCCTCCCCGGTCCCGGCCACGGCCGTGATACCGCCGGTCCGCCGTCCGGTGGCGGCCGTGTACCGCCTGCTGGTGGCCACGCTCGCCGTCGCGGGCGTGACGCTGGCCTTCCTCCTCGGCAGCCCGACCCGAGTGGCGAGCTACTTCACGATCCAGGCCGGCGTCCTGCTCGCCCTGGTCCTCCTCGCCTCGGCCCGCCGGGCCTGGAGCGCACGCCACCCCGTGCCGGGCGGACTGGCGGGAGCGGCCCTGCTGTACATGATCGTCGCGGCGCTGGTGCACCATCTGCTGCTGGCCAACCCGGCGAGCCCGTACTTCACGACCGACGGGGTGGCCGCGACCGGTGGCTGGCACTCGGTCGCCGGCCACCTCCTCCACACGGTGGTCCCGATCGCCGCCGTCCTGGACTGGCTGCTCCTGACCCCGCCGGCCCGCCTCCACCTGCGCCAGGCAGCGGCATGGCTCCTCTTCCCCCTGGCCTACCTGACCTTCTCCCTCGTCCGCGGCGAGCTGCTCCTCCCCAACAGCACGGGCCGCTACCTCTACCCCTTCCTCGACGTCGACCAGCACGGCTACCGCGGCGTCCTCGCCAACGCCCTCCTCCTGGGCCTGTCCGTCTACGCCCTGGCGGTCCTGCTGGTGGCGCTGGACCACGCCCGCCCGAACCCCCTGCGCCGCCGCTGGTAAAACCGGATTTCGTCTCCGGCCGACGGTGGGCTAAAGTAAACGACGTCGCCGCGACAGCGACGACACTCGGGGTGTGGCGCAGCTTGGCAGCGCGCTTCGTTCGGGACGAAGAGGTCGTGGGTTCAAATCCCGCCACCCCGACAGAGAAGCACCAGGTCAGGCCCGGTACTGAGAGATCAGCACCGGGCCTGATTTGCTTTGTGGCCCCGTTTTGGGAGCCGTTTGGGAGCCAACTTCCAGAAACCGGCTCCCGGTGGCTCCCAGCGAGCGGCCGTCCGCCGTCCAGCCCGCTCTTTGCCGCTCACGCTGAGACAGGGTCATCCCTACGGTTGTGCGACGCCGATCACAGGCGGTACGACGATCGCCATGCACCGATGGTCTCCGTTAAACGACCGGCAGCTCGCACTCCTCACCCGCATCGGGGACGGAGCCGACCCCGTCACGTCGGACAGCCCAGAGTTCGCCCTCACCGCCCGCGCACTCAAGGAGCGGCGCCTGATCACCATGCCCAAGCAGGATGGGAAGTGGCAGGCGGAGATCACTGACGCGGGGCGCTTCTACCTGGAACACGGCCATCACCCGGACCGGCCGGAACCGGCGCCGCGCAAGCAGCGGTCGGCGGGTTCCGAGCAACGGACACGGCCTGCCCCTCCTCCGCAGAAGCAAGACACAGCTCCGTCCACAACGAAGCCGGCGCCGCAACGCACCGCCAAGCCCCCGCAGGCGTCGCCGGCGGAAATCGGAGCCGCCTTGGTCGCGGAGGTACAGCAGGCTGGGCGGTTCCTTCGGATCCCGAACCCCAGCGACCAGGAGCGAGCCCGCTACCGCAGGGCCTTCGACGCAGCCCGGCAGTGTGCGCCCGAGGGGTACCACCTGAAGTACAGCGGCCGGGCGAAGGGGGACTTCTTCCTCGGTCTCCTCAGGGTGTCGGGTGAGGACGACACCGAGTGGAACCGGATCCGGCTGGCGCGCAGCCGGGTGATCAGCGATGTCGAGGACGTGATCGCCGCTGTCACTGCGGACCACAGCGCCTTCGAGATTTCGGAGGAGGTCCTGCCGCGAGTCCTCTCGCTTCTCCGGCTCCTCGCCGAGCAGGCACTCGCCCGCCACGGCGAGATCACGGTGTCCAAGAAGCGCAAGCAGCCCAGGCCCCTGCTCACCGTTCACGGCAGGACGTATGAGGTCGGCTTCCGCGAACGGCAGAAGCAGGTCCGGTACGTGCCCAAGCAGCCGGGCCGACGTACGTACGACTGGCAGCGGGTGACGCCGGCACACAGGTTCGAGCCATCCGGCGAGCTGGAACTGCTGATCAGTGAGCACTCGGGCTACGGCTACGGCCACAGCTATGGCTGGAAGAAGGAATGGGCCGACACTGCCAAGAAGCCGTTGGAGGAGCAGGTCGGTTCGGTGTTCCGGGCGCTGAAGGCGCGCGCGGAGGAGCAGGAGCGGGCTCGGCTGGAACGGGAGGCGGAGCAGCGGCGCCTGCGAGAGGAGCGGGAGCGGCAGGAGGCGGAGCGTCGGCGTCTGGAGGCGGAGCGGGAGGAGCGCGAGAGGCGGGAGTGGGAGTCCGCCGTCAGTGCCGCCTCGATCAAGGCGGTGCACGCCCTACGGGCGGAGCACTTCGGCGCAGCACTTGAACAGTGGAAGGTGGCTGGAGAGATCCGGGTGTTCTGCGTCGCTCTGGACGAAGCTGCCGCAACGTCGGACAACGCCGTCGAAGCCGAGAGGCTGCGAGAGTGGTCGGCTTGGGGGAAGGCGGAGGCCGACCGGCTGGACCCCACCATGAACGGCAAGGGCCTGGCCGCTATCGACTTCCACGCGGAACCGACCGGAGATCAGCTACGGCCTTTTCTCGGCGGCTGGAACCCGCACCGGCCGGAGAGGGAGCAGCCTGCGGCACGGCCCGAGCCGCCGAAGCCGACCCCGGAGCCGTGGCGCGGCTCTATCGACGCACGTCAGGATCAAGGCTGGCGATATGGACGCCAAGGTCGCGCTCAATGGTGGAGGCGATGACGCCGTGCCCACGGTCGCGTAGGGCCTTGACCGCCTTCTCCACCAGCTGGCCGAGCCGGATAACCTCTTCGCGCAGTGCGACCAGCTCGTCGTAGCGCTCAGCCTTGTCCTCGCCGCACCACACCCGGACGGTCCGCAGGACGGCCGCCTCCGCATCCAACTTGCGGTCGTCCCGACGGCGGTACGAGTACCAGGAGGGCTGTGCGCGCTCCTGCTCGATGTCCTGCTGCTTGCGGTCCACCTCCGGGAGGATCTCGTCGGCGAGGCGGCCCGCTACCTGACGGGCGACGCGTTCGGTGACCGGCCAGCCGGCCAGGCACATGCCGGCGCGGTCCTCGTGCACCATCGGGTCACTGCGGAGCGCGGTGGCGTCCATGCCGATGAGCGGCGCCGTCTCGTCGAGTCGGCTCAGTTCCAGAACTCCCGCGTCCGCCACCCCTCGGCGGAGGCGCAGCCTGTTCTTCGGCCGGTCGAAACCGAGGATCAAGCGCGCGGCCTCGAACTCCGTGCTGCCTCGTACGTGGCATGACGCCTCGGCCAGTCTGAGCTCTGCCTCGTCATCCGCGCGGAACGCGTCGACGTCTGACCACGGTGCTACGAGGCAGCCGGGGCTGACCCATTCCTGCAGGCCGGCATCATCCCCTTCCAAGAACCGGACATGGACCCAGCCAGACCTGCCACGACCGCCCACCCGCACGACCTCCACCCACCTGACAGGGCTGCCCAGCTCCTTCGGCCTCGCGCGGTATGCCCAGTGCTCGCCAGTCTCCATGTACCTATTGAGCCAGGTCCGTTGGCCCCGCTACTGGGCAATCGTCGTAACTGCTGGAAACGGCCGCGCGGAGTTGACGCGGCCTCGCGGAGGCATCACGGACATGGCTGTGCCCTCCGGGAGTGGTCGCCGAAGGGCACAGCACTTTTGCCTTGCTACGACTTGACGGGCACCCGTGACACCTCGCGTGCCCGCAGGAGATCACTCAGTACGCGCAATGGTGACGTGGCGCTCATGGCCAAACGCGCGTCGAGTGCTGCCTCCCACTGCTCGGTCAGCCCCAGCAAGAGGCGCTTGCGCATGCCTGGGGTGACGTGGGCGTAGCGCGCCGAGACCGAGCCGTCGATGTGGCCCATACGTTCGTCCATGAGCACCTTCTCGGTTCCCAGGTCCTCCATCATCGTCCGGTGGGTGTGGCGGAGGCCGTGGGGCGTGAGTCCCTTGGCTATCGGGAGCCAGCAGGCGTCGGCTCGTTCGCTGGCACCTCGCCCCCGAGCCGGGACGCCAGGCCACGGCTCGCCGAGCAGGGGCACCGGGCGTGGCTCCTGTGGTGCCTTTTTCGGGTACCAGCCGGAGACCGCCGGCGTGAACAGCCAGGTCGCGAAGCCGTTCCTGCGCCAGTGGGCGGCATGCTCTGGCACGACGCCGCCCCGGACGAACCGGAGGTCCGCGATGGCCTGCTCGACCTTCTCTCGCGTGGCCTCGGTGACGCGTTCTGGGTGGTTGAGGACGTTGGACACCGTGCCGGTCGAGACGCCGGCACGGCGGGCGACGTCGACGTGCTTCGCGCCCTGGTGGCCACCGGTACGGGCCGCGCCCTGTCCTCGGAAGACGTAGGTCTTGCCGTGGCAGGGGCATGGCTTGGGCTTCGTGCGGGCGATGTGATTGGCGACCAGCGCGGACACCCAGTCCATCGAGTCGATGGTGCGGTAGCTGTCGTCCTTGGGTGGGCAGCGCACCAGCTCGCCCGTGTCGAGTTCGTACAGCTGCCACTCGACCCGGACGGCTCCAGGGCGGACGAACGCGGTCTCCAGGCCGACGATCTCGCCCCAGCGCATGCCGGTGTACCCCTTGAGGACCACGGCGACGAACTCGTCGTCGCGGCCGGAGAGCAGGGCGGCGCGCTCGGCGGTCAGCAGGATGCCGAGCGCGTCGGTGACCACCTTCTCCGGGCCACGGTCTCTGGAGCGGCCGGCGCGTTTGCCCCGTCCGCGCCGCCGAGCGGCCGGGTTGGACGTGATCAGGCCCTCGTCGATCGCGTCCTCGAAGATCAGGTGGAGCGTCGAGCGCCAGGTCTTGACGCTGGACGCCGCGTAGAGGGCCTTCTCCTTCTTCTCCCACAGGTCGACGTCCGTGCGCAGGATGCCGCCGAGCGCCTTGTCCTCGAACTCGGGGAGGAGGTGCTCCTCGATGTGGCGCTTGTAGTTCTGCATGGTCGAGGCGGCCAGGTCCTGGGCCTCGTACCAGCGGTTCGCGTACTCGCCGAAGGTCTCCTGGCCGAGGGCCGGGTCGCGCCAGTCGCCGCGACGGTACTTGTTCTCGGCCTCGGCCGCTGCCCGTTGGGCCTCGCCCTTGGTGGCGAACCTGATCGCCTTGCCGTTCTCGTCGACGACCGTGTTGTGCTTGCCGGGCGCGACCTTGTACCGGCCGCGCCAGTAGTTTCCGCGCTTCTCCGCGAAACCCAAGTCCCGCTCTCCCCCTCTTCCTTGTCCTCGGCTACGGCAGATGCGATCGGGTCACGCGACAGTGCCGTACTGCTGCTGTCGACGCGGCGGGCGGGCCTGCAGACGGGTCGCCGGCGCAACGACAGGGCGGCGAGGTTGCCCGGAGCCGGTCTGCGCACCGGGCTCGGAGAGCGGCTCGGTCACCCGTGCGACTGCCTGCGCGGGCTGGGCCGGCCGCTGCTCGTAGAGGCGGATGATCTCGGCGAGGTGCTCGGCGGTGAAGCGGTAGGCGCGGCCGACCCGCGTGTGCGGTATTAGGCGCCGTCGCGCTCGGTCCTTGACCCACCAGGTCGAGCAACCGAGGGTGTCGGCGATCTCCTCAGGGCGGTAGAGGCGGGGCGGAGGGGCGTCGGACGGCCTGTGGGGCACGAGCGCGGGCGTGGATCGGTGCAAGGGGGCGGCTCCTGGTCGGGGTAGGGCTGCGTGGGCGGCTCAGGCCGCACCCAGCCCCTGGAGGAGGGCGGCGGGTGACACCTGCAGTGCTGCGGCGATGGCGACGAGGTCGTCGATATCGCATCGCCGCTTGGCGAGTTCGATGCGGGACAGCATCGTGTTGGACATAGGACGGCCCAAAGCGGTACACCGCGCGGCGAGTTGGCGCTGCCCAAGGCCGCGTTCCGTGCGAAGGATTTCGATGGTGCGAGCAGCCAGCATTCCTGCGGGCCCTATTTCCAGAGATCGTGCTGCCATGGCTCCAGTTGTAGCGTGCATTCGCCGGTTTGGTTAACCGGCGATCGTCGGCTATGTTGCGCCGCGCTCAATCGGTGAGCGAGGCGATCGGGGTGCTGCGCAAGGCCGGATCCCCGAACGGGCCCCGACACCAGAGAGCCTCTCTGACGTGGGGTGTTGTGTTGTAGCTTCGTCGCTCGCGGGACGTCAACGGCTTGCCGATGTGATCCTTCTGGCTCGGGATGCGGGGCAACTATTTGGTCAACCGCCGATCGTGCCCTACCTTTTTCGCACCGCCCTCGCCGACTCGATTTCCAGCGGCATTTCTGCTGTGAGAGATTGCGCCGGATAGGGCTGGACTTGCGCGACCTGGGTGTGGCTATGTTGACGACACCCCGGAAAGCGCGAGCGGCCATCAACGCTCCCGCGTCAACGGCCAGACATCCCCGCCCTTCACGCCCGACCCGCCCCGACCGACGGTGAACCGTGGGCACCCAGCCCACCGGCCACCGAGTGAGGACCGCCCCTCTTGGCACGAATCCGCACCATCAAACCGGAAGCCTTCGTCTCCGAGTCCCTGGCCGCCGTCTCCCTGACCGCCGAGCGCACCTTCTTCGGCCTGCTCACCCAGGCTGACGACCAGGGACGCCACCGCGACCACGCCGCGATCATCGCCGGGCAGCTGTGGGTCCTGCGCCCGGAACACCCGCCTGGCGCTGTCGAGCAGGACCTCGCCCAGCTCGCCGACGCCGGGCTGATATGCCGCTACAAGGGCCCGGGCGACAAGCGCTACCTGCACATCGTCACCTGGCGGCAGCATCAGAAGATCAATCGCCCCAGCGCTAGCCGCCTTCCCGCCTGCCCGCACCACGACACGCAGGCTCGCACCGCGCCCGGCGTCGAGGCGCCAACTGCGGGAGTGGGCGTCACGGAGCCCGCACCGCAGCCTCACGGAGCCCTCCGTGAGGGCTCCAGGCGAATACGCGAGCCTGCGGTGAATCCGGTCACCGATGACGAAACAGCAGGTCAGGGCGATTTCAGTGATCCCTCCGTGAGGCAGCGGGGAGGGCTCAGTGAGGGAGCGGTGACGCCTCAGCGTCCGGATCTAGGACCTAGGATCATGGATCTAGGAAATACCCCTTCGGGGGGCGCGAGCGCCCCCGCACCCCACGCCGTCTCGGCCAGCGAGCTCATCGCCGAGTACGCCGCCGCGTGCACACACCGTCCGCCCAAGGACGTCCTGGGCCATCTCGCTCGCGAGGTGCGCAAGCTGCTCGGCGAGGGCATCGCCCCCGCCCACATCCGGGCCGGCCTGGAGCGGCACCGCGCCAAGGGCCTGCATCCCAGCACTGTGCCGAGCCTCGTGCACGAGGCCATGAACGCGGCCCCCGCCGCGCCGGTTGTCCACAGGGCGTGGACAAACCCCGCCGATGTCGAAGCCGCCTACGGAGGTGACCTCTGACCGCCACCCTCACCCGCGAGCCCCACCGGGTCGGCCCGCTAGCCGACCGGCTCAACGGCATCCTTGCCGGTCGCGGCATCGACCTCGCCACCGCCGCCGTCGAGGACGGGCACGTCGAGCCCGTCACCGCGCTGGAACTCGCCGACGCCAGGATCCCCGCCCGCTACCGCCGAGCCCTGGCCGACCACCCGAAGGTCACCGCCTGGGCCGACGAGATCGCCCGCGCCGGACGCCCCGGCCCCGGCGGGCCGGGCATCGCCGAAGGCCCGTCGCTGCTGATCGCCGGCCCCACGGGCACGGGCAAGACGTACCAGGCGTACGGCGCCATCCGCAGCCTGCTCGCCCGAGGGGTCCGTCTGCGCTGGGAAGCGACCACCACCGCCGACTTCCACGCGCGCCTGCGCCCCCGCGCCGGCCACGACGCCGAACGGGAGCTGCAGCCCCTGGCGCGCTGCCCGCTGCTGTTCCTGGACGACCTCGGCGCGGCCAAGACCAGCGAATGGACCGAGGAGCTGACCTACCGGCTCATCAACCACCGGTACGAGCACATGCTCCCAACCCTCATCACCACCAACCTTCCGATGGAGCAGCTGCGCGTCACCCTCGGTGACCGCGTCGCCTCCCGCCTCGCCGAGATGACCGAGCGCGTCATCCTCGACGGCCCCGACCGACGACGCCGCACAGCGCCCGCCGCCTGACTGGCGCCTCAGCGCCCTCTCCTGGCCGGGCCCGCCGCATCACCCGCGCTCACACCAGCCCCGCCCGCGCCAGCCTCTCGCATAGGCGGTTGCTCAGCGCTCCGTCGATTCGCCCTTCGCCCTCAATCCTCGACGCCTTGGAGCCCTCTCCTGCCTCCTCACAGCCCCGTCCCCCTCGCCATACGGATCAGCGGCACGCCGCTCCTCCCTGACTGGGCCACCTCCCCGGTGATGACCGTGGCGCTCCTCATCCCGCCCGTGCTGCTCGTCCTGCTCGCCGGGTGGCTGATCCGCCAGCAGCGTCGCCTGCGGCATCACACCAACCGCTGGCGTGGAACCGCCGCGGTCCCGGTCGCGGCCGTGGCCGCCCTCAGCTGCACCGCGTACAGCGCGGACACCAGCTGGCGGTTCGCCGCCGACTACCTCGACATGGGTGGCACCGCCGAGCGCGTCGCGATGTTCGCCGCCGCCGAGCTGGCCCTGTTCGCCACCGCCCTGATGGCCCGGCAGAACCTCAACGGCCCGAAGCAGGCTCCCGGCCTGCCCGGCACCCTCACGTGGGTCATCACCGCAGTACAGGTTCTGCCCGCCTACGCCGAGTCCGGGCTGGTCGGTGGCACCGTGCGGGCCTTCGTCGGCCCGGTCATGGCCGCGATGCTGTGGCACCTGGCCATGGGCATCGAGCTGCGCCACCGCGCCCCCGACGCCGCCTCACGCGGCCTGGCCGCCGTCCTCGTCCGCCAGGCACGCGAACGCCTCCTGGCCCGGCTCGGCATCGCCGACCAGGACGCCGATGCCGCCCGGCTCATCCGCGAGCGCGCGCTGAGCGAAGCCGTCGCCCTGATCCTGCGCGCCGAGTCGATGACCGACCGACAGCGCGGAAAGCGGCGGGAGCGGCGTCTGACGGAACGCCTGCACGAGGCGCTGGAGCGGGCCGGCGTCGACGGGGATCCGCGCCAGGACGAGCTACTGCTGCGCAAGCTCGCCACCCGCAAGCAGGCTCTCGGCCTCGCCTCCATCACGCTGCCGCCGCGCTGGCAGATTCCGGCCTCGTCCCCCGCCCGTGAGTCCGGGCACAGCCGCCCGCGCTCCGGCCGCCCGGAAGCCCTGCCGCGGGCAGAGGACGCTGCCCGCCCGCACCCATCAGATCCGGGTGACGAGGAGGTGCCTCCGGCTGCCCGCCCGCAGCCTGCCCGCCCGGTGCCCGGGCTGCCCACACGGGCAGAAGCCGAAGACAGCCCGGCGCTCACGGGCACCAGCGCGGGCAGCGTGTCGGGCAAGCGTGATCGGAAGGCGGCTGCCCGGAAGAACGGCGACGCCGGCAAAGCCCGCGCCTCTGACGAGGTCATCCTCAAACACGCTCGCCGCATCTACGAGGAGACCGGCAGCGTCGGCCGCGACCGGGTCGAGGACGCCCTGCGCACCGTCGGCTACACCGTCTCCAGCGACGGCGTCGGACGAGTCGTCCGTGAGTTCAAGGCCCAGCTCAAAGCCGCAGCCGGTACTCCGTCCCGCTGATCGTCGCAGCACCAGCACTCCCAACCAGACCCCGACCCGAAGGGCCCCATGCACACCCCGCGCCACGATGACCCCACGTCCCGCGAGGATTCCCTGCCGATCACCCCCGCCCCGTCGGGAGCAAGTTGGAGGTCCGGACACTCCCCCGCGGGGGGAGCGCCCGAACCCGACCCCGCCCCGGAGGTGGCGGGGCCCGTCCAGCACCAGGGGGCGCTGGACGGGAAGGCTGCGACCGAGGGCGGACCGCAGCCAGGCAAGGCCAGCCGCAAGGGCAAGGCCAGGAAGGGAAAGTCGCGTCCGCGTGACAAGAAGCAGCGCCCCGCTCACAGCGTCCGCCTCAACGAGCTAGAACTCGCCATCATCCAGTCCGGCGCCGACCACGTCGGTATGAGCGTGGCCGGGTTCATGGCCCACTCCGCCCTGGCCACCGCCCGCGACCAGTCCCGCACCGCAGCGGCCATCGCCACCGAGCGAGACATCCTGACCGCGCTGTTCGGTGTGCGCCGTCAGCTCGGCTGGGCGGGCGGCAACGTCAACCAGATCGCCAAGGCCCTCAACTCGGGTGCCGACGTACCGCACTTCGCCGCTGCCCTCGCCGACCTGCAGCGTGCCGCACAGGCCGTCCAACGGGCAGCCGACAGGGTCGCCAACGGGCAGGAAGGCGAGGCGGCTTGATCCCCCGGATCCACCAGCAGGGCAGCAACACCCTCGGGCTCCTGCACTACCTGTACGGCAAGGGCACCCACGAGGAGCACATCGACCCGCACCTGGTCGCTTCCTTCGACGGCATGGCCCCCGACCCCGGCCGCGACCCCTCGGTCACAAAGAAAGACCTCCAGCACCTCATCGACCAGCCCCTCGCCCTCCTCGCCCCGGACCTGCATCCCGACAAGCACGTCTGGCACTGCTCGGTACGCGCCGCGCCCGACGACCCGATCCTGTCCGACGAACAGTGGGGCGACATCGCCCGCCGCATGGTCGCCGCCACCGGCATCGACCCCGGCGACGGCGCCGGCTGCCGCTGGGCCGCCGTCCGGCACGCCGACGACCACATCCACATCATCGCCGCCCTCGTCCGCGAGGACGGCCGCCGCCCCGACCACCACCGCTCCGGCAAACGCGCCCAGGCCGAGTGCCGACTGATCGAAAAGGAACTCGGCCTGCACCAGATCGCGCCCGGGGACGGCACCGCCGCCAAGCGGGCCACCAGCGCCGAGCGGCACAAGGCCGAACGGCAGGGCAGGGAGCGCCCGGCGCGCGAGGAACTGCGGGAGACCGTACGACGCGCGGTCGCCGGCGCCACCAGCGAGGAGGAGTTCTTCGACCGGCTGGCCGGAGCCGGCCTGCTGATCCGCAAGCGCATCGCGCTCTCCGGCGACCTGCTCGGCTACAAGGTCGCGCTGCCCGACGACCGAAACGGTGAGAACGAGCCGGTGTACTACGCGGGCTCCACGCTCGCACCCGATCTGTCCCTGCCCCGCATCCGCGAACGCTGGACCCTGCCCGCGGAGGCCGCAACCTCGGCGGACGGCTCACGGCCGGAGCAGCCGGTCCTGCCGGACGTGACAGGTCCCGCGTTCGCGCGGCGCCGGGCCACCGCCGCCACCTGGCAGGCGCTGCTGATCATCGATAACGGTGACGACGGCGCGGCAGCGGCGCAGATCGCCGCGGCGGGCGAGGTCCTGGACGCGCTGGCAAAGACCTCCGCCGCCCACACCCGCGCTGAGCTGCGCGAGGCGGCGTTCGTGTTCGAGCGTGCCAGCCGCTCCCACGTGAAGGCTGTACGCGGGCACGACCGCGCTCTGCACCAAGCCGCCCACGACCTCGTCCACAGCGGACCCGCTCTGGGCCGCGGGGAAGACGGCGCCACCACCGCCATGCTCATCGACATGGCCTTCTTCCTCGCCGCAGCCGCGGCGAACTGGCACTCGAAGAAGCACCACAGCCAGCAGGCCGCGGCAGCCCAGCAGGCGGCCGAACACCTCCGCGCCGCCTACCAAGCCGCCGCGGCCGAGTCCATGGCCGTCCTCCACCAGCGAGGCCAGCGCCTGGCCCCGCGTGCTCGGCAGCGGCAAGCCGACCTCCTGCATGAGGTGCTGCCGGATCTGGCCGCACGGGTCCAGGCCGAGCCCGGCTGGCCCGCCCTGGCCGCCACCCTCGACGACGCCCGGAAAGCCGGCCATGCCCCGGGCGCCCTGCTGACCGAAGCCGCCGGACGGCGCGAGCTCGACACCGCCACCTCCATCAGCGACGTCCTGGTATGGCGCCTGCGGCGCAGCGCACACCTGCCCGCCCTGCCCGAGCGCCCCCACGACACACCCGCGCGAGGCAGTCGGCGCCAAGGGTCCCCGGCGCACCGCACGCTGCCGACACAGGGCGGCCTGAACAACCCCAGCCGTCGGCGCTGACCAGCGAAAAGCCGGCGGAACATAGCCGACGATCGGCGGTTGGGCAAACCGCCGATTCTCCGGACCATTGATGCCTCCACCCACCCCCACTCCTGTGAGGAGCACCCGTATGCCCGAAACCCAAGCCCGGCCCGAGATCGTCGTCCTGCTCTGCGACGCGGACATCAAGCGCAAGCGTGAAACCAACACGTGGAAGCACCTCGACGGGCGCCCGTTCAGCAAGGAGGAACGGGCCCTGGTCCTCAGTGCCACCCGCGTCGAGTTCGAAGAGATACAGGAGCAGTTCAAGCGATACCGGGAGTACCAGCGCACGATGGACGAAGCGCCGAAGGCTCTGGAGGACTTCCTCGCCCCGTTCATGGAGCGGCTCACCAAGAAGACCCTCGGCAACGCCGTCGAGCTCATGAACGAGGACGAACGCACCGAGTTCGACAGACTGCTCGGCCTCGCATCGGAGCCGGTCCGTTCCTTCGCCCCGTACACCTTCTAACCGGGGCCCGCATGACCAGCGTGGCAGTGCCCCGCTCCCAAGATGGAGTCGGCCTCTGACACACAGAGACATGGGCATTCAGGCGGTAGCCGGTACAACGCGCCGCCGCGAATGAAGCACGAACCGCTTTCTGCAACCGCGGACCGTGACGCCACGCAGACGTTGGCCACGGCACAGCAGCACGAAGGCGGGCCTCCCCGAAGGGAGGCCCGCCTTCGATGCCTTGGATGGCCCTCAGCCGGCCGGAGCGCGCAGGAGCCGGTCGCGTGTGCTCTCTGGCAGCACCCGGCGCAGGACCGGTGCGCTGGAGCTGAGGGAGTCGGCGAACGCGGCGACGAGGTCGTGCGGCACGCTGGGGCCGAAGGACGCCGCCCACAGGTAGCCCGTGCCGAGCACCGGCTCGGCCCACGCCTGCCACCCGGCCAGGGCCGCCTCGTCCGCCTCAGCCACCAGCGCGAGTGGGTCGCCATCCTGGATGAGGGGCGGCACCTCGCCGAGACGGATGTGGGAGGCGAACGTCGGATCCACCGCGCCCGACCCGGACTGGTCGACGTCGCGCAGCCAGCCGTGTGCCGTTACCGCGTCGAGGACCAGCTCGGGGCCACCGCGCGGCAGGGCGGGCTGATCTCGGGCGTCGAGCGCTGCAAGGAAGCCGGCGAGGGTCTCTCCCGGGACCTCGGGGGTGAAGTAGGCCGACCAGTGGGCGAGCGGGCTGCTCGGGTCCGTACGAGCGGACACTTGCCAGGCGATCGGCAGATTCCCCAGGTGGAACGGTTCGTCCGGCAGGACCCACTGCGCCCACCGCAGTGAGTCGGGGCTGATGTGCAGGACGGTGCTGCGCAGGACCTGACGGTCCTCCGGCGCCTCGTCCGGCTCCTGGCGCCCGCGGACGATCGTCAGGCTCGTCCACCCCAGGCCGGCGAGGGTGTCGGCGACGGCGTCGTAGAGGCGTCCGTCGTCACCGGCCAGGTGCCGGGGCCCGACCCAATACGCGGACGGGGCGTAGGCCGGAGCGGGTGGATCGATCGGGAAATCGGGATGCAGGTGCGCCTCCAAGGAGCTGGGGGGCTGGGGCTTTATGCCGCCAGCGGTGCGTGCATTGGATGGGCGTGCCGGGCCGGCTTCGCGGCGGCCTCGGGTGACACATGGCCGGGCTACCCCGTCTCGCCCTCACCAGGTAGACGACAAGGCTTCCCCCAGGCCGCCGCATCGAGCCCCTGGCTGTCACACCGGGAGGTCTCCAGGACGCGAGCGACTGCGGCGGCGACGACGTCGGCCGGCGTCTCGGTGTCGAAGGACATCTGGTAGCCGCGCACCTTGGCCGTACCGGTGACGGCGATCTTCTACCCCTCGCCGTCGGTACCAGGACGGCCGGACGGAAACCATCCGAGATAGAAGCGACCATCCTTCGAGTTGACGTGTACGTCCGCGCGGTCGTCGACGACCAGGTGGAAGTCGTTGGCGGAGAACTGATCCATCACGAGCGTGGCCTGGCCCAGGCCGAGCAACCACTCACGCAGCCGCAGGGCCTCAACCGTGGTGGAGAATCCGGGGCCCTGGGGTACCGCAGTCACGGGCAATCATCTCTTTGACCTGGTGTTTTGCGAGAAGGTCGTCCAGGTTCACATGCCCTTGCGACGTTGGCCAGTCATTCGTGGATCTTTGCTGTCTGCCCCCGGCGAACTGACACGCAGAGCGCGAGACATCACGGTGCAACCGCGGAAAACGCGTGCGCGTGGTGGGGGCAGTGCTGATAGTTGCCGCATGGATGCGATCGAGGCCGCACGCGCCGTCGTAGACGAACAGCACCCCGACGCGCGCGCCGCGTTCCTGGGCGGCAGCGTCGTGACCGGCCGCCGAACGGCCACATCGGACCTCGACATCGTCGTCCTGCTCCACGGAACCCCAGCCCCGTACCGCGCAAGCCTCCGGTACGCCGACTGGCCGGTGGAGATGTTCGTGCACACCGAGGCGACGTGGCACGCCTACGTCGAACGGGAACTACGCAAGCGCAGATCACCGCTGCTGTGGATGTGTGCCGACGGGCTGTTGCTCTTCGACACCGACGGACTCGGAGCCCGCCTCGCCGCACAGGCCCGGAAGCTGACCGTCGCCGGACCACCCCCGGTGCCGGCGGAAGAGATCGACGACCGCCGCTACGCGATCACCGACCTCCTCGACGACCTCGCGGGAAGCGACGACCAGAACGAGCGCCTGTTCATCGCGACCGAACTGGTCCGACGCACCGGTGAGCTCGCGCTGGCCGTTGGCGGCTCGTGGAGCGGCGGTGGGAAGTGGCTGGCACGCCGCCTTGAGACGACCGTGCCAGGGCTCAGCACACGCCTCCACCACGGCCTACAGGAGGTACTGGGCGGAACAGTAGAGCCTCTCGTGGCCGTCGTGGACGAGGTGCTCGGGCAGGCCGGCGGCCGGTTGTGGGCTGGCTACAAGCGTGCCGGGGCGCCCTGAGCGGTCCTTCACCCGCACGCGGAGCACGCGCTCAAGGACTGCTGGTCTGGGAGAGGCTGTGGGCGAGCTGGCCCACGGCGTTGAGGATGCCCTGCCCGAAGCTGGTAGGTGCGATCAGCAGGCCGAACACCAGCACGATGACCACGGTGAGTGAGCTGCTCATCGAACCGGCTCCGGGCATGCGTGCGTCGGAACAAAGCACCGCAGCGCGAAGCCGGGCCTCGTAAACGGGAGGCCCGGCTTTGGCGCACGCCAAGCTGCTGCGCCACAACGTGCTCCAGGCAGCGATGGCAGCCGGCGGGCTGTGCTTGTCGGCGACGGGGGGATTGCCAAAACAGTCCCAACTCCAGGCGCTAACCTGGGCATTGCCACCTGGGCAGTCCCGATTCCCGCGGACCTTCATACAACGGAGGTGGTGGGTGGCAATGAGCGTTCCTCCCCAGCAAGGCCCGGCAGACGATCTCGTACCGTCGTGGGGGCGCAAGCTGACGGTGCCGTGTCCGGCCTGTGGTCTTCCCACGCACCGTCATCGGACTATGGACTACGACGGGGTCAACGTCTACCGGCCCCAGGCAGGGGCCGCCCCCGTCTCCGCGATTGAGGGCGAGGAGCCCGACAAGGAAGTGGCATGGATCGCCCTGATGCCGGGCGAGTACCCGGCCCGGCACTTCGCCGACCGCGAGGTCTACCATCTCGCCGGCGGGATCGCCTGGCCGGGGCCTCACCATCGTGACTATGGCACCGCCAAGGTGGCTCACGATGTCTGCTGCCCGGGCCTGCACCGTAGCCAGCCCAACAGCAGCCCGGGAGCGGTCGAGCTGTGGCGGGCAATGCGCCTTCGCCTTGCCCGAGGCACACGACCACGACGCTGACCCACAGGCCGGCTGGTCAGGGGCAGCGGCAGGACGGATGCCGATAGGTACCCGAGACGAAGGAGGGGCTCATCCATGAACCACGCTCAAGTAGCAGCGCTGGGGCGCGCCCTACGCGTCGCCGGTGAACACGAGCAGCGGCTCGCGGACGGCGAGGCTGTTCCGAATGTGGAGGAGATCCGTCAGGACCTGGAGCGCGCGCTGGCCCTGCTGGACGAGACGATCAGCAAGCCCAAACCGGTCACCCGATGCTCCGAGCATCCAACCGGGCCGGTCGACCCAGACGCCGCTGACCTGTGCCTGCTCTGCGAGACCCGCCGCCGGGCAGGTAGTCGTACACCGCCCCGGCCATGGTCGTCCGATCTGGACGACGATGCTCCCGCTGCACGGGTGCAGTCTCGGCACCGGCTGCGCGCCGAACAGCCCGAGCCGCAGAAGCGCTGGATCCCTGAGATGTGGAACGGACAAACTTGGCAGGTGTGCGGAACGCCTCGGCGCAGCGAATCGGAAGCGCAGCAGTACCTGGCCGAGCTGCGACACGGGCCGAACCCGGCACCCGCCTACCGGCTGGTGTACGCGTTCACCGACCATGACGTCGTACGCACCTGGGGCACGCCCACCGTCCGCCAGCAGGTTGATCCGTGACTAGCGCAGAGGCGGCCGGCACTGGGCAAAGCCTTGATCTTGCCCGGATCATGCTGCGCCGGGCCCGAGAAGACGCCCGGCTGCATCGCTTCGCCGGGCCATCGGCTTCCCCTGCCGTTCGTAGACAGCTGTGCGGGCGGACCCCGCCGGTGCCGCTCGGAAAGGCGCTGCTGGAGATGTTCTCCGAGCACGGGCTCTGGAGCGAGACCGAAGCGGCGCTTCTCAACTGCTGGAGTTCCGTGGCCGGACCAATCGCCGGGCACGTGGACCTGGCAGGCTTCGACCGGGAATCTGGAACCCTCACATTGTGCGGGTCCTCCACTGCCTGGATCACCCAGGTCAAGCTCCTCGCAGACGCCCTCATCCAACGGATCAACGTCGAACTCGGCTCCCAGACCGTACGCCGGATCCGTATGGTGAAAAGGGACGTGACCGGCCCTCTACCCTCCCTCGCACTGCCACCCTCTGCCGAACCGGATGGCACACACGCGCGGCGATGGCAGCCAGCACCTCCCTTGCCCGACCCGGCCATACAGGCTGCCGTGCAGCGCCAAGGGCAGTGCCTTCCGCGCGAATCCGCTCGCTGACGTGGACCGTCACGTTCTACGGCCGCCACGGCAACAGGACGTGAGCGCCTTCATCCGCACGAGGGCCGATAGAGACGATCAGCTCTTCCCGTCGGGACACCGCAGATACTCTCGCTGTGGCAATTCCCTTGGCTACGCAGGGGGAGATGGCACGAGGAGGGAGATCCCAAGGTGACGGTTGAGGACACCGATGCCGCACTGCACCACCCGCACGATCTGCACGCCGAGAAAGGCGTGCTGAAGGCGATGCTGCGGTCGAAGGACGCGATCGCCGACATCGTCGAAGTTCTCCACCCCCACGATTTCTATCGCCCTGCTCACGCCCTGCTCTACACCACGATCCTCGACCTGTACACGCGCAATCAGCCAACGGATCCCGCTGCGGTGATCGCTCACCTCAGCGAAAAGGACCAGCTGGACGAGGCTGGGGGCGCTGCTTACATCACCGCGCTGGTCGATGGTCCTTCGCCTTCGACGAAGTGGATCGCCGACGCCGAGCGTGTGGAGAACGCCGCCCTGCTGCGCCGCACCAAGGTCGCTGCCATCCACATCGAAGACATGGTTGCCGAGGCGGAGCCGGACTCCGCGGACCGGATCGCGGACGCCGCGCAGGCAGAGATCTTCGCGGCAACCACGCGGCGCCCCCTGCTGCCCCCAGCAAGTCCCCTCGGGGACGTCATGGAAGACACCCTCGACTGGATCGAGGCAGCCGGCAGCCGTGAGGCGACTCTGCCGGGCATCCCCACAGGCTTCACCGACCTGGACTCTCTAACCGGCGGACTCCACCCCGGCCAGCTCATCGTCATCGCATCCCGACCGGCCATGGGCAAGTCCACGCTCGCCCTGGACTTCCTGCGCAACGCCAGCATCAAACACGGCCTGCCCGCAGCCCTGTTCACGCTAGAAGCCGACCGCAAGGAAGTCGGCATGCGGATCCTGTCGGCCGAAGCCCGTGTCTCCCTCTTCCACATCCGCTCCGGGACGTGCACCGATGAGGACTGGACCCGGATGGCCCGCCGGATGCCCGAGGTCAGCGCCGCACCCATCTACATCCAGGACGGCTCCTACGCCAACCTGCACGACCTTCGAGCTCACTGCCGATACCTGCACAGCCGTATGGGCGTCCAGCTCATCGTGGTCGACGCCGTCCACATGCTCACCTTCGGCACAAGGCAGCTCAGCTCGCGCTACGAGGAAATCTCCGAGATCGCCCGCTGCCTGAAACTACTCGCCAAGGAACTCCGGCTGCCCATCGTCGCCATCTCCACCCTCAACCGAGGCCCGGAACAGCGCGCCGACAAGAAACCCATGATCAGTGACCTGCGAGACTCTGGGGCACTCGAAGATAACGCCGACATGGTCATCCTGCTCCATTGCGAGGATGCCTACGAGAAGGATTCACCGCGTGCAGGGGAAGCCGATTTCATCGTCGCGAAGCACCGACACGGCCCCACTGCCACCATCACGGTCGCCTTCCAGGGCCACTACTCCCGCTTCGTCGACATGGCACAGACGTAGCCGGGGACAGGCACTCACGTCAACTACGAGCAACAGATTCCGTACACCCGACGCCGTACTCAACGCCTTGACGGACCGATGCTTACATCCCAAGCGCTGACCGCCCAGGTCACCTGTCGCGGCCGTCAACGGCAATCAGTACGACCATGCCACGAATCACCCCCAGTAGCCGGAAATGTCAGTGGCAGCCCTTACGGTCCCGCGCCATGGCAAACGGAATCTGGCACACGGAATACGACATCCCGATCAACCTCACCCGCTCCGACCTCGGACTGAACGAGTACCAACATCGCCTGCCGGCGGACCTCACGGCGGACAAGGTCCTCGAAGACATCACCCGTCCTCTCCAGGAGCGAGAACGCGAACGCCTGCAATGCCTCCACCACCACGAGCGCGGAGTGTGCAGGGCGGAGCAGGAGGGCCAGTCACCATGGATGACCGTCCGGCGCTGCCGGCGGGGAGACGAACTCATCCTGGTCGCCGCCCACCTGCCGGCGCGCAGTAGGCCCACGAAGCCTGAGAGCCTGCGGCACCAAGCCCTCAAGGAACGCATCGTCCGAGCTGCCGAGCGCCGCGGCCTGACAGCCGACACCGAGACGACGGCACAGGGCAGCAAACGAAAAATCCGCAGCGACGTACGGGTGTCCGGTCCGGCTCGGACCGTCGGCTGGGAAGCCCAGTACTCGCCGATCACCGCGCCCACGGTCCGCAGGCGCTCCCAGGTTGCCGTGGAGGCAGGCGTCACCCCGCTGTGGGTCACCGACAGTGACAGGGCCGCGCTGATCAACAGGGCTCCGTGGGCGATGGTCGACGACCTGCCGTGGCAGGCGATCGCGTCACGGTCGCGGATGCTGGTCCGCGGTGGTGTCCGTCACCTGCAAGAGTGGAAGTGCGTGGCGGGTGCTGAACGCCAGTGCCCCGAGAAGACGGCAAGCATGTACGGCTGCGGCGCATTCCACACCATCTGGGAACTCCCCGCCCTTTGCTTGCCGATGAAGCGCCACACTGAGGTGGACGAACTCGTGGTGGCCAGCGCCGACGGGTCCTTCGTACCGCTCCAAGTGCCTGCATCCTCAGATCCCCGACAAGCATCTCGTATGTGGGTCCCGGCGCAGGACCGCGAGCGCTGGCTCAGCATCGTCGGCGACGAGCCTGCCCCCATCTGCGAAGAAGCACCACCCGACGAGGACCTCGCCTTCCACGAGGAGGAGTTGGACACGAAGTGCCGCTTCGGCGAGGAGAGCACCGTGCGGAACGACAGCCGCCTCGTTCGCGGTGGGGCCGACGATCGCGGCCTGAGAACCTTCGCCCAGCTGCCGCCGCGCATCCCCAGCCAGGCATCGGTGCGGTCCATCAGCGGTGCGGTGCGTAAGGAGGCAGCCGAACGGTATGGGTGCCCTGTATGGGAGATCGGCTCCTGCCCTGGGTGTGGCCAGCTGATGCGCCGCTACGGGAGCCGAGCCGCCCACGCCTGCCCGGCCTGCCGATCCCGCGTCGCCTCCCCGAAAACCTGACCATCGTGTCCTTGGCGACCGCCGCACCTAGGGCATCGGCAACGACAGTGCTACCCGAGACCACTACGACCGCGTCCCGGTGTGGACGGCCGTCTGCGTGGCAATGCTGCTGCGCCCGCCAGCGGCCAAGGTCAGCGGCTGGCGCTTGTTACTCATCGCCCAGCTGGGCGATGAGCACAACAGGCGTGGTGAACCGGTCTTCTGCCCCGGCTCCAGTCCTGGTCATCGGCCCGCACAGCCCGGCCAGGGCCCGGACCACGAGCCCCAAGCTGATGGATGACCACCCCAGGGCCGTTCGGCAGTTGGCCGGGCACAGACGAGACACCGGAAGACGATCAGGACGACGTGGGAGACCTCGTGAATGATCTCGCGACCGTGCGCGCCCAGGAGTACGCGAAGGTGTACGACGAACTCCTCCGCGCTGCTGCACGGCTCGACATGCTCCGGCGCCGAGAGGGCGGTGCCGTCGACGCCCACGCCACCTCGGCCATGCACGCGGTCCGCTTCGCCGTGACCATCTTGTGGCCTGCCGTCCCGCACACCCCACCGCCTGGCTTCCGTCATGGCAGCGAGTACCTGCTCCACCTGGCCGCGAATTGGCGCGAGGCAGCATTGGAAGTCGGCGGGTTCGCCCCGCCACGCACCGCCCTGCCGCTCGGTCTCGACCGAGATCAATCTTGCGGGTGACTGCTGCACCCGTACCAAGGCACTCGGCTTGCCACCTGCTGACGCGCGTCACTTCACGGGACGGCCCCCGATCGCGGGCTATGGGGCCGGAGGCCGTCGCACACGCGTGTCGGGGGACGTGCACGTGTCTTCCGGTGGAACGCGACCGCCGCACCGGAGGTCACCCACATCGTTGCCCGGACTCTCGTGCATCTCGGGTCAGTGCGCGCCGTTGACGCGCAGGGGAAGGTCGGGGCACTGGCGGCCGACCTGCCAGAGTTCGGCTTTGAGGTGCTGCCGGAGCTTGACCGGGGACTTGTACGCGCCGAGCAGGGCCAGGAAGTCCTTCAGTGGCCAGTCGATGAGGGCACCCTGCCGGGAGAGGTAGAAGCCGACCCTGGCGATGCCGAAGGCGTCCGCGTAGTCGAGCAGTGTGTACCCGGCGAGCTGGTAGATCTCCTCGCGGCCGATCCGGCGGGGGTAGAGGGTGGATTTGCAGTCCAGTAGCAGCCCGTCGAGAACAAAGTCACCGTCCGCTCCGCCGAGGTCTGCCGCCCCTTCAGGAACCGGAGCGCACTTGATCTTCTCGGGCGGCAGTTGCCAGAAGCGTTCGAAGACGGGCTCAGCCAGGCGCATCTGGGCTGCGGCGTCGTCCACGGCGTAAGCCGGCACACGCGCCAGCAAGCTGTCGAGGGTGACCTCGTGGCGTAGGCTGGCGAGCAGACTGGTGGCCTCGATGCCTCCTTCCCGGTAGACGCGTTCGAACTGGGCCGCGACATAGCACAGGCGGGTCAGCTCATCGTCGTCCGTGGCGTCGGGGTGACCGCGGTAGGCGGCGAGGCGTTCAAGAAGTTCTTGGCCGGCCGCGCCTAGGCTCTTGCGGGCCGCCCCGCGCGGGGCGGTGCCGCGCAGCGGCTCGTTCTCGTCCTGCACCAGCAACACCCCGTACGGCACCGCCCCACCCAGCGAGGACCCCAGGGACAGCCGCAGCCGGTAGTCGATCACATGCCCGAGGCTGGGCCAGTTCGGGGAGCGGGCGTCCAGCGGCTGCACCGCCGGGGGCAGGTCTGCGACCCGGCGCAGATAGTCGTCCCGTACGGCCTGGACGCTGGGCAGGTGACGGGCCATGAACCTGGAGACGGGCGCGCCCGGGTAGGCGAGTTGCTTGGTCAGCGGCAGCGCGATCAGGTGAGCGGTGAGCCTCCCGCTGTCGTCGGCGAGCGCGGCGAGCTGCTGCTCGTGCTCGTCCAGCCATGACAGCCCCTCCATGTCGAGAGTGTCACTGGCGCGGGTGACCGCCACATACGCCAGCCTCGCCTCGTCCAGGCGGATCGGCTGCGGCACATCGTTCTGGTCCGCCGCCGGCGGATGGAAGCCTGGCCCAATCCGCACCCGAGCCCACTCCCGGCCCTTCGCCTTGTGCACGGTGGAGACCACCACCTTGCCCTGCCCCTTGGGAGCGAGCCGGTCCACGGCCTGGATGATCGCCTCCGGTCCGTAAGTGTCCACCAGCTTCACCAGGGTGCGCAGGTCAGCCGCCGTACGGTCGTGCTCGACGTACTCCTGCACCTCCTCCCACGTCCGGAACAAGAACAGCTCCGCATGCGAGGTTCCCTTGCCCTCCTTGAGCTGCTGCGCGGCCTGCGCGATACGACGCAGGGCGTTACCCCCGCCACACAGCTCGACCGGCACCCCCAGCTGCTGATAGCCGATGATCTCCGCGACCGCGTCATTGTTACTGCGCACCAGCACCGCATCCGCCTCCGGCAGCTCCGCCACCCGGGAGGAACGCGCCTCGAACCCGGCCAGACGCAGGTCGGAACCGGCGTGCGCCAGCCACCGGTTGGCCTGCTCCGCGACCGCCGGCCCGAACCGGAACGACTTGGTCAGCCGCAGCTGCACCGCGGGGAAACCTGACATGACATCCTTGGCGAACCGCCACTCATAGATCTGCTGAGAGGGATCACCCACGCACACCCGCTGCGCCTGCTGGCCGAGGAAGATCTCCTCCAGCACCGGATTGGTGTCCTGCGCCTCGTCCAGCAGCACGAACTCCCCCGGCAGCACCGGCCGGGTCAGAGCCCACATCTTCAGGTAGTGGTCGTGCTCGAACCGCAGGCCCCCCAGGGGCGACTGGATGTCCTCCCACGCCCTCGTGGCGTACGGGTGCAGCACCGCTGCCACGTAGTCCTGCTCCTCGGGAGTCAAGCCGTTGACCGGCTCCAGATGTCTCGCCATCACCCTCTCGGCGGTGGTGTAGCAGAAGCGGCGCACCATGCCCATCACAAGCCGGGCCTGATGATTGACCTTGATCACACGCCCGTTGACGACGAGGTCGCGACGCAGGCCCAGGCGACGGGCTGTCTCCGCCGGTGGCAGGTGCGCGGACTTCTGGATGCGGTCGGCATACCTGCGCCCGACCGCCCGGTAGGCGAAGGAGTGCGCGGTACGGCACTCCACGTTCGGGCCGAACACCGTCTTCGCATGGTCAGCGATCTCCCGGTTGAAAGAGACGTACACCCCACGCCGCTTCCCCGCAGCGGACCCCATCAACACCAGGGTCGACGTCTTACCCGTACCGGCACCCGCAACGAGGGCGAGATCCCCGCCCGTGGTGAACGCATCACAGGCCGCTAACTGTTCTTCCGTCGGCTTGATAGCCACAGCATGTCCTCTCTGGGCAAAGCGGCTTCATTGACCGCCGCACAGAGCGTGATCGCCTGGCCTACTCACGGTCAACCGGCTTGGTGAATGGTTGACCCGGACCAGCGATCCAGAGGGCAGAGGCAGGAGTTCGGGGTCTCATCGAGCTGAAATCAGGTCGCCTGTTTCCTTGGCGCACCCCCACGACAGCGTGACTCCAGCGCCTCCGTGCCCGTAGTTGTGCACGACCACGGTGCCGGCCTCCCCCACCTCTTCCTCCACACGGACCGTGGCGCGGGTCGGTCGAGCGCCAACCCGGTGCTCCAGGACACGGGCCTCGGCGAGGCGGGGCTCGACCTCGGCACAGCGGGCGAGGATGCTGGCCGCCGCCTTGTCGTCGGGGGCCAGATCGCCTTCGCCGTCGATCGCTGTGCCGCCCAGGACCACGGTGTCGCCGTGGGGGTAGAAGCACAGGAGGTCCGGGGAGAGGCCGGTGTCCTCGGAGAAGAACTCGGTCAGCCCGGGGTTGGTGACGACGACGTGCTGACCGCGGATGGGCCGGAGGTCGGGGTCCGGAACCAGGTCGCGCGCCCCGATGCCCGCGCAGTTGACGATCGCCGAAGCCGGACCGGCGTCCGAGAGCGAAGTCAGCCGTCGCTGCTCGACCACACCGTCGGCATCGCGGAGTCGGCGCAGGAGGTAGTCGAGGTAGGTGGGCATGTCGATCAGTGGCACGGTGAACCGGTAGGCCGCCGTGAACCCGGCCGGGAGTTCGGCCCGCTCGCACGGTCGGAAACCAGGCAAAGTGGTGGCCCAGTCCGGCGCGGCTTCGGCCGTGCGGGATGCTTCGATGCCACTGGTGAGCCGGACGCCCGTCGCCGGATCTTGCGCCAGCTCCCGGAAGATCTCCAGGGACCGTTGTCCCCACTGGTCGACCTTGTCCTTCGGTTCGACCAGGTAAGGCCCCCACATCGCCCCGGCCGCCAGCGACGTGATCCCCGGCACCTGCTCGGCGATCACCTGCACCGAAGCCCCGGCCTCGGCGAGAACGACGGCCGTGGTGAGTCCAGCCACCCCAGCCCCGACAACGACAACGCGCTCCCCTGCGGTCATGAACCTGACCCTAACGGCCGGGTTGCGTCGATGGGGCGTGTTGGGCGAGGGCGGCCTCCAGGGCTGGCAGGAAGCCGCGCACGTGAGGGTTGCGCTGTCGGCGACGGAGGTCGGCGGCAAGTTGGTGGAGCAGTGCCACGCTGCGAGGCGAGCGGACGACATCGAGGCGGTCGGCGGCGATCTGGCCGATCTCGCAGGCTGCCTCCAGGTCTCCGTGCGCGCTGTGTCCCAGGGCCAGCCAGGCTCCCTCGAACATGGCTCGGCGCTGGCTTGGGTCGCCGCGCGGCACGTCGTACGCCCCGGACCTGAGCATCTCGGTTCCCTGGGCGAGGAAGCGACGGCTCTTCTTTCCGCTCTCCGCCTTCTGCTGTGCACGACCCATCTGGATGAGGCCGTAACCAGCCTGGCAGTCCAGGTGGTTGTCGGTGAGGAAGTACATCCAGCGGGGCTCTTCTTGGCGGCCGTCCCGGCTTGCGATCAGTTCGCGGGCAGCGCCACGAGTGTGGGCGAAGTCGTTGTCACGGTCGGCGGCGGCGTACGCGTAGGCGAGCCGGGACAGGACGGACGCCCGGACGGCCAGCGGGGCGGCGTCGCCCGCACGGCGGGCGGCCTCACCGAGGGCGATGGCGTCCGCGGGGTGTCCTCGACTCGCCGCCTGAAAGGAGAGGTCGCCCAGGATGTGGGCGCACAGGGGGAGATCATTGACCTGATGCGCGGCCCGGAGCGCCGTGACGAAGTAGCGCTGCGCCAGTCCGTGGTCGGCCGCGTCGAAGGCCATCCAGCCGGCCAGCTGGCCGATCTCCGCGAGCGCGCGGATCAGACGGCTCGCGACAGCCGGAGGGTGGCCGCCTTCGCGAATCAGCAGCCCGACAGCCCGGAACTGTGCTCCGACGTAAGGCAGATGACGCGCCCCTCCGTGCTCGTCGTCGAGCAACTGGAGCATGGGTAGGTGCTGCTCGACCTGGTCCACGAGCGGATCGGTGCCGAGCGACGACGTCATTCGAGGCGTGTACTGACCGCGTCCCGCGGTGCCGTCGAGGTACTGGGCGACGATCGCGAGGAGTCCCGCGCCCGAGATCGCGAGGAACCGGCGACGGTCGACAAGCCCTCCCATCACCCAGTCGTCCACAATCGCCTCCATGCCCTGCGCGGTCCAAGGCCGCGCGAGATCCGTGTCCGCCGGGACCAGCGCTGACGAGTCGCCCACACGGCCCTGCCACAGTTCGGCCACCGAGACATTCCTACCCAGCTCCTGGGAGAGCACGTAGGCGGCCATCATCGGCAACGGCGAACGCGGCAGGGAGCCGGCGTCCCGCCAGTGGTACGGCGCCGTCTCGGCCACCGTCCCCGCGCCGAACACTCGGTTGAGCTTGCGAGCGAGGGCCTTCGGGCTCCACCCGAGTTCGTCGAGGCACCCCGCCAGTACGACATTGGGCTCGCCTGTCTGCGGTGCCACGTGCGACCACCCTTCGCTCCAGTGGTTCGTCCATCACTTCGCGAGCCCCATGGTGATGCCCCTGGACGGACGATTCACCACCGCCGCATGGAAGTTGACCGAGTTGACCCACTGATCGGGTCGTGTCTGACCTTCCCTCTCCTGTGTTCTTGGATCCCGGCGGAGGCGCCCGTCTTCCGAGCCGACGGAGAAAGAGGTGGGCCTTGAGACAGCACACGAGCACCTCCCCAGGCCGACCGGGCGGTGTCCTGGACCGTGACGCCGGATTACCAACCTCCGCCCCCGGACGCGGGCTCGCCGCTGGCGACGGCACGACCTCCCTGATCACGGATCTGCCGTACGGACCGGAAGCGGCCGAGGTCGCCCGGGGCGCCGTGACGCTGGCGCTGCGTGGCACTGAGACGGACGTACTTGCTGACGCCCGCCTGATCGGGTCGGAGCTCGCGACGAACGCCTTCGTCTCGGGCAGTCCTCCGTTGGTTCTGTGCGTCGACCGCAGGAGTCTGGCCAGCGGCGGCCTCGAGATCGAGATCACCGTCACCGACGGCGGCTGTTCCCGCCCGGCACCCGCATCTCCTACCGCGCCCGACGAGCAGGCCGAATCAGGACGGGGACTGGTCATCGTCGATGCCTTGGCCGATGCCTGGTCGCTGACGACTGGCACCAGCGGCTCTCGTGCCTGGTGCCGACTCACCCACAGGCCGTGCTCCTCGTCCGCCGGCGCCTGATGTCCACGCCTGCAGAAATCCGTCCTCCAAGGAGGCACCACACAGTGCGCATCGACCATGCGACTTCCCCACCATCACTCATGGCTGCGCCGGAGGCCGCTCGTCAGCCCAGGGTCGTCGTCGCTCTCCACGAGGGCTTCTACGGCGCGGCGTCGGGCACAGGCTTCAGCAACCGCGCCTTCCTCACAGCACTGGCCCGGCTCCTACCGACAGGCCGCCTCTCAGTGATCACCCCGCACGTGCCCGAGACTGCGGGAGCGCACGATCAGCGGTGGGCCGGCGAGGTGCGGCAGATGCTGCGGCAGGCCGCGGCCGAGGTCATCACGATCCCGAAGGTCAACGCGCCGCCGGACTCGGTCCGCGGCTCGGTTCAGCTGTGCGACCTGGCGGGCGAGGCGGCCATACGCATCGCCGCGCGGGCGAGCCGGTGCCTCCTCGTCGGCCTCGACATCCCGTTCCTCGGGCTCGCGCCCTACACGTCGCCGACCACGGACCTGCTGCTCGTGCCCCGCTCCACCACCGCACTGACGCGGCCCAAGGACGTCTCCCGCGTCCGCTGGGAGCGGGACGCCCTGCGAGCGGCGACACTCCGAGGTGCGCGCGTCGGGGCCATCTCCTCCCACATGCGAGGCCACCTCGTCGTCAACTACGCCGTCCCTCGGTCGAGCATCGTGAGCATCCCGAACGGACTGATCCGTGAGGAGATGGTCAGGCCGGCCACGGCTCTGCCGCTGCCTTTCAAGGCCCGCGCCGGATTCCTTCTCGCCATGGGCCGCGCAGTCCCGACGAAAGGCTTCGAAGATCTCCTGGAGGCGTTGCGCCTGCTGAAGGAACGCGGTGTCCCCGTTCCTCACCTGCTGCTGGCCGCCGTGACCTCGGAGGAACACAAGCACCCCTCCTCGTACCAGCAGGACCTGGCGGCACACATCCGCGCGCACGATCTGGACGCGACTCTGATCACTCGCTTCACCCCCGCGATCCGTGCCTGGTTGCACAGCCCGGCCCTGCGCGTGGTCATCGTTCCCTCTCGCGAGGAGCCCTTCGGCCGGATACCCCTGGAGGCGTTTGCAGCCGGTGCGGGCCCGGTGGTCGCGACCACGGCCGGCGGCCTGGCTCAGACCGTCATCGACGGCGAGACCGGCTTCACGGCTGCACCGCAGGACCCCAGATCCCTGGCATCCGCCCTGCACCGGGCCCTGACCGTCCTGCCCCGAGAACGCGATCGGCTCCGGAGCGCCGGGGCGACCCTGGTGCGCTCCCGCCACGACTACGAGGCCAGCGTCGGTTCCGTCATGGACCGCATCGCCCCTTGGGCGCTGGCGCGGTCAGCCACCGTGGAGGGCCGCGCGCGATGAACCGGCCGGTGGTGCTGATCAGCCTGGAGTCCCCGCACTCCTTCTGGCGGCTGTCCTCCGAGCACGAGCGTGCGCTGTCCGCCGCCTTCACCGGCATCGCGTTCCGCAGGGCGACCGAGGAGGCCGTGCCGCACCAGCTGGCCGACGCACACGTCTACTTCGGGTGGCGATTCGCGCCCTCATGGCTGTTCGCCGCGCCACATCTGAAGTGGATCGCTTCCCCGGCCGCCGGCACCGACCATCTGCCCGTCGCCGAGGCGCACTCCGTCGGGGTGGCCCTGACCCGCTCGTACGGCTTCCACGGCAGGCCCATGGCCGAGCACGCCATGGGCCTGGTCCTGGGCTTCTCCCGCGGGCTGTTCACCAGCCAGCGCGTCCAGCGGAACCGTGCCTGGTGGAAGGACGACCTGGCCGAGGAGTTCTTCGACCTGGCGGGGGCGACGATGACCATCGTCGGCTGCGGCAGCGTCGGACGCCACCTCGCCCAGGCTGCTCGGGCCTTCGGCATGAACGTCATCGGAGTACGCCGGACACCACCTGCGGCTTCTGAAAGCGGGATCACGTGGGTGCACACGACGGCGGTGCACCAGGCGGTGTCCGTCGCCGACGTCGTGGTCAATCTGCTGCCCGCGACCCCTGACACGCACCGCTACTTCGACCACGACCTCTTCTCGGCGTGCAAGCCCCGCTCTCTCTTCCTCAACCTCGGCCGCGCGGCAACCGTCGACCAGTCGGCCCTCCTGGCCTCCCTCGACACTGGCCACCTGCGCGGCGCGGCCCTGGACGTTTTCGATCCGAAACCGCTACCCGCCCGCCATCCGCTGCGGCTCCACCCTCGGGTCGTACTCACCCCGAAAAGCTCGGTGTTCTGCCGCGCGTACATGGACGAGGCGGTGGCGTTCTTCGCCGACAACCTGCACCGCTACCTCTCGGGCCAGCCCCTCAACGGCCTGGCCGAGGCGCCCGCCACCCGCTCTCCGCTCGTAGGAGGCTGACCAATGCCCACCGCAGACCACGACGACCTGGCCGCCGCCTTCGCCGCCGCAGGCCGCAACCACCCCTACCTGGCCTTCACCCTGAACTCGCTGTGCAACCTGGACTGCGTTTTCTGCAAGCCCCGGTGCATGCCGGACTACGGGCACAAGGACCGGCCCCTGACCGCCTCCGACTACGCGGCCATCGCCACCGAGGCCGGGGCCTGGAAGATCAGGAAGGCGCACTGCTCCGGCGGTGAACCGACCCTCCGAGCCGACATCCTCGACGTCATCGCGGGCCTCGCCGACGGCCTCGGGCCCGACGCCGCGATCGGCATGACCAGCCACGGCAACCTGCGCCGGGGACTGAGCGTCGAACAGCTCCACGACGCCGGCCTGACCTACCTCAACCTCAGCCTCCACAGCCTCGACCCGGCGCGGTCCGCCACGATCATGGGCGGCGGCGACCCGCGCACCACCCGGAGCACCCTCGACACCGCCCTCTCCCTCGGCCTGCGAGTGAAGATCAACTGCGTTCTCCAGCGCACCTACCTGGACGACGCCTTCGCCGTGGCCGAACTCGCCCGCGACCTGCCCATCGCCGTCCGCCTGATCGAACTCCAGAACATCGGCCCCGCCCAGGCGCTCTTCGACACCGAGTTCACCACCGAGGCAGAGGTCCGCGACCGCCTCCACCAGTGGTTCACCAACGCCGGCGAAGTCCCCCGGGACCAGCTGGGCGTCCGCAGCCCCGGGCAGTACCTCCGCCCCGACGGCTGGGCGGGGTCGATCGGCTTCATCTCCAACTCCAGCTGCGCCACCTGCTCTGACGCCAACCGGATCAAAATCACGCCCACCGGAGTGGCGCGACCCTGCATCCTGCACAACCGCGACATCCCCCTGAAGCCCCACCTCGCCGACGGCACCCTCAGCGACGCCTTCGCCCACCTCTTCCAGGCCATGCTCAACCGCAACACCAACGACGCCTGGCAGGGCTTCCACTACGTCGACTACGACCTGCGCTGGGACCGGATGGAGCGCCCCGAAGGAACTCCGGTCCTGCCCCTGCTCCCCGTCCTCCCCACGGGAGCGGCCGGCCCCTCCTGCGCCCGCGCCTCCACCGGGGAGCGGTGATGATCGTGGTCGACGCGCCGCCTCTCTACCAGGAGCTCGGCGCTCTGTACGAAGGCGAGCTGGACGCTCACGGCGTCGGGGCCGTGATGCTCACCCATAAGTGGCAGCCGGCCGACCTGCTGGCTCCGCACTCCGACATCGACGTACGCGTCATTCTGCGCCAGGCGCCTGCGGACTGGGAAGAGTGGAACCACCGCCTAGCCGCCGCACACGCCGCCGCAGTCGACCGGGAAGTCTCCCATCGACGCCTCCTGGAGCACCCGCCCGGCTTCGCGTTCACCGTGACCGAGGCGGACGGGCGGCTCGTGTCCGCGCCCGAACTCGCGACCTGGTCACTGATCAGCGGCAGCGCGCGGGACTTCCAACACTGGAAGTCCCGGGCCCAGATGGCGCCCTGGTGCGCGGTGGACGAGCGCTTCTATCGGGTAATCCTCCAGGCCCGGATGGGCGGCCGATACCAGCTGGCTGCGGACAGCACGGACAACGTGGTCGAGGGCATCGCCGCGTACCGGCGCCACTGCGTGGCGTGGCACTACCTTGCACCGTGCTGGTTCGCTGCCGCCGCACTCGCGACCCGGACCCGCTGCCCCGGAAAGACGGCGGCCCTCACCCAGTGGCGGCCGGAGGGACTGGACGGATATGCCGAGCTGTTCCTTCGGCACTCGGAGAACCGCTCCGATGGCCGATCACGGAGTCCGCGCCACCTGCTGCGCGCGGCCCATGTAGCCCTGGAGGCGGCCATGCGCCGCGTTCCTGATGGGGACCGCCCCGACGGCCAGGGGCAGGAGCACGCTCGTACCGACTGGGTGATGACCGCGGGGATGCTCCGCGTACGCGTCGCTCGCTGGGTGTACTACCTCGATCCGCCGCCCGGCGTGGCGACCGAGTACCTGATCCGGCGGGAGGCGAAAGAACTCCGCTCCGCCGCACAAACGCTGACCGCGCTCGCGGCAGACGAGGCGACTGCCGCCCAGCGGCTGGCCGCCCGAATGGCGGCGCTGATCCCCACTGGGCCCACCACCGCCGACATCCTGCGCGCAGCGCTCGCGCGCTGGCACCAGCAGAAGACCACCGTCCAGGACTTCCTCAGCTTCACGCCCGACGACGTCCACCTCTGGCCCAAGGAGTCTCGCCAATGACCCCGCGTGCGCCGGTGCCCCGCACCCTCAAAACGGCCAAGGTCAAGATCACCACGAAGTGCAATCGGCACTGCGACTTCTGCATCTTCGCCGACGGCGCCCAGGGCGAGAACATGTCCCTGTCGCTGTTCTCCACCATCCTGACCCGGCTGGAGACCATCCCCTTCCAGCAGCTGCACATCAACGGCGGCGAACCCACCGTGCACCGGGACTTTCCGGCGCTCAGCGACGCCGCCCGCGCGCGGTTGCCGGACAAGGTCATGGTCCTGGGTACGAACGCCATCACCCTGGCCCGCAACAAGCCGATCATGGACGCGACCCTCCGCTCCTACGACCAGATCCTCATCGGCTGCGACGACGAACACGGGAATTACGACGAGGTGCACGCCGTCGTGCCCCGCCTCCGCGAAGTCGGCAAGACCGTGGTCGTCAACAGCGTCCTGGAAGGCATCAGTTCCACCCGGCTCACGCAGCTCGGGACGCTGTGCGAGAAGTACGGCGCCATCCACGTCACCAACCACGTGCACCACGTCGACGTCGGCCAGCCGGCGAACGAGCTGCGCGGCCTCTGCGACCGCTACCTCGACCAGCACCTGATGATCGAGATGGACGGGTCCTGCTACCGCTGCTTCAACGCCATGGCGAAGGACGACAGCGAGTTCAGCATCTGGGACGAGGACTTCGCGGCCAAGGTGTTCGCGCCCCGCGGGCACCACTTCCGGTTCTGCCTGCGCTGCCACGAGTACACCGACTCCGGCGCCGCACTCGTCCCCGCCCTCACCATCTGATCGGGAGGTACACCGCCATGCCCGCAGTCCTCGGACTGAACTTCCACCACGACACGGCCGCCGCGTTAGTCGTCGACGGCCGCATCTACGCGGCCGAAGAGGAGCGCTGGAGCGGCGTCAAACACAACCACCCCACCCGCAAGGCAACGCTCACCGCCCCGACCCGCGCGCTGCAATGGTGCCTGGAGGCCGCCGGCATCGAACCGGAGGATGTGGACGCCGTCTGGGCGGCCTCCATGCGTCCCAACCCCGCGGCCGGCTGGTGGCTGGCCGAGGAGCGGGAGGAACTCGCCGCCCTCCTGCCCGCCCCGCTCGGCGAACACCTCCGCCTCCTCTCCCACCACACGGCCCACGTGCTCTCCGGCTACCTGCTCTCCGGGCACGAGCACGCCGCGGGCCTCGTCATCGACGCCGGCGGCTCCTCGCTGGGATCCGACTTCGGCCCTGGCCGGGAGCGCATCACGGGGTACGACCTGTGGCCTGATCGCATCGACCGCCTCCACCAGGGCATGCCGGCCGTCGTGCCGGGCCCAGTCGGGCCTCGGCGCGTCCACTCCTCCCTCGGGCACTTCTACCGGAACCTCGCCCAGAGGGTGATCCCACCCGGCGACGAGCCTGAGGGCAGCATGATGGCGCTCGCCGCTTTCGGCGATCCCCAGCGCTACGGCGCACACGTCCGCGAACTGGTCCGGCTCGGAGACGAGGGCGAGGTCCGCATCGATCATCCGTGGGGTTCGGCGGACAGCAGCACACCGCTGCTGCTCGATGGCCGGGCCTGGACCGCCGACAACGTCGCGGAACAGCCGGAACACAAGCGTGCCGACCTGGCCGCCGCCGTCCAGGAGATCTTCGCCGAATCGGTCGTCCACATCGCCCGCCACCTGCAACGACTCACCCGGGCCTCAACGTTGGTGTTCTCCGGCGGATGCGCCCTGAACTCCCACCTCAACGGCCAGCTGGCCGCCGACAGCGGCTTCGACACCCTCTTCGTCGCACCCGCCCCGCACGACGCCGGCACAGCCGTTGGCGCCGCGCTCTACGGCTGGCACTACCAGCTCGGGCAGGAGCGCCTGACGGTGCCGACCGACGCGGCCTGGGGCCCGAACCCGGGCGCGCTGCCAACGACAACGGTGCCGCCCGGCTATCACGCCTTGCCCCACCTCGGGCTCGGACTGCCGGCCACAGTGGCGGCACTGCTCGCCGAGCACCACATCGTCGGCTGGGTGCAGGGGCAGCTTGAATTCGGGCCGCGTGCCCTCGGCCATCGCTCGATCCTCGCCCACCCCGGTCACGCCGCCACGAGGGACCGACTCAACGCGATCAAGAAGCGAGCCGCGTACCGCCCGTTCGCGCCGGCCGTCCTCGCCGAGCACGCCACGGAATGGTTCATGTCGGCGGGCGACCCGTTCATGAACCGTGTCGCCACCGTCCGACGGTGCCGAGCCGACCGCATCGCCGCCGTCACCCACCACGACGCCACCGCCCGCGTCCAGTCCGTCGCCGCCAACCACCAGGGCCTGCGCGACCTCCTTGAGCAGTTCCGCGACCTCACCAGACTGCCGCTGCTGCTGAACACATCCTTCAACCGCAAAGGCACCCCGATCCTGCGGACCGCTGAGCAAGCCGTGGCGGCGACGGTGGAGCTGCGCCTTGACGCCCTCGCCGTCGGGGACACCCTGCTGCTCGCCGACCACGTCCCCGATCCCCGTGCCGCGTCCCTTCGTACGAGGTGAGGCGGATGGATCCCGTCGATCTCGACCACGTCCTGACCGTGCTCGGTACCGCGGCGTGGAGCCTGAACGAGCAGTCCCGCGCCCGCGTGGCCGCCGGCCTCGCTCTCACGGTCTACGACGGCCACACCCGCGACCAGGGCACGCCTTACCTGGAGCACCCGCTGGCCGTCGTCAGGCTTCTGCGAACGGAGATCGGCGTCCGGCGCCCCGAGACCCTCCTCCTCGCTCTCCTCCATGACGCCTTGGAGGTGTCCCCTGAGTCGGAGGCACTGCTCATCCATCACCTCGGCGGCCCGTTCACCGCTCGCCTGCGTGCCATGACGGCCGACCACCGCCTCGAACAGCGCACGAAGTCCGTCGGCGACGAGACCCGCTGGCGCGCGAAGCAGGCCGCGCTCCCGCCCGAGGAGCTCCTCGTCCGGCTCGCCGACCGCCTGCACAACCTGCGCGACCTCGCCGCGTCCCCGAACCTCGACCGACGCCGACGGTTCCTCCAGACCCTGGGCGATTTCCACCTCCCCCTCGCCGACGCCGCCCGCGACCTCGGCCCCCATCTGGAGACCATGCACGCGCGCCTGCACGCCGAGTACGTCCACCACATACAGGAGGTACGTCCGTGAAACGGGTCGTCTACTCGATGGAGCCGGTCGGCCGGACCGGCGGCCGGGTCTACCTACGGATGCTCCACGAGGTGACGGCCGACGACGTGGAATGGCGCACGGTCCCGGACCACAAGCGGACCTACCGGGTCCGCCGCTGGCGCAAGCTCCGCCACCTCGCCCGCCTGGCACCTTCCATACGGGCGCTGCACGGCACCACCGGCACCTTCGTGTGGGACGACCTCAGCCTGCTGCTGTTCACGCCCGAGATGCGCGCCCGCACGGTGTTCCTCCTGCACCACTACGAGCCGCTCCAACAGGACTCCGCCCCTATCGAGGCCATGCTCTGGGAGCGGCTGTTCCGCGTTCTGCCGCAGTGCGCCGCCGTCGTGTGCGTCGCCCCGTACTGGGCCGACCAGCTTCGCGCCCGAGGCGTCCGCAACGTACGGGTGATCTACAACGCCTTCGACATGGCCGAAGTAGAGCAGGCACGCGGTTACGACCGGGCCG
Organism: Streptomyces sp. NPDC031049; assembly: GCF_055571015.1. Classification (NCBI taxonomy): domain Bacteria; kingdom Bacillati; phylum Actinomycetota; class Actinomycetes; order Kitasatosporales; family Streptomycetaceae; genus Streptomyces; species Streptomyces sp. NPDC031049. The sequence goes on from NZ_JBVIGC010000004.1 coordinate 199,993, forward strand.
AGTGCCGCGCCGAGTTCGGCCTACAACCCGACGTGATCGGCGTCTACGCGGGCAAGGCCGTGCACTGGAAGGGGACCGAGGAGGTCTCCGCAGCACTGGCCGGCGTTCCCGGACTGCGGGTGATCACCAGCGGCAGCAACACCATCGGCCTCGACAGCGCGCACTACGACGTCGAACGCGAGCGGTACCTGCGTCTGCTGCGCGCCTGTGACGTCGGTGTCTTCCTCCCACGGATGCGAGAGGGCTGGAGCCGTTGCGCAGCCGAGGCTTTACTCCTCGGCCTGCCCTGCCTCATCCGCCCGGTGGCCGGCCTGGGCGACCTCGCCGCGCTGGCTGGCCAGCCTGCCCCGGACCTCCGCCGCCTCCCTGCACAGGTCCGGCAGCGTGCGGCGACACGGCACACCGAGGCCAAGGCGGGGTACGAGGCCCTGGCCCGGTTCGACCTGACCTACTTCGGCGACGCCTGGGGCAACCTCCTGGCGCAGGTCGCCTGAGCAGCGGCTAAGCCTGCGCGGCCAGCTTCTTGCTGGCGGCGTCCAGACGGGCCAGCACGCGGTCCCGGCCGAGCAGCTCCATGGACTCGAACAGCGGCAGTCCGATCGTCCGGCCGGTGACCGCGACCCGGATGGGCGCCTGGGCCTTGCCCAGCTTCAGCCCGTGCTTCTCGCCGACGGCGAGCAGGACGGCCTTCAGGTCGTCCGCCTTCCACTCCGCGACGCCGGCCAGCTCGGCGCGGGCGTCCGACAGGATGTCGCCAGCGCCTGCCTTCATCGCCTTGTTCCACGACGCCTCGTCCTCGACCGGCTCGTCGAGGAAGAGGAAGTCCACATAGCTGGTGATCTCGGAAAGCAACGCCAGCCGGGTCTGGGCCAGGGAAGCCGCCGCCTCGAAGACGTCCTTGTCGAACGCCTCCGGCCGCCACGGCGCGTACGGGGCGACGAGCCACGGCGCGCAGGCGGCGGCGAACTGCTCCGGCGACAGGGCGCGGATGTACTCGCCGTTGAACGCCGTCAACTTCTTCACGTCGAAGAAGGCCGGCGCGGTGTTGACGTCCTCGATCCGGAAGAGCTGCTCCAGCTCCTCGTACGGCCTGATCTCCCGGTCGTCACCCGGGCCCCAGCCGAGCAACATCAGGTAGTTCACCATCGCCTCGGGCAGGAACCCCTCGGCTAGGTAGTCCTCCAGCGCCACCTTGTCCCGGCGCTTTGACAACTTCTGCCGCTTCTCGTTCACGATCACCGGCAGGTGCGCCCACACGGGCGGCTTGGCACCGAGCGCCTCCCACAGCAGCTGCTGCTTCGGCGTGTTCGACAGGTGCTCCTCGCCGCGGATGACCTGCGTGATGCCCTCGTCCAGGTCGTCCACAACGTTGGCGATCAGAAAGACCGGGGACCCGTCACCACGGGCGATCACGAAGTCCTCGATCGCGCTGTTCGGGAACGCCGGCTCCCCACGGACCAGGTCGACCACGACGGTCTCCCCCTCGTCCGGCGTCCGGAACCGCAGCGCCCGCCCCTCCTCGAAGGCCAGCCCCCGGTCCCGGCAGAACCCGTCGTACCCGAGGTGCTCCGACCCCGTGCGCTCCTTCAGCTGCTCCCGGGCGCAGTCGCAGTAGTACGCCCGGCCGGCCGCGAAGAGCTGCTGAGCCGCTTCCCGGTGCCGCTCGGCATTGTGCGACTGGAAGTACGGCCCCTCGAAAGCCGCATCCTCGCCATGGATACCGATCGCCGCGAGCGCGCTGATGATGCCCTCGGTCCACTCCGGCTTGTTCCGGGCCGCGTCGGTGTCCTCGATCCGCAGCACGAACCTGCCGCCGGACTGTCGCGCCACCGCCCAGTTGTAGAGAGCGGACCGTGCACCACCGACATGGAACATGCCGGTCGGGGACGGGGCGAAACGAACGCGAACCGGGGCAGTAAACATGCGCTCCAGGGTACCGACGCCGGACCTGTACCCCGGACCACTCGCCCTACCCCCACACCGATGTTTTCGGCCTTACTCGCTACCGGACTGGGCCGTCGTTAGCCCAAGTGCTGCTGCTGGAGGATCACTCAGGTACGACTCCAGCGGCGGATACGGGGGCGCTTGACCGCGGATGCGCTCGTACCACGGAAGTACACCCCCGTTGCATCCCCAGCACAGCAATCCCCTGATGCATTGACCGCAGGACTCACCCTTGTCGGGGCAACACTCATGGTCGTGATCAAGATGCAGACCATCTCCGTCGCCGTGCACCACCGGGCAAATAGCGCACTTGTACCCCTGATACTCAAAAAGGAGATACACATCCAAGAACGATCGCTTGTGCTTACCGGCTCGGGTCACGATCCCCTGACACAGCTTGCAGTTACCCCGGGGCAGGCCACCTCGCCCGGCATCGGTTCCGAAGTGAGTAAGCGGAAGTTCCTGCTGACACGAAGTACACCAGTAGACGCCTCGATCTATGAGCTGTCGGCCCGCGTCGGGCGGAGTCCTAAGCACAAGGGGGGTGAGCGACTGACCGCGTCTCTTCATCAGTGCATGTGATCGACATAGCCCTTCCGCATCTTCACGCGCCCTTGCACACTCCGGACCCCGGCACTGGTATTCCCTTCGAACAGGGGGAGGAAGAACGGAGAACGGCACTCCGCGGCGCCGCTGATCACTGTGTGTCCTGCACAGGCCACCGCTGTACACGGCGTGCTCGCACCCTGTCATCGCCACGCACTTGGCCTCGGGCTTGATCACCCAGTCGTACAGGGGAGTGAGTACCGCCCCCTTCCTGAGCTGCTGATAGTGCGCAGTGCAGAGCCCCCGAGCCTGGTGCGACCTGTCGCAACCGGTGAACCCACAGGTTCCACTCATGCCCTTGTTCACCAGCGGACGCAGGTCGCGCCCTCTCCGAATCTGGTCGTAGTGCCCCTTGCAGTAGCCCTTCGCAAGGTGTGGACGCTCGCACCCCTCGAAGTTGCACCCCCTCCAAGCGTTGCGAGTTTGGAGAGGGGTCAGTTGCTTGCCCTGGCGCTTCTGGTTGTAGTGGCTCTGGCAGAGCACCCCGCGGTTTGCCTCCCGGCCGCATCCGGCAAACTCGCACTCCCTGCGCCTACTCATGCTCATGGCGGCGCATGCTATTGGGAGGGACTGACAACGCCCGGCTCAAGGGAACGGGATGCCCATGCGGCCTCCACGCCGCCACTGACAGGGACAACAGGGCTGTCCGTTCCATCCTTCGGCCGGGCGACGTCGTCCTTCTGAAGGCGTCCCGCGGAGGGCAGCTGGCAGATCGCCCAGGCACTCACGGGACAACCCATCGCAGGGCTGTGAGCTGCGTCTCGTGCTTCCCTCAAGGCCGACCCCTATGGCGGCCGACTTCGAGGCCGTCTGTCAGGCGACAGCCGCAGAGCGCGTCCGCCCCAGCCAGCACCTCCAGATACTGCTCCAGACCGTTCACCCGGTGCCGCACTCTGCACCAACGGATGACTGCCTATCCACACAACCGGGGAGTCGCCGTCACCGGCATGCTGACTGTCCCGTCAGATCTCCTTGAACGTCACCTTTATGCCGAGTTCTTCTAGGCGCTGCTGGATTTGTTCAGCCTCATCGGCCTGTATCACCAACTGGAGTGTTCCCTGCAGATAGCTGATCTGCCGTTCGTCCAGGGCCATGTAAAACGCCCGGAATAGTGCGGCGAAGCCGTCGGCGCTGTCACCGTTGGCCAGGAGGTTCTTGGTGAACGAGAAGGCGACCTGCCGGTCCTTAACCTGTTCCGTTTTCGGAGATTGGTCCGGACTCGGCCTGTCGGTCTCCCGCTGCCGGGGCACGCTTGGTGTGTCGACCCCTGAGCTGCCGGGCTTGCGCGGTGAGCCATTGTCGACGGTGTCGTCGGCGCTCACAAAGCATGAACCTTCGTGAACCGGCTGGTCGCAGTCGGCGCACGTCTTGGGTTGTGGCTTGGCGAGGCGCAGGCCCGTGCTCGCGAGGTTGACCTGCCCTGGTGCTGTGACCTCCACCTCGGTGCCCGCTCCGTCGACGATGCTCAGCAGGCCCTGGCTGACAGCATCGTAGATCGCCTGCTGAAGGTCGCGGTCACCGCCGTACAGCAGCGGCAATCGTGGGGCGCTGTAGAAGGCGGCTCGGATGTCGGAGAGGGTCTTGCCGTAGTCGTGGTCGCGAAGGTTGTGCAGGAGAGCCTTGGCGCTGAACTGGCCAGTGTCGAAAACCTTGTCCCGAGCGGCGAGGCCCTTCCAGACGAGCATGCCGTCGAGGGCGGTGATGTTGTCCTTGTCGAACGTGAGCTGGTCGAGGTACCGCTCCCCGTCCGGATCGGGCTGGGCGAGGTAGGCGACATGCTGGTACGCCCGCTTGAGTGCCCTCTCCAACTGAGTCTTGGCCTCGGCGAGCTCCTTGGCGCCGATGGTCTTGAGCTCGTCGTCGTTCTGAATCTCGGGAGCCTGTAGAGCCTTCTGCCTCGCTAGATACTCCACCGCCAGGTTGCGTGCCAGGGCTCGCTGCTGGGTGTTCACGACGGCGTATACCGCACTGCTGGCCCACTGGACGGGGAGCTGCTGGGCACCTTGCCCGAGCCCCATGGCGACGGTGAGAGCCTCAAGGGTCGGCTTCTCCATGCCGTTGCGCAGGCTGTACTGCGCGGGGTCCAGCACGATGAGCCGGGTGGTGTAGGCGGTGTCCAAGCCTGCGGTGGCAAGGACGTCGGCAGGACTGCGTTGCGGGTCCGCCGAGACGAACTGCACCTCGCGGAAGGGGCCGTTGCTGGCCAGTCGCTTCGAGATGGCGGCGATGACTTGATCACGCTCGGCGTCGGTGATGGTGCGCCGGATGTTCTTGACCAGCATGCGGTGGGTGAGCCGGGTGGAGAGGAAGTAACGGGCCGGCTTGTTGTTGCCCTGGCCGGGAGTGATGTCGAGAGCACTCATCCCTCGGTTGGGGTTGACCAGCTCATCGACGACACCGTCGGCGTCGGTGACGGTGTACGTGGTCTCCGGCACGCTGGTGGCCGCCTTGACCTCAGGAGCACTGGCTCCGCGGCCCCGCCCCGGGCGCAGGGTGCCGACAACACTCGCCAGGAAGATAAAGGTGGCCGCACGTTCAGCCGCGCGTGGATTGTTCGGGCCCCAAGTGGTGGATGGCCGTTCAAGGTCCTGGCGGCGCGCTGCGCCCGACGAGCCGTCGTGGTTGATAACTTCGATCTCGGCCAGGCTCCGGTAGTTCGCGATGGTGCGGTCGTCCTCCACCAGGCCGCTGCCCAGGAGCGCCTCCCGGACGGTGCTGTCCGACAGTGGCAGGTCTCCGGGCCCTATGAGTGCTGGCACCCACTCGCCTGCCTTGCCGCGCTGCTGCAGGGCATAGACCGTGGCGGCGAAGATGCGGATCGTGGACCGGACTCGCTGGAAACCGGCGACCTTGCTCCACTCTTCCTGCGCCAGGCTCATCAGCATGGGGTGGAACGGGTAGCAAGCTGCCATCTGCGTGGGCCAGTTGCGGCGCCACCCCGCTCCGATCGGGTCCCAGACCTGCTTGCTCCAGGTCTTGTCCGTCAGCACGTCCTCGTAGAGCGCGGCAGTCGCGGCGAGCACCTCACCGGCGGGTTCGGCGTCGAACAGCCGGCGGCGGAGGATGTCGGCGAAGTCACCCACGCCGGTCACGGTGGTCGGCAGGCCGTTGCGGTCGAGCTGACTGTTCAGGTCGTCGCGGCGGGCCTGAGCGGCTGGCGAGAGCGCAGTCTTGTCGATGTCGGAGGCGATCATCACGACCAGCATCGAGACGTGGGGGACATCGTTGACGGCATCGAGCAGTGCCCGCAGGAACGCCATGTCCTGGGCTGCCAGGTCGGTCTGGTTCGCGCCATCGAGCCCGTTGCCGATGTAGTCGAGCACCTCGTCGATGATGATCAGAACGGGTCGGTTCACCGCGCTGATGGCCTCAGCGATCTTGTGCTTGTCGCTCCAGAACCGCCGGTAGCGCTCGAAGAGCGTGTAGTCCTTGGAGAACAGACGCCACAGGAAACGCTCATAGAGGTTGACCGCAGGCCCGTCGAGCTCCTGTACCCCGGCCCCCGGGGTCATGTTGTCGCAGGGCAGCACGACGACATGCGGACGTCCGAGGTCGCCGGTAAGGGGGTGGCCGATCCTGGCCCTCGCGCGCTCGGTCACCTTCTGACCGAGCTCGGTTCGCAGTAGCGCCCCTGGGTTGGCGGACAGATGGTAGGCGCCGATGCACGCGTGCGACTTTCCGCCGCCCATGCCCTGGTCGAGTCGAGTGACTGCTCGGGCTTTCAAGTAATCGTTGCCACCACCGATGCGGACTGCAATTTCGCTGAGCAGGTCGATGAGTCGCTCGGTCGGATGCGTGATGTCACCGTAGTAGTCGGCGTCGGCATAGGGCGGCCGGTCCGCTCCCGTGGCGTGAACGGCCCGGAACAGCGACATCTGTACGTCATCGATTTGCCCGGAGGCACTGCGGATCTCTTGGCGGAGCTTGAGCGCCTTCCACCACGGCGTCACGCTGGTCGTCATGGCTGCTCTCCTGGGCTGGTGGATACGAGGTTCACGGGGATGAGGGTGGTGTTGGTCGTCATCACATGAGCCGCAATTGGACGTCGTCGGTCAGTTGGGGCTGGCCCTTTTCGTAGTCGCTCGCAGCAACGGCCTCAGCGGCACTGACCACGCCGGGCCGGTTGCGCAATACGCGGGTGAAGCGGACGGAGTCCGGGTCGTTGTCGGGAAGCCGGTCTGCGAGGAACTGGACGGCGGCCCACAGGAAGGTGTCGTCGGCCGCGTGCTCTGCGGCCGCCAGTACCTGCCCCATGGCCTGTAGGCCCTCCTCCGAGGCAGCTGCGAGCGCGAGGGCAATGTCGATCACGGTCGAATCTCCGTCGATCTTGCCCTTGTAGTCCCGGGAGGCGATGAACCGCACACCCTTGTCGGCATCAGGAACCAGGTCGCGTATCGCCGCCAGGTCGAGCGAGGAAGCCAGAGCCTGCCAGCGCAGTTCGGACTTCGCCCGGATCTGGCGGTTGTAGAGCGTGATCCACCACAACGCGAACCGCGTTCGAGCGTCAAAGGTCTCCAGCGGCTGGTGGTTGATCTCGACGGCCATGGCCTCCTGGACTGCAGCTCGCGCCAGCGGAAGAAACGTGTAGATGTCGACGGGTTCGCCCTTGGCGTCGAGGATCTCGCTGTAACGGCCGACGACCTCCATGGCGGGTCCGGCAGCGGCCATCAGCATGTCCGCCGGCGCCAAGCCCCACCGCTCCCAGTCCGGGTAGCGCCGCTTGATCTCGGCCTTGATCTCGGCCTCGACCGCGCCCTTTCGCCCGGGGGATCGTCCGGGCGCCATGGGGCGGCACGACATGGTCAGGGTGGTCTCGATGTTCGCCTTGCCCTGGTGGTTGCTCGCCTCAGTGTTCGCGGGCCAGGAGCCCGTCATCACCAGGCCAGCCTTCTCGATGGCCGTGAGCAGGCGCTGCCAGACCTCCGGGTCTCCGGAGCCGAAGACGATAGTCACCAGTCCGTCGTCGCGGACCACGCGACGCATCTCACTGAATGCCTCGGCGATCTTCGTGTCGTAATGCTCGCGAGTTCGGTGCTCGTTGGGTGCCTCCCCCCGGACCCGCTTGACGATGATCTCTTCCGACTTCTCCTGGCAGCCGTGTTCGTCGGAAGTGATGATGAGTTCGGGCCAAGTGTTGTGCAGGGCTCGCTTCAGCCATGCGTAGATCAGATCGGAGGAGTCGGCGTACGCGAGCATCTCGTCGTACGGCGGGTCGGTGACCACAGCAGTGATGCACGCGTCCCGCAGATTCATCGAGGTAGCCGACCCCCGAGTCACGCTGACCGACGTCCCCCGGATATCAGCCATCAGATTCGAAAGCGTCGACATGCTGCTCTTGCACAGAGACGCCCAAGAGCCCGGCCCAGTGCCGATTCCCACTTCGAAGAAGTCCTGAGAGAAGGTAATTGACCCTTGATTGGCGTATATGTCATGGACTCCTGCGCGACTGATGTCGATCGTGCACCCGCGGGTAGCACGTCGAAGCTTCCGCGCAACGACTGACCCCGCGTATCCGCTCAGCGCCCGTGCGTAGTCAGCGCTCACCCCCGCCTTGTACATGAGTTCGTCGGCCACCTCAGCAATGGTCTGGGTGAGCATGACGAAGGCCAGGGTCTGCCGACCACACATGAAGTCGCCGTAGGTGCGCGCCCCGTAGATGGACGGCCCGATGATGTTGTTGTTGCCCGGTGCGATCCGTTCGTCGGGTACGGCACTCAGAAAGGGGCTTGGGTCGGACAGCTCACGTAGTGCCGCCGGCGTTGCGGCGACAGCCTCGAGCTCCGCTTCGGTGGGCTCCCGATACTCCTTGCCGAAGTCGTCCGAGTGGTCGGCCACCACTAGGAGCATGTCCGTGGCACGCCTCTCGTCGGTGAGTCGGCGATGCACATCGAGCGGGTGTACATGGCTGCAGAACGGACAGATCGCCGACTTCCCCGGCAGCGTCCGACCCTCAGCCGTACGAGCGCGTGTCAGCGTTGGGGTACGCCTTGGAGGTCCCTCGTGCACCACCGGTGCGCAGGTACCAGCAGCCGGGTCGGCTTCGATGTAGAACGACTGGCCGGGATCATTGACAGGCGGGGCGCCCTTGCGGCCACGTTTTTGACTCGGCCGTCGCAGCTCGTACGAGCCGACCAGAGGGAACCGGTTGCCGCACTCCTGGCACGGTATGGCGATGGCCCACAGGTACCCCCACGGTCGCTTGCCGTTGACCTCGGGGTAGTAGTCCGCCATGGCTGCCGTCCACCGGCGTCCCACCTCATCGAGAGTGGCGCGAACGTCAACAAGCAGCCGCGGCCGGTCGTCGTAGAGAGCGTCGCTCTCCTCGGCGAATGGCAGGCTCGGCTCCTGAGACCAGTCCCGGAAGGGGAAGTCGGTGAGGAGCGAGCTGGCCAGCACCGCGACCGGGCTGTAGTCGACACCGTGGGCTTCAAGCCCAAGCCGCCCCGCCTCGAGCGGGATCATTCCGCGCCCACTGAACGGGTCCAGGACCGATGCGCCCTCAGGGTTCGCCTTGAGAATCTCGTCGTGGAGTACCTGCCAGGCGGCGTAGCGCCCAGACATGGCCGTGTGCACCAGCTCTTGAAGACGCTGTTGCTCGGCCTGATCCTCTGGCCAGGGCAGCAGCGAGCAGAGCACCGCTGCCTTGGCCTGTGCGACAGGACGCTTTGCGAACCACGGAAACAGCCCGATCTCGGTCGCACCGCTTCCCCACCCCGCTGAACTGTTCACCGAAACCTCGGCACAGGGGAACCAGCGTTCGATCATGCGGGTCATGCGTTGCTCCCGGGGGCGTTCTTGAGACTGCTGCCCGGGACGCGGAACACCGCGTTCCCGGTCATGACGTTCGCGAAGAGGGTGGCGGGGTCCTGATAGGCGCCGAAGAATCGGCCCTTGCCGTCGGCACACTGGTCGATGACGTACAGCCAGTACTCCTTGCGGTGCTGGGTAGCGATGAGGACTTCGTTGCCAGTCATCCGAATGCCGTCGCTGGCCGCGCTGCCGAGCACGCCCTTGACCTCGACATGGCGGACCTGGCTGTGGCGGCGGGCCTCCAGGTCGTAACCGCGGCCCTCGGTATGGACATCGGCCACTGTCCAGCCGTCATCCTCAAGGAGTTGCTGCACGCGTCGCATGGAGACCAGTTCGGCGTCGATCTCGGCCTGGACACTGATGTCGGCAGTGGCCAGGACCCGGATCCGACCCACCTGCTTCGGTTCGGTCAGCTGCACGTCTGCGAGCCGCTCGAGCTCTTCGAGGCGCTGAGCGGTCTGGGCCTGAAGCCGGTGCCTCAGCTCCAGCCGGGCAGCGCGATCATCGATGCGGTCGGTGAGGCTCAGTGGCAGGTTGGTCAGGTCACGGCGGGCTTGAGCGAACCAGTCGGCGCGCACCTTCCGGTGCTCTGTGACGGTCGCGGCGGCCACTCGGCGGGCAGCTGTGAGCGCGTGTCCTTCCCTGGCCGGATGCGGTGCACTGCCGTTCTGGTCGGTGGGCACGAGGTTGGCCAGGGACTCCCACCTCACCGGGCGGGCGGTGCCGCTGTCGTCAACCTTGATCAAGGTGGCCCATACGCTGGCGCGCTTGCCGTTGCTCTCGGTCATCGTGGCCTCGTACGCGTACAGGTCGTACGGGGTGAGGCTGGTGGGATCTGCCGCGGCGCCGGACTGGTAGAGGTCCTCGGCCAGAGTGTGCTCGGCTATGTCAATCAGGTCGCTGAAGCCGGGCTCACCGGGGCCGAGGGTCACGGTGTCGCCGACATCGATGCTCTCCGAGGCTTCGCGCACAACGTCCCCGCTGGTGGCGACGTGAACCTCGTTCTGTCCGCCCAACGTGGCCGGAAAGCTTGCCTTGCCGCTCCGGGAGAGCCGCCGGAAACCGGGCCCGGCCGCGGTGGGCGTGGACTTTAGTACACCGGCCGCTGCGAGCCGGTCGAGGTATGCCTCGACAATGGCCGGGTTGATGCGTGCGAATAAGTCACGCTGGAGTAGCGTCAGCGCGGCCACCGCGTCCACCTGGCTGGCGAGGCGTCGCTCGTTGTCCCGTACTTTCCGGGCCGCCCGAACGAGTTCCTGGGCCTGGACCGCCTGGACTGCGTCGATGGCCTGCTGCTTCTTCACCTCGTCGTTGCCGTAGAGGTCCGACAGCCACTTGTCGTAGTCAACGCCGGTCATTTCGGCGACCACCGACAGGCTATCGAACATCTGGCCGCGCAGTTCGTTCGCTGCCGTGACGAAGTTGTCCAGGAGGCGCAGCAAGGTCACGCCTTCTCGGGTGTCGGTGGCGACCAGGTTGTAGAGGTAGACGTCGCGCTGCTGACCCACGCGGTGGATGCGACCCATCCGCTGTTCGAGGCGGACCAAGGACCACGGGATGTCATAGTTCACGAGAACGTGCGCGGCCTGCAGGTCGATGCCCTCGTTGCCGGCATCGGTGGTGACGATGATCTGGAACTCGCCGCGCATGAATGCCTTGCGTGCCTCGTCACGTTCGGTCTTGCTCTGGCGGCCGGAGTAGAGCTGGGCGCTATATCCCTGGTCCTGGAGCTGCCGGGCGATCCACTCGGCAGAGTCGGCATACTCGGTGAAGACCACGGCCTGATCACCGCTTCCGGGGTGAATCCCGTGGGGTGCCAGGCAGTCGTCGGTGAGCCGCTTCCACTTAGACGGCTGCCAGCGGGAGTCGTTGAGCGTTGCCTCGATCTGCTGCACGAGGCTGTTGATCGCAGTTCGCTCCGCCCGCGTAGAAGCCGAGACCGTATGGATCACCTTGGCCTCGTCGACCTCGGTCTCGTCACCGTGGTCCTCACGGTCGGCGATGAGCGCCGCCTCAGCCTCGCTCATTGCCCCCATGTGCTCATGCCGCCGGCCCAGCGTCTGGGCCAGAGCGTAGAGGCTCGAGGCTGCTCGCTTGCCGTAGACCATGCGGGCAAGCGGCTGCGCCACCGGAGGGAAGAACCGGTCGACCATTTCCAGGGCGGCCTTGTAGAAGCCGTACTCGGTCTGCGACAGGGGGACGCTGTGGTTGTGCGCCGTGCGGCCCTTGAACAACCGGGTCGTGCCGTCGTAGTCGACCAAGTCCTCCTTCATCCGCCGCAAGAAGTGGATGGGGCCAGGGCGCAGGGCACTGAGCTCGACGTTAGGGTCGCTGCCCGGATCCGGGTAGATCTCCGGGTCGACCAGGTGCAGCAGGTGCCGGAAGAGCCACTCCTTGCCTCGGTGGGGCGTTGCCGTCATCAGCAACGCCCGCGGTGTGTTCTTGGCCAGCAGCCGTCCGACCTGGTGGAATCCGGCGGCAGTCGGAGTCAGCCGGTGCGCCTCGTCGAAGACGACCAAATCCCAGCCAGCTTTGTCCGGCCGGATGGCGTCCTGTACCGCGGGATTCACCGCTGCTAACTCGAGCGAAACCACCCACAGGTCGTTGGAGTTCAGGGCGTCCTCACGCACCGTGGCTGAGGTTAACTGGCGCAGACCGCCCCCCAGCAGCCGCTGGAAGTCGTCCACCCACTTCGTGGCGAGGTTTGCCGGGCACACGATGATCGCCCGCTTGATCAGGCCGAGTCTCTGCATCTCACGCAGGTACAGACCGGCCATGATCGTTTTTCCGGTACCCGGCTCGTCGGCTAGGAGGAAACGCAGCAGGGGCTGGGGAAGCATCGCTCCGTAGACGGCCGTCGTCTGGTGCGCGTACGGCTTCAGCGGTGTGGCTGCCATCGCGCTGGACTCGGCGTTGGTCGCCGCGGCGTTCATCCACCGTGTCCACATGGCCGCCAGCACACGTGCGGAGTCAGCCTTCCCGTCGCTGACGAGAGGCCGCACGGTCTCCGTGTCTCCAGCTGCCAGATTCACTTCGTGACGACGGTCTTCGTCGTCGACCAGGATGAGGTCCCATGACCCCGGTTGATCTCCGGGCAGGGCGAACCTGACCGTGGCGAACTCCGGTACGCCAGCGGCCTGGACCCTTACTCTCTGACCACGCTCAAACGTGCCTTGGGACTGCATGCTTATGCATCAGCCTCAAGACTTGCCGGAACCCAGCTGAGACTGGCCAGAAGCCAACCCACTGGACGCGGACAAGCCATGACCTGGTCCTCCCCCTCGGCCAGCCGCGGTCCCCCAACCTGCGACTTACTAACGGAGCGTCAAATTACCGTATCTAGTTGCTACTTCCAATATGACGAGCACGAAGGGGGTGCAGGAGCCGCCACCGGCTCGGGTCGAAGAACCTCGCGGGACCTGGCCAAGAAGCTCAGCGGCCCCCGCAAGGACTGGACGAGCCTCCACACCCTGCTGGGTGCCTCCCATTCGGATGGTGGACGACGCACAGCGACGTGACGACCGTTATAGGCAGCCACGCCGTTCCGGTCGGCACCCGCCTGGCCACCTTCAGCCGAGGCCCCAACACCTGGCGGGCCCTCACCGCTACGGGGGCGTCAGTGCCGGCTTCCGATGGACCAACCCGACACGCACGGGCATACCCGTGGATGTCCTCGTGGCCGAAGGCGTCCGATTCGAGGGCGAGGCCGCCGTTCGGGAAGCTCGCCTGCCGCTGAGGGCACTCCGGGGCCTACTCGACTGCTGACCGCTTCCTTCAAACATGGCCCCGGAGTGGATCTGGAGGAAAACCTGCCCCGCTGGCCAGCACTCGGATCGCTGCAGAGAGAATGGAGGCCGGTGGCGGTATTCACGGGGTGACAACGGCATGGACTCTTTCGAGTTGGGGCGATTGACGGACCATGACTTCGAGGTGGTCTGCCGTGACCTGTTCAGCGATGTCCTCGGTAATCCCGCTGGAGATCTTTCCTCGCGGCCGGGACCGTGGCATCGACCTGCGGCACACCGGTCCCTCGGGGACGACCATTGTCCAGTGCAAACACTGGCCGCACGCGACCCAGGTAACGCTGATCAGGCGCCTGATCAAGGATGAACTGCCTAAGGTCCGCGCGCTGGCACCCGACCGTTACATCGTCGCCACAACGGTCGGGTTAACCGTCGGCGGCAAAGAAGAGCTCTGCGGTGCCTTCGCCCCATACGTGCGCGACACCGGCGACCTGTACGGCGTGGATGAGATCGTCGCCGAGCTGCTGCGCCGACCGGACCTGGTCCGGCGGCACTTTCGGCTCTGGCTGAGCAGCACCGCAGTCCTCCAGACCGTGCTGAACCACGGCAAGTACCTGCGGTCGTCGTGGCTTCAGAAGCGGTTGCAGAGCATCGCCGACACCTTCGTCCCGCACGAGGGCTTCGAAAGAGCCAAGCAGCTTCTGGACACTCAGCAGGTCTGTGTCACCGCCGGCATCCCCGGGGTGGGCAAGACGACGGTGGCACTGATGCTCGTGGCCTGGCTGATGAGCAACGGCTACGAGGTGCACGAGATCTCCCAGGACGTCGAAGAAATCGGCACTGTGTGGCGCGACGGCACCCAGCAGGTGTTCCTGTATGACGACTTCCTGGGGCGTACAACTCTGGATGCGTCGTTGAATAAGAACGAGGACAATCGCCTGCTGTCGGTGATCCGGGAGATCCAGGAGACGCCCGGCAAGGCCCTGGTAATGACGACCCGCGACTACCTGCTGGAGCACGCCCGTCTCCGACACGACCGGCTCTCGGCGCCGGACGTGTCGGAGGCGGTCAGTGTGATCCGGCTGACCGACCTGGATGTACGGGTACGGGGCCAGATCCTCTACAACCACGTCCACCACTCGTCTCTGCCGCCGGACGACAAACGCCGGTTTGCCAATCCGGAAGTGTGGCGTCCGGTGGTCCGACACAAGAATTTCAACCCTCGCCTTATCGAGGAGACCCTCCGGCTGTCCGCGCGCCGGGGCCAGGACATCGCCGCGGCGATGCTCGAGAACCTGGACGACCCGCGCCGCGTATGGGAACGCATCGTTGAAAACGAGCTGACGGACGAGGCTGTCCACTTGCTGGAGGTGCTGTTCACCTTCGGGTCCGCCGGTCTAGAGGACCTGGAGGAGTCCTGGGGCTGGTACCGCAAGGAGATGGGTCGGGCGGCGGACGGCCGGACGTTTCGCAGGGCCCTGGCGCCCTTCCCATGGGAGGACACTCATGCCACCGAGAGAAAAGGAGATCCTTTCCTAGTCCAAGCTTCACGTCAGCTCCTCGACGTCCAGCACCGAGTCTCCGCGCAACTCAACTACATTTCCTGCACGAACCAGCCTTCCTCTGACCGTGACGGCAATGTTCCTTCGGTGAGCCTCGATGGCGTACGCGTACTCGTGTTCATTCAGTCGCACATGAACTGTTCCCTCACTCCCTCCAAGGCCAATCGACATCACCATGACTCCGCCAGCGTGAACGTTTGAAATGTCGCCGAAATCGCGAAATACTCCCAGAACGGGACCGTTAAGAGTAAGCTCTTCCGTTTCTTCCGGCATTTCGATTTCAAGCGACCGCAAGTTCGCTGCCACCAGGTTGGCGGACTGCCATCGCCTCCGGGCAGTTGAGAGCACTTGCTCTAGGTCGGGGATGCGCTCTAGATCACCCCGCTGGAAAGTGAGCGTGACGTCGCGATCTCCGACATCTTCATAACCGGCAGCCAACTGGAACGAGAAGTCGATAGACCGGAGTTCCAGCGAATCAATCATGCTCGCCAGGCTCTTCGCCAAAGCCGCACCTACGGTTGCCCCACGGAGACCCGAAGAAACGGGCAACCCGCTCTGAAGGTTCCCGGTCATAGTCTGCATGGAAGCAAGATCACGCATCAGCGTTCTGACCACTTGCCGAGCGTACGGGACACCTTCGGTGTCGCCAGATACCACCTTGAGCCGGTCAACGTTCAGCTGCGACATAACCATGAGCGAAATCGACTCTTCCGAGGTGAATCGCGAAAAATTAACACTATCGCTCAGATAGCGAGTTACCTGCTTCGCTCGACGACCGCCACCGGAACTATTCGGATTTCGGGCACGGATAGCAGCGTTTTCCAGCAGTCCATGGAAGCCATCTATAACAGATTTCGCCTGAATGAAGGTGACATCCGAATCTCCGTCCCCCTTGTTCAACTGAACGGAGATAAGGTCAAAACCTGGAGTTTCAATACTCTCTAGGAGGCCCCAGGGATCAAGGTCATAAATTCGCCCCAGCGCGATCAGCGTGTCCCCGAAGCGCTCTTCATAGTCTTCGTAGTCCTCGGCCAGAGGCAGCATGACTCGGTATCGATATCCGGGACTCTCATCCGACGGATAGCGCCAGATCTCCCTTACGCCCTCCCGCCGCTTCTCGAGTTCCCAACCTTGTCCGGCCATGAACCGTGCAACCGCAGGAGGGGTGACGGCCGGAACAAGGGCACGGAAGCGGTCACGCGTCGATCCGTTCACCAGTCACCTCCATCTCCGAATGTCTTCATGAGGTCCTGCAGCCTGGCAGGGCTGAGCAAGTCCATCGGCCGAAGTGTCACCGTCCCAGACTTCTGCCCCGGCGGCAGGGGCCGCCACCCACTCGGGTCGGAGAACAGAAGCGGACCGGGCGAGGTCAGCCCGTCCTCCGTCTGTTGGACATACTCCGCCGGATCGGATGCCTGGGGAAGAATCAGCACCACGAGCAAGGTCGGCGTGTGACGCTTGGGGTTGCTCAGCTTCGTGTAGGAGGCCCGGTCAAGCGAGAACGAGATCGTCCCGTTCCGCAGCAGCCGAGTAACGTTGCGGCTGGCGCTGCACTTCAGCTGTACCTTGATCGAGGGCGCGTACCACTCCTCGTACTCCTGGGACGAGGCGATGATGGTGTCGATCGCGTCATAGTCGAGCGTGGGGTTACACAGGTGGAATTTGGCGCCTGCTACGACCATTCCCAGGCGGTGCCGGCTGATCTCCTCGAGGGATGCGCTCATGGGCAACCCCGTGAGCAGGGAGTCATCCCCCGCGCTGTTGTGGATCACCTCAGGCGACACCACATGCGCCAGCGGCCTCGCGCTCCATCAAGCCGCACCGTGCCCTCCCAGCCCCCTTCGGGGTCCAACTCGCCGAACGGGCTTACAACTCACTGGGCCGAGAGCGGCTCGCCTAAGGATCGGTTCCAAGCCCAACGGCTGGACACCACACGCTACATGCCCGGCCCGGTCTTCCCATCGAGGTGATCGCAAGTGATCAAAACTGCCGCTGCCCGATCAGACGTGCGAGCGACAAGAGGATGTCCATAACCTTAAGGCCGGCGAGTCGGCGTCAGCAGCCCTCGTATGCGCCCCTGGGGTAGCGGGCCCCTCACTACCGCTCACGCCTGAAGCCGAAGGACTCGTTCACGGGGGCCTGGCACACGTCCGTGACATTTTCGGCCACTCACCGGCGACGCCCGGCTGCGCCGCGTAACCTCACAGACATGGAGGCATCAGCATCCGGTGCAGGTCAGGACGCCGATGAGGAGGCACGGCGACGGCTGGACGCCTACACCTACCTCAGCGCCCCCGAGCGGCTGGAGCACCTGGCGATCATGCGGGTCTTCTGCGGGACTCTGCTGGCGGACCTGGCCGTCCCGGACGTCCTGGCGAAGCTGCGCCAAGCCGGGGGCCCTTCCGCCGGGCTCGACGCCGGCACCCTCACCGTCCGGCTCGAACAGCTGGTGAAGTGGGGCAACCTACTGCGCAGCAGCCACACCGTGAAAGCGTCCAGCATCAGCGAGTACCAGCGGTCCCGTGCTCGCTACCAGTTGTCGAAGTTGGGCGAACGCATCCAGCGGGACGCCGACGGTGTCCTGGCCGAGGCGGACGCCGCCCGCGAGGTGAGCAACGAGCTGCTCGCCCTGGTCGAGCACGGGCTCAAGGAGCTGGCCGAGCTCGTGACCGCGCCCGGCGGCATCCAACCGCAGGACGGGCTGGAGCGGGTCAGCACGCTGTTCGTGCAGTTCACCGAGTTCGCGGATTCCATCCGGGACTTCTATGCCTACCTCGGCCAGGTCCTGGCCCGGTACGACCTGGACAGCGCCGAGTACCAGGGCTTCAAGGAGCTGCTCCTGGACTACGTCGAGGCGATCACTGAAGACGTGGCGTTCCGCGCGCCTCGGATCTCGGCAGCACTGGACACGCTGTGGCCGTACGTCCCGGGTCTGCTCGCCCGGCTGGACGCCCATGCGCAGGGCCTCACCGGGCTGTCCGCGCAGGGCGACGGCCGACTGGAGACGCGGGTGCAGCGCAGCCGTGGGCGCGAGCTCACGGACTGGGAGGGCCTGCGCGGCTGGTTCAACGACACCGACGGGCAGGGCAGCCAGGTCGATCAACTGCGGGATGCCACGCTGCGTGCGTTGCAGTCGCTGCTCGCCAACGCCAAGCGGATGCTGCGGTCGGCCACCGGGGAGATGTCCCGGCGCAAGGACCTGCTGCGGCTGGCCCGGTGGTTCGAGGAAGCGGCGCCGCAGGACGCGCACGACATCGCCGTCGCCGCCTTCGGGCTGTACGGCGCGCGTCATCTGGGCATACCCCCGGCCACCGACGAGGTGGTGCCTGCCTACACGAGCTGGTGGACCGGGCCGGTGGTCGAGGTGCCGGTGGCCCTGCGGGAAAGGGGCAGCCGCGCCCAGCGGGGCCGGACGTCCGCGGTGGAGGACCACTCCGCGCAGAAGCGGCGGCTGCGGGATGAAGCCCGTGAGCGGGCGGCCGCCAGGGCAGCGGCGGCGGACGAACTGCGTAGCGCATCAGGCCGGTTCGCCGAGGTGCGCCTCACCTCGGCTGCGCTCGGTCTGCTCCTGGAGCTGCTGGCCACCGCACTCGGGAACGTGCAGCTGAGGCGTCGCGCCGGCACGGAAGGGGCGGGCGCGACGGAATTCGACCTCGACCAGGCCCACAGCGAGGACGCCGAGCTGGGCGTTCGGCTCACCGTGCGACGCACGGCGGGCGCCCGGTGCGTCCTGCACTCGGTCGACGGCGACCTGCTGCTGGACGACCTTGAGCTGGACGTCGGCCGCACCTCCTCCGACACGGCCGACGGCGATGCGGAGGTGAGCGTGTCATGAGCCTCCCTTCGACACACGACGTGGCCCTGGCCGCCGAGCGCCGCAGCGCCGCCCGGCTGCTGCTCGCACATCCGCTGGTCACCTCGGACGGCCCGCACGCCGACCTCTTCCCGCTGATCCGTAGGCACGCCGACTGGCTGGGCAAACGGTTCCAGCAGGTGCTCGGCTACCGCCTGCTGGTCGACAGCTCCTACGCCCGGCTCTTCAAGGCGGGGCTGGGAGCAGGCGCGGGACACCGACTGGAACGCTCCACCGGCACCCCCTTCACCCCGCACACGTACGCCTGCCTCGCGCTGACCCTGTCCGTGCTGGTGACCGCACCCGAACAACTGCTGCTGTCACAGCTGGTCGCCGACATCAGGGCCGCCGCAGCCGACGCCGAGATCGAGCTGGACGAGACAGGCAGGGCGGCCGGGAAACGGACCTTGGTAGCAGCTCTGCGCCTGCTGGTCGAGTGGGGCGTCCTCATCGAGACCGAGGGCCATGTGGCCGCTCTCGCACAGGATGCGGGCGGAGAGGCTCTGATCACAGTGGACCGCGAGCTGGCCCGAGTCGTCGTAGCCGGCCCGCTCGCCCAGGCCCGTGATGGCGCCGACCTGGTCCGGCGGGCAGCGGACCCGGGGTTCGGCGGTCCTCGCACCTATGTGCGCCGGATGCTCGTCGAGACACCCGTCGTCTACCTGGACGAGCTGACCGACGCCGAACGCGACTGGTTGCGCACCCGGCAGCGCCGCGAAGCGCAGGCGTTCTCCGAACTTCTGGGCCTGGAGATGGAGATCCGCGCCGAGGGAGTGGCGCTGGTGGATCCAGAGGACGAGCTGACGGATCTGCACCTGCCCGGCACCGGGACGGTCGCGCAGGCCGCGCTCCTGCTGGTGGAACGGCTCGTGGAGCGCCTTCGGCCGCAGGAACCCGGGCACCCGGCGACCGGAGGGATGCTCGTCATCGGCGTGGCTGTTCCGGACGGCCTGGTGGACGAGTTGCTGGCCGAACTGGTCGCCGAGTACGGACAGCGCAGCAACTGGCAGCGTGACTACCTGGAAGACATCCGCGCCCTGCGGGAGGCCGTACTGGACCTGCTTGCCCGCATGCGGCTGATGGCCCGGACCGGCCATCTGCGTGCCGAGGGCTATGGCCTGCCGGAGGGGTACGCCGATGAGGCACCGGAGGGGCGCACCGTGACCGATGTCCGCGGGGTACGTCCCGGCGGTGACGGCTGGGTACTGCTGGCCGCGGCGGCGCGCTACGCCACCCACGTGACCGTGCGCCCGGCCACCGCAGCCGGCAAGGGCACGGATGTTCAAGAGGAGTTGCCGTTGTGACCACCGATGCGCGTGGCCTCGTCCCGCTGCCGCGTTCCGGCCCCACGACGACCGCCGGCACCCGCTTCCGGCTGCACCGGGCAGGCATTCAGAACGTGTGGCAGTACGACGAGCAGGAGTTCGCCTTCGGCGACGGACGGCTGCTCCTGCGCGGCAAGAACGGCGCGGGCAAGTCCAAGGCCCTGGAAATGCTGCTCCCATATCTGCTGGACGGCGACTCACGGGCGCTGGACGCGACGGGCACCGGCCGGACCACTCTCGCCTGGCTGATGCTGGACGGGTTCGAGCAGACCAACCGTCTCGGCTACCTGTGGGTGGAGTTCCGGGGCACGACCGACGGCGGCGACCATCGCCACCTCACCCTCGGCGCCG
The DNA here is from genome assembly GCF_055571015.1 of Streptomyces sp. NPDC031049. NCBI lineage: Bacteria > Bacillati > Actinomycetota > Actinomycetes > Kitasatosporales > Streptomycetaceae > Streptomyces > Streptomyces sp. NPDC031049. The sequence continues at coordinate 220,187 of NZ_JBVIGC010000004.1, forward strand.
CCATCCGCGCCTCGAAGTCGACGCAGAAGGCGCTGCCGACGTTCTTCGTCACGCCGCTGCGCGTCGGTGAGGACCTGCACCTGGTCGAGAGCGGAAGGCCCCTGCCGGTCGACCGGCTCAAGGAGATCGTCGGCTCCGACAACGTCACCGACCGCGCGGTCGTCCACCGCTCGCGGGTGGCTCGGGAACTGTTCGGCATCACCGACGCGACCCGCTACCGCAACCTCACCCAGCTCCTCCACCGGCTGCGGCGGCCCACTGTCGGGGACCGCATCGAGCACGGAGGACTCGCCTCCCTGCTGAGCGAGACCCTGCCGGGGCTCGACGAGGACGTGGTCGAGAAGGTCGCGCGCAACCTCCACGACCTCGACGCCGTACGCGACGAACTCGGCCGCCTGGAGCGCACCGATACGGCGCTGCGTACCTTCCTCATCAGTTACCGCGGATACCTGTCCGGAGTCCTGCGCTCCCGCGCGCAGGCGGTGAGTGGGGAGCTGGAGGTCCTCGCGCAGCGACGCCGGGCGGCCGGAGACGCCGCACAACGGACCAGCGAGCTGAGGACGCAGGAGGAGGAGGCGGAAGCCCGGCTGGAGACCCTGCGCGACGAGGAAGAAGCCGCCCGGACCGACCTCGCCGCCCTGCACGCCGGCCACGCCTACCGCAGCCTGCGCGAACTGTCGGAACGCCGCACCACGGTCGAGGCACTGCACACCGCCGCAGTGGCCGCCTTCACCGCCCTCGGCAACGCACACAGCGCAGAGGACGGCGCGGCCGAGCGGCTGGCCGACGGTGCCGCACACCTCGGCGGCCGACTCGCCGAACTGAGCACCGAACGCAAGGAACTGCTGACGCAGGCGGAGAAGGCAGGGCTTCCCACCGGCCATCTCGGCGAGGCAGTCGCCCTGCCCCGCACGGTCTGCTCCCAGGCCGGCGAGACGGAGCTGACCGCTCCGGACGGGGAGAGGCACATCGTGCAGCACCGGTCGGTCGTCCGTGTGGACACGGCGGCGGTGCAGGACGGACTGCTGTCCTGGCAGGGGCAGCTGGAGGACGCCGAGACAGTCGTGAAGAACCGGACGCGGATGGTCCAGGAGGTGACGCACCTCACCGCGCAGGCCGAGAAGGCCCGAAGCCGGGCGGAGCAGGCCGACACCGAGCGGGAACGGCTGGAGAGCGAGGCGGAAGAGGCCGCGGGCCGTCTCGACGCCGGCCGCGAGAAGGTCGCCGAGGAGAGCGGTGCCTATGCCCGCCGGGTCGCCGAGTGGGTCACTCGCACGCGGGCCGCCCTCGGGTCCAGCTGCCCGCCGCTGGACGCCGTCCACGCAGTGGTCACCTGCGAGAGCACCGCCGATGCCCCGTTCGCGGACCGGACGCTCCCGCCCGACATCGACGGCCAGGCGTGGCAGGCCGCCCATGCCGCACTGGAGCCGTACGGCGAGGAACTCACCGGACGCCGCGATGCCCTGGCCCTCACCGTCGGCCGGCTCGACGAGGAACTCGGTCGTCTGGCGAGTCAGAAGCGTGACTGGGAGCGACGTACTGATCCCGAGCCGCCGGTCCCCCACCACCGCGTTGCCGAAAGGACACCGGGCACCGGGGCGCCGTTCTACCGGCTGGTGGACTTCGTGGACGGGCTGAGCCCCGCGTACCGGGCGGGTCTGGAAGCAGCGCTGGAAGCCGGCGGAATCCTGGACGCGTGGGTCGGCGCGGACGGCGCCCTTGTCAATTCCGGCACCCGTGACACTCTGCTGCGTCCCGGTTCCGCGGCGCCGGACGGGCCGACCCTCGCCTCGGCCCTGCGCCCGGCACCACAACCGGGGTGCGGGGTCACGTCCGAGCAGGTGGAACACCTGCTGGCCACCATCGCGCTCGCACCGGCCGAGGAAACGACCGCTCATGATGCGGTGCACTATGACGGAAGCTGGCGTCTGGGCATCCTCAGCGGCCGGCACCACAAGAGCGACGCCGAGTACGTGGGAGCCGCCGTACGCGCCGAGACCCGGCGGCGCATCCTGGCCGAGCTGGAGGAGCAGCTCACGCAGACGGAGCAGCGGCTGACCGACGCCCGTCACGAACTCACTGAGGCCGACGCCCGGCGCCGGGCTCTCAGGTTCGCGGAACAGGACTTCCCCCGGGCACGCGGTCTCGCCGACGCCTGGAGCAGAGCCGAGTCGGACGAGAGGACGCTGCGTGACCTGACCGCCAAGGCCACCAGCGCGGCGCGGCTGGCCGAGGAGGCCCGCACCCTCGCCGTAGCCGCACGCACCGAGGCGGACGCCACCGCCACCGCTTATGACCTGCGCAGCGACCCCGCCGAGCTGGAACGCGTACGCACCGCGCTGGCCGCCCTTCTCACCGGCATCGGGCATCTTCGCCGAGCGATCGGCAGCACGGGCGAGCGGCTCGGCACCCATCACACCGATGCCGAGCGATACGAACACGCCCGTGAAGAACGCCTGGCCGCGGAGGAGAACTACCGGCTCCGCCTCACCGGGCTGCGTACCGCACAACAGGACCTGCGCACCCGCGAGGAGGCCATCGGGGCGACCGAAGAAGAGATCCTCGCCCGCGAGCAGGAAACGAGACAGCGCATCGCGCACGCCGCCCAGGCCGTCCCGGCGGCACAACGTTTCCGGAACGATCTGCACGACCGGCGCGTGCGCGCGGAAGAGGAGGAGAAGCGCCTGCGCGAGGCCCTGACCGCGCAGGAGACGGCGGTCATCGCGACCGGCGGCGCCCTTCGCGGCGCACTCGGCCGGCCGGAGGTGGTGCACGGCGCCGGGCTGGACCGGTCCGCACTGCCCGAGGACGTGGCGGACGACCCCGGCTCGGACGTCCGCAGCCGTCTGCGTGCGCTACAGGCGCTGGCCGACGCGGTACAGCAGGCCCTCGGCCGCCCGAAGGCCGAGGTGTCGGACAACACCCTGCTTAACCGGCACACCGACCTGCGCGACCAGCTGGCCGGCGGTTACGACGCGCAACTGGACGAACGCGACGGCATCAAGGTATGCCGCCTGATCGACGACCACGGCTCCCACGACGTCGCGGCCGTGGGCGAGCGGATCGCCGTCCAGGCAGCGGAGGCCCGGGGACGGCTCACCGAACGCGAACGCGAGGTGTTCCAGCGGTTCCTGACCGGCGAGCTCGGCGACCATCTCTCGGCCCAGGTCATCACCGCGGCCAACCTGGTCGCGGCACTCAACGACACCCTGCGCACCGTACGCACCTCACACGGTCTCGGCGTGGAACTGCTGTGGAAGCTGGACGAGGACGTCGACGCGGACGTGCGGGCGGCCGTGGACCTGCTGCGCAGTCCGTCGAGCCTGCGCACGCGTGAGCAGACCGAGCAGCTCCGCGAGGTGCTGCAACGCCGGATCGAGGACGCCCGGCGGGCCGATCCCTCAGCCGGTTACGCCACCCACCTGCGGACCGCTCTCGACTACCGCAGCTGGTTCCGCTTCCACACCTTCGTGGTCGAGGACGCCGCTCCGGGACGGCGGCGGAAACTGACCGGCCGCACCGGGCTCAGCCAGGGCGAGCAGCGCGTGCTCTCCTACCTCGTGCTCTTCGCCGCAGCCGCCGCCCACTTCACCAGCCTCGCCGAGTCGGCACCCCACGCCCCGCGGCTGATCCTCCTGGACGACGCCTTCGCCAAGGTCGACGAACCCACCCACGGGAGGCTGGGACGCATCCTCGTCGATCTCGATCTCGACTTCGTCCTCACCAGCGAACGGCTCATGGGCAACTGGCCGGAGGTGCCGTCCCTCCACATCTACGAGTGCCTCCGCGATCCCCATGTGCGCGGGGTGGCCACCCTGCACTACACCTGGAACGGCCGGCACCGGCGTCTGGTGTCCGTATGAGCAAGCTGCCCGCGGCGACACGGGACTGGCTGGCCGGTCCCGGGCTGACCAGGTTCTGGCAAGCCGTACGCAAACGCCTGGAAAGCAACGGCGTGCAGGCCACCGGCTCCCTCCGGCTGACCTCGGTGAGCACCCAGGAACGCAACGACCTGTCGCTCCTGCTGGGCAAACCCGTCACGGGTACTGCCGTGACTGTGCGCCTCGATGCGCTCGACACGCGGCTGCGCGCCTCGGCTGCCGGACTCGGGCTCAGGAACGTCTTGGAGGCGCTCGGCCCTCCACTCACCGACCGCCGTGCCGTCCGCGCGGGTATCGCGGCACGGCGCGAGCACGTCTGGTCGTCGCTCGCCTCGGCGCTGGACGCCTCTCCGCTCGCCGGACAGAACTGGACCGGGCAGTGGTACGACCTGCTGCGCCGCACTGGCGTACCGAGAGGAGTGACACCCGAAACGGCGGTACGCACGCTTCAGCAGGCCGTGCAGGTCCTCACCGTACTGCTCGGCCCGGAACGGGGTGGCACCCGAGGCCGAGGAGAACTCGCCGCCCTGGCGACCGGGTCCGCACACGGCCTGGACGACGGCACCTGGCTCGCACGCCTCGTCCAACGCGGCATCGCCCTTGCCCACGGCACCGAGTTCCCCGGCGACGCGGCCGGCCGACGCGCACTGTGGCGTCTGGTTTCCGTCACACCGGACGAGGTCTCCAGCACAGTGCTGACGTACGGGCTGCGGCCTGTCGGCGGGGGCTGGCGAGAGCGGGCCCTGCGGGAGCGGACCGACCACCACGCCGAAGCCCACCTTACGCCGCGCGATCTGCACGGCCTGCAGCTGCAACTGTGTGCCGGAACAGTGATCCACATCTGTGAGAACCCGCGCGTGGTGGAGGCTGCGGCGGACGCTGCCTGCGTCCGACCCTTGGTGTGTACGTCCGGCAGCGCGGCCACCGTGGTCCTCACACTCCTCGACGCTCTCGCCGCCACCGGCTGCAGCTTCGCGTACCACGGCGATTTCGACTGGCCGGGCATCGCCCTCGCGAACCGGATCATCCGCCGCTACGGGGCCCGGCCATGGCGCATGGGCGCCGAGGACTACGAGCACCTGGCCGCTCGAAGCCAGGCGGAGGGGATCCCTCAGTTGCCGCTCGACGGCCAGCCCGTCAACGCGGTCTGGGACCCGGACCTCGCCCCTGCCATGACCGCTCTCGGGGTCGCGCTCCATGAGGAGGTCACGCTCGATCTCTTGGTGGACGACCTGTCGCGCCAGGCATAGAGACGACATCCCCGACCGATCCACCCGGAGGGTTCTTAGGAGTTCTGTCGCGGCAGCGTGTCCGTAACCGCCCACGCTGTCAGTCCCTTTCGGCATGATTGACGTTCACACCTGGTACACCACCGTGCCCGGATGGGTCCGACCGAAGGTGAGGGCACGGTGTTTGAGAATGGAGCCCGATGGCCGAGGCGGAACCATCTACATCACTCCCTTTCGATTTCCTGCGTACCGTCGTCGCGCAGGCATCCGGTGACTCCCCGCCCACGCGCATGGCTGTCGAGGCGATACGTACGGCCCCGGATGGCCAGGTCCGGGACAGCCTGCTCATGGCACTGCTCACGGGACCACTCGCACCATCCGCACCCGAGTGGCTGTTGACCATGGCGGTTGACAGCGATCTGAAGCGCGAACCGCGACCGTATACGACGACCGATCACATGCAGTTGACCCGTGTCGCCCTGTCCCACGCGGCCTGCTCGGACGAGCACCGGGCGCAGTACTTGCAGGAGTGCACTGATGCGCAACTCGCTGTGCTCGGCAGGAAAGCGGGGGGTGCAGCGCTCATCCGCGCCGTAGTTGCCGAGCTCCACCGCCGCTCGCCAACAGGTGTGACCATCGGCCCCGAGCTGCTGAAGGCTCCGACGCCCGCCCAGGTCGTTCTCGGTGAGAGCGACCTGCACGAGGACGTGTTCGTCGCAGCTCTCGACTGCCTACCCTGCGGGCCTGCCGCGCATGACGGCGAGGAGGACGTCGAGGTGTGGTTGGAGCGCCACCGTGCCGCATCCGACGCTTGGGACAGCTTGTGGACCGGTGTCCTCCGTGCGCAGGCTAGGCATCACCGACGCCTGCTGACCTGGTCCGCGCAGCGCCCCGCCGCCGATCGCGTGGTGCGAGAGCACCTTCTCGGCTCCTTGCCGTGGCTCGTGGAACCCGCCTTGTTGGAGGAAGTCGCCACGCGCGACCTGGACTCCTTCGCGCGCGCGGTCCTCGTGACTCGGATTTCCCGGTCCTGCCGGGACGGGCTGACACCTGTGCAGGCGCGGGAGCGCTACGCCGACGAACTGTCGGCTTCGTCGCAGGAGGAACGGGATTACGTAGAGCGATTCCTCGACGAGGAAATGCAGTCGGGGTACCTCCAGTCCATGGCCTGCCGCTCCGCTGTCGCCTGGGTGGAGCGGGCAGGCAAGCAAACCTGGCGGTTTCTCCTCAACCCCGGCGAGGCTCAGCATTTCGGCCGCCCCCGGGAATGGCTGGCGCCCCAAGACCTCCTCGCCGCCCTTGGCACCCGGTTCGCCGCCATCTCCCTCACTGCCCTGCGCCTCTGGGAACCCGACACCGATTCGCGCTACCCGACCGTGCGCGACCTCTGCTGGCTGCAGGCAATGCTCCTGCACCTCCCCGAAATCCCTGATGAGGCGCGGCAGAAAGCACGTCTCGTGGTGCAGGAGAGCAGGCGGGCCCTGTCGGCCTGGTCCCGCACGCACGGCTATTCCCCCAGCCATTCCGCATGGGAGCAGAGTCAGCGGACCAAGGAACAGATCAACACCATTATGCCGCTCGTCACCGATCCCGCCCCCGCCCTGCCTGGTCGACGCACGGCTTCCCTCGGCGCCCCGCAAGACGTCGGATTCAAGAAACTCGCAGACGCCGACGAGGACGTTCTCGTCGCCTACCTGGACCGGCACACGGGCAACGACACGCTCGTCGAGGAGGCCCTGCTTTCCTTCGCCGCCCGCTCCTATCGAAAGTCCCTCACCTTCGACGACGTACTGACTCGCCACTCCGCCCCGCAGCAGGCACTGCTTGACCTCACGCTGCACCTGCGCAGGCGCCTTGGCGGAGGACCCGACCTGCGCCGAAGCTGGGTCGAGATCATGCTGGCCCGGCCAGAGTGCCCTACGGGGCTGCTCCGGCTGCTGCCCGCCTGGTCGGCACTAAAGGCCCGCGGCCAGCGCTACGACACCACTCATCCCGCAGTCGCCGCCTACGTAACCGAGATGCTCGGAGATAGCGACGCGGCGTGGCAACAGTTCGCAGCGAGCCCCATGTCCCACGCCGGCCCGGGCGCCTGGCATCGGCTCGGCGACCTCCTGGACGCGGCAGTGGAAGGGACCGCATGGCCGACGCCTCCGCCGGTACGATGACGGCAGCCATGTCGATCAGTCTCAGCCTCGTAGAGATGAATCCCGAGCGCCCCACCAAGTGGTGGGCATCAATGGTGGGGTCCGGGTGACTAACTCCTCGGGAGCCATCTGGGAGCCAACCCGCTCCCCAACCCCCTTCGAGGCCACCCGAGACCACCCCACCCCAACGCTCTGACCAGGCCAAACAGCAATCCGGCCGGTGGCAGCCCCCACCGAACCTCGTTCGGGACGAAGAGGTCGTGGGTTCAAATCCCGCCACCCCGACAGTGCAGCAACAGGTGAGGCACCTACGGATTTCCGTAGGTGCCTCACCTGTTGTGTTGTGCGTATCCACCTGCGTCACTGTCGCCATGGCGCCCGCTTAAAGATGCCGTCCAGACCACCGCACCGGTCTGGATCACGGGCCGACGACCTCTGCCGGCACAGTGGTCCTCGCCGGTACGGTCCCGCCAGGACACTGTAAGGGGCAACGGGGGTTCGGGATGTTCGTCAGCGTTGTGCGCCACGTAGGACGGAAGCCCCTGCACCAGCACCTGGTCGCTGGCCGGCCTGGAGCTGACCGCTCCGGTGATTGGCTGGGGGGCGGTTCTGATCGCCTTGAATGTCATTGCTCAGCACAATGCGCCACAGCCGTGGTCCGGGGTGATCAGCGCAGCTGTCCCGCCGTGTTGGATCATCCCAGCCGCTGCCAGCTATCGGCGCAGCCGCGCGGAGAGCGAGGGCGCAGACCAGTGATGCCCGTTCGGTACAGCGGCGAGGGCTACTCGATGCTGTCGACGACCAGCCCGTACTTGCGCTCAAGGTCGAGATCACTTCGTCGCGTCGCACCGGCGTCGTTCGGGTCACGCTCGGGGTGGTGCAGCGTGATCGTCAAGTAGCGGCGGTTCGCGTTCGGAGGACGCGACCAGGTTCCCAGGGCGTCCCGGCGTTGCAGCACTTCTTGAACCACCTCGCCGGCGTTGCGGCTGAACCCGCCCGGGTTCAGCGCGACGCGGTGGCAGGCCAGGTCGCTGTTGTCCTGGGAGTACCCCTGCCATCTTCCGTCGTCGTAACGCTTCTCAGGTCGCAGCACGTCGAGCAGCTGGAAGGCGTCGAGCTGCTGATGAGTCTCGTAGGCCTCCCGCCCCAGCCCGTAGGCCCCCTGACGCACCGCGCTCGTGACCCTCGTGACGGACAGCGACGGGTCGGACGTGCTCATGTGGTCGTGCTTCAGGGCGTCGAGCCACATCAGCAGGGCTGCGATCTCGCTGTTCGTCAGGACATGCACCCATCCCTCGGTGAAGAACTCCCGTGGAACGCCCACGAAGGCCTCGGCGTCGGCCGGCACCGTGTAGAGCACGCCGGCCGCCGGTGTGCTCTTCCCGTTTTCGTGCAACAGGTCGAAGCCCTGCCGTCCCCGGCCAGGGCCCTTGGTAGGGCGTACGAGGTTGAGCCCTTCCAGTTTCTTGAGCCCCTGGGTTACTTGTCGCCGTTTGTTCGTGGCGACCGAAGCGCCCTGGATGCCAGGACCGCGGTATCTGGCGACGGTGGCGATCAGGCCCACCCATGACTGGTCGCTCTGTGGCGTCGGCTCCACCGGGTACGGGTTCTTCCACGCCCTGCCGGGCTTGGCGGAGCACTGGGCGGCGAACAACATCATCAGGTGCAGCTTGAGGGCGACCCCCTTGGGCGTGATCATGCGCGCCGCGAGTGGGCGCTCCTCCATCGGCAGAGGCTTCCGCTCGTCCTCCACCGGCTTGATCTTGGTGTTCCGGAGGTAAGAACGCCTCACGCGGATCTCGGCCGGCTGAAGGCCTTCCTGCCAGAGGCGGCGAGCCGCGGTCATGACGGCCGCCAGCTCACGGCCGCGCCGCAGCTCACGCAGCCGCGCCAGCCGAACCTCGACCTTCCCGTCCCTCGGTGGCAACTTCCCTCTCCTCAATGAACGCTACGGATTGATCCTCGTGTCTGCCTAGCTGCATCTGCTTCTTCAATGTCAACTTGACGCTCATGAGGATCAATCCGTCCCCAACTTTACCCGTTGCAGCGCAAGTTGGAGGCGAACCTGGAGGAGAACACAGGAGGCGAAGCCCAACCCGTCTCCTGCCGTGGATGGTTACGCCGACGCCAGGGCAGCCGGGCCTGGCAGCGAGGGGGCCCTGGTGTCGGCGGTTCTCAGAAGAGGAGCTTCTCCATTGAGCACTGTCGAACGTACCCCAGCACAGGGTCAACGGCACGACCGCCCGGTTGCGGAGGCCGCAGCAAGCGGCGGTAGCGCGCTTGCCTGGGTGCAGATCGGGTTCTCCACTCTGTGTGTCGCCGCAGGCGCGGTGATCGGCCTGACGGTCAGCGTGCCGCTCGGCATCGCGATCGCCACCGCCTCCGCTGGATGGCAGGTCACGGTGCACATCCGTAGGTGACCTCGCCGAGCCGCGGCATCACGGGGCCCGCCGGGCGCGAGGGACCGGCGGGTTCCGCCTGCCCCGGGCTCGGCGGGTGGTGGTTCCGTGAGGGGCGGGGACGGTGGGAGCGAGGGGCGAGCGGTGGGCGGCGGTCGCTCGGGGAACGTCGGCGGGTCGGGGTCGTGCGGTGGGTGGGGTTCAGTCGCCGACCGTTCCCGCGTTCACGTGGCGGCCGTGGGTGGTGTCCACCACGATGGGGATGCCGTCGGGGACGCGGCCCTCGAGGCGGGTGAGGAGGGACTTCAGCGGAGGGAGGTCTCCGGGGATCAGGACGTGGATGTGCAGCGTCCGGGATCGGGCGTCGACGCCGGTGACGGAGGCGCCCGGGGAGTCGGCGAGCCATTGCTCCTCCGCGTCCTTGGTCCGGCCGCTCCACGCGTTGAGCAGCAGCGTGGCCGCGGTGTCGGCCGTCAGCCAGGTCCTCGGTCAGTTCGTCCAGCGAGCGGCGCTGCGAGGCCGGCAGCACACGGGCCAGAACCTTGCTGGTCATGCCGTCCAACCAACAACGCTGTGCGGGGGTTGCGGTGGTAGGACACGGGCGGGGGTCCACGGGGCCCACCCCACGGGGCCCACGGGTCCCGGAGCCCGTCCCCGTCCCGTCCCCGTCCCGTCCCCGTCCTCATCCGTCCCCTTCCTCGTCCCGTCCCCGTCTACGCCGCCCCCCTCACCACGCCCCCTGGCTACCCTTCACGCGTGACCACCGAGTTGACTCTGCTGTCCCGTGTCGCCTGTCGTGGGCGGGAGATCACCGCGCCCCGGTTGCGGGGGCTGCTGGCGTTGTTGGCCGGGGATCTGCGCGGTGGGTGCAGTACCGGGCGGCTGGTGGAGGGGCTGTGGGCGGAGGAGGAGTTGCCGGAGCGGCCGGGGAAGGCCGTGCAGGTGCTCGTGTCGCGGTTGCGGGCGCAGGTGGGGGCCGGGGTGGTCGTCAGCACGCCGACCGGGTACCGGCTGGCGTTGGGTGAGGAGCAGGTCGACAGTTCCGCGCTGCTGCTGTTCGAGGCCGCGTGCCGGGAGCGGGCGCGGGCCGGGGACCACCCGGGTGCGCTGGCGCGGGCCGAGGCGGGGCTGGCGCTGTGGGACGGGAGCCTGGGGGCCGCGGCGGGAGAGGAACTGCACGATCCGGTCGTCGCGCTGCGCGCCGACCGGGTGAAGGCGTTCCGGTCGCTGGTGCGGTTGCGGGCGCTCGCGCTCGCGCGGACGGGCCGGCGGGAGGAGGCCCTGGCGCCGCTGGTGGAGCTGGCCCGGGCACTGCCGCGGGACGAGGAGGTGCTGGCGGAGCTGCTGCGCTGCGAGGCCGGCACCGCCGGGCGGGCCGCCGCGCTGATCCGGTACGACGGTTACCGCCGCCGGCTGCGGGAGGAGCTGGGGAGCGACCCGGGGCCCGGCCTGCGGTCGCTGCACCAGGAGTTGCTCGCGGCGGACGCGCCGCCGGTGCGGCACGGCGTGCCCTACGAGCCGAACCCGCTGCTGGGGCGGGACGCCGACATCGACGCCGTCGCGGGGCTGCTGCGCGACGCCCGGGTGGTGACCGTCATGGGACCCGGCGGACTGGGCAAGACCCGGCTGTCCCACGCGGTGAGCCGGGCGGCCGAACAGCCCGTGGTCCACTTCGTCACCCTGACCGGTGTCACCGCCGACGCCGACGTGGCCGGCGAGGTCGCCTCGGCCGTCGGTGCCGGGGACGGACGGCAGTTCGCCGGCGGCGCCGATCCGGTGAGCGGCGTCGTCGCCGCGCTGGGGGCGGGGCCGGCGCTGCTGGTGCTGGACAACTGCGAGCATGTGATCGCCGGCGCGGCCGATCTCGTACGGGAGCTGGTGTCGCGGTCGAAGGAGCTGCGGGTGCTGGCCACCAGCCGGGCGCCGCTGGGGCTGTCCTCGGAGTCCGTGTACGCCCTGCCCGAGCTGTCGCTTCAGACCTCGGTGGAGCTGTTCGAGCAGCGGGCGCGGGCCGCCAGACCCGGCGTGGAGCTGCCCGCCGCGCAGGTCGCCGAGATCTGCCGCCATCTGGACGGGCTGCCGCTGGCCGTGGAACTGGCCGCGGCCCGGGTGCGCGCGCTCTCCGTGGCCGACATCGCGCGCCGGTTGCAGGACCGTTTCGCGCTGCTGCGCGGTGGTGCCCGCGACGCGCCCGAACGGCACCGGACCCTCAAGGCCGTGGTCGAGTGGAGCTGGAACCTGCTGGAGAGCGACGGCAGGGCGGCGCTGCGCGCGCTGTCGGTGTTCCCCGGGGGCTTCTGCGAGGACGCGGCGGAGCGGGTGCTCGGCGGGAGCGGGGACACGCTGGGGCTGCTGGAGCAGTTGGCCGACCAGTCCCTGATCAAGGTCGGGGACGGTCCCGCCGGGGTGCGCTTCCACATGCTGGAGACGCTGCGGGAGTTCAGCGCCGCCCGCCGGGCCGAGGCCGGCGAGGACGAGGGGGTGACCGACCGGTTCCTCGCCTGGGCGCGGGACTTCGGCCGGGCCCACCACGACGTGCTGTTCCGCGGCGAACCGCTGCCCTCCTGGAACCGGGTCCGCGCCGAACAGGACAACCTCGTCCTCGCGCTGCGGTACGCCCTGGCCCGCGACGACGGGCCCACCACCGCGGCCGTCACCGCCGTGCTGGCCTGCCTGTGGGCCACCGACTCCCACTACGCCCGGCTCGCCTCGCTGGCCGCCGAGACCGGCGGGCCGCTGTCCCACTTCCGCCCCGGGCCCGAGGACGTGGAGGCCGCCCGGAGCGCGGCCACGGTGTGCGCGGCCAGCCTCTTCATGGGCCACGGCCTGCACGCCGTACGCCAGCTCGTGACGCTGCGCCGGCTGCCGCCCGCCCCGCCGGACACCGTGGTCCGGGCCGTGGCCGTCGTCCTGAGTGCCGTGCCGGAGATACGCCCGCCGCGGTTCACGCGGCTGACGGAGCTGTGCGACTCCGACGAGCCCGTGCTCGCGGGCGTCGCGTCGGGCGTCGCCAGCTACGTGTGGCACTCCCGGCACGAGACGGAACGCGCCCTGGAGTGCGCCCGCCGCATGCTCGACGCCCTGGAACCGCTGGGCAACCCGGCCATGCGGCTGCTCGCGCACGGGCGGATCAGCGATCTGTGCCTCCAGGCCGAGCGCGGCGACGAGGCCTACACGCATCTGCGCGCGTCGCTGGACGCCCTCGCCGCCGGCGGGGACTCGGCGGACCTCATCGGCGTCCGCTGGGGGCTGGTGCTCGCCTGTCTGCAACGCGGGGAGCTGGAGGAGGCCGAGTACTGGCTGGGACTGGCCGTCCTGGACCAGCAGCCCGAGGCCTACACCCCCGAGCTGCCGGCCCGCGCGGAGATCGCGCTGGCCCGGGGCCTGACCGAGATCGGGCTCGGGCTGTGGCGCCGGGCGGTGGAACGGATCCGGGCCGACAGCGCGCCGCGCGCCGGTGATCCGTTCGTGGACATGTGGGCGCTCCAGGTGCAGTCGGCCGCCCTGGCGGCGCACGCCCAGCACGGCCGGCCGGAGCCGGTCGCGGGCCTGGCCGGGCAGTTGCGGGAACGGCTGCTCGGGATGCTGTCCGCCGTACCGGGCGAGGGTTCGTCGCCGGTGGAACTGCCCGCGTACGGCACGGTCGTGCTCGCGCTGGGGCTCGCCGGTCTGGCCGCGGGCGACCGGTCGGCCGTACGGCTCGTGGCGCTGTCCTCGCGCATGCCCGTGGTACGGGAGTACCCGACCCTGTCCGCGGCGCGTTGCCGGCGGTACGCGGAGAACGCCGACCGGGCGGCGTACGCCGAGGCGCTGTCGGCGTACGCCGCCCTGGGGCGGGAGGCGCTGTGGGCCACGGCCCTGCGTGAGGTCACCGCCCTGCGGGAGGTCACCGGCGCGGCTCGCGGGTGAACCGGGCCCTGGACCAGAGGTAGCCCAGCAGGGTCAGGCCGGCGGGCCAGGCGAGGGCCAGCACGGCGTTCGCGGTGCCGATGCCGCTGCCCGTCAGCAGCCCGCGCAGGGTCTCGATAGCCGGGGAGAACGGCTGGTACTCGGCGAACCAGCGGAACCAGCCCGGCATCAGGTCCACCGGCACGAACGCGCTGCCCAGCAGGGGCAGCACCATCAGCGGCATGCCCAGGTTGCTGGCCCCCTCGGCGTTGGGGCTCACCAGGCCGATGCCGACGGCGATCCACACCAGTCCGAGGCTGAACAGCGCCAGCAGCCCGGCCGCCGCGATCCACTCCACGAGCGTCGCGTCGGGACGGAAGCCGATCGCCACGCCGATGCCGAGGACCAGCGCCAGCGCCATCAGCGTCTGGATCACGCTGCCGATCACATGGCCGATCAGCACGGAGGCCCGGGAGATCGCCATGGTGCGGAACCGGGCGATGATGCCCTCGGTCATGTCGGTGGCCACGGACACCGCCGTGCCGAGCGCGGTGCCGCCGATCGTCATGAGCAGGATGCCGGGCACGAGGTAGGCGATGTAGTCGCCGCGGTCGGCGGGGCCGCCGCTGATGCCGGCGCTCATCACGTCACCGAAGACGTAGACGAAGAGCAGCAGCAGGATGACCGGGGTGAGCAGGAGGTTCAGGGTCAGGGAGGGGTATCGGCGGGCGTGCAGGAGGTTGCGCCGCAGCATGGTGAGGTTGTCGCGGAGGGGGTGGGCCTGCCGGGTCCCGGCGGTACGGGGCCGAAGGTGGGTGGCGCTCATCGGAGGGTCTCCTTGCCGGTGGGGGCGGATGCGGGCGCGGTGCGCGGGGCGGGGATGGAGCCGGGGGCAGGGGTGGTGCCGGGGTCGGGGACAGGGCCGGGGTCGGGGGCGGGGTTGCCGGTCAGGGCGAAGAACACGTCGTCCAGGTCCGGGGTGTGCACGGACAGCTCGTCGGCCTCGATGCCGGCGGAGTCGAGCCAGTCGAGGATGGCGCGCAGCTCGCGCTGGCTTCCGTCGCTGGGGATCTGGAGGACCAGCGCCTCGTCGTCGCGGGTGGTCTCGCGCAGTGCGGTCGCCGCCCGTTCGTAGGCGACCGGGTCGGCGAAGCGCAGCCGCACATGGCCGCCGGGGACGAGCCGCTTGAGTTCCCCGGCGCTGCCCTCGGCGACGAACCGGCCGCCGTGGAGCACCGCGATGCGGTCGGCGAGCTGGTCGGCCTCCTCCAGGTACTGGGTGGTGAGGAAGACGGTGGTGCCGCCGGAGACCAGTTCGCGGATGATCTGCCACATGGTGTGGCGGGAGCGCGGGTCGAGGCCGGTGGTCGGTTCGTCGAGGAAGATGATCCGCGGGTCGCCGACCAGGGTCATGGCGATGTCGAGGCGGCGCTTCATGCCGCCGGAGTACGTGGACGCGGGCCGCTTCGCGGCGTCGACCAGGTCGAAGCGTTCCAGCAGTTCGGCGGTCACCCGCCGGCCCTCGGCACGGGTGAGGTGGTTGAGGTCGGCCATCAGGAGCATGTTCTCCTCGCCGGTGATCAGTCCGTCCACGGCGGAGAACTGGCCGGTGACCCCGATGGCGGCCCGTACCCGCTGGGCCTCGGCGGTGAGGTCGTGCCCGGCGATCCTCGCCTGCCCGGCGTCGGCGGAGATCAGGGTGGACAGGATGTTGACCACCGTGGTCTTGCCCGCGCCGTTCGGTCCGAGCAGGGAGAAGATCGTGCCGGCGGGGACGTGGAGGTCGATGCCGTCGAGGACGGTCTTGTCCCCGTAGGACTTGCGCAGCCCGGTGGCCGCGATCGCGAGTTCGTGTTCCGTCGTCGTCATGCCCCGAAGCTTGCGGCCCGGGGGGTTCAGTACGGCTTCAAGGCGGTTTCAGTCCGCCCGGCGGGGCTCCGGCCGCTGAAACCGGGGCTTCGGGCCGCGGGAGGCTCCGGACCGCCGGGAGGCTCCGGACCGCCGGGAGGCTCCGGACCGCCGGGAGGCTCCGGACCGCCGGGAGGCTCCGGACCGCCGGGAGGCTCCGGACCGCCGGGGGGGCTCCGGGCCGCGGGGCAAGGCCGGGGCTCCGGGTCGCTGGGACCGGCGGGCAAACTCGGTGGCGGTGCAGGGGGCCGGGGGCCGACCATGTGACCCATGACCGAGCGACCAGCACGATGGACCGAGGCGACCGTCTACCCCGACATGTGGACCGACCCGGACAAGGACCCCCGGAACTCCGAAGGGCCGGGTCCCGACGGTGAGCCGGCGACGTTGCAGGACTTCCTGACCGGCTACCGCATGACGCTGCGGATGAAGTGCGAGGGCCTGACCCCTGAGCAGCTGGCGCGGCGGTCCGTACCGCCGTCGACCATGTCCCTGCTCGGCCTGATACGGCATCTCGCCGAGGTGGAGCGGGACTGGCGCGGCTGGCTGGGGGACGGTGATCCGCTGCCCAAGCTGTACGGCGAACCGGACGGCGACTTCCACGGCGCGGTCGGTGAACAGGCCGTGGTCGACGCCGCGTACGCCGATCTGGAGCGGGAGCAGGCGGCCACCGACGCGGCGCTGGCCGAGTACCGGGATCTGGGTGAGCGCCTGCCGAAGGACGGAACCTCGGTGCGGGAGCTGCTGGTGCACCGGATCGAGGAGTACGCCCGTCACTGCGGGCACGCCGATCTGCTGCGGGAGTGTGTGGACGGGCGCGTCGGGCAGTGAGCGGAGCACGGGGCCGGGCGCGGGGCGGGCCGCAGGCCGAAGGCCTCCGCGACGGGTGTGTCGCGGAGGCCTTGGCTACGGCGGACGGCCAGGGTTCGGGCCCGGTCGTGATGTCCGTCGTGCGCCGTGCATCGTGCGTCGTGAAGGGACGCTGCCCGGTCGTCAGTCCGTGATCGGGACCTTGCCGTTGGGCCGGGCCTCCTCGGTCACGGACGCGGGCGACCGATCGGTGACCTTGCGCAGCAGCTCGGCGAGGTCCATGCCCGTCGTGGAGTTGAGCAGTTCCATGCCCTGGGCCACGTTGTCCGCCACCGCGCGCGGCAGACGGCCCGCGCCGTCCGTGGAGATCACCGTCATCTTGTCCACGGACGCCAGCGGTTCCGAGGCCTTGGCCACCACCTGCGGCAGCACCTCGACCAGCATCTGGAGCACCGCCGCCTCGCCGTACCGGTCGAAGGCGTCGGCCTTCTTCTCCATCGCCTCGGCCTCGGCCGCACCCTTGGCGCCGATCGCCGCGGCCTCCGCCTCGCCCTCCAGCCGTACCGCCTCGGCGATCGCCGCACGCCGGGAGCGCTCGGCCTCACCCTGCTTCAGGCCCTCGATGGCCTGCGCCTCGGCCAGCGCGCTGCGGCGCTGCTTCTCGCCCTCACCGGTGAGGCGGGAGCGCTCGGCCTCGGCCTGGGCGGCGGCGATCTCGGCCGCCCGCTCGGCCTCCGCCTGCTTCACCCGGGCCACCCGACGGGCCTCGGCCTCCTGCTCGGCCGCGTACCGCTGGGCGTCGGCCGGCTTGCGGACCTCGGTGTCCAGCTGGCGGTCCTTCAGGGCGGCCTGGCGCTCGGCGACCTTCTCCTGCTCGGCGAGGATGTCCTGCTGGCGGGCCGCCTCCGCGAGCGGTCCGGCGGCGTTGGCGCGGGCCGCGGCCTGGTCGGTCTCCGCCTTGATCTCGGCCTGCTTCAGGTAGAGGGTCCGCTGCGCGACCGCGATCTCCTCCTCGGCCTTCAGCCGGGCCTGCTCGGCGGCGCGCCGGGCCACGGCCTCGGCGATGTCGGCCTCCTGCTTGGCCCGCGCCGCCTCCGGGCGGCCCAGGTCCTCCAGGTAGGAGCCCTCGGTGGTGATGTCCTGGATCTGGAAGGCGTCCAGCACCAGGCCCTGCCCGGACAGGCTGGCCTCGGCCTCCTCGGCGACCTGCCCGGCGAAGGCCGCGCGGTCACGGATGACGTCCTCCACGGACATCCGGCCGACGATCGCGCGCAGCGCGCCGGACAGCACCTCCTGCGTGAAGCCGACGATGCCGTCCTGCTGCATCAGGAAGCGCTGGGCCGCCGCCCTGATCGCGTCCTCGGTGCCGCCGACCTTGACGATCGCGACACCCTCCAGGTTCGCCTTGACGCCGCGCAGCGTGACCGCTCCGCGCACGGCCACCGGGATGTGGCGCGAGGACAGGTCGAGGCTGAACCGCTGCTGCACGAACGGCACGACGAACACGCCGCCGCCGACCACGACCTTCTGCCCGCTGTTGTCGGTGACCACCCGGCCGGTCTCCGGGTCGGTGGACTTCTTGCCGCGCCGGCCGGTGACGATGAACGCCTCGCTCGGACCGGCCACCTTGTACCGGCTGACGACCACCAGCGCGAGCAGCACCAGGAAGACGACCACGCCGATGACGGCGATGACGACAGGACTCATGCACGTGCCCCCGAATCGGGATCAGGAAGAAGGAACAGCAGAGGGGGGACCGTCTCAGCGGTCGACCGGGCGCACCACGACCGACGTCGGCGTCGGCGCCGCCTCCACCCACACCTCGGCGCCCCGCGGCACCGGTCGCTCGCTGCGCGCCGCGCACTTCAGGGGCTGACCGGCGAGCCGGAGCAGCACCTCGCCGAAGCCGTCGGCGGGGATGGCGGTCACGACCTTGCCGGGCGTGCCCAGGAGGTCGTCCCTGGTGGGGGTGACACTGGTCTGGTCCCGCATCAGCACCCGGCTGAGGCGGTACGTCAGCCAGGCCGCCCCCACCCCGGACAGCGCGCCGGCTCCGGCCGCCCCCGCAGGCCCGGCCCAGCCGCTCCCCAGGACGATGGCTCCCCCGAATCCGGTCATCGTCAGGAAACCGGCGATGACCGGCAATGACAGCCATCCGTCGAGGACGCCGTCCAGCGCGCCGTCGAGCACGCCGTCCAGCAGTCCGTCGAAGATCAGCGACAGGGCGAGCAGCACGACCCCCGTGATGCCGAGCCCGAGAAACCAGGCCATGCGTGCTGTCCCCCTCTCGCCCGTCGCCGAGCTCCGATGTTCTGGATACTGACACCGGCGGGAGAGGAGCGTCATTGCCGTGTTCCGGCAATCTTTACGGGACTTTGATGCCGCTCCTCGACCGAACCGGTCAGCCGCCGCCCTCGTCGTACGGGTCGCGCGGCGCCGGGACGGGGCTGGCCCCGGTCACGTCCAGGAAGGGGATCGGGGCGCCGTTGACCGGGTCACGGGTCCGGTGCGGGGTGTAGGTGCCGGTGACGTCGAGCCAGGTGTCCTGGCGCAGGACCGGGGGGACACGGCCGGTCAGGCCGATCTTGACGGGCTGGGCGTCGGCCGCACAGCAGTTGAGGGTCATGCGGACCAGGTAGGGCCTGCCGGAACCGTCCACCGCGAGGAAGCCGGTCAGGGTGACGCGTCGGCCGTCGAGGCCGCGGCCGTCGTCGTACGCCGCCCGCTGCGCGTAGTCGGCAAGGGTGAGGCGGAGCGGGTCCCCGTCGGCCGGGCCCGGCCGCCCGTCCGGGTCGTGGTCCGGCAACGGCGGGAAACCGAGGGGCTTTTGCAGGGCCGAGCCGGCGTGCATCGCGCTGTACGAGCCGAGGGCCGGCGGTGCGACGAGGATCAGGGCGAGGACCGGCAGAAGCAGCAGCCAGGAGACGCCGGGTTCGTGCGGTCGCACGCACGGGGCCGGGGACCGCGGGGCCGGCCGGTGATGGTGCTTCGGGGTGCGGGGGCGGCGGGCGCGGGTCCCCCGGTGCTCGTACCAGGCCGTCGCCAGGGCCGTCGCGATCAGTACGGCACCGGCCGTCACGACCAGCGGGCGCAGCCCCGACTTCACGTACCGCAGGGACAGGTCCGTGCCGCCCGCGTGCAGCAGGGCCGCACCGAGGACGAACAGGACTGCCGCCTGTGCCTGCCGGTTCACAGCAGCACCGTCCCCGTCAGCACCGCGGCCGCGACCGCCACGGCGAACGTCGCCGGTGCGAACCGCAGCGCGAAGGACCGGCCGAAGGTGCCCGCCTGCATCGCGCACAGCTTCAGGTCCACCACCGGGCCCACCACCAGGAAGGCCAGCCGCGCCGTCAGCGAGAACTGCGTCAGCGACGCCGCCACGAACGCGTCCGCCTCCGAGCAGATCGACAACAGCACGGCCAGCACCGCCAGGGCCAGCACGGACAGCACCGGATCACCGGCCGCGGCGGCCAGCCACCGCGCGGGGACTACGGCCTTGAGGGTCGCCGCGGCCAGCGCGCCGACGACGAGGAAACCGCCCGCGTGCACCACGTCGTGCCGCACCGACCCCCAGAACGCCGCTCCCCTGCCCTGGTCGTCGTACGACGCCCGGGCCGGCGGGCGCAGCCAGTCGGTGCGGCCCGCGCGCTGCCACAGCCAGCCCATCGCGCACGCCACCAGCAGGCCCGCCAGGAACCGGGCCAGGACCATCGCGGGCTCCCCGGGGAAGGCCACGGCGGTCGCCGTCAGCACGATCGGATTGATCGCCGGGGCGGACAGCAGGAAGGCGAGCGCCGCGGCGGGCGTGACGCCCCGCCGGACCAGTGCTCCCGCCACCGGCACGGACGCGCACTCGCAGCCGGGCAGCACCGCGCCCGCCGCGCCTGCGACCGGTACCGCGAGGCCGGCCCGCCGGGGCAGCGCCCGGACGAAGAAGGACGGCGGCACGAACACCGCGATGGCCGCCGACAGCAGCACACCGAGCACCAGGAACGGCAACGCCTGGACGACGACCGCGACGAACACCGTCGTCCAGCTCTGCATCACCGGTGCCGACAGCGCCGTGCGCAGCGGTTCCTGGAGCATCACCGCCGACACCAGCAGCAGGACCACCAGCAGCGGGGAGTCCCCGCGGAGCCGGTCCCGTACGCCGCCCCCCGCGGCTTCGTCGACGGCCACCTGCGACCCGCCTCCCTGTACGCCGTGCCGTGCCGGTGGTGGGCCCCGCCGGGCGTCCGGCCGTGCCCCTAGGCGTTCGTGCCCCTAGGCGTTCGTGCCTCCATGCGTTCGTGCGTCCATACGGCTGTGGCCGCGCCGCCGTTCACCCGCCGCTGGAACCGGGCCCGCCGGTGCGGCAGTCTTGTGCCACGTGGGGAGCGTTCCGAATCAAGGACCGCCGGGTGACCGGGCCGAGCACATGGTGGTGTGCGGGGACGACGGGCTCGCACACCGGCTGGCCGCCGAACTGCGCGGTGTCTACGGCGAACAGGTCACGCTCGTCGTGCCGCCCACCGGGCGCCGGGTGCGCCAGCCGGTGGTCGGCCGGGCCCGCGCCGCCTCGGCCGCGCTGCTCGACCTGGTGAACGCGGCCGTCAACCGGTCGTCGGTCGCGCCCGAACCCGGCTCCTCGGGCCGGGAGTTGGAGGCCGCCGAGCCCACCGAGGACGTGCTCGCCGAGGCGGGCGTCGACCGGGCCGCCGCGCTGGCCCTGGTCTACGACGACGACGAGACCAACATTCGCGCCGCGCTCACGGCACGCCGGCTCAACCCCCGTCTGCGCCTGGTCCTGCGGCTGTACAACCGCCGCCTGGGCCAGCACATCGAGGAACTCCTCGACCAGGCGGCCACGTTGGCCACCGGTGAGGCGCGGACGCCCGGGTTCGACGCCTCCACCACCGTGCTCTCCGACGCCGACACGGCCGCGCCCGCGCTGGTGGCGACCGCGCTCGTCGGCACCAGCAAGGTCGTCGAGACCGACGGGCTGCTGCTGCGTGCCGTGGAGCGGCAGCCGCCGCGTCCCGGCGAGGTCGCCGATCCGGGGCTGTGCACCCTGGCGCTGCTCTCCGCGACCAGCAACGACCCGGCCGGTTCGGAGGGTTCGGAGGGCAGCGGCGAGCAGGGGCCGCAGCTGCTGCCCGACGAGGGGGCGGTGGCGCGGGCGACCGGGCGCGGCACCGTGGCTCTGGAGCAGGTGTCGTACGCCGGGCCGCCGCTGCCTCCGCGACGCGTCGGAGGTGTGCCGTTGCGGTCGCTGTTCTCTCGCCGGCTGCGGTGGTCGCTGGCGGGGTTGGTGGCGTGTGTGGCCGGGCTCGCCGTCGCGATGACGCTGGTGACCGGCGACCATCCGCTGCACGCGACGTATGTGACCTTGCTGAATCTGTTCGCCATCAACGAGCCGGCGCTCGGTGAGCCGACCGGGGAGCAGGTCCTCCAGCTGTTGTCGGGGTTGATGGGACTGCTGCTGTTGCCGGTGCTGCTGGCGGCGGCGCTGGAGGCGCTGGGTACGTTCCGCAGCGCCTCGGCGCTGCGGAAGCCGCCGCGCGGACTCAGCGGGCATGTGGTGCTGCTGGGGCTGGGCAAGATCGGCACGCGGGTGCTGACCCGGTTGCGCGAGCTGCACATCCCCGTGGTGTGCGTCGAGGCCGACCCCGACGCGCGGGGCATGGCGACGGCGCGGCGGTTACGGGTGCCGGTCGTGCTGGGCGACGCCACGGAGGAAGGGGTCCTGGAGGCGGCCAAGATCCATCGGGCGCACTCGCTGCTGGCGCTGACCAGTGTGGACACCACGAATCTGGAGGCCGTGCTGTATGCGCGGTCCGTGCGGTCGGATCTGCGGGTGGTGCTGCGGCTGTACGACGACGACTTCGCCACCGCGGTGTACCGGACGTTGCGGGCCGCGCATCCCGGTGCGTTGACGCGCAGCCGGAGTGTGAGCCATCTGGCGGCGCCGGCGTTCGCCGGGGCGATGATGGGGCGGCAGATTCTCGGGGCGATTCCGGTCGAGCGGCGGGTGCTGTTGTTCGCGGCGGTCCGGGTGGCGGGGCATCCGCAGTTGGAGGGCCGGACGGTCGGGGAGGCGTTCCGGGCGGGGGCCTGGCGGGTGTTGGCCTTGGACACGGGGGCCTCCGGCGGTGAGGCGGGGGGTGGTGAGGACGGGGGGCGTTCTGGGGTCGGCGCTGGTTCCGGGGCTCGGTCTGGGGCTGGGTCCTCTTCTGGTTCCGGTGCGGGGATGGGTTCGGGTTCGGGTTCGGGGTCCGGGTCGGGTTCGGGTTCGGGTTCGGGTGCCGGTTCGGGTTTCGATGGCGGGGCCGGGCCGTCGTTGCCCTCCGGGCTGGTGTGGGATCTGCCCGACACGTATGTCCTGAAGGCTGAGGATCGGGTGGTGTTGGCGGCTACTCGGAGGGGGTTGGCGGAGTTGCTGGGGCGGCGGGGGGTACGGCAGCGGGCGGATGTGTAGGGGCGCTGCCCCTACGACTCCGCCAGGGGGCTCCGCCCCCTGGACCCCCGGCCTATGCCCACCCACCACCCGACTCGCTCGAGCAAGAAGCGAACGCCGCCTCCCGACTCCCGTCGGCCGGAAGTCGACGGCACCCCACCCCCGCCCGGCTCGCGCGGACGGCAAGTCCATGGCACCCACCCCCGCCCGGCTCACGCGGACGGCAAGGCGACGTCACCCACGTCCGCCTGGCCTCACGCGGGCGGCAAGGCGACGCCGTACCAGGCTCGCCCGGATCGTGTGGGCGGCAAGGTGACGGTAGCCAGGGTCGCTCGGATCGGGTGGGTGGGAGGGGCGTCCGTGCTTGCTCGGCTGGGTCGGGTCGGGTCGGGTCGGGTCAGGGGAGGTGGCGGGTGGCGAAGTCGAGTTCCAGGGTTACCTGTTTGATGCGTTCGTCCACGACCAGGGAGCCGTGGCCCGCGTCGTAGCGGTAGACCTCGTGGGTCGCGCCTCTGGCCTCCAGGCGCTTGACGTAGTTCTCGATCTGGCGGATGGGGCAGCGGGGGTCGTTGACGCCCGCCGAGATGTAGACCGGGGCCTTGACCTGGTCCACGTAGGTGAGGGGGGAGGACGCCTCGAAGCGGTCGGGGACCTCTTCGGGGGTGCCGCCGAGCAGGGTGCGGTCCAGGGCCTTCAGGCCCTCCATCTCGTCGTGGTACGCCGTGACGTAGTCGGCGACCGGGACGGCCGCGATGCCCAGGGCCCACGCGTCCGGCTGGGTGCCGAGGCCGAGGAGGGTGAGGTAGCCGCCCCAGGAACCGCCGGTGAGGATCAGGCGCTCCGGGTCGGCGAGACCCGATGCGACCGCCCATTCGCGGACCGCCGCGATGTCCTCCAGCTCGATGAGGCCCACCCGGTGCTTCAGCGCGTCCGTCCAGGCGCGGCCGTACCCCGTGGAGCCGCGGTAGTTGACGCGGACGACCGCGTATCCGTGGTCGACCCAGGCGGCCGGGCCGGCGGCGAAGGCGTCGCTGTCGTGCCAGGTGGGGCCGCCGTGGATGTCGAAGACCGTGGGGAGCGGACCGCTCGCGCCCGCCGGCTTCTGGACCAGGGCGTGGATGCGGCCGCCCGGGCCCTCCACCCACACGTCCTCCACCGGGACCGAGCCGGGGGACTTCATGCCGGGCGGGTCGAGGACCACGCGGCCGGTGGTGGAACGGACCGCCGGCGGCTCGGCGGCGGAGGACCACAGGTACTCCACGCTGCCGTCGGGGCGGGGGGTGGCGCCCGAGACCGTGCCGGCCGGGGTGGGGACCTCGATCAGTTCGCGTGCCGCCAGGTCGTAGCGGAACAGCTCGCTGCGGGCCTCGAAGCTGTGCACGATCAGCAGGCCGGACCCGTCCGGGTACCACTCGGCGCTCACGTCGCCCGGCAGCTCCAGGGCGAGGTCGGTCTCCTCCCCCGTGGCCACGTCCCACACCAGCGGCTCCCAGCGGCCCCGCCGCTGGTGTCCGATGAGCAGCCGGGTGTCGCCGTCGACCGGCGCGAAGCCGAGCACCTCCAGGCCCAGCTCCTGCGTGCCGCCCCGGGTGTCGTCCAGCTCGGCGACCTTCGTGCCGTCCGGGCGCAGCACGCGCAGCGCCGAGTGCATCGCGTCCCCGTGCTCGGTGTGCTCGATGGCGAGCAGCGAGCCGTCGTGGGAGAGGTCGCCGACGCCCGCCGACTCGCGGTGCCGGTAGATCTCGACCGGGGACTCGCCCAGGCGGGCGAAGTGGATCGTCGTGCCGTCCTCGTCGGTGGAGCGGCCGACCACCGCCGTACGGCCGTCGCGGCCGAGGGCGAGACCGGCCGGGTAGGAGGGGTCGAGGCCGGGCACGGCCAGCTCGTCCTCACCGCCCGTGAAGGGCTGGCGGCGCCAGACGCCGAACTCGTCGCCGTCCTTGTCGTCGAACCACCAGATCCACTCGCCGTCCGGCGTGAGCACGCCGTCCGTCGTGCCGTTGGGCCGGTCGGTGACCTGGCGCCGTTCGCCGGTCGACCGGTCCCAGGCGTACAGCTCGTACGTCCCCGTCGCGTTCGACACGAACAGGGAGCGGTGCGGTGCGTCCTGCGCCCAGTCGGGCAGCGACACCCTCGGTGCCCGGAACCGCTTCTCCCAGTCCGGCATCTCCCCACCCCGCGGGGTGGCCCGTCCTTGCTCGTCCTGCCCCTGCTGATCCTGCTGATCCTGCTGATCCTGCGAGTCGGACCCGTTGCGCTCAGTCATGGCCCCATACTGCCCCGCCGCGCCGACATTCCGCCGCCCCCGCCCCCAGCCTGTGGAAAACTCGGCGTCCGCGCAGGTCAGCCTCACTCGTGAGGGGACAGGCGCACACTCCCGGCAGACCGGTACGACCCTGGCGCCGGGCGGTCCGTGCCGTCCGCGTACCTTTGAAGGCGTGTACCGGTTTCTGCTGACGCCCCGTTGGTGGGGGATCAACGTCTTCGTCCTGCTCTCGATCCCCTTCTGCATCTTCATGGGCTCGTGGCAGCTGGGCCGGTTCGAGGACCGGGTGGAGACCCACCGCAGCGCCGAGACGCAGGCCGAGGAGTCCCGTCACCAGGCCGCCCGCCCGCTCGCGGAGCTCCTGCCGGTGACCAAGGCGACGGTCGGCAGGCAGACCACCGCGACCGGCCGGTACGACGAGCAGCTGCTCGTCCCGGACCGGGAGCTGGACGGCCGGCAGGGGTACTACGTCCTGACGCTGCTGCGCACGGACTCCGGGCAGGCGCTGCCCGTCGTCCGGGGCTGGCTGCCCGGCGAGCCCGACCCGGCCGAGGTCCCGGCTCCGCCCTCAGGTGAGGTCACGGTCACCGGGGCGCTGCACGCCTCGGAGAGCCCGAACGCGGCGGGCACGGGCGCCGCCGGTGGTCTGCCGGCCGGACAGACGGCGGCGGTCAGCACGGCCACGCTGGTGAACCTGGTGCCGTACGACGTCTACGACGCGTGGATCACCCTCAACGAGGGCGACTCCGGGATGCGGGCCGCGCCCGTGAGCACGCCGCAGAACACCGGCCTCGACCTGAAGGCGTTCCAGAACCTCGGGTACACCGCCGAGTGGTTCGCCTTCGTCGGCTTCGTGATCTTCATGTGGTTCCGGCTGCTGCGCCGCGAGCGTGAGCTGGCCCGGGACGCCGAGCTGGGTCTGCTGCCCGAGGAGGGGCCGCGGGAGACCGGCACGGCGCAGCGGCAGGAGGAAGAAGAGGAAGAGAAGGGGCAGCAGAACCCCAGTCCCTCCGGAGTCTGAGGATCGCGGTTCCTCCGAGGTCCCCCGGCCTCTCCAGGTCCCCGGCCTCTCCGGGTCCCCGGCCTCTCCAGGTCGACAGCACCCGCCGGGTCCGAGGTCCCGGCGGGGGTGCCGAGCGGACTAGCGCGCCGCCAGCACGCCCGTCCAGTACACGGTCCCCGCGCACGCGTTGGCCACGGTGGCCGTCGCCGAGCCCGTGCCGCCTTCCGGTGTGTAGGTCACGGCCACCTTGCCGTCGGCCGGGCCGTCGGCGGTGACCAGCTGGGGTGCCGTGCCGGTCTCGTCGCCGGTGGCGGTGCCGCCGGACCCGGTCGTGTCCTGGGAGGGCGACGGGTCGGGCGAGGGCCCGCCGGTGCTGCCGCCCGTGGTGCCGCCGGGCGTACCGCCGGTGGTGGGGCAGGTCTCCGAGGGCACCCAGGCGAACTGCACCTCGTAGGCGGCGCCCGGCTCCACCAGCAGGGACGGCATCTCCAGCGAGGGGTCGGGCAGTCCGGCCGCGGGGTCCCCGGCCACATGGCGGGCGGTGCCGATCCTGGCCGGGTCCGCCGCTCCCTGCGGGGAGACGGCCACGGAGCCGGGACCGGCGACCGTACAGCCGTCGGAGGAGACGTTGGTGACCCGGAAGGAGCCGTAGACGACGCCCATGGAGTCGGGTGCGGCGCTGGAGGCGACGGCGGGGCCCAGCTGGCCCGCGGAGCACGCCGCGACGCCGGCCTCGGCGCTGGCGGAGGGGTCGGCTCCGGCGCTCGTCCCGGCACCGGGGCCGCCGGTCTTCTCGTCCTTGCCCTTGTCCTTGGGGGCGTCCTTGCCCTTGTCCTGGGCCTTGCCGGTGGAGCCGACGCTGTCGCTCTTGCCGCCGGCCGGGTCCTTGCCCTGGGTGGCTCCGCCCTGGGCCTGGGAGGCGTGTCCGGCGACGGAGGGGTTGGCGCCGGGGCCGTCGGAGTTGGAGACGTGGACGAGGGCGGGGACGGCGGTGCCGACGAAGAGGACGGCGGCGGCCACGCCGACGGCTGCCTGGCGCTTGCGTGCCCGCCGGGCGGGTACCGCCCGGCGCAGGTAGTCCAGGGTGCCGTCACGCGGCTCGACGTCCTGGACGGCGTCGCGCAGCATCCGGCGCAGGGCCAGCTCGTCCGCGCCCAGCCCGCCGAGCCCGTCGAGCCCGTCGCGGGCGGCGAACTCGTCGCTCCCGTCGCCGCGGCCGTCGGGGCCTTCGGAGCCGACGGAGCGATCGGAGCCGACAGGGCCTTCGGATCCGACAGGGTGGTCGGAGCCGACGGGGTGTTCGGAGCCGACGGGGCCCTCCGGGGCGCGGGAGCCGTCGGGCCCCTGAGCGTCGGGGCCCTGAGTGTCGGGGCCGTGGTTCACAGTTCCGTTCCCAGCGTGCGAGTCGTTCTCGGGGGCGTGGTGTCGGTCGTCGGCGGCGGCGCCGTCGCGCCGCGCCCCGTCGCTGCCGTCGCTCATGCCGGCGCCTCCATGGCGACCCTGAGCGCCGCGATGCCACGGGAACCGTACGCCTTGACCGAGCCGAGCGATATGCCGAGCGTCTCGGCCACCTGCGCCTCGGTCATGTCCGCGAAGTACCGCAGGACCAGCACCTCGCGCTGCCGGCGCTGAAGCCCCTTCATGGCCTTGATCAGGGAGTCGCGCTCCAGCTGGTCGTACGCGCCCTCCTCCGCGCTCGCCATGTCGGGCATGGGCTTGGACAGCAGCTTGAGGCCGAGGATGCGGCGGCGCAGGGCCGAACGCGACAGGTTGACGACGGTCTGGCGCAGGTACGCCAGTGTCTTCTCCGGGTCCCGGACGCGTTTGCGCGCGGAGTGGACGCGGATGAAGGCCTCCTGCACGACGTCCTCGCAGGACGCGGTGTCGTCGAGCAGGAGGGCGGCGAGACCGAGCAGCGACCGGTAGTGGGTGCGGTAGGTCTCGGTGAGGTGGTCGACGGTGGTACCCGCCGCGGCCTCTTCGGCGCCGTCACGCTGGTTCGGGATGCGGGCGGGCTGAGCTGCGGACATGGGCGCGATCACCGGCATGCCACCGGCCGTGCCGGCCTTGCGAGGACGGACGGCCCGGCGGGGCGGCCGAAGGGCGGCCGTGCCGCGGGGTGCCGCGGTGAATTCGAGTACCTCTGCCACGCCAGTTGGACACGCATGCCCCCGTGAGGGTTGTACGTGCCGGACGTCACGTTCGCTCTCGCGTCAGGCAGCACAACTGACGGTGCACCAAATGCCCTCATGCGTCCCGCTCATCCCCTAAATCCAATCGCCCGGACGTCCCCACGTCCGGGCCTTCGGCGTCCCCACGCCCGGTCTCCGGCGTCCCCAACGCCCCGGACGGGTGACGGCAAAGACGCTCGCGCCCGCCGCTTGGTTGCGGAGGGCGGAAGGGAAATCCTCTGATGCCGCAAGGGACCTGATCAAGTGGTCCGGACCTACGTTTGGATCACAGGACTCACACGGATCCTACAAAGCTCAATCAACGCGGGCACCGGAATTCACGCGGCCCGGCCTGAGCCGCGCGCGGCTCAGGCCTGCTCCGCCGCCACCAGCTCCGCGATCTGCGCGGTGTTCAGCGCGGCGCCCTTGCGGAGGTTGTCGCCGCACACGAAGAGTTCGAGCGCCGTGGGGTCGTCCAGCGCCCGGCGCACCCGGCCCACCCAGGTCGGGTCGGTGCCGACGGCGTCCGCGGGCGTCGGGAACTCTCCCGCTGCCGGGTCGTCGAAGAGGACGACACCGGGCGCCGTGGCCAGGATCTCCCGGGCCCGGTCGACGGTGACCTCGTCCTCGAAGCGGGCGTGCACGGTCAGGGAGTGCGTGGTCACCACGGGCACCCGCACGCACGTCACGGCCACCGGGAGCTGCGGCAGCCCGAGGATCTTGCGGGACTCGTCCCGCACCTTCATCTCCTCCGACGACCAGCCGTCCTCGCGCAGCGACCCGGCCCACGGTACGACGTTCAGCGCGACCGGCTCCGGGAACGGCCCGGTGTCGTCGCCGACGGCCCGCCGCAGGTCACCGGGGTTGGTGCCCAGCTCCGTACCGGCCACCAGGGACAGCTGGCGGCGCAGCGTGTCCACGCCGGCGCGCCCGGCCCCGCTCACCGCCTGGTACGAGGAGACGACCAGCTCGCGCAGGCCGAACTCGGCGTGCAGCGCACCCAGGGCGACGATCATGGACAGCGTCGTGCAGTTGGGGTTGGCGACGATCCCGCGCGGGCGCATCCGCACCGCGTGCGGGTTGACCTCGGGCACGACGAGCGGCACGTCCGGGTCCATCCGGAACGCGCCGGAGTTGTCGACCACCACCACGCCCTTGGCGGCGGCGATCGGCGCCCACCGGGCGGATACCTCGTCGGGGACGTCGAACATGGCGATGTCGACGCCGTCGAAGGCCTCCTCGGCGAGCGCGACCACCTCGACCTCCTCGCCGCGCACGGCCAGCTTGCGGCCGGCCGAGCGCGGCGAGGCGATCAGACGGATCTCGCCCCAGATGTCCGCGTGCTGGGACAGGATCTGGAGCATGACCGAGCCGACGGCTCCGGTCGCTCCCACGACCGCGAGCGTCGGCCGCCCGGTCCGTCCCGTGATCCGGGACCGTACGGTTTCGGCCATCAGCGGCCGGTGCCTCCGTAGACGACGGCCTCGTCGCTGTCGGAGTCCAGGCCGAAGGCGGTGTGCACGGCGCGCACGGCCTCGTTGACGTCGTCCTTGCGGGTGACGACCGAGATGCGGATCTCGGAGGTCGAGATCAGCTCGATGTTCACCCCTGCGTCGGACAGCGCGGTGAAGAAGTCGGCCGTGACGCCCGGGTTGGTCTTCATACCGGCGCCGACCAGGGAGATCTTGCCGATCTGGTCGTCGTAGCGCAGGGAGTCGAAGCCGATGGCGGTCTTCGCCTTCTCCAGGGCGTCGATGGCCTTGCGGCCCTCGGTCTTCGGCAGCGTGAAGGAGATGTCCGTCAGACCGGTGGAGGCGGCGGACACGTTCTGCACGACCATGTCGATGTTGATCTCGGCGTCGGCGATGGCGCGGAAGATCGCCGCCGCCTCGCCCGGCTTGTCCGGCACACCGACGACCGTGACCTTGGCCTCGGAGGTGTCGTGCGCGACACCGGAGATGAGCGCCTGCTCCACCTGCTTGTCCCCTTGGTTGATCGGCTCGCTGCTGACCCACGTGCCCTGAAGTCCGCTGAAGCTGGACCGGACGTGGATCGGGATGTTGTACCGGCGGGCGTACTCCACACAGCGGTGGAGCAGCACCTTGGAGCCGGAGGCGGCCAGTTCGAGCATGTCCTCGAACGAGATCCAGTCGATCTTCCTGGCCTTCTTCACCACACGCGGGTCGGCGGTGAACACGCCGTCGACGTCCGTGTAGATCTCGCAGACGTCCGCGTCGAGCGCGGCGGCGAGGGCGACGGCCGTGGTGTCGGAGCCGCCGCGGCCCAGCGTGGTGATGTCCTTGCTGTCCTGGCTGACGCCCTGGAAGCCGGCCACGATGGCGATGTTGCCCTCGTCCACCGAGGTGCGGATGCGCCCCGGCGTGACGTCGATGATCCGGGCTTTGTTGTGGACCGAGTCGGTGATGACACCCGCCTGGCTGCCGGTGAACGACTGGGCCTCGTGGCCCAGGTTCTTGATCGCCATGGCCAGCAGGGCCATGGAGATCCGCTCACCGGCGGTCAGCAGCATGTCGAGCTCACGTCCGGCAGGCATCGGGGAAACCTGCTCGGCGAGATCGATCAGCTCGTCCGTCGTGTCGCCCATCGCGGAAACGACGGCAACCACCTGGTTGCCCTTCTGCTTCGCTTCCACGATCCGCTTGGCGACGCGCTTGATGCCTTCGGCATCGGCTACGGAGGAGCCTCCGTACTTCTGCACGACAAGGCCCACGTGCGCTCCTCGCTCATTCCGTCTCTTTCCGCACGTACGTAGATGTACTGCGGTCGGCTCAGTCTATCGAGCGTCCGAATTTCCCCCCTGCGATATCGCATGGTGAGACCCGGCGCCCGTCCGAGCAGGCTCATGCCCAGACAGACGCGGTCCACTCGGAAAAGTGCCCTGCATCACATCTTCACAAGCAGGGGTTGCGATCAGTCCGCCAGATCCTTCAGGGGGTCGGTGTCGAGGGTGATGCCGACCGGGTCGGGGAGCTGGACGGGGGCGCCGAAGGGCAGCTTCTCCTGGTGCGGGTAGCGCCCGCCCTCCGACTGGTTGAACACGACGACCGAGCAGTCGTCCCGATCGATCAGGAGATGGACGGGGATGTTATGAGGTGAACTCCACAGCCATCAGGGCCGTGCCCGCCTCCGACCCTTCACCGTGCCCTCTGAGCCCGCCCTTGGGAACCAGCACGGCATCGGCGCGGTCTCGCCCTTTGCGGGAAGCCTCGGTCTTCAGCCCGCGCTCGGGGTGCAGCCGAAGATCTGGGCGCGCCTGCATGCAGCGTTCCATGAGCGCCATGATGAAGACGGCGATCTCGGCGTCCCGCGGGAGCAGATGTGCGAAGTCCGGGTCCGCGTGCGGGTCTTCGTCACCTGCGGGGCGCTTTCCGTACCCCGCTCTGGCCGGCGTACCGGCACTCGGCGGGAACACCCGGCCGCTGCGCTGGTACAGCGCGCCCACGCCCTCCGCGCCCTACGTCGACACGGAGGCGCTGTTCGCCGCCGTGGGCGGGCGTTAGGCGCCGGTGCGCCTCAGGTGCCCGTGGAGGCCGAGCCGATGTCGCCGCCCGCCGCGATGGAGCCCCTGCCGGACGCGCTCACCCCGCCGGACGGGGGCGCCTGCGAGGAGGACGGCGGCGCGGGGGCGGCGGCAGGCGGGGTCGTGCCGCCCGTCGACGCCGTGCCGATGTTGCCGCCCGCGGCGATCGCCCCGTCGCCGGACGCGGTGGTCCCGGACGGGGCCGGGGTGCGGGACGCCCCGCCGAACTGGGCGAACAGCGCGAGGGCGAGGCCCAGCAGCCCGGCCACCGCGCCGGTCACACTGGCTGCCTGGTCAGCCCGGCCGAGGTCGGTCGCGGCGACCACGACGAGCGTGACCGCTCCGGCTCCGCACAGGCCGGCTCCGGTCCACAGCAGGGGCTTCCTGGTCATGACGTCCCTTCTTCGGCGCCCTCACGGTTCATGAGCGCGGCCATGAGCTGTTCCATCTGATCGATGACCTCCGGCCCGAGCGGTCCACCGGAGTCGTCACCGAACTGCTCCGAGGCGCTGCGGAACCATCCGATCGCGTCGGTGACGGCGGACTCGTCCCGCGCCACCGCGGACGTGAACACCATCATCAGGTGCGCCATGACGCTGGGTGCCGCGTCCGCTCCGCTGCGGCGTTGCTGCTCGGCGTCCTCCGCGGCCTGCCGGGCATGGCGCAGCGCGTTGTCGAAGTCCTCGACCACGAGGTAGGCCTGCACCAGGTTCAACCTCGCCCAGACGGTGTCGCTGTGCTCCCGGCCGAGCGCCTCCTCGCAGTCGGCGACGTGCCGCTCCGCCTCGGGCAGCGCCTCCCGGGCCCATTCCCGCATCGCCTCGGGGTCGACCTTCTGCCTCGTCTGCTCGAGGGCCTCCCTGAGAATGTCCTCCCGTTCCTCCCCGCTCGCCCGCGCGGCCGAGTACAGCGGCTTGATGAGGTCGGTTCCGATCTTGTTCCGTGACTGCCACATCAAGCGGACGTCCAGCGTCAGCGGGTGCCGCTCGCCCAGCGCCCGGACGCAGTCGTCCAGGAGCAGCTCGATCTCCCGCGTGAGACCGTCGAGGCCCGCCAACATGCTCCTCGCCAGGAGCAGCGTCCACCGGGCCCGCAGCGTGTGGGCGTGCCCCGCCCCCAGCACCCGGTGGCGCATCTTCACGACGCGCTCGACGACCCGCTCGACGCCGTCGAGATCGCCCGCCTTCATGTGAGAGGCGGCCGACTCGAACCATGCGGTGATCGTCTCGGGGTGGCGTGGACCGAGCACCCGTTCGCAGCGGGCGATGTGCTCGCGTGCCTGTGCCTCCGGCAGCGGCTCCATGGCGATCACCCGGTTGCGGGCCACCAGGGCGAGCGGGTGCTCGGGGCCCAGGTGGCGCACGATCCCCGACTCGCTCCGTTCGACCAGCTGCCTGGCCCGGCCGCGCAGGCCCTGTCCCGCCGCGAACTCGCCCGCGCGGCCGAACACCCTCGCCAGGCTCACGGTGTCCGCCGCCGGATCGGTGTGGCCCGCCAGCGCCTCGACATGGGGCAGCAGGCGCCGCCACGCCGACCAGGTGCCGGGGTCCTCGGCATCGGCGGGCACCGCCTCCACCAGGCACTCGGCGGCGAGGTCGCGCGCCGCCTCGACGGCGTCGGCCCGGCGGTGCGGGTCGTCGGGGTCGGGGGTCCGGGAGACCGCCTGCACCAGGCGGTGCAGGGAGATCGCCGAGGTGCCGTGCAGGGTCACCATGCTGTGCGCCGCCAGCCGGCCGATGGCCCGGCGCACGGCGGGCGGAGTGCCGAGCCCGTCCAGGAGCGAGCGCGGGATGCCGTCCGGCGCGTACCAGGCGACGGTCAGCAGGATGGTCACCGCCAGCGGGTCGTCGGCCAGGCGGTCCAGTGTCACGCGCCAGACCCGGGCCACCGTCCGCTCCAGGTCGCCGCCCTCCATGGCGGCCGTGTACATGTCCGCCGGGTAGGCGGCCAGCAGCGTCAGGTAGTCGTCGGCCGTGGTGCCCGTCTCCGAGCAGTACGCCGCCGCCTGCTCCACCGCCAGCGGCAGGCAGCCGAGCTCGGCGCAGAGGCCTGACACGCGCTCCCCCGCCTCGGGGGCGATCCGGGTGAACAGGTCGACCGCCTCGTCAGGGGCGAGCACCCCCAGGGAGACCGTCTCCGCGACACCGTGCCATCCCGTCGAGCGCCGGCTGGTGATCAGGAACCGGCCCCGCGGCACCGCCGCCAGGAGCGGCTTCACATCACCCGGGTCATAGACGTTGTCGAGGACGATCAGCCAGCCCTGGTGGGAGGCCAGCCACTGGAGCGCCCAGTCCCGGAGCTGGCTCTCCTGTACGAACCCGGCCAGGCCGGGCGCCACGGCGGTGGCCAGCGCGCACAGCCCGGCGTCCACGGAAGCCCGGTTGTCGGCGTGGACCCACCACACCGGCGTGTGGGCGGCGTGCTCCGCCGCCCAGTGAGCGGCCAGCGTGGACTTGCCGACGCCGCCGAGACCGTGCAGGACGTGCGCGCCCTCCAGCCCAGCGCGCAGCAGCGCCAGTTCCCGTGCGCGGCCGACGAACAGGCCCGGCCGCTCGGGGAGGTTGGTCAGCCCGGGCGGCGCGTCGACGGACGCGGCCGGGGGGACGGCGCCGAACGCGGGAGGCAGCAGGACCGTCACGTCCCCGAAGTGCTGGGTGCCGACGCCGTTCGGTCCGGTGACCGCCGTGCCGATGTCGCGGCCGGCGGCGACCGCGCCGTCCCCCGGGGCGGCCACGCCGGGACGCCGGTCGAACACACCACTCATGCGTCACATCATGACGCCGGGGTACGACATGTGTCAGTCGGGCAGCGGGAGTTGCCACCCGAACCGGACCGCCTCACTTCACCGGCCGGAGGCCCAGCGGGCCCGCGATCTCCTCCACCATCACCCGGCCGGCCTCCGCCTCCAGGGCCTCGTCGCCGAGGTCCTGGTCGGTGTCGAGGCCGTCCAGCGCGGCCAGGGGCTGGTTCAGCCGGACGTGGGCGACGACCGACTGGAGCGCGCGCAGGGTCGCGGACGCCGTGGAGCCCCAGTTGGAGAAGTAGGAGAACTGCCACCACCACAGGGCCTCGGTGGTGCGGCCCGCCTTGTAGTGGACCATGCCGTGGCGGAGGTCGGTGATGACGTCGGTGAGGTCGTCGGAGATTCGGGCCGGCACGGGCGCCTTGCGGGGCTCGTAGGGGTCGAAGACCTCGGAGTAGACGTCGACGGGTTCGAGCAGACGGGCGAGGTTCTCGCGGAGTTCGTCCACGTCCTGCTCGGGGCCCGGGTCGGGCTCGTAGCGCTCGTCCGGGACGATGTCCTCGTGGGCGCCGAGACGGCCGCCGGCCAGCATGAGCTGGGAGACCTCCAGGAGGAGGAAGGGGATCGCCGAGTCCGGCTCGTCGCCCTTCGCGACCTCCGTGACGGCCACCAGGAAACTCTCGATCTGGTCGGCGATCTGGACGGCGAAGTCGTCCGGGTTCTGGTGGGTCGCGTGCAGCGTGGCGTCAGACATCTAGGAGTCGTCTCCCCTCGAAGGCGCGGCCGAGGGTCACCTCGTCCGCGTATTCCAGGTCACCACCCACCGGGAGGCCGCTGGCCAGGCGGGTGACCTTGAGGCCCATGGGCTTGATCATGCGGGCGAGGTACGTCGCCGTGGCCTCGCCCTCCAGATTCGGGTCCGTGGCAAGGATCAGTTCCGTGACCGTCCCGTCGGCCAACCGCGCGAGAAGTTCTCGTATACGCAGGTCGTCGGGGCCGACACCGTCGATCGGGCTGATGGCGCCGCCGAGCACGTGGTACCGGCCGCGGAACTCACGCGTGCGCTCGATGGCGACGACGTCCTTCGGTTCCTCCACGACGCAGAGGACGGCCGGGTCGCGGCGGGTGTCGCGGCAGATGCCGCACTGCTCCTCCTGCGCGACGTTGCCACAGGTCGCGCAGAAGCGGACCTTCGCCTTCACTTCCATGAGGGCGTGGGCGAGGCGCCGTACGTCGGCCGGCTCCGCCTGGAGGATGTGGAAGGCGATCCGCTGCGCGCTCTTGGGACCGACGCCGGGCAGCCGCCCCAGCTCGTCGATGAGGTCCTGGACCACGCCTTCGTACAACGGACTGCCGTCCTTCCTGGGGTTCCTTCACTCCGTACGGTAGATGCCCGGCGCCCGCCGAGAAAGGCGGGCCGGCCGACAAACGCGGGCCGGCTCAGAAAGGCAGCCCGGGGATGCCGCTGCCGCCGCCCAGGCCCTGGGCGAGCGGCCCCAGCTTCTGCTGCTGGAGGGCCTGCGCGTTCTCGTTGGCCGCCTGGACGGCGGCGACGACCAGGTCGGCGAGGGTCTCGGTGTCCTCCGGGTCCACCGCCTTGGGGTCGATCTTCAGGCCGCGCAGCTCGCCGGAGCCGGTGACGGTGGCCTTCACCAGACCGCCGCCCGCCTGCCCGTCGACCTCCGTCTGCGCCAGTTCCTCCTGGGCCTTCGCCAGGTCCTGCTGCATCTTCTGGGCCTGCTGAAGCAGCTGCTGCATGTTGGGCTGGCCACCACCGGGGATCACGTTCAGCTCCTATCGCCGTCGCGGCTTCGTCGCGCTTCGCTGCGGTTTTTCCGTTCGGCACGAGCCTACGTGGTCCGGGCGGCCCTCGCCCCAGCACTCTTTCGAGTGAGACCGGTCCGAGCCCTATACCTGATCAACGCCCCCTTCCGGGCGGAAAAGCGGCGAAACCCGGGCCTGCGCCACCCACCCGGCGGTAGGAAGGGTCCGGCGCGTCAGCCCCAGGTGTGACACGCCGTGGCACGGAATCGTCACGCACCGTGATACGTGGATCAGTTGGGGATCAGTTGGGAGTGCCGGGTGGGTCAGCCGGAGATGCAGCCCGAGGGACCGCCGCAGGACGGGCGGGGCGGCGAGGGGGCGGCCGGGGCGCGGCCGGGCGACCTGACCGGGCGGGCGTTTCCGCTCGGGGACTGGGGGCTGCCCGCTGAGCGGCTGGACGAGCTGTACCGGTGGGTGGAGCGGGGTGCGCTGGACACGGCGGCCTGGTATCTCGCCGACCGGGTGTGGAAGCGGCGCGGTGCCCGGTTGCTGCGCGGCGGGGCCGCGGCGGGGGCGGTCGCCGGTGCGGCGCTGCCGCTGCTGGACATGGCGGGGGCGGTGGACGGGGTCGCGGCCTGGGGGTATCTGGCGCTGCTGCTGGCGGTGGCGTGCGTGGCCGCGGACCGGTACTTCGGGGTGACCTCGGGATGGATGCGGGACGTGGCCACGGCGCAGGCGGTGCAGCGGCGGTTGCAGGCGTTGCAGTTCGACTGGGCGTCGGAGAGCGTGCGGGAGGTGCTGGGTCCGGCGGAGGGGACGGCCGGGGAGGCGGCGGAGCGGTGTCTGCTGGTGCTGCGGCGGTTCTCGGAGGACGTGACGGAGCTGGTGCGCGCCGAGACGGCGGACTGGATGGTCGAGTTCCGGACCGGGCCGGCGCCCATGGTGATCCAGTCGGCGGGTGCCGGCGGGGGCCGGGCCGCGGAGGGCTCGGTGGTGCAGGGGCGGTTCGGGGCGCAGCCCGGGGTGGGGGGTGCGCGGCCGAACATGCCCCGGCAGCGACCGCCGGAGCCGAGGTGACGGGCCGGGGAGCCGAGGTGACAGGCCGCGCAGCCGAGCTGACGGCCGCGGGCCGAGTGAGTGCCGGGGAGCCCAGGTGACGGACCGGGGCCTCGGTTCGTTCGCAGGCCGGTTCCCCGGCCCGCGGCGCGGCGGCCGGTGTCTCACTCGCGGGTGTAGGTCAGGGTCTTCCCGTCGCTGTGTACGCGCCGCAGGCTGCCGTCGGGCAGCAGGGTGACGGTGGAGGGGTCGCCCGGCGTGCAGGAGGAGCGCGGCTGACCGACCGTCACCCGGGACGGGCCGACGCGCAGCGGGCCGTCGTCGCCGGGGTCGGCGGACAGGTCGGCCTCGAACACGCAGTGGTAACTGCCGCTGCCGGCCGGTCCGTCGGCGACGAGGGAGAGGACGGTGTCGCCGACCTCGCCCTGCTGGATGGTCAGCCGCCGCGGGTGCACGCCGGAGGCGTTGTCGATGGTCGTGGTCCAGGTGCCCAGGTATCCCGACGGGATGGTGCCGTCCTCGGCCTGCGGAGTGGTCGGCTGGGCGGCCGAGGTCGTCGGGGCCGGGGCGGTGCCGTCGGCTCCGGGGCCGTTCGGCGGGGCCTGGCCGGTGGTGACGGTGGCCGTCGGGGCCGGCGAGGGGCCGTCGCCCGCCTGGTTGTCGCCGGCGCCGCTCATCAGGGCGTAGACCGAGCCGCCGGCGGCGAGCGCGACGACGAGGGCGACCACCAGCAGCAGCGCGGTGGAGCGGCCCCGGCCGGACGGCTCCGGCGGCGGGCCGTAGGGCGGGGTGTGACCGGCGGGCGGGCCGTAGGGCGGGGTCGCGCCGAGGGCGCCGTACGGGCCGTGGGGCGGGGCGCCCGCGGCGCCCGGGTGCTGCGGGTAGCCGTAGGCGGAGGGCGGGTGCGGGTGGCCGTACGCCGGTGCCGGGTGGCCGGCGGCCGGGGGCGAGGGCGGGTTCTGGCCGGCGACCAGGGTCGGCAGGTGGTTCAGCGGCGCGCCCTCGCCGGGGCGGCCCGGCGGGGGCGGGCCGCCGGGGCCCGCCGGGTCCCCGGGCGCGCCGGAGGGGGCCGGTGCCCCGGCGCGGTCGCCGTTCCCGTTCGGGCCGGGGTCGGCGGCGCGGGCGTGCTCGGGCGGGGCGGCGTCGGAGGCGGAGGCGGGGGAGGGGGCGGAGGCCCCCGAGGCGGCGGGGACGGACGCGGCGGGGGCGGCTGCCGCGGCGGCGGGACCGGAAGCGGCGGGGCCGGAGGCGGCCGGTGTGCCGGGCGACGCGGCGGCGGGGCCCGAGCCGGGCCCCTGAGCCGGGGCCTCCGGAGCCTCCGGTGCCTCCGGGTCCTCGGAGTCCAGCAGCCGTACCGCGTGCCGGCCGAGCTGGGCCACCAGCGCGCTCGGCAGCCACGGGTCACGGGAGCGGCCGTCGGCGACGGTGTCCTCGGCGCCGGTGCGCCGCAGGATCGCGTCGAGCGCGGGGCGGGCGGCGGGGTCCTTCTTCAGGCAGTCCCGGACGAGGTCGGCTATGCCCTCGGGCACCCCCTCCAGATCGGGCTCCTCCTGGGCGATCCGGAACATCAGGGCGTGCACCCCGCTGTTGGCGGTGCCGAAGGGGAGGTTGCCGGTGGCGGCGTAGGCGAGGACGGAACCGAGGCAGAAGACGTCGCAGGCCGGCGTGATGCGGTCGCCGCGCACCTGCTCGGGCGCCATGAAGCCGGGCGAGCCGACGAGCGCGCCGGTCCGGGTGAGCCCGCCGTCGGTCATCGTCTGAAGGGCCCGCGCGATGCCGAAGTCGATGACGCGCGGCCCGTCGATGGTGACCAGCACGTTGGACGGCTTGAGGTCGCGGTGGACCATCCCGGCGGCGTGGATGTCCTTCAGCGCGTACGCCAGCCCGGCGGCCAGGGTCCGGACCGAGCGCTCGGGCAGCGCGCCGTGGTCGTGGCCGACGACCTGCTGGAGGCTGGGCCCGGCGACATAGCCGGTGGCGAGCCACGGCACGGCGGCCTCGGTGTCCGCGTCCAGCACGGGGGCGGTCCAGTCGCCGCCGACCCGCCGCGCGGCCTGCACCTCCTGCCGGAAGCGCTCCCGGAACTCGTCCTGCGCGGCCAGCTCCTCGCGCACCAGCTTGACGGCGACGGTGCGCCCGCGGTCGGAGCGGGCCAGATACACCTGGCCCATGCCGCCGGCGCCGAGCCGCGCCAGCAGCCGGTAGGCACCGATTCTCTGCGGATCCCCCGCCCCGAGCTTCTGCATCGTTGCGCCGCCTCCCCCCGAGCGTGTGCGACAGATCATCGAGTCTAACGACCGGTCCGTGAGGTCCGGGAGACGTTCCGGGCCGCCCTCGCCCAGTCGTTACGGCTCGGTGACGATGCGCTCGACCGCGGCCCTCACCAGCTCGTCCCGCTCCGCCTCGGAGAAGAGGTCCGGCAGGGTGAGCTGCTCGACGATCAGCCAGTTCAAGGTCAGGATCAGCAGCTTGACGGCCATCGCGTCGCCGGGCAGGCCGGAGGCCTCGTGGTAGGCGACGTTGGCGTCGACGTCGGCGCGGACGCGCTCGGTGAGGAGCGTGCGCAGGGCGGGGCGCCGGGTGGCCTCCAGACGCAGTTCGAGGAAGGCCAGGTAGCCGGTGCGGAAGGCGGCGATGCGGCCGACGAGTTCGCGCATCAGCTCGACGTAGGCCTCCCGGTCGCGGCCGGCCGCGCGCTGGCGGGCGAGGGTGGCCTCGTCCGGCTGCAACCGCTCGTAGACCCGGGCGCCGGCCTGGGTGAGCAGGTCGTCGCGGTTGGCGAAGTAGTTGGACGCCGTGCCGGTGGGGACGCCGGCCGCCGCGTCCACCGCCCGGAAGGTCAGGCCGCGGGCGCCCTGGCCGGCCAGCACCTCGATCGCCGCGTCGACGAGCGCCGCGCGCCGCTGGTCGTTCCGCCTCACCATTGACACCACTCCATGTGTAGTACTACGGTCGAACCACTTCAAGCAGAGTACTACGCACTGGGGGTCCCGTTATGCGAAAGCTCGTCTACTACGTCGCCGTCACGCTCGACGGGCGCATCGCCGGGCCGGACGGCGAGTACGACTTCTTCCCGCAGGGCGACGAGCGGCAGGCCGCCGCCTACTCGTCCTGGATGAACGCTCTGCACCCGGAGACCCTCCCGACCGCCCACCGCGCGGCCCTGGGCCTCGCGGACGCGCCCCACCGGCGCTTCGACACCGTCGTCATGGGCCTGGGCGCCTACCGCCCGGCCTACGACATCGGGATCACCAGCCCGTACGGGCACCTGCGCCAGTACGTGGTCTCCAGCACCCTGAAACCGGACGTCGACCCGGCCGTCACCGTCGTTCCGGGCGACCCGGTGGGCCTCGTCCGCGCGCTCAAGGCCGAGGAGGGCGGCGGCCTGGACGTCTGGCTCTGCGGCGGCGGCAGGCTCGCGGGCGCCGTGCTGCCCGAGATCGACGAACTGCTGATCAAGAACTACCCCGTGGTGGCGGGCGCCGGCATCCCCGCCTTCGACGGCGCCTTCGACCCGACCGCGTTCGACGTCGCCGAGCGCACCGCCTTCCCCAACGGCGTCACGTTCACCCGCCTCACGCGCCGCTAGGGCCGGCCGGCGGCGGGCGGGCCGATCCGGGCCAGCACCTCCGACAGGCGCTCCAGGGCCCGTACCGCCTCCGCCAGCTCCGCCTGCGAGCCGTACTCCTCGGCCAGGCGGTCGGCGAAGGCCGCGTGGCCCGGGTCGATCCGGGCCACGGCCGCCCGGCCCTCCTCGGTCGGCGCCAGCAGCTTGGCGCGGCGGTGCGCCGGGTTGGGGCGGTACTCGGCGAGACCCCGGTCCACCAGCAGGTCGGCGATGCGCTGCACGCTCTGCCGGGTGATGCCCATGGCGCGGGCGACGCCGGCCACGGGCAGCGGCTCGCCCAGCACCGCGCCGAGCACCTGCCACCAGGCGGCGGTGAGCCCGGCGGGCCGGGCCAGCTCCTCGGCGACCGCGAGGAACTGGCCGTTGAGCCGGAAGACGCCGAGCGCGCTCCGGCTGAGCAGCTCCTGGCGCTCCCGGCTCACGCCGCCCCCGCCCGCTGGAGCACCTCGTAGGCCGCCGCGTCGGAGTCGTGGAACAGCCGGTACCAGGCGTCGAGGACCTCCCCCTCGTACACCCCGAGCAGCCTGAGGATCTCGCGGGCGAAGGCGACGGGCTCGGTGGGGCCGGCCGTGATCAGACCGCCGTCGGTGACCGCGTCGGCCTCCCGGTAGTGGCCGCCGCCCGCGTAACCGGTCGCCGCGAGGTAGAAGGAGACGGCGCTGGTGTGGGCGCGGTCGTCGAGCAGGCCCTCCCTGGCCAGCCCGGCCGTGGCACCGCAGATCGCGGCGACGGGCACACCGGCGTCCAGGAAGGCGCGGGCCGTGCGGGCGAAGGGGGCGAGGTCGTCCGAGGTGTCCCAGAGGTCGGCGCCCGGGAGGATCAGCAGGGAGCTGTCCTGGGGCCGCAGGCCGGCCAGGGCCAGGTCGGGCTGGACGCGCAGGCCGCCGATGCTCGTGACGGGCGCGGTGTCCGGGCCGACGGTGCGGACCGGGAACCCGGCGCGGGCGAGGTGCGCGGTGGCGTGCCCGGTCTCCCAGTCGGCCATCGTGTCGTAGACGGCGAGGTGGACGGGCTTGCGGTCGTGGGCGTGGGTGCCGGTGGTGCCGTTCATGGTTCCTCCTCGGACCCGGACGCGAACCCCGGAGGGCTGATGACAGCAGACTGTCACTTCGACAACTTACTGTCAATCAGGGTCAGTCAGTCGTGGAGAGGGCCGTCGACACCCTGTCGCGGAAAGCGCCTGTCCACAGACAGGACGCCGATACCGCTTCCGCATCGCGGACATCTACGCTCGGCCGCATGACCCCTCAGCTCCCCCAGCCCGACCCCCGGACCGGCGCCGCCGTCAAGGCCGCCGACCGCGCGCACGTCTTCCACTCCTGGTCCGCACAGGCGCTCATCGACCCGCTCGCCGTCGCCGGCGCCGAGGGGTCGTACTTCTGGGACTACGACGGCAACCGGTACCTCGACTTCACCAGCGGCCTCGTCTACACCAACATCGGCTACCAGCACCCCAAGGTCGTCGCCGCCGTCCAGGAGCAGGCGGCGCGGATGACGACCTTCGCGCCCGCCTTCGCCGTCGAGGCCCGCTCGGAGGCCGCCCGGCTGATCGCCGAGCGCACCCCCGGCGACCTCGACAAGATCTTCTTCACCAACGGCGGCGCGGACGCCGTGGAGCACGCCGTCCGCATGGCCCGGCTGCACACCGGACGCCCGAAGGTGCTGTCGGCGTACCGCTCGTACCACGGCGGCACCCAGCAGGCGATCAACGTCACCGGCGATCCCCGCCGGTGGGCCTCCGACACCGGCACGGCCGGGGTCGTGCACTTCTGGGCGCCCTTCCTCTACCGCTCCCGCTTCTACGCCGAGACCGAGGAGCAGGAGTGCGCGCGGGCGCTGGAGCACCTGGAGACCACGATCGCCTTCGAGGGGCCCGGCACCATCGCCGCGATCGTCCTGGAGACCATCCCCGGCACGGCGGGGATCATGGTGCCGCCGCCCGGCTATCTGGCCGGGGTGCGCGAACTGTGCGACGAGCACGGGATCGTCTTCGTGCTGGACGAGGTCATGGCCGGGTTCGGCCGGACCGGTGAGTGGTTCGCGGCCGACCTGTTCGGCGTCGTGCCGGACCTGATGACCTTCGCCAAGGGGGTGAACTCCGGCTATGTGCCGCTGGGCGGTGTCGCGATCTCCCAGAAGATCGCCGAGACGTTCGCCGAGCGGCCCTACCCCGGCGGCCTGACCTACTCCGGGCACCCGCTGGCCTGCGCCGCCGCCGTGGCCACGATCGAGGCCATGGCCGAGGAGGGCGTGGTGGACAACGCCGCCCGGCTGGGCCGGGACGTCGTCGGACCCGC
The DNA here is from genome assembly GCF_055571015.1 of Streptomyces sp. NPDC031049. NCBI lineage: Bacteria > Bacillati > Actinomycetota > Actinomycetes > Kitasatosporales > Streptomycetaceae > Streptomyces > Streptomyces sp. NPDC031049. Next base: position 263,351 of record NZ_JBVIGC010000004.1, read on the forward strand.
GCTGCGCGAGCTGGCCGAGCGGCACCCGAGCGTCGGCGAGGTGCGCGGCACCGGCATGTTCTGGGCGCTGGAGCTGGTGCGCGACCGCGAGACGCGCGAGCCGCTGGTGCCGTACAACGCGACCGGCGGGGCCAACGCCCCGATGGCCGCGTTCACCGCCGCCGCGAAGGCCCACGGCCTGTGGCCGTTCGTGAACATGAACCGCACCCATGTCGTGCCGCCCTGCAACGTCAGCGAGGCGGAGCTGAAGGAGGGGCTGGCGGCACTCGACGCGGCGCTGTCCACGGCCGACGCGTACACGGAGTGACGGCGGAGGCGGGGAGTTTGCGGATCGTTATGCCGCACACGTTCCTCGGAACGTGAGGGCGCTTATAGCCTGTCCCGGCCGTAAAAACCAATTCCGCTTTCAACTAGCAGTGATCATTCACCCAGGACGCCCCCTGGGCAGCGGCTCCACCTCTGCACGCAAGGGACATCTGCCACATGAACGCACTGCCACTCCTCGTGATCGGGCTCGCGATATTCGCGGCCGGCTATCTCCTGTACGCCAAATTCCTCGGCCGACGGGTCTACCGGCTGGACCCGGCGTTCCGGACCCCGGCCCACGAACTCCAGGACGGCGTGGACTACGTCCCCACCAACAAGTTCGTGCTCTGGGGCCACCACTTCACCTCGGTGGCCGGCGCCGCGCCCATCGTCGGTCCCGCGGTCGCCGTCATCTGGGGCTGGCTGCCCGCCTTCCTGTGGGTCACGCTCGGCACCGTCTTCTTCGCGGGCATGCACGACCTGGGCGCCCTGTGGGCCTCCGCGCGCAACAAGGGCCGCTCCATGGGCGCGCTGTCGAGCCGCTACATCGGCGCCCGGGGCTCGAACCTCTTCCTGGTCGTGATCTTCCTGCTGCTGCTGATGGTGATCGCGGCGTTCGCCGTGGTCATCAAGAACCTGCTGATCAGCACCCCCTCGGCGGTGATCCCCGCCTGGGGCGCGGTCCTGGTGGCGCTGCTGGTGGGCCAGGCCGTCTACCGCTGGAAGATGAGCCTCGGCCTGGTCACCGTGGTGGGTGTCGCGGCGCTCTACGGCCTGATCCTGCTCGGCGACGCGGTCCCCGTAGAGCTGCCCGACCCCTTCCTGGGCATGTCCCCGGCGACCTTCTGGATCATCGCCCTCTTCGTCTACGCGGGCATCGCGTCCCTGCTGCCGGTGTGGGTGCTGCTCCAGCCGCGTGACTACATCAACGGCGTCCAGCTCTTCGTCGGCCTCGGCATCCTGTTCGTGTCGGTGCTGGTCAGCGCCCCGGCGGTGGTGGCTCCGGCCTTCAACGACGCCGTCCCCGCAGGCACCCCCGACCTGCTGCCGCTGCTCTTCGTCACGATCGCCTGCGGCGCGATCTCCGGCTTCCACGGCATGGTCTCCTCCGGCACCAGCTCCAAGCAGCTGGACAAGGAGACCGACGCCCGCTTCGTCGGCTACTTCGGCGCGGTCGGCGAGGGCATGCTCGCGCTCGGCGCGATCATCGCGGCCACCGCCGGTTACCGCACCCTGGCCGACTGGGAGGCCGTCTACACCGCCTTCAACCAGGGAGGCGTCGCGGCGTTCGTCGAGGGCGGCGGCGCGATCGTCCACGACGGCCTCGGCCTGCCGTCCTCGCTCAGCTCCACCGTCCTGGCCACCATGGCCATCCTGTTCGCCGCCACGACCATGGACACCGGCGTGCGGCTGCTGCGCTTCGTCGTCCAGGAGGCCGGCGACGTCGTGCGGGTGAGGATCAGCAACGGCGTCGGCACCCTCATCGTGCTCGCCGTCGGCCTGGGGCTCACCTTCAGCCAGGGCGCCGGCGGCGAGGGCGGCCTGCGCATCTGGCCGCTCTTCGGCACCAGCAACCAGCTGCTGGCCTCCCTGACCCTGTCCATCGTGGCGGTCATGCTGATCCGCAAGCGGCGCAACCCGCTGCCCGCGCTGGCGCCGCTGGCGGTCGTGTTCGTCATGGCGTTCTGGGCGGCGCTCGTGCAGGTCGGCGACTTCTACGACGCCGAGGACTGGCTCCTGCTGACCATCGACGTGATCATCATCATCGCCGCGCTGTGGGTCGCCTTCGAGGCCGTGATCGCGATGCGGCGAGCGGCGAAGGAACCGCCGGAGGCGGCCGACGCCGACCTGGCGCCCCTGTCCGACCAGTCGGAGCCCGCCAGGTGACACCCCGCTGGGCCTCGTTCCGGGCCGGGCTCGAGGAGTTCTACGCCGGTCCCTACCGGCGTACCCTCGCCCGCGCCCGGCGCGAGGAGGACGACCTGTTCACGCTGGTCGTGCTGGCCGAGGCACTCGGTGTGCCCGACCCGGCGGCGTACTACACCATGGAACTCATGCCCGCTCTCTACGAGGACTTCCACGCATGGCACCGCCGGATGGGCATGGACCGCTCACCCCTGGAGCACATCGGGTGCTGCTAGACCTCCTCGCCCCGCGCACGGTGCTCTTCGTCGGCGGCAAGGGCGGCGTCGGCAAGACCTCCCTCGCCGCCGCGATCGCCCTGGGCCGGGCCCGGTCGGGCGCCCGCGTCCTGCTGGTGTCCACCGATCCGGCCCACAACCTCGGCCACCTCTGGGACCGCCCGGTGGGCGACACACCCGTACGGCTCACCGGCACCGACGGCGGGGGACACGTCGACGGGCTGGAGATCGACCCGGAGCGCACGGCCGAACGGCATCTTCAGGCGGTCGCCGCCACCATGCGGCGGCTGCTCCCCGAGCGCATGCACGCCGCCGCGACCCGTCATCTGCGGCTGGCCCGCCAGGCCCCCGGCACCCACGAGTCGGCGGTGCTGGAGCGCATCGCCGAGGCGGCGGACCTCGCCGACGAGGCCTACGACCTGGTCGTCTTCGACACCGCGCCCTCCGGGCACACGCTGCGCCTGCTCGCGCTGCCCGAACAGCTCACCGCCTGGACCGAGACCCTGCTGGCCAACCGCGACCGCTCGGAGCGGTTCGGCGCGGCGCTGCGCGGACTCGGCGGCGGCCGGGAGGCCGACCGGGACGCCGAGCTGCGCCGGATCCTGCTGCACCGACGCGACCGCTTCACCCGGCTGCGGCAGACGGTGACCGATCCCGCGCGCACCGGGTTCGTCCTGGTACTGACCGCCGAGCCGCTGCCGGTCGCCGAGACCCTGGAGGTCCACGACGCGCTCACCGGCCTCGGGGTGGGGGTGACCGCCATGGTCGCCAACCGCCGGTCCCCGGCCGACGCCGGGGACCTGCTGGCCCGGCGCCGGCGGCAGGAGGACGAGCACCTCGACCGGCTGCGGCAACGGGTCCCCGGCGTCCCGCTGTACGAGGTGCCGCTGCTGCCGGGCGACCTGGTCGGCGCGCGGGCCCTCGCCGCGCTGGCGGACCGGCTCGGGCCCACGGCCCGGACCTGACCGGCCGGACGGACGCCGCTGGGGCCGGGACCACGTAAGGTGACGTGCTCGAAGACCCGCACGGGTACACCGCATGGGTACACCGCACGGGTACACGGCACGAGTACACCGCACGAGTACGCCAGCGCGCGCGACGAGGGGAGACGCCCCACCATGCCCGGCCCCACCGGCACCGGTGCCGTCAGGCGGAGCACCCTGCGGCAGCAGATCGCCGAAGCGCTCCGCGACGAGGTGCTGGCCGGGCGGTTGCAGCCGGGCCAGGAGTTCACGGTCAAGGAGATCGCCGAACAGTACGGCGTGTCCGCGACGCCGGTACGCGAGGCCATGGTCGACCTGTCCGCGCAGGGGCTGCTCGACGCCGACCAGCACCGCGGGTTCCGGGTGCACGAGTACTCCGTCGACGACTTCCGCGGCATGGTCCAGGCCCGCGGGCTCGTCACCGACGGGATGTTCCGGGCCCTCGCCGCCGGCCACGCCTGGGCGGACGACCCCCGGACCGGTGCCGCCCTGGCGGGAGTCCGGCGGCGCGGCGAGGAGGCGCAGCGCGCCGCCACGGCCGGCGACCTCACCGTCCTCATCGGCTACGACCTGCGCTTCTGGCGTGAGCTGGCCACGCTGTTCGGCAATCCCTACCTCTGCGACTTCCTGCACCGGCTGCGGGTGCAGAGCTGGGTCTGCACCGTCCAGCACCTGCGCCGGCTCAGCGATCTGCGGGGCGTGCTGTGGTCGGGCCACACCGAGCTGGTCGACGCCCTGGCACGGCGGGACGCCGAGGGTGCCCGGAGGATCGTGCAGGCGTACAACGCCCACTCCCTGGCCCTGATCGAACGGCTCGCGGCCGACGGGTGAGCCGGCGGGCGAGCCGACGCGTGAGCCGGCGGGCCGGCGCCCGGGGTTTCGACGGGCCGTCCGGGGGTGGGGTCAGGTCGCCGAGCCTGGGTATGGGACCTGCACACGCCGCACCGACTACCCTGCCCTGACCACCGTGTTGTGTGAGGAGTCCTCCTTTGGCCTGTGACCTGTGGCTGGTACCGCTCGTCGACGTGTTGTGCCACACGCCGGAGAACCCGTTCGCCGAGGAACTCGCGCAATTCGACAAGGTGCTCGCCGAGGCCGGGCTGCCGCCGGTGCCGGTGTACCAGTACATGCCGGGACTGTCCGGCGAGGTCGCCCCGGTGGCCGGATTCGACTACGACGCGCTGCACTTCCTGCGTCGCGCCTACCTGCTCCAGGTGTGCGGCCTGGCCGTGACACCGGTGGACGAACTGGGCGGCGACTACGAGCAGTTGCTCGAGATGTTCGAGACGACGGCCCAGCAGTCACACCTGGTCTGGCACTACGACCACGCCGGCAGCTACGTCCCCGTCGACTTCGCGCACCCCCTCTCCAACGACGAACTCCTCGCCGGCGGCGGGCCGTTGGGATCGTCGCACGCGCTGCTGCGGGAGCTGGAGTTCATCGCGCCCGCCATCGGCATCGACCCGGCCAACCCCCCGGCCGCGCCGCGGCCCCCGGCGGCCCCGACCGAGCTGGAGGAGCCCGCGGTGGCGGCGCCCCACGATCCCAGCCCCTTCGCCCGGGAACGCCACGTCTGGCTGGGGCTGCACGCGGCCGCGACGCGGAGCCTGGCGCAGGGGTCGATGATCGTCTTCAGCTGACCAGCTGGGAGAGGCCCCGCTCCAGATCCTCGGCGTTCATGATCGGGCAGACCTCGACCTCGGCGTTCATCTCCATGAAGAACGTCTCCCCGGCGGGCGGCAGCTCGGAGCTGTCCTTCATGTCGAAGACCAGCAGGGCCGTCCGCCGGCCGCCGATGGCACCGAAGTAGGCGGCCTCCGGCTGGAGCCGGCCGACGACCTCCTTGATCATCCCCGGCATCTTCCCGCTGCGGATGGCCTCGTTGCCCTTCTCCGTGTCCAGGGTCGCCTTGAGCAGTACGCGCATGGCAGTCACCTTCTTCCGACGTCATCAGGCTATGCCCGACGGGCGAAGGTCGTTACTCGGGCGGGTCGGCGGGCGAGCGGGTCGGCGGGCGAGCGCGGGGCAGCGGTCGGCGGTCAGCGGTCAGCGGATCAGCGTGATTCCCGGCGGCCACAGCACCGCCTCGGCCAGCAGCAGGGACGGGCCCAGGTGCACCGGGCACACCTGGAGGGGCGGCCTTCGGTAGCGGGCGACCTCGAAGCGGACGGGGTCGCCGCAGTCGCCGGCGGTACCCTCGGGGCCGTAGGGGCCGTGGCAGGAAGCGGCATGGTCACGCTCGTCCATGGCCTCATCCCACACCGCGGGGCCGGGCGGCGCCCGGTGGAGGGGCCCGAACGGCAACACGCCCCCGCCGCCCCTACCCTCCCCACTCTCGGCTTCGCTCGAGCGGGGGGACCCCCATCGTCCCCTGGGGGCTGCCGCCCCCAGACCCCCGCTTCGGCCTGAACGGCCTCGTCCTCAATCGCCGGACGGGCTGGTATGTCAGCCCCTCCGGGGGTGCCCCCTCTGGGGGAGTTTCAGGAGCGGGGGTCCGGGGGCGGAGCCCCCCCGGGGATGGGACGGGTAGGGGCGGCGGGGGCGAGGCTCTGGGCTTACAAGGCGTCCTGGACGCCGATGCACTTGCGGTTCCGGGGGAGCCAGTCGACGGCGGGGCTCAGCGCCGCCAGGATGCCACCGACCTCCTCACGGGGCCCGGAGTAGACGAACTCCACCGCCGGGGAACGCCCGTACGTGCGCAGGACACTCACCCCGTCCCGCTTCAGCCGCTCCTCGTTCAGCACCCAGTCGACCCCGTCGACCGTCACGCACAGATTGACGTTCGGCGGCAGCTCCTCGGCACCGCAGCGCAGGACCGCCCGCTGCCCGCCCCAGGAGGCGACCCCGTCCCCCAGCGCCCAGTCGCGCGAGGCGCCGGGCACGTCGTCCGGGAGACGGGAGATCACCTTCTCGCACTTCGGGTCGTCCGCGTGGGGAGCGGCGGCGACCCGGTGGCCGTCCACGAACAGGAACCCTCCTGCCAGGACGGCCACCACCAGAGCCAGCGCCCCCCACACCCACCACCGGGCGGGTTTCGCGATCCGCATCCGCATCGGCATCCGCGTCGGCATCGGCATGTCCGGCACGGCCTACAGGAACGAGTTGATCTGGATCGTCTCGTCCCGGCCCGGACCCACGCCGATCGCGGAGATCGGGGCGCCGGACATCTCCTCCAGGGCCTTGACGTACGCCTGCGCGTTCTTCGGCAGGTCGGAGAAGGACTTCGCCTTGCTGATGTCCTCCGACCAGCCCGGCAGCATCTCGTAGACCGGCTTGGCGTGGTGGAAGTCCGTCTGCGAGTACGGCAGCTCCTCCACGCGCTTGCCGTCGATCTCGTAGGCGACGCAGACCGGGATCTGCTCCCAGCCGGTGAGGACGTCGAGCTTGGTCAGGAAGAAGTCCGTCAGACCGTTCACCCGGGTCGCGTAGCGGGCGATCACCGCGTCGAACCAGCCGCAGCGGCGGTCGCGGCCGGTCGTCACGCCCCGCTCGCCGCCGATCCGGCGCAGCGCCTCGCCGTCCTCGTCGAACAGCTCGGTCGGGAACGGGCCGGCACCGACCCGGGTCGTGTACGCCTTGAGGATGCCGATGACGCGGCTGATCCGGGTCGGGCCGACGCCCGCGCCGGTGCAGGCGCCGCCCGCGGTCGGGTTGGAGGAGGTCACGAAGGGGTACGTGCCGTGGTCGATGTCCAGCAGCGTGCCCTGGCCGCCCTCGAAGAGGACGACCTTGTCGTCGTCCAGGGCCTGGTTCAGCACCAGCACCGTGTCGGCGACGTACGGCTCGATCTTCTCGGCGTAGCCCAGCAGCTCCTCGACCACCTGGCTCACGGCGATCGCGCGCCGGTTGTAGAGCTTGGTGAGCACCTGGTTCTTGATGTCGAGCGCCGCCTCGACCTTCTGGGTCAGGATCGACTCGTCGTACAGGTCCTGGACCCGGATGCCGACGCGGTTGATCTTGTCGGCGTAGGTCGGGCCGATGCCGCGCCCGGTGGTGCCGATCTTGCGCTTGCCGAGAAAGCGTTCCGTCACCTTGTCGACGGTGACGTTGTACGGCGTGATGATGTGAGCGTTGCCGCTGATCAGGAGCTTGGACGTGTCGACGCCGCGCTCGTTCAGCCCGCTCAGCTCGGAGAGCAGGACCGACGGGTCGACGACGACGCCGTTGCCGATGACCGGCGTGCAGCCGGGGGACAGGATTCCGGAAGGGAGCAGGTGGAGGGCGTACTTCTGGTCGCCCACGACCACCGTGTGGCCGGCGTTGTTGCCGCCCTGGTAACGCACCACGTAGTCGACGGATCCGCCGAGCAGGTCCGTCGCCTTTCCCTTGCCTTCGTCACCCCACTGAGCACCGAGCAGCACAAGTGCGGGCACGCGCGTACACCCCTTCCGGGCGGGGCATGTCCATGGTCGAGGGCGCACGCGGAGGTTTTCAGCCGTGTGCACCGCGACCGTCGTTGGCCGCCAACCGTCGGACCGGATGCCCCGGAATAGACGAAGCCCCTGGCGCAATAGCGCAAGGGGCTCTTGCACAAAGATGCTACCCGAGGAAGCGAGGCATGACCGAGGTGGCGACTTCCGCGAGGTCCGATCAGCTGCTGGTGGTCATCGACCCGGTCGCCCGTCGGGCGGACGGCGAGTCCGTCCGGATCGCGAAAGACGTGCTCAGCGCGGGTGCGGCGAGTACGAAACTGTGTCTGCCGGACGGCCCGGAGGAGTTCGCCCGGGCCCTGGTGCGGCGGGGCTCGCGGCGGCCGGTGGTGATCGGCGACGACCGGGCGCTGCTGCGGGCCGTGTCCCTGCTGCACCGGCGGCGCGAGCTGGCGGGGTGCGCGCTGTCGGTGGTGCCGGTGGGACCGGTGCTGGGCCTGTCCCGGTCGCTGGGGCTGCCCACGGACGCGGTGGCGGCGGCACGGACGGTGCTGGACGGGGCGGAGCGGCGGCTGGACCTGCTCGTCGACGACAGCGACGGGGTGGTGGTGGGGGCGGTGGGGATCCCGCCGGTGGGGACGCCCGCGGCTGCGGCCGGGCCGGCGGGCGGTCCCGGGGGCCCTGCGGGGGACGGGCGGTGGGGCGGCTCGGGCTGCGGCGCGGGCGGCGGCGCGGGCGGCGGCGCGGAGGGGGGTGCCGGGGGCGGTACGGGGGGTGGCGCCGCGGCCGGGGCAGGCTGGCTGCGGACGTGCCAGTCGCTGGTGCGGACCCTGGCGGCCACCCGTCCGGCGCGGGGCGCGTCCGGTTTCGGGGGCGGTCCGGCGCGGCTGCGGGTGGAGGTCGACGGGGCCACGCTGGTCGACCTCGACCAGCCCGTCGAGGGCGTGTCGGTGGCGCCGGGCGCCGCCGGGGTGGCCGAGGTGGAGGTGCGGCCCTCGTCGGTGGGTGCGGAGGCGACCCCGCTGACGGCCACGGGCCGGACGGTGACCGTGTCCGGCGCCCACTTCCGCTACCGGGCCGACGCGGTGGAGTCGGGACCGGTACGGACCCGGACGTGGGTGGTGCGGGAGGGGGCCTGGGGGCTGACGGTGCCGCGGGAGCCGTGAGCACGTCCCCGGGCGGCCTGGCCCTGAGCCGGCCGGCCCGGCGTCGACGACCCGGTGTCGGCCCGCGTCGGGCGGCCCGGCGTCGGACGGCCCGGCATCGGACGGCCCGGCGTCGGACGGGTCAGGGCCGGTCCCGGCCGAAGGTCCGGGCGTGGTGGGCGCGCCAGCGTTCCATCATGCCGGCGAGTTCCCGTTCGAGGAACTCGAAGAAGGCGAGGGTCTCGGCGAGGCGACCGCCCGCCGGAGTGTCCTCGCCGAGGCTGCGGACGCCGTCGCGCAGCGCGTCCTCCCAGCGCTTGATCACCACCTCGCGGTTGGTGAGGGCCTCGTACCACTGGTCGGCGTGCACCCGGTACCGCTCGCGGCGGGAGCCGGGCTCCCGTTCGCGGGAGACCATGTGGACGTGGGACAGGTAGCGCACCGCGCCCGACACCGCGGCCGGGGAGATCTTCAGCCGCTCACCCAGTTCCGCCGAGGTCAGGGCACCGGAGTCGGAGGACAGCAGCGCGGCGAAGACCCGGGCCGGCATCCGGGGCAGCCCCGCCTCCACCAGCTGGGCGGCGAAGTGCTCCACGAACCGGGAGACGGCCTCCGGGTCCCGCTCCGGCGCCTTGGGTTCCGTCATCCCCGGATCATCTCCCCTGCTCGTCGACCGTTCCCGAGTCTACCCGGGCATTTATACGCTTCCTTAACTTCACAAATTTGTGAAGCGAGCGTACGTTCTGAACCATGACGAAGGCCATCACCGTCTCCGGACTCCACAAGTCCTTCGGACGGACACACGCGCTGGACGGGCTGGACCTGGACGTCGAGTCCGGTGAGGTCCACGGCTTCCTCGGGCCCAACGGCGCCGGGAAGTCGACCACCATCCGCATCCTGCTCGGCCTGCTGCGCGCCGACTCGGGCGCCGCCCAGGTGCTGGGCCGGGACCCCTGGACGGACGCTGTCGACCTGCACCGCCGCCTCGCCTACGTCCCCGGCGACGTCGAGCTGTGGCCGAACCTCACCGGCGGTGAGGCCATCGACCTGCTCGCCCGGCTGCGCGGCGGCCTGAACAAGCAGCGACGGTCCGAGCTGATCGAACGGTTCGGACTCGACCCGACGAAGAAGGGCCGTGCCTACTCCAAGGGCAACCGGCAGAAGGTCGCCATCGTCGCCGCGCTCGCCTCCGACGCCGAACTGCTGCTCCTCGACGAGCCCACCGCGGGCCTGGACCCGCTCATGGAGGTCGTCTTCCAGGACGTCATCACCGAGGCGAAGGCCGCCGGCCGGACCGTCCTGCTCTCCAGCCACATCCTGGCCCAGGTGGAGAAGCTCGCCGACCGGGTGAGCATCATCCGGCTCGGCCGGATCGTCCAGTCCGGCACGCTCGGCGAACTGCGGCACCTGACCCGCACCACCATCGAGGCGGAGACCGAGCGCCCCGCCACCGGCCTGGACGCCCTGCCCGGCGTCCACGACCTGCGGGCCACCGACGGACGGGTCCGCTTCGCCGTGGACGGCGCCGAGGTCGACGGCGCGGTCCGCAAGCTCACCGAGTTCGGCATCCGCAGCCTCGTCAGCCACCCGCCGACGCTGGAGGAGCTGATGCTCCGCCACTACGACGACGCCCTGCCCGCCGCCGACCGCGACGGCACGGCCGGGACACGGGGAGCCGTGCGATGACCAGCACGACGACCGCGGGCACCCGGGCCCCGGCGCGCGAGACCACCGGGTCGGCCGCCCTGGCCGGCACCGGCACCCTGATCCGCTTCGCCCTGCGCCGCGACCGGATCCGGCTCACGGTGTGGATCCTGGCCCTGCTGCTGGGCACCCTGTCCACGGCCAACAGCTACCGGGAGCTGTACGGCGACCCCGAGGACCGGGCCAACGCCGTCGAGACCATGGGCAGCCCGGCGGGCCTGGCCATGTCGGGCCCCCGCCACTACCTCGACGACTACGGCTTCGGCGCCATGCTCGGCCACCAGATGCTCGGCTTCATGGCCGTGCTCGTCGGCCTGATGAGCGTCCTGATCGTCACCCGGCACACCCGCGCCGAGGAGGAGACCGGCCGCGCCGAGCTGGTGCGCTCCACGGTCGTGGGGCGGCACGCGCACCTCGCCGCCGCCCTGTCGGTCGCCGCCCTGGCCAACCTGGTCCTCGCCGTGCTGCTGGGCCTCGGCCTGAGCGGCATGGGCCTCGAAGGCGTCGGCACGGCCGGCTCGCTGCTGTACGGCGCCTGCCACGCCGCCGCCGGTCTCGTCTTCGCCGCCGTCGCCGCCGTCACCGTCCAGCTCACCGCGCACACGCGCGGCGCCTCCGGGACCGCCCTCGCCGTCATCGGCGTCGCCTACGTCCTGCGCGCCGCCGGGGACAGCGGCGAGAGCGCCGCCCTGTCCTGGCTCTCCCCCATCGGCTGGGTGCAGCGCACCTACGTCTACGTCGACGACGCCTGGTGGCCGCTGCTGCTGTGCCTCGTCCTCGCCGTGGCCTGCGCGGCGGCCGGGTTCGTGCTCTCCACCCGGCGGGACGTGGGCGCGGGCCTGCGCCCGGAGAAGCTCGGCAGCCCGCACGCCTCCGAGGCGCTCGGCACCCCGCTCGGCTTCGCGCTGCGGCTGCACCGCGGGATGCTCGCCGGCTTCGCCGCGGGCCTGTTCCTGATGGGCGCGATGTACGGGTCGATCCTCGGCCAGGCCGAGGACATGCTCAAGGACATCGACCAGCTCCAGGAGGCCCTGGAGCGCCTGGGCGGCTCCAGCATGGCCGAGTCCTTCGCCTCCATGGTGATGGTGGTCATCACGGTCGTCGCCGCGGTGTACGTGGTGATGGCGGCGCTGCGACCGCGCGCCGAGGAGACCGCCGGGCGCGCCGAACCACTGCTCGCCACCGGACTGTCCCGCGACCGCTGGGCCGGCAGCCACCTGGCGGTGGCCATGGGCTGCGGCACGCTCGTCCTGGTGCTGGCCGGCCTCGGCTTCGGCATCGCGGGCGCCGCCTCGACCGGAGACGGCGGGCTGGTGGCCCGGCTGGTGGGGGCGGCCGTCGCCTACGCACCGGCGCTGTGGGTCACGGTCGGGGTGGCGGCGGTGCTGTTCGGCTGGTTCCCGCGGGCGAGCGCGGCGGCCTGGATCGTGCCGGTGTACGCCTTCGTCGTCGGCTACCTCGGCCAGATCCTCCAGTTCCCCGGCTGGATGAACAACCTCTCCCCGTTCGGCCACGTGCCCCGGCTCCCGGCCGCGGACATGAACTGGACCCCGCTGCTGGTGCTGACGCTGATCGCGGCCGGGCTGGTGTGGCTGGGACTGGCGGGGTTCCGGCGCCGGGACCTGGAGACGAAGTAGCGCCCGCCCCGCACCGGGACGGCCGGCCCCGTCAGACCTCCACGGGCAGCCCCTTCAGTCCCCGGATGACGAAGTTGGGCTTGCGCTCCGGCTCCGCGGCGAGCCGGAGCGCGGGCGCCCGCCGCAGCAGGGCGGTCATGGACGCGGCCAGCTCGATACGGGCCAGGGGCGCGCCGATGCAGTAGTGGATGCCGGCGCTGAAGGAGATGTGCGGATTGTCGGCGCGGGCCAGGTCGAGCCGCTCCGGGTCGGCGAAGACGGCCGGGTCGTGGTTGGCGGAGCCGAACAGCATCGCCACCTCCGCGCCCCTCGGGATCGTCGTCCCGTCGATCTCGATGTCGTCCAGCACCCACCGTTCGAAGAGCTGGAGCGGGGTGTCGTACCGCATCAGCTCCTCCACCGCGGAGGGGACCAGACAGTGGTCGGCGCGCAGGGCGGCCAGCTGGTCCGGGTTGCGGAACAGCGCCCACCAGCCGTTGACCGTCGCGTTCACCGTGGCCTCGTGACCGGCGTTGAGCAGCAGGACGCAGGTCGAGATCATCTCCTGCTCGGTGAGGCGGTCGCCCTCGTCGTGGGCGGCGATCAGGCCGGAGACCAGGTCGTCGCCGGGGTCCTTGCGGCGTTCGGCGATCAGCCCGCGCAGGTACTCGGAGAACTCGAGCGACGCCCGCACCGCCTTCGCGGCCGTGGTCTCGGACGGGTTCAGCTCGTACATCCCGCAGATGTCGGCCGACCAGGGCCGCAGCGGGGCCCGGTCGGACTCCGGGATGCCCAGCATCTCGGCGATCACCGCGACCGGGAGTGGTTCGGCGACGTCGGTCAGCAGGTCGCCGCCGCCCTCCGCGACCAGCCGGTCCACCAGGTCGTCGGCCAGCCCCCGCACATACGGCTTGAGCCGCTCCACGGTGCGCGGTGTGAACGCCTTCGACACCAGGCGCCGGATCCGGGTGTGGTCCGGCGGCTCCAGGTCGAGCATGCCGTGGTCGTTGAGCGTGTGGAACGGCTCGTGCTCCGGCGGGGGCGGCGTCCGGCCGAACTCCTCGTGCGAGAAGCGGTGCTGATAGGTGCGGCCCAGCCGGCGGTCCCGCAGCAGCGCCGACACGTCCGCGTGGTGCGGCACCAGCCACTGGTCGCTCGCCTCGAAGTAGTGCACCCGCCCCCGGGCGCGCAGCTCGGCGTAGGCCGGGTACGGGTCGGCGACGAAGGCGGGGTCCCAGGGGTCGAAGGCTGCCATGGACGGACGCTAGCGCGACGTCGCCGGGCCGGACCAGTGGTCGTGGACGAGGGCTTCCACGAATGCGGCGTCACCAGGCGGGCCTAGTAGCCACTCGTTCCGCACTTCACGTCCACCGGGCGACGGCGAGGACGAGCGACGCGGCCGCCAGGGCGAGGTAGCCGCCAGGGCCCGCGATGTTGTGGTGGACGCGCGCACGGACGTGTACGGCGATCGCCCCGACGAAGAACACCACGAGTCCCGCCGCGGCGGCGACGCCGATGACCGTGGCGCCCATGAGCCCGAGCAGGAGACCGGCGGCTCCCGCGGCCTTGAGCGCGCCGAGCCACGGGAGCCAGCTCTGCGGGACACCGACCTCGCCCGAGTTGGCGACGACGAACTCGGCCCGCATGAAGTCCGCGACGGCGATCGCGGCGTTGGCCAGGATGGTGATGACGGTGATGACCATGTAAGCGGTGGACATGGGCCTCGCCTTTCAGCCGGGCGCGTCGTGAGGTCGGCGAGCCCCGCGTGCTCACCGCGACCAGCCTCTCCAAGCCCCGGAACCACGTCCAATACCTGCGTCTATAACCTGGCGGCATGGACGTGGACACCCGGCTGCTGCGCTGCTTCGTCGCCGTGGCGGAGGAAGGGACTCTCACCCGGGCCGCCGAGCGGCTGTTCGTGTCCCAGCCGGCGCTGACCAAGCAGATCAGGCAACTGGAGGACCGGTTGGGGATGCGGCTGTTCACCCGGTCCCGCACCGGCATGGCCCTCACCGCACCGGGCCGGGCGCTGCGAGAGCGGGTGCCCGCCCTGCTGGCCGAGTGGGACCAGGTGCTGCGGGAGACCAGGAGCGCGGCCGACCGGGCGGCCCGCGTGCTGCGGGTCGGCTTTCTGGGCAGTGCCGCCAATGAGGCGACTCCGCGCATCATCGCGGAGTTCGCCCGACGCCGGCCGGGCTGGCGGGTGGACATGCGGCAGGCCGCCTGGTCGCAGCCGGGCGCCGGACTGGCCGACGGGGACGTCGACGTCGCCCTGCTGCGGCTGCCCTTCCCGGGTCAGGACGCCGTGCGGACGGCGGTGCTGTTCACCGAACCCCGCTGGGTCGCCCTCGCCTCCGGTCATCCCTTCGCCGCGCGCGAAGTGATCCCCTTCCGTGATCTGTGGGACGAGCCCTTCGTGGCCGCCCCGCCCGAAACCGGCTGGTGGCGCGAGTACTGGCTGGCCGCCGACGGACGCGACGGCCGTCCGGTCCGCATCGGCGCCGTCGCCGACCAGCCGGACGACTGGCTCAGCGCAATCGCCAACGGTTACGGCGTGGCCCTGGCCCCCGCGTCCGCCGCCCGCTTCTACGCCCGCCCCGGCATCACCTACCGCCCCGTCAGCGGTGTCAGCCCCAGTCAGGTCGGCGTCGCCTGGCGGCACTCCGGCGACACCGATCCCGTCGTTCAGGACTTCGTCCGCTGCTGCCTGGACACCGGACCCACCCCGGCCTGAGGAGACGGCGGGCGGTCAGCGCGGGGTCACCAGGCGGGCCTCGTAGGCGAAGACCGCCGCCTGGGTGCGGTCTCTCAGGCCCAGCTTCACCAGGACCCGGCTCACATGGGTCTTGATGGTCGACTCGGCCACCACCAGGCGCTCGGCGATCTCCGCGTTCGACAGGCCCTGCGCGATCAGCACCAACACCTCCGTCTCCCGCTCCGTCAGATCGCCGTACGCCGCGTGCGCCGAGGGCATCAGCCGAGGCGGTTCGGACATCTTGGAGAACTCGGTGATCAGCCGCCGGGTGACGGACGGGGCCAGCAAGGCCTCTCCGGAGGCCACCACCCGGACGCCGTCGGCGAGCTGGCGGGCGGAGGCGTCCTTGAGGAGGAAGCCCGACGCGCCCGCGCGCAGCGCCTGGTACACGTACTCGTCGAGGTCGAAGGTGGTGAGCACCAGCACCTTCGCCGCGCCGTCCAGCGCGACGATCTCCCGGGTCGCCTCGATGCCGTTCAGCTCCGGCATGCGGATGTCCATCAGGACCACGTCCGGGGCCAGCTCGCGGACCTTCGTCACCGCCTCCCGGCCGTTGACCGCCTCGCCGACGACCTCGATGTCCGGCATCGCGTTCAGCAGGACCGAGAAACCCTCGCGCACCATCATCTGGTCGTCGGCGACCAGCACCCGGATGGTCATGCCTCACCTTCGCCGGGAGCCGCCGTGACCGGCAGGAACACCGCCACCTCGTAGCCTCCCTCGTCCGTCGGGCCGGTCGTCATCTCGCCGTTCAGCATCGTCACCCGCTCCCGCATGCCCGTGATGCCGTGCCCGGCGCCCGGGGAGGGCTTGACCAGGGACGGCTCGGGCATCGGGCCGTTGACGACGCGCAGGCCCAGGCCGCCGAGGACGTAGGAGATCTCGACGCGGGCGCTCGCGCCGGGGGCGTGCCGCAGGGTGTTGCTCAGCGCCTCCTGCACGATCCGGTACGCCGACAGCTCCACGCCCGGCGGCAGCTCGCGCACCGCGCCGGTCACCGCCTTCTCCACGGTCAGGCCCGCGCCGCGCACGTTGGCCAGCAGGGCGTCCAGGTCCGCGAGGGTGGGCTGGGGGGCGTCCGGGGCCTCGTAGTCCTCGGCGCGGACCACGCCGAGGACACGGCGCAGCTCGGTCAGGGCCGCCACCGCGTTCTCCCGGATGGTGACGAAGGCCCGCTCCAGCTCCTCCGGCGGGTTCTCCACCCGGTACGGCGCGGCCTCGGCCTGGATGGCGACCACCGACATGTGGTGCGCGACCACGTCGTGCAGTTCACGGGCGATGGTCGTGCGCTCCTCCAGCAGCGTGCGCCGGGACCGCTCGTGCTCGGTGACCGTCTGCTGCGCGGTGACCTCCTGCCGGGCGTCGCGCCGGATGTGCCAGACGGCGATCACGAGCAGGGCGAGAGCGGAGAGGACCAGCATCGGCGCGGAGTTCGTGTAGTACTGCCCGCTGCTGGTCTCCGCAAGGAAGCCGTAGAACGCGGTCAGGGCCCACATCCACGCCGCGGTGCGGGGCCGGGTGCGTATCGCCACGATCACCAGCACCGACAGGTGGCAGATGAACGCGCCGGGCGGCCACGGCCAGTCGCCCCCGCCCCAACTGCTGTCGAGCATGGCCATCACGGGCGTCGCCGCCATGGACATCCAGAACGCACCCACCGGCCGGACCAGCGTGGCCAGCACCGGCACCGCGCACACCAGCCCGGCCAGCAGGGCCAGCGGCCCGTCGATGAAACCGGTCGCACCGGTACCGCCCCACAGTGCCAGCAGCGCCAGTACGGCCACCGTCGCGTGCGGGACACGGCCCGCGTACGCCCGCGACCGGCCGCGCAGCCGGCGGGTCAGCGGGCCGTCGGTCGCCATCGGCGGCAGCGGGCGGTAGGCGAAGGCGTCGTGGAACAGGTCCTGGCGCAGTCCCTGAAGGGCGTCCAGGGCCAGCCGGTACTCGGGGCTGCGCGGAGCGCCCCCGTCGCCCGGGGGCGTGGTCCGCGTCTGGGTCGTCTCGGTCACGTTCGCCACCGTAGGCCGAGGCGGGGCCCGCGGTCGTCACCAGTGAGAGGGGTCATGGCCCGTCCGTCTCAAGTACTACGCGGGGTAGGTCCCCGCTCGACACACGGTGCCCGCGACGCCGGCCGGGGGCGGGCGGCCGGTGCGGGGTCGCCGCTCAGTAGCCGGACGGCCGCACCAGGCCCGTCTCGTAGGCGAACACCGCCGCCTGTGTCCGGTCCCGCAGGCCGAGCTTCACCAGGATGCGGCCCACATGGGTCTTCACCGTCTGCTCGGCGACGACGAGCCGCTCGGCGATCTCCGCGTTCGACAGGCCCTGCGCGATCAGGGCGAGCACCTCCGTCTCCCGCTCCGTCAGGGCGCCGACGCGCTCCTTCAGCGGGGCGCGCGGTCTGTCGTGCAGCCGGGAGAACTCGGTGATCAGCCGCCGGGTCACGCCGGGCGCGAGCAGCGCGTCCCCGGCCGCGACCACCCGGACGGCCTCGGCGAGCTGCTCGGCGGACGCGTCCTTGAGCAGAAACCCGGAGGCACCCGCGCACAGCGCCTCGTACACGTACTCGTCGAGGTCGAAGGTGGTGAGCACCAGCACTCTGACGTCGGGGTGGGCGCCGACGATGCGGCGCGTGGCCTCGATGCCGCCCAGCTCCGGCATGCGGATGTCCATGAGGACCACGTCGGGGACGAGTTCCGCGACCTTGGCGACGGCGTCCAGGCCGTCCACCGCCTGACCGATCACCTCGATGCCGGGCTGGGTGTCGAGCAGCACGGTGAATCCCTGCCGGACCATCTGCTGGTCGTCGGCGATCACCACGCGGATCGCGCCGGAACTGCCGCTCGTCATGGTCTGCCGTCCTCAGGGTAGTAGCGGACACTCGGGTCGTCGGGGGGTGGCTGGTCGGTGCCGTCGGCCGGCAGGAACGCGGACACCTGGTAGCCGCCGTCCGGCAGGGGGTGCGCCGTCAGGGTGCCGCCGAGCATCGCGACCCGCTCCCGCATGCCGAGCAGCCCGTGCCCGGCCCCCTGGGACGGTGCAGCCGACCGCACCGGCGGGGAGTTGACGACCTCGACCCGCACGCCGGTCGGCAGGTGGGTGAGGTGGACCCAGGCGCGGGCGCCGGGCGCGTGCCGCAGCACATTGCTCAGCGCCTCCTGCACGATCCGGTACGCCGACAGCTCCACGCCCGGCGGCAGCGGCCGTCGGGTGCCGCTGATCTCGGTGGTCACCGTCAGGCCCGCCGCCCGGGTGTTCTCCACCAGGGCGTCCAGCCGGTCGAGGGTGGGCTGCGGGGAGTGCGGGGCGGGGTCCGAGCCGGGCCTGCCGGGTCCGTCGAGCGGCTCGCCGGTCTCCGGGTGCTCGGAGCGCAGCACGCCCAGCACCCGGCGCAGTTCCGTCAGCGCCTCCAGCGCGTTCTGCCGGATGCCCGCCAGGTTCTCCTTCAGCTCCTCGGGCGGGTCCTGCACGAGGTGCGGGGCGACCTGGGCCTGGATGGAGATGACGGACATGTGGTGGGCGACCACGTCGTGCAGCTCGCGGGCGATGCGGCTGCGTTCCTCCAGCAGGGTGCGCCGGGCGCGCTCCTCGGCGGTGAGCGAGGTCTGCTGCACCAGCTCGGCCCGGGCCTCGCGGCGTCCGCGCAGGGCGGTGCCGAGCAGCACGACCACGGCGAACAGGGCGACGGCCAGCTGCCCGGTGGGCTGGTAGTCCAGCCCACCCAACAGGCCCTGGACGACATAGGTGACCAGGGCGCTCAGGGCGAGGGCCTCCACCGCCACCCGGGTGCGGACCCGCAGGGCGAGCAACAGCAGGACGAACAGGTGGGCGATCAGGCCGGCCGAGGTCCACGGCCAGGTGAACTCGTCCGAGCCCGGTTCCATCAGGGAGCGCACCGCCATGGCTCCGACCACGGTGGCCGCCAGCGCCACCCACCAGGCCAGGACCGGCCGCCACAGCGCCAGCACCATCGCGCCGGCCTGTCCGAGGCCGATCAGAAAGGCGAACCCGGGCTCCAGCCCGCCGTGGTCGGCGAGCTGGGCGGCGTCGCCCAGCAGCACCCCGAGGGCCGCCAGGCACACGATCCCGTGCGGCAGCCAGCGCAGCCATGTGGACGGCGGCAGCGGGTCCACCCGTGCGGTCCACAGGTCGTCGCGCAGCACGCGCAGCCGGCGCGCGGCCCCGCTCCCCCTCGTCATCACGCCCCCACCCTAGGCTCCGACGTGCGGGTCGTACCGGTGCGATACGACCGCACCACCCGGGGCCGGCGCCGGCCGCCGCCCCGTTCGGCGCTGTGGAAGGCCGCCCAGCACCCGGCCAGGGCCACGGCGAACACCGGCAGCCAGGCCAGCCGGGCCGCGACCCAGCCCAGACCGTCGGGCAGCGTGTGCAGGCCGGGCAGGCGGCCGGCGAGCAGACCGGTGGCCGTGGTCGCCATCAGGGCCGTCTGATGCCAGAGGAAGATCGTCATCGCGGAGAGGTTGGCGAGCGCCACCCCCGCCCAGGCCATCGGTCTGCGCATGGCGCGGCGCAGCGGTCCGCGCAGCAGCAGGGCGAGACCGCACTGGGCCAGGCCGAAGGTGACGGCGGCGAGCGTGGGCGGATCGAGGTTGGAGACCGGGGCGCCGGGGACGCCGACCATCGACGCCGGATAGCCGGCCCAGGCGACCAGCGCCGCGGTGCCCGCGGTGCCGCCGAGGAGCAGGACCCACCCGGCGCGGCGGCCCTCCAGCTCGCCCCGGGTCCAGGCGGCGCCCAGGGTGTAGGGCACCAGCCAGCCCGCCGCCACGTTGACCCAGCCGAGCCAGGACGGTCCGCCGAGTCCGAAACGCACCAGGTCGACATGGAGGACGACGACCAGCGGCCAGAGCGGATGCAGCCGGGTCAGCAGCGGAGTCGCCGCCGTCAGCGCGGCGAACACCAGCAAGAACCACAGCGGGGACAGCGCCAGTCGGACCAGGGTGCGCACGGTGGTGAACTCGGCGTCCGTCAGCAGCAGGGCCGCCGCCGCCACCGTCCACAGGGCGAGGACGGCGGCGACCGGGCGGAAGAGCCGCGACAGCCGGGCGCCCAGCCAATCGCCGTACGACAGGCCGCGGGAGCGGGCCGCGGCATACCCGCGGGTGGCGACGTGGCCGCCGACCAGGAAGAACACGGCGAGGGTCTGGAAGGCCCAGGAGACGGGCGCCAGCCAGGGCAGATGCTGCAAGGGGCTGGCCGCGTACAGGGTGCCGCCGTCGGCGACCAGGGCCGTGACCAGCCAGTGGCCGAGGACGACTCCGAGGATGGCGGCGGCGCGCAGCGCGTCGACGGAGCGGTCCCGGTCCGCGGGAGTGGCCGCGTCGATGCGGGCGGCGGCGCGCACGGCGGCCGATGCCGGGCCGACCGGTCCGCCCTGCCGGGTGCGGTCGTGCGGGACGCGGCGGCGCGGGCCGCTGCGCGCGGTACGGTCCGCGCTGCGGCGCGGGGTGCCGACGTCAGGCACGGGTCACCTCCTTCGTGTGTCCCAGGACGATCCGCGCGAGGTTCGCCAGGGACGGGGAGCCGGGGTCGAAGTAGTCGCTGTGGCCGCCGTCACCGGCGTCGAAGACACGGGCGCCGAAGGACGGGGAGACCGGGTCGGTGCCGAAGCCGACGGTGGTGCCGAACAGGCCGGCGCTGAGGTGGGGCACGTGCTCCACCCAGTCGTCGGTGCCGCGGGCCGCCCAGACGCGGGCGTCCGTGTCCAGCTCGGCCGCCGTGTCCACGCCCGTGCCGGGACTGCCGACCAGGGCGAGGTCGGTGACCCGGGGGCCGGGGGCGCGCAGGCCGGGGGCGGCCCGGGCGCAGACCACGGAGCCGTAGGAGTGGCAGACCAGGGTGAGACGCGCGTCCGGACCGGTGACGGGGCGCAGGGAACGGACCAGCGCGCGCAGGCGTGGGGCGGCCCGGTCGGCGCGGTCGGCGGTGAGGACGGTGGTGCTCACCGTGCCGGGCGTCTCGTAGCCCAGCCAGGCCACGACCGCCGTGTGCGGGCCCTGCGGGGCCTGCGCGGCGAGCCGCCGGTGCAGGGCGAGGGCGGCGGCGCGGAACCGGTCGTAGGTCTCCAGGCGGGTGTCGGAACCGGGCACCAGGACGGCGACGCGGTCGGCGCCGGCCAGGTCGCCGAAGACCTCCGTGGCCCGGCCGGCCCCGCGGCCGTCGAAGGCGAGCAGATGCCGGGCGGGGTCGGCCAGCTTCCGGTCGGCGACGGCGCGGCGGCGGTCGCCGTGGGCGGCGGCCATGCGGGACGCCTCGGCGGCGTTGGCCCGGTTCGCCGCGTACGTCGCCTCCAGCGTCGCCGCCGTCACCGGGGCCGGTGCGGCGGGCGGCGGAGCGGGGATGCCGGGGCGCGCGGCGGCCGAGAGGGGCAGCGCCAGCGCGCACACGACGAGGGCGGCGAGCAAGGTGCGCAGCCACCGGGCGACGCCGGGTCCTCGGCCGGCATCCGGCCGCCTGCCGACGCCGCGCCACCGTCCGGCGCGGGGTCCTCGACCGGCGTCGGGCCCTCGGCCGGCGCGGGGCCGTCGGGCGGTGCCGTGCCGCCGGTGTCCCGTCGCCCCCCGTGCCATGACCGCTCCCCTCTCGCTGCGCCCGCCCATCAGGCGCCCGTGGAGAGGAAGTTACGGAGCGTCACCCGTAGACCGCGTCACACCGAGGAGCTCATCTGCCAGGTAGCTCTCAGGTATGACGGGTACGACAGCCAGGCATGGCAGGTACCGACAGCGAGGAACGGTGGAGAGGGGAGCCCCTCACCACGCCAACTGCGCGATCTCCTCCGCGACCACCGCGCAGGCGTCCGCCGCCGGGTCGATCAGCGGGAAGTGACCGACGTCCTCCAGCAGCGTCACGCCCACCACCTCACCGGCCCGGGCCGCCGCGTCCGCGTACGACTCGGCCACCGCCTGCGGCACGTCGGCGTCGGTGCGTCCCTGGACCAGCGTGGTCGCGATGCCGGTCGGGAGCAGCAGCGCCGGGTCCGCGTACGGCCGGCGTCCCGCGAACGCCTCGGTTCCGCCCAGCAGTTGGCGCGCCGCGCCGCCGCACACGGACAGCTTGTCGGCGACGGCGAGGTCGGCGATCGGCGCGAGGGCGACCACACCGCGCAACGGGGCGGGACGCTCGACGCGCCAGGGTGCGTCGGCGGGCAGCACGTGCCGGGCCGCCGCCCACAGCGCCAGGTGGCCGCCGGCCGAGTGTCCGGTGAGCACCATGCGGCGCGGATCGGCCTGTGGCAGGTGCTCCCGCAGGAGCGCGGGCAGCGCGTCGATCGCGGCGGCCACGTCGTCGAAGGTCTCGGGCCAGCGCCCGGCCACCGGATCGCCCCCGCGGTCGCCGTCACGGACCCCGTCGCTCCCGGCGTCGCCGCCGGCAGGCCCCCGCCGGTACTCCACGCTCGCCACCGCGAAGCCGCGGCGGGCCAGGAATCCGGCGAACGGGCTCATGTGCCGCCGGTCGTACGGCGCGCGCCAGGCACCGCCGTGCAGTACGACCACCACGGGCGCGGGACCGCCCGGCCCGGCCACGGCACGCGGGACGTAGAAGTCGATCACCTGGTCGGGATGGTCGCCGTAGGCCGAGGTGAGGTCGGGATCGACCGCGGGGCGGGAGAAGAGCGACGCCTCCTCCGCGGCGTTCCGCGCGGCGGCGTGCCCCGTCTCTGCGGCAGCGTCCGGCATGCTCCAACCTCTCAGCGTCACAACCGTGTCGGGAACGTGATGGGGGCCGGGGGAACGACAATCGGCCGATGGCGGGACGCTATCAGGCCGGTGACGTGCGGGTACATGGGAATGTCACGCTGGGTGAGCCGGCGGGGGACGCCGCCCGGAGCCGCCCGGACGGACCCGCTGCCCCGGCACCGGCCCACACCCCGGGTACCGACACCGGGACCGGCCCACGCCCCCGGATGCCGGCACCGGCACCGGCACCCCCCCCCGGCTCTCAGCCCTCGGCCCTCAGCCCCGGCCGCCCCCATCCCCGGCCCGACCGCCCCCGCTACTCCAGAACCTCCCCCAGCACCCGTGCCGCCCGCTCCACGTCCGCGAAGCCGACGTACAGCGGGGTGAAGCCGAAGCGCAGGACGTCCGGGTGGCGGAAGTCGCCGACCACCCCGCGTCCGATCAGCCGCTTCATCACGTCCCCGGCACCCTGGCACCGCAGCGCGACCTGGCTGCCGCGCTCGTCGTGCGCCGTCGGCGTCACGCACTCCACCCGCCCCTCGGGCACGTACCGCGCCACGCACCGCAGGAAGAAGTCGGTCAGCGCGAGCGACTTGGCCCGCACCGCCTCGACCGACACCCCCTCCCACACCTCCAGGGCCGCCTCCAGGGCGAGCATGGAGAGGATGTCCGGCGTGCCGACGCGCCCCCGCAGGGCACCGGCCGCCGGCGCGTACGCGGACGCCATCCCGAACGGCTCGGCGTGCGAGTTCCAGCCGGGCAGCGGCGAGTCGAAGCGGTCCTGGAGTTCCCGGCGCACGTACAGGTAGGCGGGCGAACCGGGCCCGCCGTTGAGGTACTTGTACGTACAGCCCACCGCCAGGTCCACGCCGTGCTCGTCCAGGCCGACCGGCAGGGCGCCCGCGCTGTGGCACAGGTCCCATACGGCGTACGCCCCCGCCGCGTGCACGGCGGCGGTGAGGCCGGGCAGGTCGTGCAGCCGGCCGGTGCGGTAGTCGACGTGGTTGAGCAGGACGGCGGCGGTGCGCTCCCCGAGCGCCGCCGGCACCTCGGCCGGTGTCACGGGGCGCAGCGCGCACCCCGTCATCCGGGCGGCCGACTCGGCGATGTAACCGTCCGTGGGGAAGGTGGTCGCGTCGACCAGGATCTCGTCCCGAGCCCCCGCCCGGGCGGCGTCGCCGGTCCCGGCCCCGCTCTCCTCCCCCGTCCCGTCCCCGTCCTCCCGCGCCATCCGCACGGCGGCCACGAGCGCCTTGAAGACGTTGACGCTGGTGGAGTCGCCCACGACGATCTGCCCGGGGGCCGCCCCGACCAGCGGGGCGATCCGGTCGCCGATCCGCTCGGGCGCGGTCCACCAACCGCTCTCCTCCCAGGAGCGGATGCGCAGCTCGCCCCACTGCCGCCGCACGACGTCCTCGACGGCGCCGGGCACGGCGGCGGGCAGCGCGCCCAGCGAGTTGCCGTCCAGGTAGACGACGTCGTCCAGGACGAACCGGTCGCGCAGCCCGCGCAGCGCGTCGGCGGCGTCCAGCTCCTCTGCCGCACTGATGAGTTCAGACATGGGACCGCGCCGTCCACAGCTCGGGGAAGACGTTCTTGCGGGCCCGCTTCTCCAGCCAGGCCACCCCGGCGGAGCCACCGGTGCCGGTCTTGGCGCCCATCGCGCGCCGGGTGGCGACCAGGTGGTCGTTGCGCCAGCGCCACACCAGTTCGGCGACATCGGTCAGCGCCTCGCCGAGCCGGGCCAGCTCGCCGTTCTGGTCACCGGCGTACACGGCCGTCCAGGCCGCCTCGACCTCCGGCGACGCCTGGTACGGCTGGGACACCTCGCGGTTCAGGACGGCGTCCGGGACGTCGTACCCGCGCCGCGCCAGCAGCCGGACCACCTCGTCGTACAGGCTCGGCTCGTGCAGCGCCTTCTCCAGCTCCGCGTGGACGCGCGGCGAGCCGCGGTGCGGTACGAGCATGGAGGCGGACTTCTCGCCGAGCAGGAACTCCATGCGGCGGTACATGGCCGACTGGAAGCCGGAGCCCTCGCCGAGGGCACCGCGGTAGGAGTTGAACTGGGCCGGGGTGAGCTGCCCCAGCGGGGTCCAGGAGGCGTTCAGCGCCTCCAGCTCGCGCACCGAGCGCTTCAGCGCGTCGGTCGCCGTCCGCAGGTCGTCGCCGCGCAGCGCCCGCGCGGCCGTCTCCCATTCGTGGACGATGACGGTGAACCACAGCTCCATCACCTGGGTCGTGACCAGGAAGACCATCTCTCCGGGATCGTCGGAGAGGGTGTGCTGGAGATGGGTGAGCACGTCCGCCTTGACATAGTCCTCGTACGGCGTGCTGCCCTCGAAGTCGAGATTCGGGGCGTCGTGGGACATCGCTGTCTCCTGATGGCACTCCGGGTAGCGGTCCGCCCTGCCGTTACCGGCACGGGGCCCCGGTCCCCACCTGGCATCCTCCGCAATGGTCCCAGGAAACCGCAAGGCCCGCCCGTCCACGGGCGGGCCCGTCGGGCACCGGCTAGCCGAGGACGTCGGCCGCCGTCGGCGAGGAGTCGCGCAGGAACTGGGTGCAGCGCTCGTACTCCTCCTTCTCGCCGATCGCCTGCGCGGCGCGGGCGAGGGCGTGCAGGGCGCGCAGGAAGCCGCGGTTCGGCTCGTGCTCCCAGGGCACCGGGCCGTGGCCCTTCCAGCCGCTGCGGCGCAGGGCGTCCAGACCGCGGTGGTAGCCCGTGCGGGCGTAGGCGTACGACTCCACGACGCTGCCCCGCTCGAAGGCCTCGTCGGCCAGCTGTGCCCAGGCCAGCGAGGAGGTGGGGTGCTGGGCGGCGACGTCGGCGGGCGAGGTGCCGCCCGCGAGCAGCTCGCGCGGCCCGGGGTCGTCGGGGAGGTGGGTCGGGGGCGGTCCCCCGAGGAGGTTCTCGTGAATGGCCATGGGACCAGTCTGCGGCATCCGATGAGGGCATATGCCGAAGGCCCGGCATCCCAGGGATGCCGGGCCTCGCCGGACCATGGGCCGGCCTCGCCAGACCTTGCCGGACGTCGCCGGGGATCGGTCCCCGGCACGGCCGCCGCGCCGGTTACTTGATGCGCGTGCCCGTGGAGCGCAGGTGGCCGCAGGCCTCGACCACGCGGGCCGCCATGGACGCCTCGGCCAGCTTGCCCCAGGTGCGCGGGTCGTAGGTCTTCTTGTTGCCGACCTCGCCGTCGACCTTCAGGACGCCGTCGTAGTTGCGGAACATGTGGTCGGCGACCGGCCGCGTGAAGGCGTACTGGGTGTCCGTGTCGATGTTCATCTTGATCACGCCGTTCTCCAGCGCGGTCCGGATCTCCTCCTCGGTGGAGCCGGAGCCGCCGTGGAAGACGAAGTCGAACGGCTTGCTGCCGGCCGGCTGACCGTACTTCTCGGCGACGCCCTCGTTCAGCTCCTTCAGCAGCTCGGGGCGCAGCACCACGTTGCCCGGCTTGTACACGCCGTGGACGTTGCCGAAGGAGGCGGCGAGCAGGTAGCGGCCCTTCTCGCCCAGGCCGAGGGCCTCGGCGGTGCGGACCGCGTCGTCCACGGTGGTGTAGAGGGAGTCGTTGATCTCGTGGGAGACGCCGTCCTCCTCACCGCCGGTCGGGGTGATCTCGACCTCGAGGATGATCTTGGCGGCCTTGGCGCGCTCCAGCAGCTCCTGCGCGATGGACAGGTTGTCGGCCAGGGTCTCCGCCGAGCCGTCCCACATGTGGGACTGGAACAGCGGGTTGCGGCCGGCCTTGACGCGCTCCTCGGAGACCGCCAGCAGCGGGCGGACGTACCCGTCGAGCTTGTCCTTCGGGCAGTGGTCCGTGTGCAGCGCGATGTTCACGTCGTACTTCTCGGCGACGATGTGCGCGAACTCGGCCAGGGCGACGGCACCCGTCACCATGTCCTTGCTGTGCTGGCCGCCCAGGAACTCGGCGCCACCGGTGGAGATCTGAACGATGCCGTCGCTCTCCGCCTCCGCGAAGCCGCGCAGCGCCGCGTGCAGGGTCTGGGAGGAGGTCACGTTGATGGCCGGGTAGGCGAACTTGCCTGCCTTCGCCCGGTCCAGCATCTCGTTGTAGACCTCGGGAGTTGCGATGGGCATTGTCCGCTCCTTGTATGTGCGGGTGGGCTGTGTCGTACGTGCTTACGGCCCTGACCTAGACCATGGGGCACCTTGGGGGCGACGTCATCGTCGGCCCCATCTTTCCAGACGAAGCGGAATCGGCCGAGTGGACCTCGGGCCGGTATCCCGGGCGGGGCTCAGTCGAGGCCCAGCTCGTCCTTGGAGTAGGCGTACAGGTACGGCACCCCGGCGCCCTCCTGGATCTTCTCGGCGGCGCCGGTCGCCCGGTCGACGATCGTCGTGACGGCGACCACCTCGGCACCGGCCTCGCGCACGGCCTCGACGGCGGTGAGCGGGGAGCCGCCGGTGGTGGAGGTGTCCTCGACCACCAGGACCCGGCGGCCCTTGATGTCCGGGCCCTCGACGCGGCGCTGGAGGCCGTGCGCCTTGGCGGCCTTGCGGACGACGAAGGCGTCCAGCCTCCGGCCCCGCGCGGCGGCGGCGTGCAGCATGCTCGCGGCGACCGGGTCGGCGCCCATGGTCAGCCCGCCCACCGCGTCGAAGTCAAGGTCGGCGGTCAGGTCCAGCAGCACCTGCCCGACGAGCGGCGCGGCCTCGCCGTCCAGGGTGATGCGGCGCAGGTCGACGTAGTAGTCGGCCTCCAGACCCGAGGAGAGGGTCACCTTGCCGTGCACCACGGCCTTGTCCTTGATCTGCTGCAGCAGCGCGCCGCGTACCTCACTCATGGTGGCCAGCTTAAAGCCGCCGCCAGCTCCAGGTCGTGGTGGCCTCCAGCGGCTCCAGCGGCGTGACCAGGCGCGGGAGGGTGTTCAGGCCGTTGGGCGGGCCGGTCTGCGGCTCCACGCACACGGCGGCGTCCTGCTCGTCGTAGACCACCACCCACTCCTCGGGGCTGGTCACCTTCAGCTCCAGCAGTCCGGGCCAGGTGAGGGTGACGTCGACGCCGCCGGGCATGCCGAAGCAGTCGTCCCAGGGGCCGGGCTTCGGGTCGGTGCGGTTGCCGGTGGGCAGGTGGTCGTCGCCGCGCTCCTCCTGCCAGGCGGCGTCGAAGGCGAGGGCGACGTCCGTGCCGTCGACGGTGCGGTTGAACCACGGGTGCCAGCCGATCTGCGCCGGGAACGACGACTCGTACGTCTCGACGGACATCGCCAGCGTGAGGGCGTCCTCGGTGAGCTCGACGCGCTGGGTGACCCGGCCGGGGTAGGGCCAGGGCTCGGTCAGGTCGTACGTGAGGACGGCCTCGTCCCGCGTACTGCGGGCGGTGCGCCAGGCGGCGTCGCGGGCGGTGCCGTGGATGGCGTGGGGCGGGCTGTTGACCGGCATCTGGTGGACGGTCGCGCCGTCACGGAAGCGGCCCTCGCGGATCCGGCCGCACCAGGGGACCATCGGGAAGCAGCCGTACCGGTCGCCCTGACGGAGCAGCTCCACGCCGCCGACCCGGAGTCCGGCGATCCGTCCGCCGTTGCCCGGGTGGACGGTCGCCTCCGCGTCGCCCGCGGCCAGTGTGATCTCTTCGTTACTCACGGGACGACCCTACTGGGGCGATCAAGAGGGCGCCCACGCCGAACGGCTCCGGCCACCGCACCGGCGCCTGCCCCAGCCACTGACCCGGCGCCTGCTCCGGCCGCGGTCACCTGCGGCGGCGCAGTGCGCGGCCGACGACGACCGCCGACGCCACGACCAGTGCCGCGGCGGGGGCCACCCAGCGCAGGGAGGTGCCGGGGCCGGCCGACTGGGGCGCGGGGACGGGGGCGTACCGGCCCCGCGGCGGGGCGTGGTCCACCTCCTCGGCGCTGCGCCCGATCATCGTCCGCCGCGCGTGTGCCGCCTCGGCGGGCGGCTCGTCGGACTCCGCGTCGGCGGTGGGGTCGAGGGAGGACGGGGGGATCTCGGCGTCGAAGACGGAGGGCGCGGGGGGCTCCGCCGGGGTGGCGGGGTCGGCCGCGTCGGTGTCGGCCGCGTCGGCGGGGCGGGCGGAGTCGGCCGCCGCGTCGGGGGAGTCGGAGGCGGCGGCGTCGGAGGCGGTGGAGTCGGAGGCTGCCGCGTCGGAGGCAGCGGGTCCCGTCGGCTCGGTGGGAGCGGCCGGCTCGGTGGGAGCGGCCGGCTCGGTGGGAGCGGCCGGCTCGGTGGGAGCGGCCGGCTCGGTGGGAGCGGCCGGCTCGGACGGCGGTGCCGGTGGTACCGGGGCGTCGTCCGCGTCCGGGGCCGCGTCGAGGTCGCCGGTGGCGGCGGGCTCGAAGTCCTCCGTGGCCAGGGACTCGACGGAACCCGGCGCCGCCTGGGGCACGGCCGCCGCCAGGTTCTCCGCGAAGCGGGTGAGCAGCCGGTGCACGGCCGAGGCGACCGCGTCCTGCGGCAGCTCGGCGACCCGGCCGTCCGCCGTGGCCGTCCCGGCGAACGCCACCGTGGCGCCGCCCTCGGCGTCCCGCAGGCGCACCGTCAGCGAGAACGCGGCCTTGCCGCTGCCGCGCGCCTCGGTTCCCTCGCCCTCGGCCGCGCAGCCGCCGTCCCCCTGCGCGGACAGCCGCACCGCGCCGCGGTAGGTGATGGAGTGGCCGGCGACGCGCACCTTCAGCCGGCCCGCGACGGGTTCGGCGCCCGCGTCCTGCTGGAGCCCGGGCACCGCGCCGGCGACCCGCGCGGGGTCGGCCAGCACCTCCCTGAGCCGCTCGGCCGGTACCGGAACGAACACCTCATGCTCCATGTCGACGCAGCCTACCCACGAGCCGCCGCGTCCACCCCCCGTCGGCACCAAGTCGTGGGGCCGCGCCCCGGGCGTCAGGGCCTCAGCGCGCCGCGCCCGCGCCGGAGGGGGCCGGGCCGCCGCCCGGCCGTACCAGGCCCGTCTCGTACGCCAGCACCACCGCCTGGGCGCGGCTGGCCAGGCCCAGCTTGGCCATCGTGCGGTTGAGGTGGGTCTTGACCGTGGCCTCGCTGATGAAGAGGCGCTCGGCGGCCTCGGCGTTGGTCAGGCCGCGGGCGACCAGCTCCAGGACCTCGACCTCCCGGCCGGTCAGCGCCGTCAGTTCCGGCGCCGGTTCCGAGCCGCGCGCCGCGCTGTCGGCCACCTGTGTGAACGCCTCCACCAGACGCCGGGTGACCGCGGGGGCGAACAGCGCGTCGCCACCGTGCACGGCGGTGATCGCGGCCAGCAGCCGTTCGGGGCCGGCGTCCTTCAGCAGGAAGCCGGAGGCGCCGGCGCGCAGGGCACCGTAGACGTACTCGTCCAGGTCGAAGGTGGTCAGGACGAGCACCCGGGGCGCCGGGTCCACCGCCTCGGCGAGGATGCGCGACGTGGCCTCGATGCCGGTCATGCCGGGCATGCGGATGTCCATCAGGACCACGTCGGGCCGGGTCCGGGCGGCCAGCTCCACCGCCTGGGCACCGTCGGCGGCCTCCCCGGCCACCTCCATGCCGGGGGCGGCGCGCAGCAGCATGGCCAGGCCGCTGCGGACGAGGAACTGGTCGTCGACGACGAGCACCCTGACCGGGCCGGGCCCGGAGTCGGTACGGCGGTCGGTGTGCTGGTCGGTCATTCGGTGACGGCGTCTTTCCGGTGTGCGGCCGGTGCCGGCGTCGGCAAGGTCAGGTGCACGCCGAAACCCCCTTCGCTGCGCGGGCCGACGGCGATCGTCCCGCCGTAGAGCTTGGCGCGCTCCCGCATGCCGATCAAGCCGTGGCCGCCCCGTCCGGCCAAGCTGTCCGGTTCCCGCCCCCTGCCTTGCAGTCCCTCCAGCCCACTTCCGTGCAGTCCTCTTCCTCCGGCTCCCCTTCCTTCCGCTCCTCTTCCCCCCGCCCCTCGTGCTCCGGCTTCCGCCCCTTCTCCTTCCGGCGCCCGTCCCGCCCCGTCGTCGGTCACCGACACCGTCACCTGGCCCGCCCGGTAGGCGAGTTCCACGGTGGCGCGGGCGCCGGGCGCGTGTTTGAGGACGTTGGTCAGCGCCTCCTGGACGATCCGGTACACGCACAACTGCACACCGGGCGGCAGCGGGCGGGGCTCGCCGGTGACACCCAGTTCCACGGCCACGCCGCCCGCGCGCACGCGGGCGGCCATCTCCTGAAGCTGGTCGAGGCCGGGCGCGGGGCCGCTCTCGGCGCCCTGCACACCGTCCGCGCGCAGCAGCCCCAGCATCCGGCGCAGTTCGGCGAGGGCCTCGCCGCTGGCGCCCTCGATGGTGTCGAGGGACTCGCGGGCGGTGCGGGCGTCGGAGGTGAAGACGAACCGGGCCAGGCCGGCCTGGACGTTGATGACGGCGATGTGGTGGGCGACCACGTCGTGGAGTTCGCGCGCGATGCGCACCCGCTCCTCGGCGACCTCGCGCCGGGCCCGTTCGGCGTGTTCGGCGCGGAGCCGCCGGGTCAGCTCCGCGGTCCTGCGGGCGACGTACCCGAACCGCCACAGCACCAGCGGAAACCCCACGGCCTGGCCGGCCACGGACGCCATGACGGCGGAGTCCGTGACCAGTCCGGCGCAGACCCACACCCCGGCCAGCAGGGCGGCGCAGGCCGCGGCGGTCCTGGTGGGGCGCAGGGAGGCGACCGTGTAGACGGCGAGCATCGGGCCGAAGGAACCCACCACCGGCCACTCGCCCAGGGCGATGTACACGGTCCAGCAGGCGTGCACGGCGAGGCAGACGGCGACCGGGGCCCGGGTGCGCAGCACGAGGGGCAGGTTGACGGCGGCGACGAGGGACCAGGCGAGCGGGTCGAGCGCGGGCCACCCCTGGGCGGCGGCCTCGGTGCCGAGCAGGGCGGCCACGGTCGTCAGCGCCACGGCGATCAGGCCGTCGGCCGCCAGCGGGTGCAGACGCATTGCCGCAGGGTACGGCCGGGGGCGGGCGGACGCGTCCCCTCGGTGCCGTACCGCGGAAGTCGTAGGCGGCACCCGGCGTCTACCGCGCAGGTTGGGGGCGGGTCCACCCGGAGCGGGATTCGGACACCGGCGGTACGGCCGTATGTTCTCGGTGCGAACGGTCCACCCGGGGGTCGCGGCGGTCCGTCCCTGTTTCCGGGGGAGGGCGGACCGCCGCGCGGCTCGTCCGGCGACGACGACCGTGGCAGCGGCGGCGACCGTGGCAGCGGCGGCGACCGCGCCGCCGGGCGGCCCGGTCAGTAGCGGGGATGGGTGAGCGTCGACGGCGGCAGGCCGGGAACGCGGGTGCGGGCCGCCGCGCGGGCGTCGGCGGCGAGCGCCGCCGGGGTGAGCGTGCGCGGCCGGGCGCCGTCCGGATCGAGGCGCAGTTCGGGGCTGGTACGGGCGCCGGCCAGCAGGAATCCCCAGTCGGCGGGGGTGCGGCCGGTCTCCGCCGGACGTCCGGCGTCCCGGCCGGTCACGCGGTAGGGCACCGTACGGAACCCGGCGGCGCGCAGGGTCGAGTCCACCGTCCAGAACACCTCGGGCCGCGCGACCGGACCGGCGTGCACCACCAGCCGCCCGCCGGGCGCCAGCACCCGCCGGGCCAGGCCGTAGAACTCCTGCGAGTACAGCTTCGCCCCGGCCGTGACGGCGGGGTCGGGCAGGTCCGAGACCACCACGTCGTACGTGGCCGGGGGCGCCCCGCGCAGCCGGTGGAAGGCGTCGCCCGTCAGCACCCGCACCCGGCGGTCGTCGAAGGCGTGTCCGTTGAGCGCGGACAGGGCCGGGTCGGTGCGGCCCAGCCGGGCGAGGCCGGCGTCGTACACGACGACGTCCACCCGGCGGACGTCCGGATGGCGCAGCACCTGGCGGAGGGCGAGGCCGTCGCCGCCGCCGAGGATCAGCACGCGCGTGTGGCGCCCGGCGAGGGCGGGGTGGACGAGCGCCTCGTGGTAGCGGCTCGGCTCCCCGCCGGCCCGCCGCAGGCCGTTCAGATACAGCCCCGGGGGCCGGTCGCCGGTGCCGCCGGTGAGGACCACGTCCTGCACGCCGGTCTGGAGGGCGACGCGCACGTCGGGGCCGTAGACGGCCTGCCGGGCGGCGCGTTCGAAGTCGTCGACCAGGGCGGTGGCGGCGACGAGGAGCGCGAGGACGGCGGCGTTGGCGGCCAGCAGCAGCCGGCGGTCGCCGCGGGTCAGGTCCCGCCGGAACAGGCCGAGGACCAGGCCGGCGCCGACGCAGGCGTTGACGATGCCGATGAGCAGGGCGCCGGTCAGCTGGCCGAGGACGGGCAGCAGGAGGAAGGGGAAGGCCAGGCCGCCGATGAGGGCGCCGACGTAGTCCGCGGCGAACAGGTCGGCGACGGCGCCGCCCGCGTCCTGGCGGCGGATGCGCTGGATCAGCTCCATCAGCAGGGGGACCTCGGCGCCGATCAGCAGGCCGATGGCGAGCGAGAAGGCGACCAGCAGGAACCGCGGGCCGTACGCCCACGGTCCGCCCCAGGCGCCGGTCCAGGCGAAGAGGGCGTACAGCACCATGGCACTGCAACCGCCGACGAGGGCGAGGACGGCCTCGATGGCGCCGAACGCGACCGCGGCCCTGCGGCGCAGCCGCTTGGCGGCGAGCGAGCCGATGCCCATCGCGAACACCATGACGGACAGCACGACGGAGGCCTGGGTGACCGAGTCGCCCATCAGGTGCGAGGCGAGGGCGACCAGGACGAGTTCGTACACGAGTCCGCAGGCCGCACAGACGAAGACGCCCGCGAGCACCAGGAACCGCCCGGTGCCCGGCCGGACGGGCAGCCACGCGGTGGCGGGCCCGGGGGCGTCGCCGCCGGCCGGTCCGGCGGGGTCGGCGCACGCGTCCCCGCCGCCGGACACGGCCGGACCGCCAGGGGTGGCCCAGGGTGGCGCAGTGCCGCGTGGGGCGGGGGCGTGCTGCTCGATCACGGTGTGACGTTACGTCACTGATTCGGTGCGCTTCGTCACCCACACGTGTGGAGCTGTCGCTCATCTGCGCACCGCGGGTTTAACCCGTTCACACCCCGGACGGGCTGAGCTGCGACGCCGTGGCCGGCACCGGTGTGCGCACGCCGACGCGCGTCCGGGTGGCCACCAGGTGCCCGTCCTGCGGGTAGGCGTGCCAGGTCCGCCAGTGCACCTGCCCCTCGTGGCGCTGGGCGAGCAGGGCGGTGAACGCGTGCGGGCTGCCGGGGAAGACGCCGGCCAGGCCGTGCGGATGGTCGGAGACCAGGGCGAGCAGTTCCTGGGCGCGGCCCGCGAAGGAGCCGGGCGACAGCAGCTCCACGCGGGCCGCGAACTCGTACTCCCAGTCGCCGACCCGTTTGGCGACGCCCAGCGGCAGGGGGGTGCTGCTGCCCGGGATGCACGCCACCGTCTCCGAGCACACACCCCGCTCCTCCTCCAGGAGCACCTGGTGGGAGGCGCCGAGGAGTCTCAACTGCATCTTCGCGTCGCCCAGTTCCAGGTCGAGGGTGGCCAGCGCGGGCAGCGGTTCGCGCCCCAGGGCCCAGGCGAGGTCGGCGGCGCGCGTGTCGGTATAGGCGGTGTTCAGGGTCGTGAGCATGGATCGGCTCCGCAAGGACACAAAAGGGAAGGGGCGGGTCCAGTGCACGCCGGTCACGCCGGGCGTGCGGCCCGGTCAGCCCTGTCGGCCGGTGGGGTCCGAGGGGGGTCCGAGGGGCTGTGTCGGTGAGGGAGAGCGAATCATGAACTGTGGCGCCGCCACAGCGTTTTTACCCAACTTCGTGGTGTTTCCATCCCTCAGAGGGCCCCACAGCGCAACTGTTCAACCTCGGCGCACGCCCCCGCCGTTGCGCGCACGCCGGTGCGCGCCAACACCCGCCCGAGCCGTGCGCACGCGCGGCGCCGGACGCGGGCCGCGCCCCGGACACGCGGGACGGGGTCCGCTCCCAGGCGCGGACCCCGTGGTGGGGATGCGGTTCCCCGCTTTCGAAGCTCAGCTGCCCCGTGTCAGCTGCCTCCGCCGCATCCGCCGCCTCCCCCGCAGGAGGACCCTCCCCCGCAGGACGACCCGCCCCCGCAGCCGTTCCCCCCGTGGGACGAACCGCCCCCGTCCGCCCACCAGCTGGAACGCCGGGTGCGGCGCGGCGCCGTCGTCGCGCCGTGCGGCAGGACCCGCCGCCGGGTGGCCAGGACCGCCACCACGACCACCAGCGCGATCATTGCCAGGACGATGCCGAACACCATGGCGCCATCCCCCTTTCGATGCCCGAAGCCTCGAAGCAACCCCCCGTGGGCGCCTCGCTCGCGTGTGACCGCGTGTGTGACTGCGAGTGTCACTACGTGTGTCACCGCGTTGTGTGACCGGGACATGCCCGGGCCCGCCCCGCGCCAAAGCAGAGTTGAGGAACTTCAGAGGGTTCTCGGACGACGACGGCCCCTGACCTGCACAGAAGGGCAGATCAGGGGCCGTGCGGGCTTCACTGGGCCGTCTGGGGGCCGTGATCTTCGTGAGAGCGACGCTGAAACAGGCTGTCGATGGCACGCCGGGCCCGCTCGCGGCTGTCGGGCATCAGGTGGGCGTACACCCGCAAGGTCATACCCGGATCGGCATGCCCCATGTACTCACTGACCGCCTTGATGTTCTCGCTGGCGTCCAGCAGTGCGGAGGCGTAGAAGTGCCGGAGGGCATGCATCCCGTGTTCGCGCGCCGACACGTACTTGCCGTCATCGTCGGCTTCCGGGATGAGCCCGGCAGCCGCAAGAGCGGGCTTCCACTCCTTGCCGTTGAAGTTGCTCCGCCACACCATGCCGCCTTGCTCAGCCGTGAAGATCAGCCGGGCAGACACCTTCGGCCCCTCCGGCACGTTCCAGGGCAACGTGATCTCCGCAGGCTTGAAGGCATCCATGTGGGCTCGCAGCGCTTCCGCCACAGAGTCGGGCAGCGGCACGTCCCGCTTCTTGCCGCCCTTAGGCAGCGCGAAGACCGGGTGCCCTTCCACGTGCTTGATCTGCCGGACCACGTGAAGCGTGCGCCCGACGACGTCGATGGCGTCCTCGGCCAGGCCGAAGACCTCGCCTTGACGCAGGCCGCACCCGGCGCCGACATCGACCATGGCCCGGTAGCGCTCCAGCAGGGCCGCTCGAACGGCGAACACTTGGGCAGGCTCCCACGGGACCACCGGGTGCGCGTCGGGCTTGGGCCGCCGTACGGTCCGCGCACTGCACGGGTTGCGGGACAGGAGCGTGTCGTCAACAGCGGCCGACAGGACCGACTGGACATCCGCGAAGATGTTCCGGGTGTAGGAAGCACTCACGCCGGGCTTCGCCTCCAGTGCGGCCAGCAGCTCCCTGATGTGCTCAGGCCGGAAGGTCCCGACCGGACGGGAGCCAAGCACCGGATAGACGTGGAGCCGCAGGCGCCGGCCGAGTTCCTTCCGGGTCATCGGACTGGAGGTCTTGGTGTCCAGCCACTTCTCTGCGTACTGCCGGAAGGTGATCCGCACGGACTTGGGGTCGGTGTACTGACCACGCGTCATGTCGGTCTCAATCGCGCTCAGCCACTTCTCGGCGAGCCGCTTCTTGCCGTCGGGGAAGCTCTTGGACTTCTCAGTCCCGTCGGGGCCGACGTAGCGGGCGCGGTAGCGCATGCCCTTGCCGTGGCGGTCGGTCCTGACGCGGATGGTCTTGCCGCCGGGGGCCGTCTCGGTCCTGTACCAGCGGTCCTGAATATGTCCGGCCATTAGGCGGCCCCTTCCATGAGGGACTCGACCCAGGCGCGTACGTCTTCGGGGTCGAAGCGGAGGTGCCGGCCGACGCGGAAGCCACGGGGGCCGGTGCCCTTGCGGCGCCACTGGTAGACGGTGTCGACGCTGGGCAGGCGGAGCAGCACCACGAGGTCTTCCGGGGTGAGGTACTGCTGTGGCAGGCAGCTCATGCGCACACCTCCCAGTCGTCCATGTCGGCCAGTGCTTCACGTGCTGTCTCTCGGTTCAGTCGGATCTCCTTCGCGATCGTGGCGGCGAGCCAGGATTCGCCGGGGCTGTGGCCCTGTCCGGCGTAGGTCCAGTGGGCGAGAACGAGCGTGGAGCCCTCGATGTCGTCGAGGTCTTCGGAGAGCCCGCGTTCGCGGCGTTCCTGCCGGGCGCGGTAGTCGGCGCGGGTCTGGCGCAGGGCGCCGAGGGTGGTGGAGTACCGGCGGGACTTGGTGGAGAAGTGCCCGCGGAAGCCGAGCATGTGAGCCCACCGGGCCAGCAGCCGGTCGGGGTAGGCGCCATCGAGCGCCCAGCAGGCTTCGATCAGCCGCCGCGTGTGGGCGGGCAGGTCGAGGCGGTCGAGTTCGGCCAGCTCCCCGATGCGGCGGTCGACGGTGCCGGTGGTCTCGGCGGCCTTGGTGGCGTACTTGGCGACGTAGGAGGCGACGGCCTGTTCGGTCAGCTCCTCGTGGCCCAGAGCGCCGATGGGCTGCACGTCGACCTGCGTTCCCCAGCGCAGAGTGCGGGCGGGGAAGTCACCGGCGGCCGGGACGGGGACGGCGACGCGGGCGGCGGCGGCCCGGATCGCAGCGTCCAGCAGGGCGAGGGTGGCCCACGCCGGCGGGGCGGTGTCCGGGCCGCCGGGGCCGTCGAGGCGGACCACAGCGTGGAAGTGGACAGCCCCGCGTTTCTGGAACTCAGCGACCTTGCCGAAGGAGACCCGGCATTCCTCGCGCAGGGCGGCTTGGGTGATGCCCGCACGGGTGGCGATCTCGCGGCGCAGGTAGATGGTGAAGCGGCGCCACAGGTCGCCTGCGTGGTTGTTGAACAGCACTGCCCCGGCGTAGTCGTAGCTCTCCGGGTCCAGGGCCGTGCCCAGGGCGGGGTCCGTCTCGGCGTGCTGAATACCGCAGCGGCAGCGCCCGGAGGTGGGCCGGTTGTGGACCGGGCCGAAGGACGGGGCGGTGAGGGTGGCGAAGACGCGGGGGTGATCCCGCACAGTGGCGGGCACGTCCTTGCTTTCGTCGCCGGTGATCCCGGCGCGGATCAGGTGGTAGGTGTCCCCGGCGTAGGTCCAGGCGCAGGCAGGGCAGCGGGAGGCACGGCGGTTGCCGCAGGCCACCCGGAGGCGTCCGCCCGGCTCCTGCTCGGTGGAGTAGGAGTACAGGACGTCACCGGTCTTGGCGTCGCGGGTGACCGTGGTCCCTTGCAGGTGGATCGGATGGGAGCAGCCGCCGGTGCGGCGGATCTGCTCGCGCCAGCGGTCGAAACCCGGAGCGTTGGCCACGCGGAGAAGGTCGGCGAGGGTGAGGGGGTCGGTGCCCACAGCCGCCGCCACGTCAGCGACAGCGGCCGGGGAAACGGGCAGGTACGTCACGCGGCCACCGCCCGCAGGTGAGGGGTGGCGGGTCGGGTCGGGGTGGCCGTGGCGTAGAGGTGATCGAGGGTGGCCAGGTAGCCGCCGACCATCGGAGCCGGACCCAGGCGGCGCAGGTGCAGGACCGGGGCCAGAGCCGGGGTGAGCCCATCGATCGGCGTGGTGACCAGCAGGTCGTCATCCGCGCGCATCACATCCGCCCGCAGACCCGCATGGGTGGACAGCCGCAGGCCGGGCACGTCCAGCAGCGAGGGGAACACATCCCCCAGGCCGGTGACCGGACCGGCCGGGTCCTGCGGGGTGACGATGCGGACCCGGACGCCGGCCGCTGCCTTGTCGGCCAGCAGCGCAGGCAAGTCCCACACCGCGTCGGCCAGGAACAGCAGGTTGGACACCGCCAGGTCGATGACCGTCGTCGCGTTGGCCAGGGTCGAGCGCCACAGGCCGTAGGGGACGGTGGAGCGCATCGGGTAGCAGGCGACGACCTCGTCTTGAGCGGTCGGCGTGGAGCGGTGGCGCTGTCCGAGCTTGGGCCACAGGTGGTAGGCATCCGCACCGAGGAGCTTGGCGGCGGCTTCG
This sequence comes from Streptomyces sp. NPDC031049, assembly GCF_055571015.1. NCBI lineage: Bacteria > Bacillati > Actinomycetota > Actinomycetes > Kitasatosporales > Streptomycetaceae > Streptomyces > Streptomyces sp. NPDC031049. The sequence continues at coordinate 301,921 of NZ_JBVIGC010000004.1, forward strand.
GCGTTACGGGCGTGCGGGGTCCGGTCCGAGTTCAGCCAGCGGTCCACCGACTTGGGGTCCACTCCGAGGTGACCGGCCAGGCCCTCGATCGTGACGTTCGCAGCGACCATCGCGGCACGCAGCCGCTCATTCCCGGAGATCGTGGTGGCGGTCATCGGGCCACCGCCAGAGAGACGCGGACCACGGAGTGGATCGAGCACGGCCGGTACAGCGGGCTGTCGTCTTCGAACTCCTCCGGGGCCAGCGGCACGACGCCGGTGTGCCCTCCGTTGACCGGCCACCGCGCCATCCAGCAGGCACACCGGATGCCGGACTCGTCCGAGCACTCCCAGCGGGCACCGAAGGACGGAACGCAGATGCACGGCACCACCGCACCCGGAACACCCGACAGCTCCCCGCTGTCCACGCTTGCCAGCGAGCCGAAGCAGTCTCGGCACGAATCCGCAGCATCAGCCAGGGAGGCGACGTGCGAAACCTCCAGAAGTCCAGCCATGATGGAAGCTCCCTTCGAGGGACGAAGGAGGGCGGCGGTCTGCTTGGCGGTAGGTGCGTCGCCCTCCGGGGCATTCGCGGCTCAGCCGCGTGACTTACTCTGCTATAGAGCAGACTAGATCACAAGAGGTAGTGCGACATAGGGTGTGCTATGTCGCCAATCTCTGTACGCTCGGCACATGACGGTTAGAGCCCACGACCCCAGGCCGAAGAAGGTGCAGATCGCGGACACCCTGCGCCAAGAGATCGCCGAGCTACCGGCGGGGCACCGGCTTGCATCGCTGCGCGAGGTGGCCGACCGGTTCAAGGTCACCACGGTGACGGCAGGCAGCGCGCTCAAGCTGCTCTCAGATGAGGGTGTGATCGTCTCGGTGCCGAACCGCGGGTACTTCGTGCAGTCCCCGCAGGGCGCAGGCGAGGCCGGGCGGGATGCCGGCGGGCCGGTTAACCGAGATGAGATCAACGCCATCCACTCCGAGATTCAGCAACTTGCCGCCCGGGTGGCCGAGTTGGAGAAGCGTGCTCAGTTCCCGAGCAGTGCCTGACTGGTGATCCACCATGCGCGGCAAGCGACGGAGGCACTAGGGACACGTCCGGTGTCACTGGGGGACATCCGTGGTGCCAACCCCCTGTCACCCGCCGTGTCACCAACTGTCTGAGTGCCAGACTCGAAGGCAGGCATCCGATAGGAGGCAGCAGATGAGTGACCAACGGCCCGCGTGGGCGCGACGGCTTGCCTCGGAGCGGGAAGCTCGGCAGTGGTCGCAGGCCGAGGTTGTCGCCGCGCTCCGGGCGCACGCCCCGAAGCCTTTGCCTGAGGGCTCCAGCATGGTGCGGCAGTGGAAGCGGTGGGAGTCCGGCGAAGTCATGCCGAGCGACTTCTACCAGCCGATCATCGCGGCAACCTTCGGGACAGTCACTCACGCGATCTTCCCAGTAGCCGGGAAGCGGGACGGGAACGCGGAGATCGCAGCCGTCAGCGGCATGGAGACGCTGGACATCATCAGCAGGTTGCAGGCGTCCGACGTGGACAACGCCACGCTGGAAGCCCTCCGGATCACTACCGACCGTCTGTGCTCGGAGTACCCGTTCCTGCCTAGCGGGCAGCTTGCCGCCGAAGGTCGGCAGTGGCTCAAGCGAGTAGCCGGGCTCCAGTCCCAGCGGCTCACGCTCGCGCAGCACCGCGAGGTACTCACGCTGTCCGGTTGGCTTGCCCTCCTGATCGGGTGCGTCGAGTACGACATGGGTGACCGGGCCGCAGCCGAGAGCACCCGTAAGGCCGCCCTGTCTTTAGCCCACGAATCCGGTAACGCGGAGATCGCCGGTTGGGCTCACGAGATGCGGGCATGGTTCGCGCTGACCACGGGTGACTACCGCGGAATCCTCGCGGCGGCCCAAGCTGGGGCGGAGACGGCTCCAAGCCACGGTGTAGCCGTCCAGCTCGCCGGCCAGGAGGCGAAGGCTTGGGCGCGACTGGGCGACCGTCGGCAGACGGAAGTCGCATTGGATCGAGGGCGAAAGCTCCTCGAAGGGATGCCGTACCCCGAGAACCTCGATCACCACTTCGTCGTGGACCCGGCAAAGTTCGACTTCTACGCGATGGATTGCTACCGGCTGTTGGGAGAGGACCGGTTCGCAGAGAACCTTGCCAACGAGGTGATCCGGTCGGGTACCGACTTCGACGGGTCCGAGCGATCACCGATGCGTATGGCGGAGGCGCGGATCACGCTGGGCGTGGTCGCCGCGCGGCAGGGCGATTTGGACCAGGCCGTGAACTACGGCGAGTGGGCTTTGAAGGGCGACCGGCAGTCTCTGCCGTCTTTGCTCATGGTCAGCCGCGAGCTTGCGGCCATCGTCAACCGAGACTTCGCCAACGAGCCGACGGGCCGGGAGTACCTCGATCACCTCACGGCACTGAGCCGCTCATAGCTGAGGTGTTACAGGTTTCTCTACCTCATCAAGGCCCCCGCGCACGGCGCGGGAGCGCGCCGCCTCTGCGGCGCGGCCTGCCTCCTGTCTTCGCCCCGGCTGGCCGCGCCCGGCGGCGCGCAGGCGACTGCGGGGGCGTGGGATGGGGGAACCCCTCTGTGGCTGGGGCGGTCGGCTCCACGGCTTTAGGCAGCCACTTTGGGGCGAGCCTCGAAGATCATGGCCCCAACGTCGTGCTTTAACGGGCAGGTCCACAGACTGCCCGACTCGCCATCAGCTTACGGGGCCATGATCACTCGCCCCAAAGCAGCTCCAGCCCAAAGCCGCTCCGCCGACCTGGAGCACCGGTACGGTGGTTATGTGCCCGAGGCCGAAGAAGAGCGCGTGTTTGTGGCGATCATTTGTACGGATCGCCACCAGCACCGCCGGATCCGGCTAACGACCGCTCGACTGCACAGCAGTGACCGAGGTATGGGCCTCGCGTTTCAGCACTTTGCGCCGCCCATGCGAGAAGCCGAGCCCAGGTCGATGGTGAGCCGAGGCTCGTACACGTTCCTATGTCCGAAGTGCGGGCGCAGCCCACAGGTCAAGGCGGACAAGTGGTGGTCTCTGCTCGAAGCGGCAGCCGAGGCAGGGCAAGAGGAGCTTGACATCTCTCTGCTACCATGAGTGGGCTGCGGCCTGTCGCGGCCCCTGTGCGAGGACGGGGTTACCTTCCTGCCGATCAATGATCGGCCGACGTCGCTTAAGCCCGCTCATCCGGTGGGTAGCTTCAAGCTGCCTACGGAGAGTTATGCAGGGCTTCATCTACGACCTGATCATCGGTGCGACGAGTTCGCTCGTGGTCACGTCTATCACCTACGCGGCACGTCGAGCTGTGGCCGTTTGGCGCATCAACCGTGACCAGCGGAACGAGGGGGGCGCAACAGACTCCACCTCCTGACGCGAATGCGGCACCCCCGCTCGGGCCGTCTCTGGGCCGTGCGGGGGTGCCCAACGACGACAGACGACGACAGTCGGTGACGGCTCCTCCCCTGCTCAGAGGCGGTGTTTCAGGCATCGGCGCAGGTGGTCATCAACGAAGCAGAGTTGAGGAACTCCAGAGCTTCCGCGCAGGATGAGCCGCATGACCTCCACCTCGCGCCCCTTCCTCAACCGCCGGCTCGCCGAGTTCGGGACGACGATCTTCGCCGAGATGTCCGCCCTGGCGGTGCGGACCGGGGCGATCAACCTGGGCCAGGGCTTCCCGGACACGGACGGCCCCGAGGAGATCAGGGAGGCCGCCGTACGGGCGCTGCGCGACGGGCGCGGCAACCAGTACCCGCCGGGCCCCGGCATCCCCGAGCTGCGGGCGGCGGTCGCCGGGCACCAGCGCCGCCACCATGGCCTGACCTACGACCCCGACACCGAGGTCCTGGTCACCGCGGGCGCCACCGAGGCCATCGCGGCGGCGCTGCTGGCCCTGCTGGAACCGGGCGACGAGGTGATCGCGTTCGAGCCGTACTACGACTCGTACGCGGCGTGCATCGCGATGGCGGGCGGCACCCGGGTGCCGGTCACGCTGCGCCCGCCCGCCGAGGGCCACGGGCCCTTCCGCCTGGACCTGGACGAGCTGCGGGACGCGGTCACCGACCGCACCCGCCTGCTGCTGATCAACACCCCGCACAACCCCACCGGGACCGTGCTGACCCGCCAGGAGCTGGCGGCGATCGCCGAGCTGGCCGTCGAGCGGGACCTGCTGGTGGTGACGGACGAGGTGTACGAGCACCTGGTCTTCGACGACGCCGAGCACGTTCCGCTGGCGTCGTTCCCGGGGATGCGGGAGCGGACGGTCACCATCTCCTCGGCCGGCAAGACGTTCTCGTTCACCGGCTGGAAGGTCGGCTGGATCACGGCGTCCCCGGCGCTGGTCACGGCGGTCCGATCGGCCAAGCAGTACCTGACGTACGTCTCCGCGGGTCCCTTCCAGTACGCCGTCGCCGAGGCGCTGGCGCTGCCCGACTCCTACTTCACCGGGCTGCGGGACGATCTGCGGGCCAAGCGGGACCTGCTCGCGGCGGGCCTGACGGAGGCCGGCTTCGGCGTCCACCGCCCCGCCGGCACGTACTTCATCACCACCGACATCCGCCCCCTCGGGCAGAGCGACGGCTTCGCCTTCTGCCGCGCCCTGCCGGAACGCGCCGGCGTGGTCGCCATCCCCAACGCGGTCTTCTACGACCACCGGGAGGCCGGCGCCCCCTTCGTCCGCTTCGCGTTCTGCAAGCGCACCGCCGTCCTGGAGGAGGCCGCGGCCCGGCTCAAGGGGCTCACCGGCTGAGCCGGGGCCGGGTCCGGGCGGGTACGGCGAGAGCCCGGTCCCGGCACGGCACCGAGGGGGCCGCGCCCGGCCGGGCTCTTCTCGCGGACGGCGCTCACCCGGTGGCGGGCGCCGTGGCGGGACGGCGTCCTACTCGTCGCCGTCCTGGGGCTTGTCCGCGTCGTTGATCTCCTTCTCCAGTCCGAGCTGCTCCACCAGCCACCGGTCGAACTCGATGGCGGCGCGGACCCAGCTGACCGTCGAGGACACGAAGTGCTCGAGGCTGACGCCCATGCCGATCAGCATCTGGGCCTCGCCGATCAGGCGGACCGTGCCGTCGTCGTGGGTGTGCGTGTAGAGCTTGGGCCACAGCGTGCGGCGGTTCCAGTCGTCGATGGACTCCAGCAGCTGGGGCTTGTCGTCGATCTGGTGGGGCCGGTCGTAGAACGTCCGGACCGAGAAGACCTGCTGGTCGCCCTCGCCACGGAACATGAAGTACGTACGGAACTGCTCCCACGGCGCCGCGAGGTCACCCTCGTCGTCGACGACGTACTTGAGCTCCATCTGCTCGAGGAGCTGCTTCACGAGGTCCTGATCCGGGACGACGGGGCCCGCCGGTCCTTGGGGCTGCGGCTCGGGCTGCTGGCCCCCGAAGTTCGGAATCGAGGACGGGTCGATGCTCACCGTGTTTTTCCCTTCGTACGGATCCCGCCATCCTCCCCCATCCGGGGAGGGGGGTGGCAAGCCTGCCGGAGCGCTGTCAGCCGTGAGCTGACATGATCCGGCCGGTCGGGTGGACGCCCTCGTCGCCTTCGCGGGCATCGTCCTGTCCGACTCCGACTACCCACCGGGCGGCGGACCGGAACCGGCTCCGTACGTCCGCGCGGCCCGCCCCGGCGGGACGGGCCGCGCGGGCGGGCTCAGAGGGTCTTGCCGGTCGCCGGCCCGACGATCAGCTCGTCGCCGAAGCGGTCGACCCGGACCGTGTCGCCGTCCTTGACCTCGCCGGACAGGATCTCCCTGGCGAGGCGGTCGCCGATGGCGGTCTGGACGAGGCGGCGCAGCGGGCGGGCACCGTAGGCCGGGTCGTTGCCCTCGTCGGCCAGCCAGGCCAGCGCCTCGTCGGTGACCTCCAGGCTCAGGCGGCGCTCGGACAGCCGGCGGGCCAGGCGGTCGATCTGGAGCCGGGCGATCCGGCTCAGCTCGTCCTTGGTCAGCGCCGAGAAGACCACCAGGTCGTCCAGCCGGTTGAGGAACTCCGGCTTGAACGAGGCCCTCACCACCTCCAGCACCTGCTCCTTCTTCTCCTGCTCGCTGGTGACCGGGTCGACCAGGTACTGGCTGCCCAGGTTGGAGGTGAGCACCAGGATGGTGTTGCGGAAGTCGACCGTCCGCCCCTGTCCGTCGGTGAGCCGCCCGTCGTCGAGCACCTGGAGCAGGATGTCGAAGACCTCGGGGTGGGCCTTCTCCACCTCGTCCAGGAGGACGACGGAGTACGGGCGGCGGCGCACGGCCTCGGTCAGCTGGCCGCCCTCCTCGTAGCCGACGTAGCCGGGGGGCGCGCCGACCAGGCGGGCCACGCTGTGCTTCTCGCTGTACTCCGACATGTCGATGCGGACCATCGCCCGCTCGTCGTCGAAGAGGAAGTCGGCCAGCGCCTTGGCCAGCTCGGTCTTGCCGACGCCGGTGGGCCCGAGGAAGAGGAAGGAGCCGGTGGGCCGGTCGGGGTCGGCGACCCCGGCACGGCTGCGGCGCACGGCGTCGGACACGGCCCGCACGGCCTCGGTCTGCCCGATCAGCCGCCTGCCCAGCTCGTCCTCCATGCGCAGCAGCTTCTGCGTCTCGCCCTCCAGCAGGCGCCCGGCCGGGATGCCGGTCCAGGAGGCGACGACGTCCGCGATGTCGTCGGAGCCGACCTCCTCCTTGACCATGGTGTCCCTCGCCACCTCCTCCTCGGCCTCGGAGGCGGCCTCCAGGTCCCGCTCCACGGCCGGGATCTCGCCGTACAGCAGCTTGGAGGCGGTGTCGAAGTCGCCGTCGCGCTGGGCGCGCTCGGCCTGCCCGCGCAGTTCGTCCAGCTTCTCCTTCAGCTCGCCGACCCGGTTGAGGGACTGCTTCTCCTTCTCCCAGCGGGCGGTCAGGCCGCGCAGCTCCTCCTCCTTGTCGGCGAGGTCGCGGCGCAGCTTGTCCAGGCGCTCCTTGGAGGCCTGGTCGGTCTCCTTGCTCAGCGCCAGCTCCTCCATCCTGAGCCGGTCGACGGCGCGCTGGAGCTCGTCGATCTCCACGGGGGAGGAGTCGATCTCCATGCGCAGCCGGGAGGCGGCCTCGTCGACCAGGTCGATCGCCTTGTCGGGCAGGAAGCGGGAGGTGATGTACCGGTCGGAGAGGGTGGCGGCGGCCACCAGCGCGCTGTCGGCGATCTGCACCTTGTGGTGGGCCTCGTAGCGGCCCTTGAGCCCGCGCAGGATCGCGATGGAGTCCTCGACGGACGGCTCGGCGACCAGCACCTGCTGGAAGCGCCGCTCCAGGGCCGGGTCCTTCTCGATCCGCTCCCGGTACTCGTCCAGGGTGGTCGCGCCGACCATGCGCAGCTCGCCCCGGGCGAGCATCGGCTTGAGCATGTTCCCGGCGTCCATGGCCGAGTCGCCGCCGGCGCCCGCGCCGACGACCGTGTGCAGCTCGTCGATGAAGGTGATGATCTGGCCGTCGGAGTCCTTGATCTCGGCGAGGACGGTCTTCAGCCGCTCCTCGAACTCGCCGCGGTACTTGGCGCCGGCCACCATGGCGCCGAGGTCGAGCGCGACCAGCCGCTTGTCCCGCAGGGACTCGGGCACGTCCCCCTTGACGATCCGCTGGGCGAGCCCCTCGACGACGGCGGTCTTGCCGACGCCGGGCTCGCCGATGAGGACGGGGTTGTTCTTGGTCCGGCGGCTGAGCACCTGCACGACCCGCCGGATCTCCTGGTCACGCCCGATGACGGGGTCCAGCTTGCCCTCGCGGGCGGCGGCGGTGAAGTCGATGCCGAACTTCTCCAGGGCCTTGTACTGGCCCTCGGGATCGGCGGTGGTCACCCGGCGGGCGCCGCGGGCCTTCCGGAACGCCTCCTGGAGCTTGCCGGCGCTCGCGCCCTGCTGCTGGAGCACCTCGCCGGCCGCTCCGCCCTTGGCGGCGATGCCGATGAGCAGGTGCTCGGTGGAGAGGTACTCGTCGCCCAGCTCCTTGGCGCGGGCCTGCGCGTCGGCGACGACGGCGAGCAGCTCGCGGTTGGGCTGCGGGGGCGCGACGGTGGACCCGGTCACGCTGGGCAGCCCGGCGAGGATGCGCTCGGCGCCGGAGCGCACGGCGGCGAGGTCGGCCTCGACGGCGACCAGGAGGTCGGTGATGTTCTCGTTGTCCTGTCCCTGGAGCAGAGCCAGGAGCAGGTGGGCGGGGGTGAGGTCGGGGTGCCCCTCGGTCACGGCCCGGTTACTGGCCGCGTTGAGCGCGTCCCGGCTCCGGTTGGTCAGCTCGGCGTCCACGTTCGGCTTCTCCTCCTAGCGTCCAGTGCCTGACTCGCCTGACTCATAGAACGTACACAAAGTTGAGTCTATTCCACTCAAGGGCGAAACGCGCGCCCGGAGGGGGTGCACTGACAGGAGGGCCACCGGAGGGCCGGTTTCGGCCAGGACGGCAACCGGTGGATGCCCGGAAATCTCCCCACAAAACTGCAGCGGGGGGGGGGGGGGTGGGGGGGGGGGGGGGGGGGGGGGGGGGGGGGGGGGGGGGGGGGGGGTGGTGGGGGGGGGGGGGGGTGGGGGGTGAGGNNNNACGTACCCCCCCCCCCCCCCCCCCCCCCCCCCCCCCCCCCCCCCCCCCCCCCCCCCTCCCTCCCCCCCCCCCCCCCCCCCCCCCCCCCCCCCCCCCCCCCCCCCCCCCCCCCCCCCCCCCCCCCCCCCCCCCCCCCCCCCCCCCCCCCCGCTGCGGGGGGAAGCACCTGAGCGATCTGTTACGACGGGGGAATCGCGTCAGGCACTGCGGGGGGTGGCTGAGATGGTCCTCGGGGCGGGTGCGTCCGGCTGCGCGAGCCGGTGGTCCCGCTGGTCCAGGTTCACAAAGATCATTCCGTACCGGATGGCACACCGCACGGGCTGCGGGGCACCCCGGGGCCGGCGCAGGCACCGGTACGCCCGTACGTCTCCGTCCTCGTCCCGCGTGACGACGACCGGCTCACCGAACACGGTCACCATCAGCGAGTCACCGCTGTGGGGGATGGCGGTGACCAGGTCGATGAAGTGCCAGCCGGAGCGGTAGGCGGTGGCCATTTCACGACGGAAGGAGCGGTCGTCAGGTGGAGTCGTCATATCAAGACCAACGGCTGTCTGTAGTGCCGACCTCAGCGTCCTCGCCGGCCGGTTCGGCGGATGCCACCGTCACTGACCACCTGCTGTCCGCTCGGACGTCACCCTTCGCACCGGAGAGGCCATCCAGGGCTCCGAAGGCCACAACGGCGGAGAAGGCGGCGACAAGCACCGAGCGAAGCATTCTCTTAGACATAGTCGGCTTCGTCCTCACTTGAAGGTCCCCTCGTTCCCCCGTCGGATAAGACGATGGCTCATTCAGGCACGTCATGGCCACACAATCGGTGCATCATGTTCCTGCATGTTCAGGACCCTGGGGGGTGGAGGTTTGACAACAAATCGGGCTAATGACGCACATCCCCACGCCCTGACCGAACTGTGCGAGGCCGGGGGACGTCTCTACGCGAATGCTCTGCGTGCCGGCCGTATCGCCCGAGTGGACGTGCAGTCCGCCCCGTGCCTGATGGAGTTCGCCCTCCTTCATCCAGACCCGGACGACCCGAACTGGCTACGCCCTGTGCCGCCCTCGGTTGCTTTGGCCCAGCGCCTGCTCCCGATCGAGCGCGAGATCTCCGCACGCCGTCGCACCTCCATAGAACTGTCCGACGCGTTCGAACCGTTCATGGCACTCAGCGCTCAGGGCACCACTCCGACCCACTCGATCACCGTGCTGGAAGGGCTCGACCGGATCAACGCGGCACTCGACCTGGCCACCGACCAGTGCCAGAACGAGATGCTCACCGTGCAGCCGAGTGCTCGCCACCCGGAACGCAGGGCAATCGAAGGCTTGGAGCGCGACCAGACTCTGGTCGAGAGGGGTGTCCGGATCCGTACGCTCTATCAGCACACGGCCCGATACAGCCCTGAACGGCTGGCCTACGTGGACCGCTTCGCCAACGGAAAGGCGGAGTACCGCACGATCGACGAACTGGTCGAGCGGCTCATCATCTGCGACGAAACAGTGGCCTTCATACCGATCCGGGAGGACCGTCAGGTCGCCCTGGAGATCAGGCACGCCGGCCTTGTCAGGTATCTGATCAAAGTCTTTGAGTTCATGTGGGGCCGCGCCGTCCCGTTGAGCGCCGGCACTCCCTATGAAACCGCCCCCGACGGCATCACCGACATCCAGCACTCCATCGCCAAACTCCTCGTGGAAGGCCATGTCGACGAGGCCATCGCCCGCCGGCTCGGTATGAACGTCCGCACCTGCCGCGCTCACATAGCCAAGCTCGCCCAGGCGCTCGGCAGCGGCAGCCGGGCCCAGCTCGGCTACCTCATCGCCCAGTCGGGAATTCTCGAGCACGTGACCAAGCACCGGGAGAGCCAGCCGTGACGGCCGAAGCGCACGGTCACAGAGTCGGCGAACTGTGCCCGCCAGGTCTGGAGGTGTACAGCCGCGCGCTGCGCGAGGGCCATGTGGACACCGCGACGGCCGTAGCCGCACCGTGCCTGGTCGACGCCGGCCTCCTGTACCCGGCCGTCGACGACCCGGACCGGCTCGCACCCGTCGCCCCGGCCATTGCCCTGCACCGGCTGCTGCGTTCCTCCGAGGACCGCATCGCCGACGAACGCAGAAGAGCGGAGCGGCTGGCCGAGACCTTCGAACCACTGATGCGGATGAGCGGACAGTGCGACGACACCACCGCCGCACGCATCACGATGCACAGCAAGAAGGAGCGCATCAGTCAGGTCCTCGACGAGGTCATGGCCGAAGCCAAGGAACTCCTGACCATACAACCGCACAACAGCTACGCACCGGCCCGCGCGAAGTTCCACGAGGCCGCCATGAAGCGCGACCAGGCCGTGCTCGACCGCGGGGGACGCATCCGCGCCCTCTACCACCACACCGTGCGCCACGCGCCGCAGGTGGCCGCGCGCTATGAGCAACTGCGGGGCGACGTCGAGGCCCGTACCCTGGACGAAGTCACGGAGCGCCTCATCATCATCGACCGCGGCACGGCCTTCATCCCCGCCAACGCCGACCGGTCCCTCGCCCTGGAAATCCGGCACCCTGCCCTTGTCTCCTACTTCGTCACAATCTTCGACCGCCTGTGGCACTTGGCCACCCCCATGCACCCGCACCCCGTCCGGCAGCCCACCCTCAACGGCATCACCCCCCGCCAGCGCGCCATCGCCGCGCTGCTGATCGAGGGGCACACCGACGCCGTCATCGCCGACCGTCTCGGCATGAACGTCCGTACCGCGCGGGTGCACATCGCCAAGCTCGCCGCGACCCTCGGCAGTGAGAGCCGGGCTCAGCTCGGGTACCTCATCGGGCGGTCGGGGATCCTTGACCGGGAACCCTGACGGAGGCGGACGTCTGGGTGGGGCCGTCCAGGCCGGCCTGGGCGATGCGGACGCCGAGCTGGGTGCGGCTGGTGGCGCCCAGCGTCTCCGACAGGCGGGCGATGTGCGCCCGGGCCGTACGGACGCTGATGCCCAGGCGTTCGGCGATCACCGCGTCCTGGTGCCCCTCCGCCAGCAGCGCCGCGATGGAGCGCTCGCGGTGGGAGATGCCCTCGATGCCGGTGTCGGGCAGCGGCGCGGTCAGCGGGATGGCGAGGCGCCACAGGCGCTCGAAGACGGTGACCAGGTACTCGATCAGCGCGGGGTGGCGCAGTTCCAGCGCCATCGTGCGGTCGGAGTTGGCCGGGATGAAGGCGACGGTGCGGTCGAAGAGGATGAGCCGGTCGATCACCTCGTCCAGCGTGCGCGCCTCCACCGCGTCGCCCATCAGCTCCAGGTAGTTGAGCAGCCCCTGCCCGTGCCGCGCCACGTGCGTGTACAGGTCCCGCATCCGCACCCCGCGCCCGCGCAGCGCCAGCGCCCGGTGCAGCCCCTCCGACAGCTCGTGTTCCCGGCGGATGCCGCCGGGCTGCACGGTGAGCACCTCCGTGGTGCACGCCTGCGTCGCCTCGTCCATCGCGGCCTGGATCCGGGCCAGTCCGTCCAGGACGCGGATCGCCGCACCGCCCTCGGCCGCGACCGGCGCCGGCCGCACCTGGCGGCCCAGTCCCGCGTACCACTCGAAGGCGGCAACCGCCGAACCCACCCGCCGCTGGCTGGCGCTGACCTCGTCGTACACCCCGCGCAGCAGCCGGGTCATCACCTCCTGCGGGGAGGTGGGCACCAGCCAGTCCATGTCGTCGGGGTCGGGATGCAGCAGCGCCAGCTCCAGCAGGCACGGCACGGACTCGGCGTCCCGGCGCGGCACCCGGCCGCGCCGCACGGCCCGGGAGTACACGCGGTCCCCGGCCTCGCACAGTCGGTCAGCGCCGTGCGGATGCTCCTCCGCCCCGGACCCGGCCATCGCCCATCTCACCCCCGGTTTCCGCCTCGTTCCGCAGCGCAACTATGCGCGGCCGGAACCGGGTCCGCAACACGGCTCCCTGGGCGGCGGCGGCAGCGGCGACGCCAAGTCCGGGGCCGGGCGGGGCGTTTCAGCCCTTGAGGCCGATCTCCTCGCACGCCGCCGCGTACGGGGCCGTACAGATGTCGGAGACCTTGTGGATGCCGTCGGCGACGACGGTCTCCTCGATGTTCTCCTGGGTCAGGGCGACGACGGGGACCAGCTGCGCGGGGATGCCCTTGTGGGTGGGGCTGTCGACCTTGTCGCGGGCGAGCGCGTCGAACTGGATGTCCTTGCCCTGGACCCGGGCCACGGCCAGCTCCGCGGCGTTCTCCGCCTCCTCCGGGTAGGACTTGTACACGCTCATGTGCTGCTCGCCGCTGACGATCCGCTGCACGCCCGCCAGTTCCGCGTCCTGCCCGGTGATCGGCGGCAGATCGGTGACGCCCGCCGCCTCCAGGGCCTCGATGACACCGCCGGCCATGCCGTCGTTGGCCGCGTACACGGCGGCGATGTTGTCCTTGCCGATCGACGCGATCGCCCGGGCCATGTTCTCCTGGGCGTTCTCCGGCTTCCAGCCCTTGGTGTCGTAGGACGCGGCGATCGTCACCTTGCCCTGGAGCTGCGACAGCGCGCCCGCCTTGAACTGCTTGGCGTTGGGGTCGGTGGGCGAGCCGTTCATCATCACGATCTTGTCGGAGCTGTCCAGCTCCTCGCCGAGCGCCTCCAGCAGGGAGCGGCCCTGGACCTCGCCGACCAGCTCGTTGTCGAAGGAGATGTAGGCGTCGATCGGTCCCTCGGCCAGCCGGTCGTAGGCGATGACCGGGATGCCCGCGTCCTTGGCCTTCTGCACGCTGTCCGCGATGGCGTGCGAGTCGACCGCGTCCAGCACGATCACGTCGACCTGGTCGTCGATCATCTGCTGCATCTGGTCGGACTGCCGCTGGGCGCTCGCCTCGGCGTTGGCGTACTCGACCTTGCCCTGTTCGTCGGTGAGTTCGGCGACCTTCTCCTTGAAGATGGGGTAGTCGAACTGCTCGTAGCGCGTGTTGGCCGTCTCCGGAAGGAGCAGCCCCACGGTGATGTCGTTGCCCTTCGTCGGGCTCGCGTCGTCGCTGCTGCCCGTCGCGTTGAGCGCGCCGCAGCCGGCGAGCATGGCGGACATGGTGGCGGCGGCCACGGACGTGGCGATACGACGACGCATACGGGGGCTCACTTCAGGTGCGTTTTCGGGACGTGGGCACAGCTGTGCGACCCATGTGACTGAAAAGCCAACGCTTCCGGCACCATCGGCGTCAAGAGGATCCACTTAACGAGATGGGAACGGTACCCTCCGCTGAACTCGCGGCGAATCCGCGCCCGACCCGCGGGGGTCTCCCGGTCGTACGTCCACAGGTCGTTCACACATGCGCGGGCCCGGCCGCGAGGGCCGCGGCGATCTCCTCGAGGTCGTCGACGGCGGCGTGGACGCCCTCGGTGAGGAGGGTGGCGGTGGGGTTGAGGACCAGTTCACCGACGCCCGCGGCCCGGTAGTCGGCCAGCGCGGCGGCGATCTCCTCGGCGGTGCCGGTCACCACCACCTGGGCGCGCAGGAGTTCGGCGGCCGGATCGGGGCCGTCGACGTCCACGCCGGCGCGTCGGAGCATGTCCGCGTAGTGGGGGGCGCGCAGATGGGTGCCGGCGGCGGCCTCGGCCAGGCGGCGCGGGTCGCGGCCGGGACGGCGGACGGCCACGTGGACGGCGGTCGCGACGCGCGGGCGGCCGGCGCGGCCCGCCTCGGCTGCACCGGCGGCCAGTTGGGGCACGAGGGTGTCACGGAGGTAGGACGGCGGCGTCATCCAGGTGATCGCGACGTCCGCGGTCGCGCCCGCCGTGCGGGCCATGCCGGGCCGCAGCACCCCGGCACCGACCTCGACCGGCGCGTGCGGGCCCACCGGCGGCAGACCGGCGTGCAGGCGGTGGTACGGGCCGTCGTGCGCCACCCCCTCGCCGTCCAGCAGGGCGCGCACGGACGTCAGGTAGTCGCCCACCGCGGTGCGCGGGCTGCGGTACGGCTCGGGGGCGAGTCCGTGGGCGAACTCCGGGGTGCCGATGCCGTATCCGGCCACCACGGGGCGGCCGGTGAGCAGCGCGAGGGAACGGGCCTGGAGCGCCGCCTCGTACGGGTGCCGCAGCGGGAGCAGGGTGACCGCCGTGCCCACGGGGACGGTGTGGCCCATGCCCGCCAGGTGGGCCAGCACCTGGTGCGGTTCCGCCCGGAAGGACTGGCAGAGCCAGAGCCGCCGGGCGCCGGTGCGGGCCACCAGCTCGGCGAACGGGGCGACGAGAGCGGGGTGGTCGGGCTGGAGCGGGTAGAGGACCGCCGGTGCGTCGGTCTGCCGGTCCGGTGTGGTCATCGTGCCTGTCCTGGGTGTGGGTGCGGGTGCGGGTGCGGGCCCGGTGCCGGTGTGGGCCGCGGGTCTGGGGTCTGTACGCGGGGTGTGGGGTGCCGGTGGCTGCGGGGCGACGTGCGGGTGGGGGCGGCCGTCGCGGGACGGGGCCGTCGGTCCGGGCCCGGCGTCCGGTGACGGCCGGGAGGCCGGTGGCGAGCCCGAAGACCGGTGGCGGACCGGAGGCCGGTGGCGGACCGGGCGTCACGGGTGCGCGGGGGCGGGGGCGGGCTGGTGGTCGAGGGTGGCCACCAGGGTGCGGGACGGGTCCAGGTACTCGGCGGCGGCCCTGGCGATGAGCCGGTCCGGGACCCGGGCCATGGCGTCCGGGTAGTGCGTGAGCCAGTCCAGCGGCAGGCCGCTCGCCGCGAAGCCCGCCAGCGCGCTCGCCTGCTCGGCGCGGGTGGCGAGGGCGAAGCGGGTGAACCCGGCGGCGTAGCGGCGGGCGCGGCGCGCCTCCTCGGGGGTGGGCCCGTCGGCCGCGAGCTCCGCGAGGCAGGCGGTGACCTCCTCCGCCAGCCGGTCACCGGTGCCGGGCGCGCCCGCGCAGTCGATCTCCAGCCAGCAGCCCGCGCGGTTCTGCCGGATCCGGGCGTCGACGGCGTACGCCAGCCCGTGGCGCTCCCGCAGCCGCCGGGTCAGCCGGGACGCGGCGTGGCCGCCCAGAACGACCTGTGCCAGGTGCAGCGCGGTGTGCGCCGGGTCGGGGGCCGGGACGGCGGGGCCGGCGGTCAGCAGCAGCGCCTGGCCGGCGGCGGGGTCGCGCAGGGACAGCCGCCCGGGGGTGGGGGTGCGGCGGGGGAAGGGGGGCAGCAGGAGGCCGGAGGGCCCGCCGGTCCAGTCCGCCAGCTCCTCGCCCAGCCGGGCCGCCACCCGGTCCGGGTCCTCGCCGGTCAGCACCAGAAGGACGGCTCCGCGCGGGACGACCGCCCGGCGGTGGAAGGCGAGCAGGTCCCCGGCCGTGGGGACGGTGCCGGTGGCGTCGCCGGTGGCGGCGTCGGTCAGCGGGTGGGGGCCGCCGAAGGCGTGGTGGAGCTGGGCGCGGCGGAGGCGGGCCCGGGGCCCGGGCACGGCGCGCCGCGGCGGGTGACCGCCGGGTCCCTGGGCCGCCCGACGGCCGTACGCCCGGGGGGCCCGGGCCGGACCGTCGTACGCCGGACGCAGGAGCAGGCCGGCGAGGAGTGCCAGGGCGTGCGGGAGCCCGTCCGCCAGCACGCTCACCGAGAGCACCAGGTGCTCGGCGGTCACCACCGTGCTGAACTCGGCCCCGAGGCCGGCCGCCCGGTCGGCGACGGCCCGGCGGTCCAGGGTCTGCGTGGCGGTGCCGAGCCCGGCGGCGAGCAGCTCCTGTACGGCGGCCTGCGCGGGCTCGGTGCGCGCGTAGGGCAGGACCAGGCGCAGCTCGGCCAGCGGGGCGCCCGGCGCGGGGACGACGACGGTGTCCAGGCCGTTGGGCAGGACCGCGCGGAGGGCGGCACTCGGTGCCGCGGGGCTCGGGGACGACAGGACCTTCATGAGGCGGCTCCCTGAAGGGTGCGGACGGTCCGGTCCGCGGTGAGCAGGGCACGGGCGGCGGCCGACACGTCGGCGGCGGTGACGGCGGACAGTTCCCCGGGAATGCCGTCGGGTCCGGCGCCGGGCCGTCCCGGAAAGAGCAGTTCGGCGCGGCCGTGGGTGACCGCGCGGGCGGCGAGCGAGTCGGCCTGGCGGTGGCAGCCCGCGCGCAGGACGGCCACCGCGCGCTTCAGGTCGTCCGGTGCGGGCGGGGCGGCGGCCAGTGCGCCGAGCGCGTCCAGCCACCGGGCGACGGCCTCCTCGGTGCCACAGCCCGGCTCCCTGCCGAGCAGGACGAGCGCGAGGTCGGGGGCGGCGGAGGCGAGCCACTGGCCCTGGTAGCCGCAGTGCACGGTGGCGGCGTCCAGCCCGTCGGCACGGGCCAGGAGCCCGGGGAGCGTGGTCCGGCGCAGGATCTCGCAGAGGACGACCTGCGCGAGGTAGGGGCGCAGGCCGTGCCGGGGATCGGCGAGGGCGAGGCCGATCGCCACGCCATCCCGGTGGTACGGGACCGGATCGGCCGGATCGCCGACGGTCCCGTTCGCGACAGCCGTGGCGCCCTCCGGCCGTACGTCTCTAAGGGGCCGCGCGTGGCTCGGGGGCTGGACGTGACTCGGGGGATGCGCGTCACCAGGGGCCTGCGCGGGGGCCGCTGACTGGGCATGACTCGGGAACTGCGCGGGTCCCGCCGGCTGCGAGGGCCCCGCCGGCTGTGCGGTCCAGCCCGCGAACTCCCGCTCGGCCAGCTCCGCGACCCGCCCCACCGTCACGTCCCCGACCACGGACAGCACCGCACGACCGGGCCGGTAGTGCCGCCGGAAGAACGCCGCCGCCTCCCCCGCCGTGGCCTCCGCCAGCTCGGCGGCCGTGCCGTAGGCGTCGCGCGCCCCCGGGTGGAGCCCGGCGAGCACGGTGTCCCAGAGCCGGTTGCCGGCGTCCGCCGCGCGGATCTCCTCGGCGATGACCGCGGCCTCGGAGCGCACGGCCGCGGGCGCCGGCCGGAAGCGGAGCAGCCGCCGGGCCTCCCACGCCAGTACGTCGGGCAGGGCGTCGGCGGGGACGACGGTGTGGAAGACGGTGTGGTCGCGGTGGGTCTCGGCGTTGCACATGCCGCCCGCCTCCTCGACCAGGGCGACATGGCCCGCGTCGCCCTCGTCGCCGCGTGGGAACATCAGGTGCTCCACGAGGTGCGCCATGCCGTGCCGGCCGGGCGGGTCGTCGTCACCGCCCGCGGCCACGGTCAGCGCGACGGCCGCCAGTCCGCGGCCGGGCAGTTCCTCGACGACCAGGGGGACGCTCACGACAGCGGCCGGTACACGGAGACGCACATCTTGCGGCTGTCGCCCCCGTCGAAGGGCTGCTCGCGCCAGCCGGACCAGCGGTCGGACAGCTCCAGGCGGGCGATGCCGGCGAGCAGGTCCAGCTCGCTCGGCCACAGGTACCGCATCACCGTGGTCGCGGACTTCGGCGGCTCGCCGTCGAGGAACAGGGTGTTGTGGACCATCATGTTCTGCGAGGCGGGCAGCACCCCGATGGACTCGATCATGGCTCCGCGCCCCGGGATCGGATAGGTGCTGATCTCGTTCTTCTTCTGGACGTGGTAGTCGCTGGGGTCGAACGTCTCGATGACGACGACGCCGTCGGGCGCCGTGTGCCGGGCCACCGCGTGCATCAGGGCGATCTGCTCGTCCGGGGTGACCGCGCAGCACAGGGAGTTGAAGGGCGCGAGGACGACGTCGAAGGTCCGGCCGAGGTCGAGGCCGGCGAAGTCCGCGTGCACGGGCGTGATCCGGCCCTCGGGGTCCTTCTCGGCGAGGCGGGCGAGCATGCCCGCGGAGGAGTCGACGCCGTGCACCGCGAAGCCCTTGTCGGCGAGCGGCAGTGCCACCCGGCCGGTGCCCACGCCCAGTTCGAGGACGCTCGCGCCGGACGCGGTGAGGGTGAGCAGGAAGTCGGCGATGTCCTCCAGGTCCGGGGTGCCGGGGTAGATCTCGTCGTACACCTCGGCGAGGGCGTCGCTGTAGGCGGTGGTCAGCGCGGTGCCGAGGCCTCCGGCGGTCTCCGCGGCCGTTTCCGCGGCCGACCCGGCGGCCGTCTCGGCGACGGGGGCGGAGGCAGGGGCGGTGGTGGTCGTCATCGTCCGTCTCCCGGGCGGGTGTCGAGGTTGTCGTGGGGGTGCAGCGGGTCGATGCCGGCCTCGTGGAAGGCCCGTACGACGTGCTCCTCGCGCGTGAGCACGCCGGGCGCGCCGGCGGCGTCAGCGCTACCGGTCTCGCCGGCCAGGGCGGCGGCGATCAGCCCGGAGGCGAGGGCGAACGCGCGGTGCTGGCCGAAGCTCATGCCGTTCTGGCCGGGGCGCGGGTCCTCGGGGTCCCAGGCGGCGGCGACGCCCGGCGCGAGTTCCTCGGTGAACACCGAGGTGTCGGCGCCGGTCAGCGTGCCCGCGTGGGGGGCGACGGCCGCGACGACCGCGCGCTGGCCGGGCCGGTGGTCGCCGTGCAGATAGACGACGACGGCGTCCCGGCGCGGGAAGTCCTGGGGGTCGGAGAGCACCTTGGCGTGGTAGCGGGCCCCGGCCGCCTCCAGCGCGTCGAGCGCCGCGCCCCACAGCACGACCGCCGCGTCCGCGTCCCGCGCGTGCAGGAACAGACGGCGTACGGCGCCGGCGGGACGGGGCAGCGGGCGCGAGCCCATGACGTAGAAGAAGCCGGGCGACAGCGCGGGCCGGGCGGCCTCCAGGGCGAGTTCGACGTGCGCGCCGGGCTCGGGCGGGGCGGCCGGGCTCAGCAGCCGGTCGGCGGGGACCCGCGCGGTGACCTCCGGGAGCCGTACGACGAGCAGGTCGCCGTCCGGCCGCCGGTCCACCTCGACCAGCCGGCCGCGGGTGGGCGTGGTGGCGTGCGGTACGGCGGCCGAGAGCCGGCGCTCCAGGGCGGGGTCGCGCAGCGTGCGGCGCGGGGGCGGGCCCTCGGGCAGGTCGCCGCCGCGGTGGCGGCCGGCGTGCAGTTCCTCGTACAGCGCGTTGGTGAGCCGGCCGCGCAGGTCGCGCGGGCTGTCGGCGGTGACCTGCCGCCCGGCGACGGTGGCCTCGCGGGCGCCCGGGGCGACGGAGACCGCACCGAGCGCGGCGGCCAGCCGGGGGGCGAGGCCCCGGTGCCGGGCGACGGGGGAGACGTCCCGCACCGGGGAGTCCAGCAGGGGGAGGGTCATCGGTGGCTGCTCCCGTTCGAGGGGTCTGAGGTGTCCGGGGTTGCGGCGGAGTCCCAGGTGACGGCGGTGGTCGTTGTGCCGCCGACGGTGATCGCTGTGCCGGTGACGGAGCCGGCGGTGACGGAGCCGGCGGCGGTGGCGGAAGGGCCGGGGCCCTCCCCGTCCGGCAGGCGCAGCCCCAGCGTCCCCGCGGCGCCCTCCGGGTCGAGCAGCACCGTGCGGCCGATGCCGGCGGCCGCACGGGCGACGGGGTTGAGGGTCGCGTGCGACTCGGCGGTGGCGATCAGGCGGTCGTACATGTGCCACCCGGCGTACGCGGCGGCCCGCTCGGGCAGACCGGCGTCGACCGCGCGGCCGAGCGGCCGGCACTCCAGGTAGCCCTGCCAGAACGCGGCGATCCGGGGCAGATACCGGCGCAGGCTCGCCGAACCACGCGCCACGATCTCCTCGTGCGTCAGCCCGAACCCGGCGCTCTCCTCCGCCCGGCCGGGTACCGCCTCCGTCGGCGCGAAGACGGAGTAGGTGGCGTGGAACAGCCACTCCCCGGCGAAGGCGCCCACGTCCCGCGCGGGGTCGGCGAGCCGGAACTCCTCCCAGTCGACCAGGTGGAGCGCGCCCCGGCCCTCCTCGGCCCGGATGAACTGGTCGAAGCGCAGGTCGCAGTGGGCCGGGGTGCGCGGCACGGTCCCCTCCAGGTCCCGCAGCCGGTGCAGTGCCGCCACCACCTCGGTGTCGTCCTGGACGAGCTGCCAGGCGGCGATCTGCGCCATGCTGCGCTCCTGGACGGCGCTCCACGGCAGGGCCTTCAGCCACGTCAGCGGCGGCAGCGGCGCCTGCGAGGTGTCCAGGCCGTCGGTGGGCGGCAGCGCGTGCAGGGTGCCGACGGCCCGCCCGGCCTCGCGGCACAGTTCCTCGTCGAACTCCCCGTCCAGGGCCAGTTCGGCCCCGGAGCGGGCGCCGGGCACCAGCCGGTGGACGGTCACCCCTGCCGCCGGGTCGGCGCCGAGCAGCTCGGGCGAGCGCAGCGCCGAGCCGGGCGGCAGCTGGAGGGCGAGGCCCTCGAAGCTCAGGGAGCGTTCCAGCTCGGGGCAGCCGGCGCCGTCGGGCAGCGGCGCGACCGTCTTGACGAACACCTGCTCGCCGGTCGTGGTCGGCCCCGCCCAGTTGTCGTTGCGCCCGCCGAACGCGGTGACTGACTCCGCATCGAGCCCGCCGAGCCCGAGCCGGTGCAGCAGCGCGCCGACGGCGGGGACGGTGTCCAGCTCGGTGGGCCGGTAGCGCTGCCGGGTGCGCGGGCGTTGGGTCGTGGTGGTGGTCATGGTGTGGTGGCTCCCCCGGGGACCGCGCGGCGGCCCTCCTCGTCGATCAGGTCAGCGATGAAGGCGGTGTAGTCGGTGAGTTCGTCGCTCCAGTCGCAGTAGGCGGCGAAGTCCCGCATGTGGGCGGCGATCCGGACGACGGCGGCCCGGCCGGCCAGCGCCCGGTCCGCGCCGGGCCCGTACGCGTCGAGCAGCACCCGCGGCAGCTCCGGCCCGCCGAACGCCTCCGACCCCGGTACGGCCCACCGCAGTTCGGCGAGGTCGCCGAGGAGCCAGCCCAGGTCCAGTTCGGGCCGGGCGGCCCCGAGGTCCTCCCCGGTCAGCAGCGCCACCGGACCCCGGTGCAGGGGCGGGATCAGCGCGCCGAGGGAGGCGAAGCCGTGCACGAGCACGACGCGGCCGGGACCGGCGCCCCCCGGCTCGGGGCCGCCGGCCTCGGAGGCGCCGGCCTCGGAGGCGCCGGCCTCGGACCCGTCGGAAGCGAGCCCGCCGGAAGCGAGCCGGCCGGAATCGGTGCCGCCGGGTTCGGCGAGCTGGGCGCACCAGGAGCGGAGCCGTTCGAAGCGGGCGGGGCCCCAGACGCGTACCGCGTGCTCGTGCAGCCGCCCCAGGGCAGGGCCCGTCGTGTCCCGGCCGGCCAGGAACGCCCGCAGCCGTGCCAGCGCCGGCGGGACGTCCGCCGTCTCCGGCACGGCGACGGCGTGCAGGTCCCGCAGCGCGAGCCCCGCGGCGGCCAGGGTGTGCGCCACCAGCCGCCGTACCGCCGGACGGGGGTCCCGCAACCAGGCGGCGGCCGAGTACGGGCCGTCCGCGAGGTGCTCCAGCCCCCCGGCGGACGGACGCGGAACGGCCAGCCGGGCGCCCGAGGTGTGCCGGGGGACGTACGGCACGAGCGGCGCGGCCGGCGCCCGCGACGGGGACGGAGCCGCGGACGGCCCCGGACCCTGCCACCACGCGTAGCGCCCGTCCGGGGTCCGCCGGACCCGCGTGACCTGAAGCCCGGTGGCGAACTCCGCGACCACCGCCGGCTCCTCGGCCACCGCCGGCTCCGCGGCCACCGCCGGCTCCGCGGCTGCCGTCGGCCCCTCGGCCACCGACGCTCCCCCGGCCCTTCCCGCCGCCGATCCCACCGCGGTCCGCGCCGTCGCTCCCGGCGCGCTTCCCCCCGTCATTCCTCCTCCGCCTCCGCCCGCCGCTCCCGCGCGTACGCCCCCACGCACAGGCCCATCAGCTCCGACAGCGGCGCGGCGCCGCCGTCCTCGGTCTCCCCGGTGCTCGCGCTGACCGCGGGCACGGTCGGCGCGACGACGACGCCGGGGCGGGCCCGCAGGGTGTCGAGGTGCCCCCGGACGACCGGGCTGAGCTGGGCGCCGGGCGGCAGCGAGGGGGCCACGCCGACCAGCGCCGAGGTGGACTGAAGGGCGCACAGCAGCGGCGTGTCGGTGAGCCCGAGCGCGTACCGGCTCAGGAAGTGCATCGTGGCCGGGTGGACGAGGACCAGGTCGGGCCAGCGAGCCAGTTCCACGTGCGGGGCGGTGCCGGGGCCGGCCTCGTTCCAGTCGTCGGTGACGACGTCGTTCCCGCTGAGCGCGGCCGTCGCCTCGGCGGAGACGAAGCGGCGCGCGGAACGGGTCAGCACGACCCGTTTCTCCATTTCCGGAAACGTGTTGCCCAGCCAGTTGGTCCAGAAGGGCAGAAAAGCCACGCTGAGCGCTCCGGTGCCGACGAGCAGAACCCGCCGGAATCCGGGGTCCGCGACACCGGTGGGGTCCGGGACCTCCATGACCGTCCTCCTGGAAAACGCGTGGTGGTTTGCCCGGGGAGGGGCCGGTGGCCGGCACCGGCCCCTCCCCGCGGGTCACTGATCGGTGTGTCCGGTCAGCACTTCTTCTCGATGGTCTTGGCGGTCAGCGAGCCGAGGGCCGCGGCGCACTGCTGCGAGGAGCGGGCCGTGATGATGGTCGCGCGGATCGCCCACGGGATGGTCGGGCTGAACGCGGGCGCGGCGTCCTTGCCGTCGTACAGGCCCAGCTCCTCGGCGGAGGTGTAGGCGGTGTAGCCCTCGAACAGGTCCTTCTCGTTCTGGGTGGACTGCATGGTTCTCTCCCTTGTGACAGTGGATCGCGGCTGCCGAGCGGATGCGCTTGTCAGCCGCCGTCCGCCGCCGTTCGCTGCGGACGAGAGAAATATGGCCCACCGAAAAAGCCGCCCGCCATTGTCAGTTACGGCATGACCCGAAGCGGCAATACCGGGACCGGCATGACCGAAACGGCAATACCCCGTCCGGCAATACCGGGACCGGCATCGCCCACCCGGAATTGCCCCACCCGGAATTGCCGCACCCGGCAATGCCCCACCCGGCATAGCCGCAACCGCCAATACCGGCGCCCCCGTTCGCCCGCGTAAAAAGAACAGGGTGAACATTCCTGACTCATCAACCACCCAGGCCCCGCGGCCCGCGCCCCGGCCGCCGCTGCGGGCCCTGCTCGCCCACGCGCGCCCGCACCGGCGCGTCCTGATGCTGGTCCTGGCGCTGACCCTCGCGGGCAGCGCGGCGGGGCTGGCCCAGCCGATGGTCGTCGAGTCGGCGCTCACGGCGCTCATGACCGGCACGGGGCTGCGCGACGAGATCCTGCTGATGCTGGCCCTGCTGGCCGGCTCGATCGTGCTCACCTGGAGCCAGGCCCTGGTCAGCGAGCGCACCGCGGAGAAGGTCGTGCTGCACGTCCGGCGCGGGCTGATCCACCGTCTGATCCGGCTGCGTACCAAGGAGTTGGACAAGACCGAACCCGGCGGTCTGACCACCCGCGTGACCTCGGACAGCACGCTCGTGCAGCACGCGGCGACCAGCGGTGTCATCCAGCTGCTGGACGGAGGCATCCACCTGCTGGCCACCATCGTCCTGATGGGCGTGACCAGTCTGCCGCTGCTCGGCATCACCTCCGGCGTCCTGCTGGTGGTCGGTGTCGCCATGGGCGTGGTGATGCCGCGGATCCGCAAGGTCACCACCCGCGCGCAGACATCGGTCGGCGAGATCGGTGCCGCCCTGGACCGCGCGCTCGGCGCCGCCCGGACCGTGAAGGCCAACGGCGGCGAGGCGACGGAGACCGCGCGCGCCGTCGCGGCGGCCGAGGACGCCTACCGCGCGGGCCTGGCCGGCGCCCGCTACCACGCCGCGATCGCGGTGCTCTCGGCGCTGGTCGTGCAGGCCTCGTTCCTGGCGGTCATCGGCTTCGGCGGCGCCCTGGTCGCCACCGGCACCCTCGACCTGGCGGCGCTGATCGCCTTCCTGCTCTACCTGTTCAACCTCGGTGGCCCGGTGCTGTCCCTGGTCGGCGGCACCACCTCGCTCCAGCAGGGCCTGGGCGCGCTCACCCGGATCGAGGAGGTCGAGCGCATGGAGATCGAGACGGACGTGGACATCACCCCCGCCCGCCCCGCCGGCCCGCCGCCCCGGGTCACCCTGGAGCACGTCACCTTCGCCTACGCGGGCCGCGCCACCACCCTGGACGACGTCAGCCTCACCGCCCCGGCCGGCGCCGTCACCGCGCTCGTCGGCCCCTCCGGCAGCGGCAAGACGACCGTGTTCTCGCTGCTCCAGCGGTTCTACGACGTCGACGCCGGCCGCGTGCTGCTCGACGGCACCGACATCACCACGCTGAGCCGCGCCGAGGTGCGCCGCCGGATCGCGTACGTGGAGCAGGACACCCCGATGCTGGCCGGGACCCTGCGGGAGAACCTCCTGTACGCCGCCCCAGACGCCACCGACGAGGAGGTCGAGCGGGTGCTGCGGGACACCCTGCTCGACTCGTTGGCCGCCCGGCTCCCCGAGGGCCTGGACACCCACGTCGGCGCCCGCGGCCTGGCCCTGTCCGGCGGTGAGCGCCAGCGTCTGGCCATCGCCCGCGCGCTGCTGCGCCGCCCCCAGGTGCTGCTGCTCGACGAGGCGACGGCCCACCTGGACGGGCTGAGCGAGACCGCGCTGCGGCACACCGTGGAACGGGCGGCGGAGCACTGCACGGTCATCCTGATCGCCCACCGCCTGTCCACGGTGACCTCGGCCGACCACATGGTGCTGCTCGCCGGCGGCCGGGTGCGCGACCATGGACGGCACGGGGAACTCCTGGGCAGGGACGAGCTGTACCGGGACCTGGCGGCCACCCAGCTGACCGCCACGGGAGCGTGAGCGCCCAAGTGAGCGCCCCCCTCACCTGACGTACTGACCACCCGTCAGACCGCACAGCAAAGGAAGACCGCATGCCGAAGGACCCGGCGACCGCGACCTCACTCGACAAGCAGGACCAGCAGGACCGCCAGGACCAGCCGGACGACCAGCACGCCCACGACACCCACGACGACCGCGACGGCCACGGCGACAAGGCCCGCGACGACTGGGACGAGGACGCCGAGGAGCAGCCCGTCCGCGAGACCGTCACCGAGGACGACCGGTTCGGCACGATATCCGTCCACCTGGACACCGAGCTGGGCGAGGTCGTCGTCGAGGGCGACGCGGTGCCCCGCATCGACCTGTACCGCGAGGAAGACACGGAGGCCGACGACCACACGCCGATCGGCACCCGGGACGGGGACCTGCTCACGCTGCTCGTCGACGGCGAGCGGGCCGGACTCGTCCTGGCCAAGGGCCGGCTGACCCGGCGCTCCTTCGCCGTCGACGTCCGGTACGGGGAGCGCACCTGGCGCCTGGTGCCCGACTCGATCCCGGGCAGCCGCCTGCTGCGGGACGGTGAGCACGTCGGGGACTTCTCCTCCGACGGTGACGGGCACGTGCTGGCGGAGTGGCGCGAGGGCGTGGAGTACGAGGCGCTGGACGTGTCCCTGGGCCACGCGCTCGCCGCCGCGTTCGGCACCGGCGCCCAGCCGATGTGGATGCTCGCCGTCGAGGCCGTCGGCGACATGCTCCCCGGCTGACCCGGACCCGCCCGGCACGGCAGGCCCGCCCGCCCCGGACAGGAAGGAGCCCCTCCGGTGCCGTACCGGAGGGGCTCTGGCGTGTTGGCCGGGTCGTCAGCCGCACGCCCCCCGGATGTCGTCCGCGTACAGGTGCGAGACGATCGCCGCCTCGAACCGCGAGGTGAGGTCGAGCTTGCGCACGATGCTCGCCGTGTGGGCCCGCACGGTGCGCTCCGCGATGCCGAGGCGGCGCGCGAGCCGGCGGTTCTGCTCCCCCGTGGCGAGCAGCAGCAGGACCTCCCGCTCGCGGTCGGTGAGCGCGGAGAAGTCGGGCGCGTGCTCCTGTACGACAACAGCCATGTGTGTCCCCCTGGTTGTACGGACGTGTCCCGTTGCGTCGGCTCGTGACCGGCGTTCACGTCGGCCGGTGTCCGACCGCTTCCCAGCCTGCCAAGAGCCGGGCCGCCGGACAGGACGCGCGGGCAGCAGCTTGCTGCACCGGGGGCGGCACCATCCTGCCGGACGACGACCGCGGGGCCTTGACCAACGCATTACCCTGTGTCGTGATCTTTTCGGTGGATTCCGCTTCGTCGCGGCCCGACCAGCCGTCTCCGGCGACGTGTCCACCGGCCCGCGCAGTACGGGAGGACCACGGGGGAAGGATGAAGAACGATGGCAGCATGGGCCTGCTGGGGCTCACCGCGATGGAGGAGCGCGTCTACCGCCACTTCCTGAGGAATCCGGGCACGTCGGCGGAGGACATCCAGCTGCTGCTGCACGCACCGCAGGAGGAGGTCCGCGCGGCACTGGGCCGCCTGACCGGCCTCGGTCTGCTGCGGCCCGGCGAGCAGGAGGGCACCCTGACGGCCGCGGACCCCGAGATCGCGGTCGGCCTGCTCACCGACCGCAGACTCAGCGAGCTGCACCACGAGTTGCAGCAGGTGACCAGACCCCGCCACCTGGTCGAGGAACTCCGCGCCGAACAGGGCGCCCGCACCTCGGCGGGCGGCGGCGTCGAGCGGATGACCAACCTGGCGCAGATCCGGGAGCGGATCGACGACCTCGCCTTCTTCGCCCGCGAGGAGATCCTCTCGGTCGAGCCCTACCAGGCGCTCACCCCGGAGAACATCGAGCACGCGCGTCCCTTGGACAGCCGCTGTCTGCGCCGCGGGGTGCGCATCCGCAGCGTCGTCCTCGAGGCGGCGCTGGGCGACGCGGCGACCGCGGCCTACCTGCGCGCGCTGAGCGCCCAGGGCGCCAGGATCAGGGTCGCCCCGGACATCACCGAGCGCGTCCTCGTCTACGACCGGCACACGGCCCTGGTGCCGGCCGACCCCGAGGACACCTCGCGCGGCGCCCTGGTCGCCCGGGAACCGGGGCTGGTGGCCAGCATCCTGGCCCTGTTCGAGAAGATCTGGGACCGGGCCACCGACCTGGACCGGCTGCTCGGCGACCCGGACGCGGACGCTGTCTCCCTCTCCCCCATGGAGCTGGAGGTCCTGAAGTCCATGTGCCGCGTCACCAAGGACGAGATCGGCGCCCGCGAACTGGGCGTCTCGCTGCGCACCTACCGCCGGCACGTCGCCGACGTCCTGCGCACCCTGAACGCCAGCAACCGCCCGCACGCGGCCCTGCTGGCCCGGGAGCGGGGCTGGATCTGACCGTCAGCCGGCGGCGTCGACGCCCGCGGTGCCGGCGGCGTCGGTGGTCCAGGAGTGCAGTGCCGGATCGCCGAGGGCCTCGGCCAGCCAGGTCCGGGCCGCCGAGGGCGGCGAACCGGCCGGGGGCCGGATCCGCAACTGGATCCGGCCCCCGTCCTCGTCGAGTCGCCAGGAGTGCTCCCACCCCTCGGGCAGCTTGCCGAGGATTCTGACCACGGCGGTCGCGGCGGGCGCGGTGCCCCGCGGTCTGCGCACCAGCACCAGGTCCTGGAACTCCGTGTCCTTCATCCCGTCCGTCTCACTGCCACCCGTTGACCGACACCCGGACCGACGGCCCGCCCTTGCCGGTGACCGTCGCGCCCACCGTCGTACTCACCGGCAGGGCGACCAGCAGGCCCAGCGCGAGGGCCGGGAACCCCTTCCTGACGATGGTGCAACGGCGCGCCTTCTGCGTTTCCCCCGTGTTCTCCATGCCTCCGACTCTGCCAGTGCCGGGGCACCGGCTGAAGACCGGACGCTGTCAGGATCCTGCACCGGTCACGGCACTTGCTGTCAGCGGGCCGGCACGGCATGCGCGAGGGCCCGGAGATCCCTACGGATCTCCGGGCCCTCGCGCCGCGCCGAGGCGGTGTCAGTCCGACTGCTGCCGCTTCGGACGCCACACCACCAGCGCGCTGGTCTGCTGCACCTCCTGGTAGGGCACCAGGTCACGGCGGTACGAGGCGTGCACCGCCGCCTCCCGCTGGCGCATCGCCGTGGCCGCGCCGTCGAGCGCGTCCTGGAGCTCGGCGACCCGGGCCTGGAGGGCGGCGACCTGGTTCTCCAGTTCGATGATGCGCTTGATGCCGGCCAGGTTGATGCCCTCGTCCTGCGACAACTGCTGCACCTGCCGGAGCAGTTCGATGTCGCGGGCCGAGTAGCGGCGGCCCCGGCCGGCGGTGCGGTCCGGCGACACCAGGCCCAGGCGGTCGTACTGGCGCAGGGTCTGCGGGTGCAGGCCGGAGAGCTGGGCCGCCACCGAGATGACGTAGACCGGGGTGTCCTCGGTCAGTTCATACGGATTGCGTCGACGGCCGTCCATCTCGAATCAAGCTCCCTTCGCGGCCTGGAACAGCTCCGCCCGCGGGTCCTCGCCCGCGGTCGCCTCGCGATACGCCTCGAGCGCGTCACGAGCCTTCCCCGTCAGGTCCTTCGGAACACTCACCTCGACGGTGACCAGCAGATCGCCGCGGGTGCCGTCCTTGCGGACCGCGCCCTTGCCGCGGGCCCGCATGGTCCGCCCGTTGGGCGTGCCCGCCGGCAGCTTCAGCGTGACCGGCGGCCCGCCCAGGGTCGGGACCCGCACCTCCCCGCCGAGCGCCGCCTCGGCGAAGGTGACCGGGACGGTGACGGTGAGGTTGTCGCCCTTGCGGCCGAAGACGCGGTGCTCCTTGACGTGGACCACCACGTACAGGTCGCCCGCCGGGCCGCCCCGCTCGCCGGGCGCGCCCTTGCCCCGCAGCCGGATCC
Organism: Streptomyces sp. NPDC031049; assembly: GCF_055571015.1. Lineage (NCBI taxonomy): Bacteria > Bacillati > Actinomycetota > Actinomycetes > Kitasatosporales > Streptomycetaceae > Streptomyces > Streptomyces sp. NPDC031049. The sequence goes on from NZ_JBVIGC010000004.1 coordinate 330,917, forward strand.
GCTGTCCGTCCGACACCCCGGCCGGGATGCGGACCTGCATCGTCCGCGAGGACTTGGCGCGTCCGGAGCCCTTGCAGACGTCGCAGGGGCTCTCGGCCATCAGGCCGCGGCCCTTGCAGTCCGGGCACGGGTCGGTCAGCGAGAAGCCGCCGCCGGAGCCCCGCGCCACCTGGCCGGTGCCGACGCAGGTCGGGCACACGCGCGGCGTGCCGTTCTTGTCGCCGGTGCCCGAACAGGCCTTGCAGGGCTGCTGGGAGGACATCCTGAGCGGCACCGTGGCGCCCTCGATGGCCTCCGTGAAGCTCAGGGTGACCTCGGACTCGATGTCCTGGCCGCGCCGCGGCTGGGTGCGGGTGCCCGCACCGGCACCGCCGCGGTTGAACAGACCCCCGAAGACGTCACCGAGTCCGCCGCCGAAGCCGCCGGCCCCCTGGCCGCCGCCCTGGGCGCCGCCTCCGAAGAGGTCGCTCAGGTCGAAGTTGAAGGAGCCGCCGCCCGCCCCGGGGCCGGGGCGGAAGCCGCCGTTGCCGAAGAGGGCGCGGGCGTCGTCGTACTCCTTGCGCTTCTTGGGGTCGCCGAGGATGTCGTTCGCCTCGGAGATCTCCTTGAAGCGCTCCTCGGCCTTGGCGTTGCCCTTGTTGGCGTCCGGGTGGTACTCGCGGGCGAGCTTCCGGTACGCCTTCTTGATCTCGGCCTCGGTGGCGTCCTTGGGGACGCCGAGGACCTTGTAGTAGTCCTTCTCGATGAAGTCCTTGGTGCTCATCCCCGACGTCCCTCCTCTCGCATCGATGCAGGTCCCATCGATTCAAGCTCAGCCCTCGTCCGGGCCACCGCTCTCCTTGTTCTCCGCGGACTCCGCCTTGCCCTCGGCACTCTCCTCGGCCGGCTTGACCGTCTGCGCACCCGGCTGCGGCTCGGCCACGGCCACCCGCGCGGGGCGGATGGTGCGCTCGCCGATCCGGTACCCGGGCTGCAGAATCGCCACGCACGTCGTCTCGGTGACGTCCGGGGCGTAGGAGTGCATCAGGGCCTCGTGGATCGTCGGGTCGAAGGGCTCGCCCTCCTTGCCGAACTGCTGGAGGCCCAGCTTGGCCGCGACCGTCTCCAGCGACTCGGCGACGGACTTGAACCCGCCGACCAGCTCGCCGTGCTCCCGTGCGCGGCCGATGTCGTCGAGCACCGGGAGCAGCTCGGTCAGGAGGTTCGCGATGGCGATCTCCTTGACGGCGGCCCGGTCCCGCTCGACCCGGCGGCGGTAGTTCTGGTACTCGGCCTGGAGCCGCTGGAGGTCCGCCGTGCGCTCGTTCAGCGCGGTACGCACCTGGTCCAGCTGGGCCACCAGACCCGCGTCCTGGCTCGCGTCCCCGGCCGGGGCCGCCCCCGCCTCCGAGGAGGGGGCGGCGGCCTTCGGCTCGGCGTCGTCGGTGTTCTCGGCGCCGGAGGGGACGTCGGGCTTCTCGTCAAAACCCGGGGTCTCCTCCGTCACGCGGCACCGTCCTTGCGCTCGTCGTCGACGATCTCGGCGTCCACCACGTCGTCGTCGGCCTGCTTGGCGCCACCGGCCGCGGCGCCCTCGGGCCCGCCGGCGGCCTGCGCGCCCTGGGCGTCGGCGTACATCGCCTGGCCCAGCTTCTGCGAGACGGCGGCGACCTTCTCGGTGGCGGTGCGGATCTCGGCCGTGTCCTCGCCCTTGAGCTTCTCCTTCAGCTCGTTGACGGCTTCCTCGACCTCGGTCTTGATCTCGCCCGGGACCTTGTCCTCGTTGTCCTTGAGGAACTTCTCGGTCTGGTAGACGAGCTGCTCGCCCTGGTTGCGGGTCTCGGCGGCCTCGCGGCGCTTGTGGTCCTCCTCCGCGTAGCGCTCGGCCTCCTCGCGCATGCGGTCGACCTCGTCCTTCGGCAGCGAGGAGCCGCCGGTGACGGTCATCTTCTGCTCCTTGCCGGTGCCGAGGTCCTTCGCCGTGACGTGCATGATGCCGTTGGCGTCGATGTCGAAGGAGACCTCGATCTGCGGGACGCCGCGCGGCGCCGGGGGCAGACCGGTCAGCTCGAACATGCCGAGCTTCTTGTTGTACGCCGCGATCTCGCGCTCGCCCTGGTAGACCTGGATCTGCACCGACGGCTGGTTGTCCTCGGCCGTGGTGAAGATCTCCGAGCGCTTGGTCGGGATCGTGGTGTTGCGCTCGATCAGCTTGGTCATGATGCCGCCCTTGGTCTCGATGCCGAGGGACAGCGGGGTGACGTCGAGCAGCAGGACGTCCTTGACCTCGCCCTTGAGGACACCGGCCTGGAGCGAGGCGCCGACGGCGACGACCTCGTCCGGGTTGACGCCCTTGTTGGCCTCCTTGCCGCCGGTCAGCTCCTTGACCAGCTCGGCGACGGCCGGCATACGGGTCGAGCCGCCGACGAGGACGACGTGGTCGATCTCGCTCAGCTGGATGCCGGCGTCCTTGATCACGTTGTGGAACGGGATCTTGCAGCGCTCGAGCAGGTCGCTGGTGAGCTGCTGGAACTGGGCGCGGGTGAGCTTCTCGTCCAGGTGCAGCGGGCCCTCGGCGGACGCCGTGATGTAGGGCAGGTTGATCGAGGTCTCGGTGGAGGAGGACAGCTCGATCTTGGCCTTCTCGGCGGCCTCACGGAGGCGCTGGAGCGCCATCTTGTCCTTGGACAGGTCCACGCCGTGGCCGGACTGGAACTGCTTGACCAGGTAGTCGACGACGCGCTGGTCCCAGTCGTCGCCACCGAGGTGGTTGTCACCGTTGGTGGCCTTCACCTCGACCACGCCGTCGCCGATCTCCAGCAGCGAGACGTCGAACGTACCGCCACCGAGGTCGAAGACCAGGATGGTCTGGTCCTCCTTCTCCAGGCCGTACGCCAGCGCCGCCGCGGTCGGCTCGTTGACGATGCGCAGCACGTTCAGGCCCGCGATCTCGCCGGCCTCCTTGGTGGCCTGGCGCTCGGCGTCGTTGAAGTACGCCGGGACGGTGATGACCGCGTCGGTGACCTTCTCGCCCAGGTAGGACTCGGCGTCCCGCTTCAGCTTCTGGAGGATGAACGCCGAGATCTGCTGCGGGTTGAAGTCCTTGCCGTCGAGGTTGATCTTCCAGTCGGTGCCCATGTGGCGCTTGACCGACCGGATGGTGCGGTCCACGTTGGTGACCGCCTGGCGCTTGGCCACCTCGCCCACGAGGACTTCGCCGTTCTTGGCGAAGGCGACGACGGACGGCGTGGTCCTGGCGCCCTCGGCGTTGGTGATGACGGTGGGCTCGCCGCCCTCCAGAACGCTGACGACGGAGTTAGTCGTGCCCAGGTCGATGCCGACCGCACGTGCCATGGTTGATTCCTCCAGCTGACTTGAGTGGAACAGGCTCAAGTGTGCACGACGGCCTGGGCTGGGTCAACAGAGCTGAGTCGAGCTGACTCAACTCTTATCCGTTCCTTACACGCAACGACGCTCTGACCTGCGGCAATACGGAAACGCAGACCCGGCGAACGGGAAAATCCGCCTCACGACAGAGTGACGCACGGGCGCCCGCGGCAGCGCGAGCACGACGGCGCGGCGGCGGTGGTGGCGACGGTGGCGGTGTTCCCGTAGCGCGGCGACCTAAAATAGGGCGAACATCACGATTCCCCATGAACGGCAGGCTCCGGCCGCACGGCAGACCCGGGCCCCGACACCGCTGCGCTCAGGGTTGCCTCAGCGACGCAGATCACCGCGGCCCTGGCTACAGTGCGGCAGAAGATGCGGGTAGTCTCGAACGGACTGCATAAGTTACCGCTTAGTAATCAGATCTCGCAGGCCCGAGGAGCCCCCATGCAACTCGCCGCGATCATCGTGTCGCTGGTGCTGACCGTGGTCGGCGTGGCGCTGCTCGCGCGCGCCATCGGTCAGTTCGTCCGGTACTTCAAACTGGGCCAGCCCGTACCCGCCGGCACCCGTACCGACAACCCCTACCAGCGCAGCGTGACCCTGGTACGGGAGTTCCTCGGCCACACCCGCATGAACCGCTGGGGCATCGTCGGCATCGCCCACTGGTTCGTGGCGATCGGCTTCCTGACCCTGCCGCCGACCATCGTCACGGCGTACGGCCAGCTGTTCCAGGCCGACTGGGTGCTGCCGGTGCTGGGCGGCTTCCTGCCGTACGAGCTGTACATCGAGTTCATCAGCGCGATGACGACCCTCGGCATCCTGGTGCTGATCGTCATCCGGCTGCTGAGCCTGCCGACGCGGCCGGGCCGCAAGTCCCGGTTCACCGGCTCCAAGATGGGCCAGGCGTACTTCGTCGAGTACGTCATCCTCACCATCGGCCTGGCCATCTACGTGCTGCGCGGCCTGGAGGGCGCCCTGCACCACGTGGAGGGCTACGAGGCCGCGTACTTCGCCTCGTACCCGCTGGTGCTGGCCTTCGAGGGCCTGAGCGTGGCGACGCTCCAGAACCTCGTCTACTTCTTCGCGATGATCAAGCTGGGCACGACCATGATCTGGATGATCACGGTCAGCCTGAACACCAACATGGGTGTGGCCTGGCACCGCTTCCTCGCGTTCCCGAACATCTGGTTCAAGCGCAAGGCCGACGGCGAGACCGCCCTCGGCGCCCTGCTGCCGATGACGTCCGGCGGCAAGCCGATCGACTTCACCGACCCCGGCGAGGACGACGTCTTCGGCGTCTCCCAGGTCGAGCAGTTCTCCTGGAAGGGCCTGCTGGACTTCTCCACCTGCACCGAGTGCGGCCGCTGCCAGTCGCAGTGCCCCGCCTGGAACACCGGCAAGCCGCTCTCCCCCAAGCTGCTGATCATGTCGCTGCGCGACCACGCGCACGCCAAGGCGCCCTACCTGCTCGCGGGCGGCGGCAAGACCATGGAGGGCGAGGAGAAGGCCTCCGAGGAGCAGCTGGCGGGCGTCCCCGCGGCGGCACTGGCGGAGGCCGAGCGCCCGCTGATCGGCACCGCCGAGGACAACGGCGTCATCGACCCGGACGTCCTGTGGTCCTGCACCACCTGCGGCGCCTGCGTCGAGCAGTGCCCGGTCGACATCGAGCACGTCGACCACATCGTCGACATGCGCCGCTACCAGGTCATGATCGAGTCCGCGTTCCCGTCCGAGGCGGGCACGATGCTCAAGAACCTGGAGAAGAAGGGCAACCCCTGGGGCCTGGCCAAGAAGCAGCGCCTGGAGTGGACCAAGGAGGTCGACTTCGAGGTCCCGGTCGTCGGCAAGGACATCGAGGACCTCACCGAGGTCGAGTACCTCTACTGGGTCGGCTGCGCCGGCGCCCTGGAGGACCGCGCCAAGAAGACCACCAAGGCCTTCGCGGAGCTGCTCCACATGGCGGGCGTGAAGTTCGCGATCATGGGCGGCGACGAGAAGTGCACCGGTGACTCCGCCCGCCGCCTGGGCAACGAGCCGCTCTTCCAGGAACTGGGCATGGAGAACGTCATGTCCCTCAACGCCGCCTTCGGCGAGGAGATGGACGACGACGGCAAGGTCACCGACGAGTCGCGCAAGCCGAAGTCGGCGAAGAAGATCGTCGCCACCTGCCCGCACTGCCTCAACACCCTCGGCAACGAGTACCCGCAGCTCGGCGGCGACTACGAGGTCATCCACCACACGCAGCTGCTCCAGCACCTCGTCGACGAGGGCAAGCTCACCCCGGTCACCCCGGTCGAGGGCATCATCACCTACCACGACCCGTGCTACCTGGGCCGCCACAACAAGATCTACACGCCCCCGCGCGAGATCATCGGCAAGGTCCCCGGCATCCGCAACGAGGAGATGCACCGCCACAAGGAGCGCGGCTTCTGCTGCGGCGCCGGCGGCGCCCGGATGTGGATGGAGGAGCGCATCGGCAAGCGCATCAACAACGAGCGCGTCGACGAGGCCCTCTCCCTGAACCCGGACATCGTCTCCACCGCCTGCCCGTTCTGCCTCGTCATGCTGACCGACTCGGTCAACGGCAAGAAGAACGACGGGAAGGCCAAGGAGTCCATCCAGGTGGTGGACGTCGCCCAGCTGCTGCTGGAGTCGGTCAAGACGCCGGTGGACCCGGAGGGTTCGGCGGAGTCGGAGACCGCGCCGGAGCCCGAACCGGTGAAGTGACCCCGGCGCCCCGCCCGGCGCCCCGCCGACGCCCCCGTGCCCGCAGCCGGACACGGGGGCGTCGGCGTGTGCCGGGGCCCGCCGGCCCCTCGGCGGGCCCCTTAAGGGAAGCCCCGGTCAACCCCCGTAGGGGATGTCACAGGTCGGCCGCAATGGCGGTGCGGAAAGGCCGGGCCGGGCACGTCACTCTCGGGGACCAGGTACGTTCGAAGGCGTGGCTGGATTCAGGATCGGACGCGGCCGGGACAACGGCGCTCCTCAGACGCGACCGCAACACCCCCCGCACGGACAGCAGACGCCGCAGGGACCGCCGTACGGCCATCCCCCGGCGCCGCAGCCGTACCCGCCGCAGCAGCCCTACACGGGCGGCGCGGGCGGCGGGCCGTGGCCGCACGCGGGGCACGGCGGCGGCCACGGCGAGCCGGAGTACTTCGGTGACGGCGGCTACGGCCAGGGCGGCCCGCACGGCGGCCCCCAGGCCCCGCACGATCCCTACGCGGCCAACAACCCGGGTCACACCCAGGCCTTCGCGATCGGCGAGGACCCGTACAGCCAGGGCGAGACCTACCGCGCCGGTTCGGCCCCGCCGCCCGGCCCCATCGGTCCGCGCCTGCACTGGAAGGAACTGCTCAGGGGCATCGTCCTCGCCCCCGGCCGCACCTTCCTCCAGATGCGCGACTACGCCGTGTGGGGCCCGGCCCTCGTCGTGACCTTCCTCTACGGCCTGCTGGCCGTCTTCGGCTTCGACGGCGCCCGCGAGGAGGCGATCAACGCCACCCTGTCGAACGCCGTCCCGATCGTGCTGATGACGGCCGTCGCCATGGTGCTCAGCGCCTTCGTCCTCGGCGTCGTCACCCACACGCTGGCCCGCCAGCTCGGCGGCGACGGGGCCTGGCAGCCGACGGTCGGCCTCTCCATGCTGATCATGTCCGTCTCGGACGCGCCCCGCCTGCTCTTCGCCCTGTTCCTCGGCGGCGACGCACCGTTCGTCCAGGTCCTGGGCTGGGCCACGTGGGTGGCGGGCGGCGCGCTGCTGACGCTCATGGTCGGCCGCTCCCACGACCTGCCCTGGCCGAAGGCACTGGGGGCGTCGGCGATCCAGCTCATCGCCCTGCTGTCGATCGTGAAGCTCGGCACCGTCTGAGCCCCGGTCCCCCGTGAGCCGGGGGGCGCGTCCGACGCCGGAGCCCGCGTGGGGCCCGCCGGGATCTCCCGGCGGGCCCCACGCGCGTGCACGCCCCCAGCCGCCCGGGGGCGGCCGTCGGGGGACGGCCGTCCGGGGATCAGCCCTGGTCCGACCCCTCGATGTCCTTCAGCGCCCGCGAGTTGTGCAGCGAGGCACCGAACTGCGGGTAGTTGACCGGGTCCATGCCGGCCTCCTTGCCCCGCAGCCGGACCACTCCGGGCGCGGTGGTGGAGAGCTGCTTGCCGTCCGACGGCAGGACGGTCACCGAACCGTCGCCGTTGTCGTCCCACAGGGACCCGACGGCCACCTCGGCCTTCCCGTCGCCGTCGAGGTCGCCCGCCGTCAGGTTGGCGCCCCACTGCTGACCCCAGTGCCAGGTGCCCGGCACACCGGCGCTCGCCTGGTGGAAGTACTGCACGCGCTCGTCGGTGTCGACGCCGTCCGCGGAGCCGTAGAGCACGGTCACCGCGCCCTTGTTGTACTGCTGCCCACCGTCGGCGTCGCGGAAGTCCTCCTGCTCCACCCCGACCGACAGGTCCATCCGGCCGTCGCCGTCGATGTCGCCGAGGGCGACCGCCGAGCCGAACTTGTCCCAGTTCTCCGAGCCGCCGGGGACGTTCCCGGACTCCTGCGTGATGGTCTGCGTACGGGACGACGGGCCCGCGGCGGAACCGTAGTGGACGATCACCTTGCCGCCGATCGGGCCGTCCGGCGTGGTGCGGCCCCAGTAGACACCGGTGACGATGTCGCCGTAGCCGTCGCCGTCGATGTCCCCGACGGCGCCGCTCACCCCGCCGGGCAGCCGCTTGCTGCCGACCGCGGTCAGGCCGTCCGGGGAGCCCGGCAGGTAGTAGTTGGTGTTGTGGTACACGCCGGCGGCGTCGGCCTTGTCGCTCAGGCCGTCGACCACCAGGTCGGTGTGGCCGTCCCGGTCGACGTCGCCCGCGGTGAGGTTGAGGATGCCGGCGTCCAGGGCACCGCGCAGCGGCATCGGCCGCGAGGCGACCTCGCCCGCGGTGCCGTCCCTGCCGATACCGCCCTGGAAGACGAGCAGCGTGCTCGACGACGAGCCGACGACCAGGTCGTCCTTGCCGTCGCCGTCGAAGTCGCCCGCGGCGAGCGCGGCCCCGAAGTGGTCGTGCCGGCTCGGCGCCGGGTCCGCGACCACCGTGCCGGACCTCAGCCCCTGCGGGGAGCCCCACAGGATCTGCACCTCGCCGTTGTTCGCGTCCCCCGGCACGTCCTCGCGCGGGGCGGAGACGGCCAGGTCCGCATAGCCGTCCGAGTCGAAGTCGCCGGCGGCGGTGGAGGCGCCGAACAGGTCGTACGGCTCCGCCTCGCCCGGCACGTCCGGCGAGTCCTGGTCGAGGTAGGCGGACCGCTCGGGCGACACCCCGCCCCCGGTGCCGTAGTAGACGACGATCCCGCCGGCCCCGAAGTCGCCGTCGCCGCCCTTGCCGAACACGCTGCCGCCCACCCTGGCACCCGGGCCGCCGACGGCGAGGTCCCGTATCCCGTCGCCGTCGAAGTCCCCCGGCAGACCGGACCCGGCCGCGACCGCGGTTCCGGGGGCCACGGAGAGCAGCCCTCCGGCCATCACGGCCGCGACGGTGGTGGCCAACGCGGCACGGCGATATCTGTATCCCACGGGACAGTCTCCTGAACACTCCGGTGACAACTGACACGACGGCGCCCCGACGCCTGGCACCGGCATTCCCGGACTCCGGTACTCCGGTACTCCGGTACTCCGGTACTCCGGTACTCCGGCACCTGACACCGCCGCCTGGGAGACCCGCGGGACGCAATCTTGGTTGTGCTCACCGGACGTACGAGAAATCTTCATCCGCCGTACAACTGTTCTTCCCGCTCGTGGGTCTACGTGCCGAGTCAACAGACTCCTCCGAAGCAGCGGGCCCCGGCCCCGTGGTCACCACGCCAGTGGTCACCACCCACCAGGGCCCCTCTTGTCACTTGGGGAAGCATCCATGCGTATGCGTGCCAGCCTGGCCGCCGCGACCCTGTCCGGCGCCCTGGCCCTCACGGCTCTCGTCGCCCCGGCCGCACAGGCCGACGACACCCCGGCCGTGCCCGATGTCACGCCGTTCATGACCGACGGCGAAGTGTCGACGCGGGACGTCGACGACATCCAGATCACCAAGGTCACCGTCAACGCCAACAAGGACGTCGTGGTCGGCGGGACGTACAAGAAGACCTTCAACGTCTACGTGACGGCGACCAACCCCGAAGGCGTCGAGGGCGTCCAGGCCTTCCTGTGGCACGGCAGCGACCTGGAGACCGACGTCGACGGCGCCATCGTCCCGGACACCGACGACATCTCCACCGACTGCGAGCACTGGAGCGCCACCAAGTCCACCTGCAAGGTGGTCCTGACGGCCGACCCGAACACCAACATCTACGACAGCGGTCTGGCCGGCCGGTGGAACGTGTACGCCGCCGCGGTGGGCACGGACTACGACCTCGTCGAGAACTACACGTACAAGAACCACTGGGTGAAGCGCGCCGCCCAGATCAAGTCCCTCAACGCCACCCCCGAGCCGGTGAGCAAGGGCAAGACCATCACGGTCACGGGCAACCTGAGCCGCATCAGCTGGACGTACCTGAAGTACTACGGCTACGGCAGCCAGCAGGTCCAGCTCCAGTTCAAGAAGGCCGGCAGCAGCACCTACACCACCGTCAAGACGGTCAGCAGCTCCTCCTCGGGCGCCGTGAAGGCCACGGTGACCGCCTCCGCCGACGGCACCTGGCGGTTCTACTACCCGGGCAACAGCACCACGTCCTCGGCGACCTCGGGCGGCGACTACGTCGACGTGCGCTGACATGCGCTGACGTGCGCTGACGTGCGCCGACGCTCGTTCGCCGGTACGGGACAGCCCCGCGGTCGATGCGCCGACCGCGGGGCTGTCCCCGTGCGCTGGTGTCCCCGTGCGCTGTGTCCCCGTACTCCCGCGGGCCGGGCCGCTAGGCGTCGAGCACCTGCCCGCTGCGCCGGACGACCGGCGGCTGGACGGACCACGGGAAGTTGATCCAGTCCTCGGTGCGCTTCCACACGTACTCGCACTTCACGAGGGAGTGGGACTTCTCATAGATCACGGCGCTGCGGACCTCGGCCACGGTGTCCAGGCAGAAGTCCCGCACCAGCTTGAGCGTCTTGCCGGTGTCGGCGACGTCGTCGGCGATGAGGACCTTCTTGTCGGAGAAGTCGATGGCGTTCGGTACGGGGGCCAGCATGACCGGCATCTCCATCGTGGTGCCGACGCCCGTGTAGAACTCCACGTTGACCAGGTGGATGTTCTTGCAGTCGAGCGCGTACGCCAGCCCGCCGGCCACGAAGACGCCGCCGCGGGCGATGGAGAGCACTATGTCGGGCCGGTAGCCGTCGTCGGCGACCGCCTGCGCGAGATCGCGTACGGCGACGCCGAACTGCTCGTAGCTGAGATTCTCCCGTACGTCACTCATACCTGGATTACCTGCGTCCTGGCTCATACCCGGCTCATACCTGGGTCCGATGGAAGTTGATGTAGGACCGGGAGGCGGTCGGCCCCCGCTGGCCCTGGTACCGCGACCCGTACCGCTCGCTCCCGTACGGGTACTCGGCCGGGGAGCTGAGCCGGAACATGCACAGCTGCCCGATCTTCATACCGGGCCACAGCTTGATGGGCAGCGTCGCCAGATTGCTCAGCTCCAGCGTCACGTGCCCGGAGAAACCGGGGTCGATGAACCCGGCGGTGGAGTGGGTGACGAGCCCGAGCCGCCCGAGCGAGCTCTTCCCCTCCAGCCGCGAGGCGAGATCGTCGGGCAGCGTGATCACTTCGTACGTGCTGGCCAGCACGAACTCGCCGGGGTGCAGGATGAAGGGCTCATCCCCCTCGGGCTCGACGAGCCGGGTCAGGTCGGTCTGCTCGACGGACGGGTCGATGTGCGGGTACCGGTGATTCTCGAACACCCGGAAGTAGCGGTCGAGGCGCACGTCGACGCTCGACGGCTGGACCATGGAGTCGTCGTAGGGATCGATCCGTACCCGCCCGGCATCGATCTCGGCCCGGATGTCCTTGTCTGAGAGAAGCACGCCCCGAGGATACGCAAGGCGCGCGGAGCGCCCACAATCGGACGGCTTCGCGCGCCTGACCAGGTATCCGGCGGGGCGGGCCCTAGTGCTTGCCCGCTCCGACGGGGACGACGCTGCGCAGCCGCGCGCACCGCGGACAGCGCATGAGCCGTCCGGGGCCGAGTCGCTCGGCCTGCTGCATCGGGAACGACGAGGTGCTGAACACGTGCCCATCGGCACAGCGGACGACGGTGCGCTCCATCAAGTCCTTCAAGTCCCTTCCCCAAGAGCCGCGTCTGGCTTGCTGCCCTGACGACAAAAGCCACAGTACGGGATCAAAGGAACGACTCTCCAGGCGGCACTCCGCCCGCCCTCCAGGCGGCGCCCCACACCCGCGAGGCCGTTCCCGGGTGCCCCACCGTACGCCCCAACTCCGGCCCGCCGCAGCCGCATCACACCGCTGAAACACAGCGAGACCCCACGGCGCGGGCACCGGGGGCCAGTGATGAGGTAGAGTGTCGAAGCGTCCGGACACCGGCTCCGAGTCGGCGTCTTACGCGGGTGTAGTTTAATGGTAGAACATCAGCTTCCCAAGCTGAGAGCGCGAGTTCGATTCTCGTCACCCGCTCCACTCTGAACCCCCAGGTCATCAGCCTGGGGGTCTCTTGTTCTCTAGTGCAATCGCAGGGTGGCGTGCCTCCGCGTGCTCTAAGTGCAGGTGGGTGGTAACGGCGCGACTGAATGACCGGAGAGGTCCTGGACGCGCTGGCCAACTCGACATGGGCTTCTTCGTCGTGACCGCCGCGGCGAAGTGGCACGCCAGGAAGCATCACAGCCAGCAGGCCGCCGCGGCCCGGCAAACCGCCGAGCACCTCCGCGCCGCCTATCAGGCCGCCGCAGTCCAGCCCATGACCGTACTCAGCCAGCGAGGCCGGCGACTGGCTCCACGTGTTCGGCAACAGCAGGCGAACCTTCTCCACCAAGTGCTGCCGGAGCTGGCCGACCAGATCCAAGCCGAGGCCCGGGTGGCCGGCCTTGGCCGTCACACTCGACGACGCCCGGAGGGCCGGCCATGACCCGGCCACGCTGCTGACCGAAGCCACGGCACGGCGCGAACTACGCTCCGCCGGATCCATGAGCGACGTCCTCGTCTGGCGCCTGCGCCGCAGCGCTCACCTGCCCGCACTACCCGACGACCGCAATGCCACGGCCCTCCGAGTCAACCGGCACACCTCGCGTTCGGCGCCCACCACGCAGTCGGCGCCCGGCCCGACAGGGAATGCTCCCCGCCGTGGGCGCTGACGACCGCGGTCCTGATCACCCGTACCGGGCCACGGTGTACGCGGTGGGCTCGTTCAAGGTGCCTGCTCCGATCCCGTCGGTGATCTGTATGACGTCGAAGCCGGCGAGGGTCACGTACAGCTCCAGTTCACGCGGCCCGAGAACACGCCGACGGATCACGTCCCGTGTTTCCTCACCTGAGTCGAACACCCTGTGCCGCCGCATGGTGTTCATCCGGGCCCGCAGGTCCCACTCGTAGCTGATGGTCACATGGGCCGTGCCCGATCCGGTCTCGACCTCTGCTTCCTGCGGCTCATCACGCTCGACCGGGGCTACGGAGCAGCAGAGTACGAGGAGCGTCCCAGGACGGGCGTGCGCTGCGAAGGTCCGGAAGACCGCCTGGATGTCCTGGTTGTCGTACACGTAGGAGAGGGAGTTTCCCAGGCAGATGGACGCTCCGCTGGACCAGCGCGGGACATCCGCCCCCACTGCTCCTCTCCCCGGACGGCACCGCGTGCTACCTGGAAGCCGGCCAGGGACTGCTCCTCGGCACCGGACCCGTCGGCGGCGCGGGCCGACCGGACGCCACACATCCCCTGGAGCCAGGCTCCACCCTGCTGCTCTACACCGACGGGCTCGTCGAGACCCCGGGCAGCGACCTCGACACGGGCCTGGACCGGCTGCGCCGGCACGCCCTCGCGCTGGCCCACGAACCGCTGGACACCCTGTGCGGCGACGTGCTCGCCCACCTGCCGCCCGGCAGCACCGACGACGTGGCCCTGCTCGCCCTGCGCCTGCCCCCGCCATGAGACGGCGGTGGTGTCGCCCGGGCCGTGCCGCAGAGACGCCCGCCACTGCCGCGGCACGGTTGACCGACCGTCACACCCCTTTTGCTCACCGATGACTACGCTGACGAGACCGAGGGGCATCAGCACGCCGGTGGCGGACCGGTTCCCCCTGGTATCCGCCGGCGTTCATCGAACGGGAGGGGCTCCCGCGGAGTACAGTGACCGGCAACCTTTCCTGTCGCACAGCGAGGTCGTCATGACGTCCCAGGAAGCACCCCCGGCCGGGTACGCCGACGTACAGGTCGTCGCCGCGTCACCCGAGGTCGCCCGTCGGGTGGCGGAGGTCCTCCGCCACAGCTTCGCCGCGACGGAGCAGCGCAGCTTCCCCGCGGGCGGCGACGGCGGCACCCGACTCGAACTCACGGTGGACACGACCCGTGTGGAGGAACCGGCCCGGTCGTGGCTGGAGGCCAGCCGCTGAGGCCGGCGCCTCTTGTCAGGGAGCATCGAGGAGTAGCCTGAGGGCATCGAGGGCTCTCGCGGGTCTGCGCAGCCGCCGGTCCCGTCCTCGGTGCAACACCGCGGGGCGCTCCGTCCGTAGATCGGGGAGGCCCGCAGTCAGGCTTGTCGTCATGACCTTGAACACGACCCGGCTCCGCCCGCACGCGGCGCCCTTCCGGCCTCGTGCCGCGCGTCTCGTCCTCGGATCCGCCAGCCGTTTCGGCCGGCCGGACGGCGTCTGGTGGCCACGGACCCGCGACCTGGCGCGCGAACTCGGTGAACTGGCCGACGTGATCGATCCGCTGTGGGGGCGGCTCACCCACGTCGCCGTCAATCCCCGTCACTGGCGGCTCACCCCGCACGGTGTGGTCGTCGTCAACGATCACGAGGTGACGGTCGACCGTTTCGCCGAGTCCCTCGACCCGCACCGGATCCTGCTGCAGTCCTACACCGCGGGCCAGTGGGATCTCCTCGTGGTGCCGCCCCTGACCAGCACGTCGTCAGCCACCCGGCTCATGGCCGCGGCGGCGTAGGGCAGCGTGCATGTGGAGCGGCGTGAAGGGTGCACGCCCCGCCCAGCCGGCTCGGTCCGGTGGCGATCAGGCGGGGCGTCCCCGGCCGGCACGTTCGGCGCCGGTGTCGATGAGGATCTGTTCCGCCCGCGTCTGACTGCCGGGGCGAACGGCCGCGGCCATGGCGGCACGCGCCGCGTCGGGCGTGGCGTGCGGTGGGACGACGAGGAGCGAGAAGAGGTCGTTGCCACCCCGGGTGATCAGGACGGTGTCGTCACCGGCCGGGAAGGAGTCGATGTGGACGACACGGCCGTCGACCGTCATCCGCGTCGGCAGATCCTCCCAGGCGTCGCTGTCCAGGCCGACACGGGTGATGTCCCCGAGGTACTCGGACAGCGCGGAGACCAGGCCGGGGAGTTCACCGCCGAGATCGCGGGAACGGGGCCACCACGCCCCGTCGAGCACGCCCTGCCGGTCATGGGTCGTCTCGAGCCGCACCACGGCGGTTCCCGGTCGTGGAAGAGTCCGGTGGACGGCGTCGGGCAGGGGCCTGGTCACCCGCGGAGAATCGGGGTCGGACATCGCACTCGCCTGCCTACCGGGGACGGCACAGGAGAAAGTCTCCTCGCTTCACGGTACTCCTCCAGGTTCCGGGAGGGGAGCCGCGTCCGGATGTGCGCAGGGCATGTGCTCGGGCTCGGAGGCCTGCCGCGATAACGTGGGGGAATCTGCCGTTCAACAGGCATGAGCAGGCACAAAACGGCGTTGCTTCATGGTCACGTGGCGATACCCGGAGGTTCCTCCTTGTGCGCTGCCCCGCGAACGCGGTCCGTCTTCCTCGGGCTGCTGCCCTGGTCCGAACGCGTACAGGTGGCCCGGGCGCTGCGGACGGAGACGGTCGGCGGCCTGGTGCTTCTGGGCGCCGCGGTGGTGGCGCTGGTGTGGGCGAACACCCCGTGGAACGGAAGCTACGAGTCGCTGCGTGACCTCCACTTCGGCGTACCCGCGCTGGGGCTGGACCTCTCGGTGCAGCACTGGACCGCCGACGGCCTGCTCACCGTCTTCTTCCTGGTCGCCGGTATCGAACTCAAGCGCGAACTCGTGGCCGGCGGGCTGAGCACCCCGGCCATGGCGGTCCTTCCGGTCGTCGCCGCGGTCTGCGGCATGGTGGTACCTGCGGCGATCTACCTGACCGCGGTCACGGCAGGCGGCGGGCGGGCGGGCGGGAGGCTGGGCGGTGCCGATGGCCACCGACATCGCCTTCGCCCTGGCGGTGCTCGCCGTACTCAGTACCCACCTGCCCACCGCTCTGCGGGCCTTCCTGCTGACCCTCGCGGTCGTCGACGACCTGGGCGCGATCCTCGTCGTTGCGGTGTTCTTCTCCAGTGGTCTGCAGCCGGCCGCGCTCGGGGGAGCCTTCGCCGGACTGGTGGTGTTCTGCCTGTTGCAGCGGTTCCGGGTGCGTGGCTGGTGGTGGTACGTGCCACTGGGCGTGGCCATCTGGGCGCTGACCTACAACGGCGGGGTGCATGCCACCGTGTCCGGGGTGGCCATGGGCCTGGCCCTGCGCTGCGTCCGCGACCGGGGAGCGGGGGAGGACTTCTCGCCCGGGGAACGCACCGAGTACCTCTTGCGACCGGTGTCCGCCGGCTTCGCCGTGCCGCTGTTCGCCCTGTTCGCCGCCGGAGTGAGCATCTCGC
Source organism: Streptomyces sp. NPDC031049 (assembly GCF_055571015.1). Taxonomy (NCBI): domain Bacteria; kingdom Bacillati; phylum Actinomycetota; class Actinomycetes; order Kitasatosporales; family Streptomycetaceae; genus Streptomyces; species Streptomyces sp. NPDC031049. The sequence goes on from NZ_JBVIGC010000004.1 coordinate 347,047, forward strand.
TCCCCGCGCTGGGCGAGACGTTCACCCGGCCGGAGCCGCTGGGCGTGCTGCTGGGACTGGTCGTCGGCAAGTCGGTGGGGATCTTCACCGGAACCTACCTCGCCGCCCGGTTCACGCGCGCCCGGCTCAACCCTGACCTGACCTGGGCCGACGTCTTCGCCCTCGCGGTGCTGTCCGGTATCGGCTTCACGGTCGCTCTCCTGATCACCGAGGTGTCCTTTCCCGACCCGGCAGCCGCCGGGCAGATCAAGGCCGCGGTCCTGCTGGCCTCGGTGCTCGCCGCGGGCCTGGCGTCGCTGCTGGTCAAACGTCGTGACCGCATCTACCGCAAGCTCTGGGAGGCGGAGAACCGCGACGAGGACGCCGACGGCAGCCCCCACGCCCACCAACAGCACACGGACAGACCCGCGCCCGGGTCGCCCGGCGTGGACGGCACGGTGACCTTCATCGCCGTCTCCCGTCGCCGGGCACCCAGGCTCACGGTCAGATCACGCGGAAGAGGTCGGCCGCGGCGTGGACGTCGGTGAGGTCCTCGACGGAGCGGAGGTTGTCGCACAGGGCGTCCAGGACCGAATCCGCCGCGGCGGCGCGCGGGGCGCCGACGGCCACGCCGAAGACCCGGAAGCCCAGCCGGTGCTTGCGCTCGTTCCAGCCCCGCATCCAATCCGCGGTGACGCCGCAGTCGTCGTCGGTGATCAGCACGATGTCGCCGCGCGTGCGGGCGGCGTCGTCGAACTCCTCCTCCAGCAGTTCGCCGGCCGCCGTCAGCGGCGTCTGGTAGCTGGTCCCGCCGCCGAGGAAGGTCTCCGCGAAGTCGACGACCTGGTCGAGACCCCCGTCCCCGGCCCAGGTGAGGGATCGGTCGGTGCCCCAGGGAACGGGGCGGTCGGTGCCTCGGGGGGTGCCTGGTGGGCGGTCGGCCGGGAAGCGGAAGACCTGGAGCTTGCCGGGGGCCGAGAAGAGGATGCCGACGAAGTCGCGGCCGGCGTGGCGGGCCTGGTCCAGCAGCGCCAGGGCGCAGGCCTTGGCCCACGCCTCCCGGGTTACTCCGCCGGGCCCCGCCTCGTACATGGAGTGCGAGGTGTCCACGCACGCGATGACCGCGCCCCGGCCCGTGGCCTGCTCGCCCTGGGTGTCGTAGAGCATCAGCTCCCCGGCGGCGTAGCGCGCGGCGAACACCGCGCGCAGCTCGGGCAGGCCCAGGCCCGCCAGCTCGGAGGGGATGACGCGGGAGAGGTCGTTGCCGAGCGTGACGCCGACCAGCTCACCCGTGGTGTTCTCCACCTTGCGGGCCCGCTCGCCCTCGGCCATCTGCCGGAAGCGCCCGATCAGCTCGGCCCACTGTGCGAGGCGGCCGGTGCGCAGCCGCTCGGCGAGCCGGGCACGCCGGTCGAACGGCATCCGCTCCAGCTCGCCGGCGCCGACGCCCCACGCCCGCATCAGCGCGGCCTCCTTCCGTACCGTCTCGGCGGCCTCGGCCACGCCGTGCCGTGCGGCGGCGCCGATGCCGGGGACCGCCGCCCCGAGGGTCCGCGCCGCGGCCCGGGCGGCCTGGTCGGCCCGCCGTGCCGTGGCCTCGGCGGTCTCGGCCGCCCGTCGTACGGCCTCGGCGGCCGGGTCCGGCACGGTGTCCGCTCCGTCCGACCCGTCCGCGTCCGCTGCCTGGGCCGCCTCCGCCGCCTGCCGGAGCGCCTCGCCCACGGCGGTCGCCGCGTCTTCCGCGTCCCGCCGGGCCCGCTCCGCCTGCTCGGCGCTCTCCCGTGCCTCGCGTGCCTCGCGGGCTTCCCGGGCGTGGGCCAGCATCCGGCGCAGTGCGGTGGCCTGGGCGAGCACGGCCATGGCGGCGGCGTAGGGGTCGCCCGTGGTCTCCCGGCGCAGTGCGGCGAACTCCGGGGACTCCACCAGTGCGGTGATGATCTGGTGGTTGACCAGCCGGGAGGGGGCCATCTCCGCGGGCTCGCGGAGACGGGGGCGGGCCCGGTAGGCGGCCAGGAACGCGTCGGTCAGCAGGTCGGTGGTTCCGTCGTCACGCTGGTCCAGCTCCTCGGCGAGGTCGCGCAGTGCCGCCGACTGCTCGTAGGTGTCGCGCCAGGCGATCAGGTCGGACCGGTCCGCGACGACGACCGCGGTGTGCCGCTCGGGGGCGGCGGACAGACCCAACCACTTCCCGGCCCGTGCCGCCAGCTCGCCGAGCGCGGCCGGGGGGCGGTCGCTGCGGGTTCGACCGCTGCCGGTTCGGTCATCACTATCCGTCCGGTCACCACCCGTCCGGTCACCACCGGTCCTGTCCCCGTGTGGGCCGTTCCCGTCGAGGCCGGTCCCGTCCCTGCCGTTCATGAGTCCGTCCCGCCCGTGCTCACAGCTCGGCCTGCACCATGCTCGCGTCCATCCCGAGGGCCTCGGTGAGGATGCGGGCCCGGACGGCGCGCCGGCGGCCGGTGACGCGGTCGATGGCGGCGGTGGAGCGGCCGGCGCCCACCGCCTCCTCGCGCAGCTTCTCCAGCCGCTTCCCCGCCATGGCGAGCTTGTTGTGGGCCTTCTTGATGACCCACTCGCTCAGCGCCTCGCGGGACTGTCCGGCCATGGCGTCGAGCTGGGCCTCCAGCTCGTCCAGGGCGTCGGCCAGGTCGAGCACCTCCTTGGCGTCGGGGTTGACCAGGTGCAGCACCTCCCGCTCGACGGTCGGGCGTTCGGCCGGCGAGTTCCACAGGACGTGGGTCAGCAGCGACAGGTCGGTCTCGGCGACCGCCGGGCGGCCGTCGAGGTAGGCGGATGCCTGGAGCAGGCCCACCGCCTGCCGCCAGCGGCGGTCGGAGGCGACGAGTTCCTTGCGGCGCAGGGCGGCCCGCAGCGTGCACACCGCGTCCACGATCGTGTCGGGGACGTCCACGGCCGGGACGGCCTCGGTCACCGCGTGCCGCAGCGCGGCCAGCTCGACGGTGGTCCGGGTCGGTGCCGCGGGCCGGCTGACGGCGGAGCGGACCAGCGCGGCGAAGTTCGAGGGGTCGGCCAGGTACCCGACCTCGATCCGCACCAGCAGGCGGTCGTAGATCGCGGCGGCGTCCGCTTCGCTCGGCAGTTCGTTGCTCGCCGTGATGGCCCCGATCAGGGGGCAGTGGATCGGTTCGCCGCCGTTCTCGGGGTGGTAGATCCGCTCGTTGAGGTAGCCCAGCGTCTCGTTCAGCGCCGCCGTGGAGCACTTGAAGATCTCGTCGATGAAGGCGACGTGGGCGGTCGTGGCGCGGCCGTCGTAGATCTGGCGGTACTCGCCGCGAGCCAGCGCGGCGACGTCGATGGGGCCGAACATCCTGGTCGGCGCGGTGAACTTGGACAGGAGGATCTCCCAGTACGCCGCCCCCTCGATGCGGCCCGTGAGTTCCCGGGCCATCTCGGACTTCGCCGTTCCGGGCGGGCCGAGCAGCAACGAGTGCTGTCCGGCCAGCAGCGTCACCATCAGCGTCCGCACCACGTCGGCCCGCTCGTAGAAGCGGTCCGACAGCTCGCCGCAGATCGTCCGCAGCCGCTCGGCGGTCTCCGGCGCTTCCTGTCCCCCCACGTTCCCCACGTTCGACTCCCTCGGTCGCGATGCCCCGCCGAGCCTACGAGAGCGCCGTGACGCCGCCGTCTCGTCGCCCGGGGGCTCGAGGTCAGACCGGTTCCGGTTCCGGTTCCGATTTCGATTCGGGTTCGGGCTCCGGTCGCCGCGGTGCCGGGATCTTCGGTTCCCACCGGGTGGTGGTGCGTACGTAGCCGAGGATCACCGAGGCCGTCGCCAGGACGAGCAGGGGGCCGTACAGCAGGGGGTGGTCGGCCATCTCCGGTGCCAGGAAGCGGTAGGACAGCAGGAGGGCGGTGAAGACCGCCGTGCCGTGGGCGACCAGCCGGAGTCCCGACCGGTCCCAGCCGCGGTCGTAGGCGCGCAGGGCCGCCTCGATGGTGAGCACGAACACCACGCCGGCCAGGAGGTCGGCGCCGTAGTGGTAGCCGAAGCCGAGGGTGGCCGCGAGGGTGGCGACCAGCCAGAAGGTGCCGGCGATCCGCAGGACGCGCGGGCCCTGGCGGGAGTGGATGTAGATGGCGGTGGCCCAGGCGGTGTGCAGGCTGGGCATGCAGTTGCGCGGGGTGAGCCCGTCGAACGGCATGGGCTGCGGGGCGTCGGCCGGCGGGGGCGTCCGCGGCCACAGATCGGCCACCGCCCACTGCGCGCTGGAGGGGATCTCCGGCGCCCAGAGGCTGATCGGCGCCCAGTGGTCGGTGCCGGTGCCGTAGGCGAAGAGCGGTCCGACCACCGGGTAGATCATGTAGAAGGCCGGCCCGAGGAGGCCGATCAGCAGGAAGCTGCGGACGAGGTGGTGGCGCGGGAAGCGGCGCTCGGCCGCCACGTGCCGCAGTTGGTACAGGGCGACGACGACGGCGGCCACCGGCAGCTGACCGTAGATGGTGTCGAGGAAGTTGAAGCCGACGGCGCCGGTGGCCTCGACCACGCGGCCCACCAGCCACGACGGGTTGCCCAGTGCGTGGTCGGCGGCCGCCACGTACTGGTCGAGCACCATCGGGCGGGTCTTGGAGGTGATGAGCAGCCAGGTGTCGCCGGTCTTGCGGCCCGCCATCAGCAGCAGGCCCAGTCCCGCGCCCTTGAGCAGCAGGACGCGCTCCGGGCCGGTGCGGCGCGTGACGGCGACGGCCGCGACGCCCACGATGACCCACAGCGCACCGTTGCCGAAGGGGTGGCCGCCGGACGGCTCGACGTCGAGCGCCCACCGGGCCAGGAGGAACCCGAGGTCGATGCCGATCGCCGTGGCCGTCGCGATGAGGCGCTGCCGCCAGGTGAGGACCACCATCGTCAACGCCATGGCGGCGTAGAGCAGACCGCCCGACTTGGGGGCGAACACCAGCTCCCGGGCCTGGTTGGTGAGCGGCCCGGGCGTGCCGTAGCGGCGCGCGGCCAGTTCCAGGGCGACGAGGAACCCGAGGGTGACGACGCCCGCCGCGGTCCAGAGGGCCGCCCGTGGGCGGGGCCGTACGGAGGACGCCGTTCTTCCGCCGGGTCTCGGGGCGTCCTGCGGTGATATGTGTCCGTGTCTCAATTTCGGCTGCTTGCTAGGTGTGGTCATGTCAGGGCACGTTGCGATCGTCACCTTCCGTTAGAAAGCGCTTCCCTTTCACGCAGTGAGCCCGTGAGAACAAGACGGCAGGAAGGGGGTCCGGGTTGCGCGGCGCACCCCGGTCGGCGGCGCCCCTCCCGTTTGACCCGCTATGGGCAATTCGTGAATGTGTTCGAATGCGAGCGGTCGTCTGTGCTAGCTTGCGCGGCCCTTGGAGATCATCCGGAGGTGTCGCATGGCCGTACGCCGCAGAACGAACCGCACACGACTGCTCGTCCGAGGCACGCTCGCCACGACCTTGGCCCTGTCGGCCACCGGTGGCGCCCTGCCCTTCGCCCTCACCGGTGCCCACGCCGCGACGGCGGCGCCCCCGACGCTGACGATCGACGCGCCGGACCGCTACCTGCCCCGCTTCTACAACCTGGAGTCGGCGGGCTCCGCCGGCCATCTCCACCGGAGCGAGCTGGACGGCAGCGACGCCTTCACGGGGTACCGCTGGAGCCCCGTGACCGGCGATCCCCGGGCCGTCGGAAAGGACCCGGCCGACGCCTCCGAGCGCATCGGGGGCCACGCCTCCGACGTGGTCGGCGTCTACACCCCGGCCGACCGGTCGGTGGAGCTGAGGGACATGAAGGCCGGTACGTCGGACCGGTTCACGCTCCCCGACGGGCACACGTACCACGGCACCTACGGCGACACCGTCGTGACCGCGACCTGGACGGCCGGCGGCGCGGTCGACGCGCTGCACCTGCTGCGGCTGCGCGACGGACAGCTCACCGACACCCCGGTGACCGGCGAGAACGGCGTGCGCGCCACGTCGGCCAAGGTGCTCGGGGCCGGTGCCGGACAGCTCGCCGTCTTCGTCTCCGGCGACTCCACCGGCCAGATCGGACTGGTCGACCTGGCGAGCGGGCGGATCACCGGCGTGCTCAGGGGCTCGTGGGGCAGCGGCTCCACGCAGGTGGTGTTCTCCGAGACGTACGCCGGGTGGTTCGATCCGGCGTACGGCGACCAGAGGGTGCACCTGCTGCGCCGGGACGCCCCGGGCGGTGCGGAGACCACCGTCGACGTGGCGTCGACGTACGAACAGCGGTCGTACGTCGCGCTGGTCGGCGACTGGGTCGTCTCCCTGCGGCAGCCCGAGTCGTACCGCAACGGCGACGCCCCCAAGGACCGCGGTGAACCCCTGCTGGCCACGCCGGTCGGCGGCGGTGAGACCCGCACGCTGCTGCCGCACGCCCGGCTCGGCGGCACCTACGGGCTGAACCCGACGCCCGACGGCGGCGTCCTGGTCGCCGGCGGCAGCTCGGCGGGCGACTGGGCCGTGCGCAAGGTGAGCGCGCGCGCCGACGGCGGACTGGACGTCGGCGCGGTGCGGACCGTGGCGCCCAAGCCGGGCACGTACGGCGCGGTGACGCTGGCGGCCGGCGACCTGGCCGTGCAGGAGACCGACACCAACTACCTGCCCTCGCTGTACAAGCGCCACCTCGAGCTGGACGGCACTCCGTCGGCCGGCCCCCGCAGCCTGGTGGCCGAGCCGCCGCTGAGCACCGACGGCACCGGCGGCGCCGCGGGCACCGGCGCCTTCGCGCTCGGCGACGGGTCCTTCGCCTACCCGAAGGGCTCCGGCGTCGAGGTCCGGTCCCGCCCCGACGACGGCACCGTCATCACCGCCCCGGGCGGCGGGCAGATCGTGGACGCCTCCGGACGGTACGTCGTCTTCGGCCGGGGCCACGTGTCCGGTTTCGGGCAGTACCAGCAGTACGTCATCGACCGCGAGAAGCCCGGCGACGACAAGGTCCTGCTGACCCGCCCGGCCTCGGCCGCCGCCGTGTGGGGTACGACGTTCTGGACGCCCGGCGACACCAAGGGCACCGTCCGGGCCACCGACCTGAAGTCGGGTGCGACCGAGTCCTTCTCGCTCGGCACGCAGTGCACACCGACCGATCTCCAGGCCGTGGGCCGCTGGGTGTACTGGACGTGCGACGCCTCCGGCGACCCCACCGGCTCCGGCGTCTGGGACCGCACCACGGAACGCATGATCGACGTCCCGAAGGGCGGTGAACTCGGCGACGGCTACGTCGTCCTGCACGACGAGACCGCCGGCCGGCTCCAGCTCGTCGACTTCCACACCGGCGACGCCGCGACCAGCCGCACCCTGGCCGACCTCCCCGGGCACCTGGCCCACGGCTACTACGCCGTCGACCGCTTCGGCGGCGGGGTGGCCTACGTCCCCGGACGCGGCGAGCCCGGCGCCATGCGTGCCGTCGGCTCCGGCGTTCCCACCTCACCGCTCGCCGCGATCGAGGCCCACCCCGAGACGTCCGTCGACCTGTCCTCGGCCACGGACGCCCGGTGGGACGGCTCCTGGCAGCTGTCCAAGCCGGCGGCCCCCGGGGCCCGGGTGGTGGTCAAGGACGCGGCCGGCACGGTCGTGCGCACCCTGGACGCCGTACAGCGCGGCGCGGCGCTCACGGTGACCTGGGACGGCCGGCGCTCGGACGGCCACCGCGCGCACAACGGTCCCTACACCTGGGAGCTGACGGCCGCTCCGCGGGACGGGCAGGGAGCGGAGCTCAGGCTCGACGGCACGATCACGGTGACCGGTGCGGGATCGGGCTCCGGGTCGGGGTCATCGGGCGCGGCTTCGTCGGGCGCGGCTTCGGGAGCGGCTTCGGGTTCGGGATCGACGGGTTCGGGTTCGGGTGAAGGCTCCCGTGCGGGTGCCGCGGCGGGTGGCCTCGCCGCTCGCGTCGAGCGGGAGGAGACCGCCTGACGGTCCGCACGCCACGGTCCTGACGCCACGGTCCGTACGCTCCGGCCGGCCGCCCCGCGGCCGTGTCATCAGCGGTCAGCTGCCGACCGATCGCGTGGCGGGTTCCCACACGAACCCGTCCGGATCGGTGAACGGGCGGTCGGCGCCGGAGAGTACGAGGCGGTGGGAGCCGGTCCCCTCCGGGGAGACGCCGGCGACCTTGGCCAGGGCGCGGCGCTTGTACAGCGACAGCTTGACGGTGCCCGGCCCGGTGGCGAACTCGACGTACTTCCCGCCGAAGCTCTTGCCCACGGTGAGGCCCTGCTCGACGTAGAACCGCTTGCTGGCCTTGACGTCCTCCACGCCCAGCAGGAGCACCAGTTCGTCGACGTCCCGGGTGGCCGGGCCGGTGTCCTTCTTCGCCGACGTGGCGAGCTGCCAGACCGTGCCGTCCGGGGCCTGGACGACGCCGCCGTAGCCCCACAGCGACTTCGCCGCGGGCTTGAGCACGGTGGCGCCCGCGTCGACGGCGGCCTGGAACAGCGCGTCGACGTTGCCCGGCTGGGACACCACCAGCGACAGGGTGAAGCCGCGGAAGCCGGAGGCGGGCGCGTCGGTGCCGCGCAGGCGGACCTGCGCCGGGTCCAGCGCGAAGGCGGTGGAGTAGAAGCGGGCGGCGGCCTCGGGGTCGGCCACCTCCAGGGTCACGGAGTCGATGGAGTCCATGTGCTCGACGGTACGGGCGGGCGGGCCGCCGGCGCTTCTCGAGAACTGATCGGTGCCGGCGCCGGTGGGAGAGAGGTCGGTGGGAGAGAGGTCGGTGGACGGGAGATCGGTGGACGGGCGACCGGCGCGGGCGGGGTATCGGCGCGCCCGTGGTGTTCCCCACTCTGGGCCGAAAGGGCGAGTCCGGGGCGGGCTCGGCGACCACCGCGGGCCCGCGAAAATCTGTCTCGGCGAGCGCACATCTTCGCTCGCCCCGGCGTTAGTGTTGTCGCACAAGGCAGATGGTGCCGGCTTCCGCGAAGCACGGGTGCCGCGTACGCCGGGCCCCACGCCGCGTCCCCGACCCCGAAGGTGCCATGCCCGCTGAGAACACCTCCGTCGCCGGCAATCTGGACGACGACGACTACCCCGCCTACACCATGGGGCGGGCCGCCGACCTCCTCGGCACCACCCCCGCCTTCCTGCGGTCCGTGGGCGAGACCGAACTGATCAGCCCCCTGCGTTCGGAAGGCGGTCACCGCAGGTACTCCCGGCGGCAGCTGCGCATCGCCGCCCGCGCCCGCGAGCTCGTCGACCAGGGCACCCCCGTCGAGGCCGCGTGCCGCATCGTCTCGCTCGAGGACCAGCTCGAAGACGCCCGCCGGCTGATCGCAGAGCTGCGCCGGAGACTGGGCGAGTGCGGCTCGGATATCTAGTCCGGCGGCGACAGAAATATCTGGCTCGGCCATGTGAGTATTCCCGGGGAGCGAAAAAATCGCGGCCCCTCGCGCTCCGCGCTGTGCTAGCGTTACAGCAGTTGCAGTTCTGGTTACCAAAGACTTGATTCTTAGCAGAGCTTTCCGGATCTTTCCGGAGGGGTGATCACAGCGGCGACTCGGACCCGTAAAGTGCGGAGTCCGGCACTGCCCCCAAGGGAGATTCAATATGGCATCTGGCACCGTGAAGTGGTTCAACGCGGAAAAGGGCTTCGGCTTCATCGAGCAGGACGGCGGCGGCGCTGACGTGTTCGCCCACTACTCGAACATCGCCACCTCCGGCTTCCGCGAGCTTCAGGAAGGCCAGAAGGTTACCTTCGACGTCACGCAGGGCCAGAAGGGCCCGCAGGCCGAGAACATCGTTCCCGCCTGACGCCGGCGCGATCCGCTCGACAAAGGCCCGCACTCTCTGGGGTGCGGGCCTTTGGCATTCTCTCCGGTCGCATTGTCCGCGGGCCCATCGTCTGCGGGTGCACCGTCAGCGGGCGCGTCGTCTGCGGGTGCGCTCTCCGCAGTCGCACTCCGGGCGCACTCTCCGCGGCCGTACTCCGCGGACGCATTCTTTCCGGCCGATCATTTCCGGCCGTAGACCGCTCGCGACCGTATTCCCTCCGGCCGCATTCCCCGGCCGTACTCTCTCCGGCTCATTCTTGCGAATCCTCGCGCGGCTTTCCGCCGCCCGGACGGAATTCCTCGATACGCCGCATCGAGGAAGGTTCCCACCATGAACCGCACCCGCCGCACCGGCGGCCGCTCCGCCCGCTTCCGTACCGACCGACAGGCCACCCGCGCGGCGGGCGGCACGCGCGGTGCCCGGGTCCGCCCCCAGGAGTTCACCCTGCCGGCGACCCTCACCGAGCCACTTCCGGCGGCCGGGACGTTCGCCGAACTGGACATGCCCGAACGGCTGCTGGCCGCGCTCGGCGCCGAGGGTGTGACCGTGCCCTTCCCCATCCAGGCGGCGACCCTGCCGAACGCGCTGGCCGGGCGGGACGTGCTCGGCCGCGGGCGCACCGGCTCGGGCAAGACGCTCGCCTTCGGGCTGCCCCTGCTGGCCCGGCTGCACGGGCAGCGGGCCCAGTCCCGGCAGCCGCTCGCCCTGGTCCTCGTCCCCACCCGGGAACTCGCCCAGCAGGTCACCGACGCGCTGACCCCCTACGCGCGCGCCCTGCGGCTGCGGCTCGCCACCGTGGTGGGCGGCATGGCCATCGGCCGTCAGGCGAGGGCGCTGCGCGACGGCGCCGAGGTCGTCGTGGCGACTCCCGGACGCCTGAAGGACCTCCTCGAACGCGGCGACTGCCGGCTCGACCAGGTCGCCGTCACCGTCCTGGACGAAGCCGACCAGATGGCCGACATGGGCTTCATGCCGCAGGTCACCGAACTGCTGGACCAGGTCGGGCCCGGCGGCCAGCGCATGCTGTTCTCGGCCACGCTGGACCGCAACATCGACCTGCTGGTACGCCGCTACCTCCACGACCCCGTGGTGCACTCGGTCGACCCGTCCGCGGGCGCGGTCAGCACCATGGAACACCACCTGCTGCACGTGCACGACAGCGACAAGCACGCCGCCGCGACCGAGATCGCCGCCCGCGACGGGCGCGTGATCATGTTCCTGGACACCAAGCACGCGGTCGACCGGCTGGCCGAGCACCTGCGGTCCGTCGGTGTGCGGGCCTCGGCCCTGCACGGCGGCAAGTCGCAGCCGCAGCGCAACCGCACGCTCGCCGGGTTCAAGGACGGCCACGTCACCGTCCTGGTCGCCACCAACGTCGCCGCCCGCGGCATCCACGTCGAGGGCCTCGACCTCGTCGTGAACGTCGACCCTCCGGCGGACCACAAGGACTACCTGCACCGGGGCGGCCGTACCGCCCGGGCCGGCGAGTCCGGGACCGTCGTCACCCTCGTGCTGCCGCACCAGCGCCGGGCGGTGGACCGTCTGATGGCCGACGCCGGCATCACGCCCCGCACCGCCCGGGTCCGCCCGGGCGAGGCCGAACTGCACCGCATCACCGGCGCCCGGACCCCCTCCGGCGTGCCCGTCACCGTCACCGTGCCGGTCGCCGAGCGACAGGACCGCGCGGCGTCCGCGGGCCGGGGCCGCAGGGGGCGGGGCATCCGCGGCGGGAGCCGGCGCACCGCCCCGGCGAAGCGTCCGAGCCCCTGACACTCCCCGGTCCCCGAGGGGCGACCGCACGGCCGTCGCCGTGCCCCCGGCGCCCTCGCGCTCACTCGCCGACCGGGCCGGCCCCTGACCGGTCCGGTCGACGCCCCTTCCGGCGTTCCATCCCCGACCCTGTGGAGGCATTCATGCGCTGTGTCATCGCCAATTTCCCGTTCGACCTGACCAAGAGCGAGGTCGAGGAGTCGATGAAGGGCGTCACGCCCGAGGCCGTCACCGGCCTGTCCGTGAGCATCGGCCGCCGCGTCTACCCCGTGATGCAGGTCGGGCAGGTGATCACCGGTCAGGACCGCCGCGACTTCACCTCCGGCGAGATGCGCAGGGCCCTGACCCGGCTCGGCTTCTCCTGCCACGCCGCGCCCGCGGCCGGCCCGGTCGGGGACACGGCGGCCGGCGAGGGCGTGCCCCGCTGGTGACGCCCCGGTCACGGCCCGAGCGCCGAGGCCCCCGGTCGGGCTAGGCTGCCGAGGCATGAAGCATCCCGACGACCTGCTCGTCACGATCGCCGCGATGGTGGAGTCGCAGCACAGCAGCCGGATGTCACTGACCGTGGTGATTCCGGGAGCCGTGATCACGGGGCGGCTGGCCCCGGAAGCCCTGTGGAAGGAGCGCGTGGCCGAAGTCCTGCGCGACTCCGCGCACCTGAAGGAGTTCGCCCAGGCGTTCGCCACGCCACCACCCGCGGACGACGGCGACCGGCCCGCCCCCCGTGACGAGCCCACCCATCTCCACTTCCACGTCGCCCGCATCCTCCAGGGCAGCTTCGGCATCCCCGACACGGGCGGCATGTACCGCGTCGCCCTGAAGGACGTCAGCGCCTGGACCATCGGGGACATCGGCTACTCGGACCAGTGAGCGGACGGCGCCGCGCCCGTCACGGTGCCGACAGGACCAGGCGGCGGGCGAAGGTGCGGTGGCCGAGGCGTTCGAAGGCCGCGGCCATGGGGCGGTTGGGCAGGTCGGTGCCGGCGCGGACCACGTCGGCACCGGCCTCCTCGGCCAGGAGGCGCGTGGTCTCGGCGAGGAGGTCGTCGACGTAGCCGTTGCCGCGGTGCTCCGGGAGCACGCCGAGGTAGCCGACGACGTGGGAGTCGGTGTTGCGGGAGGGGGCGGCGAACCCGACGGGATCGCCTCCGGTGGTCTCGGCGACGCGCCACCAGGAGCGTCCGCCCCGCATGGCGTCGCGGTAGAAGGCGACGTCGGCGCGGGCCTGGGCCTCGGCGCCCATCGTCTCCGCCTCGGCGCGGGAGCCGGCGTCGAGGGTGCCCGCCGGCACCCGGCGGAAGAGGCCGACGAAGACCTCGTCGTCCGGCTCGGGACGGAACCGGAGCCGGTCGGACGCGGCGGGCGGCAGCCGGTCGGACGCGGCGGGCGGGCTCGGCGTACTCGTTCGGCATCCACCCGACTCCGGGGCTGTGGCATGCATCACATGACGCAGGCGAGGAACTCAGGCGGGGTGTGTCCCCCTTCCCCCCACAGGAGGCGATCATGTCGGACACCCTCAGCCGTCCCAACGCGGATGAGGCCCGGTCCGGTGCCGGGCAGACGACGTCGCAGGGCCGCACCGGCCCGGGAACCCCGGCCGAGACGCGCGGGCGGACCACCATCGCGGACAGCGTGGTGGAGAAGATCGCGGGGATGGCCGCTCGCGAGGTGCAGGGCGTCCACCGTCTCGGCGGCGGGGTGGCCCGGACCGTCGGCGCCGTCCGTGACCGGGTCCCCGGTGGCCGTCCCAGCGTGACCCGGGGCGTCAAGGTCGAGGTGGGGGAACGGCAGGCCGCCGTCGACCTCGACCTGGTCGTCGAGTACGGCCTGTCCGTCGTGGACGTCGCCGCCGAGGTCCGCACCAACGTGATCACGGCCCTGGAGCGCATGACCGGGCTGGAGGTCGTCGAGGTGAACGTCGCCGTCCGCGACGTCCACCTGCCCGACGAGCAGGACGAGGACGAGGAGGAGTCACGGGGACGCGTGCGGTGACCCGCGTCCGGCCCGGGGCGCCGCGTCCGGCCCGGGAGCGGAGAGCTGTGCCATGAGCGGCGTCGACGTGAGCGTCGAGCGGGTCGTCCCGCTGCCGCCAGGACCCGTGGCCGCGTACGCCATGGACTGGCGGCACGACGCCGAGTGGACGCAGGGCATCCGGACGGCCCGGCTCACCCGGGAGGCCGCCGGGGGCGGCTTCGGCGTCGGCGCCGAGGTGACGCGTACGGCGTACTTCCCGGGGCGGCGCATCGACTACGTGCTGCGGGTCGCCGCCTGGGAACCGTCCCGGCTGCTGGGCATGGTCTCCGTGGCCGGCCCCCTGCCGATGCACGTCACCTACACCTTCGAACCGCACCCGGACGGCACCCTGGCGCGCATCCGGGTGCGGGGCGGCCAGGGCGGCTTCTACCGCCTGGCCGCCCCGCTGCTCGCCCGCCGGGTCCGCGCCGCACTCACCGAGGACCTGCGCGCCCTCCGGGCGAGGCTGGTGGGCGGGGGCCGACGGGGAGCCGGGGGCGTGGTCAGCCCTTGGTCGCCACGTAGTACACGTTGATCGGGTCGCCCTCGATCGTCTCGGTGCCGACCTGGGTGAACCCGGCCTCGCGGAGCATCCGCACCGCCGTCTCCTGCCCCCACACCGTGCCCAGGCCGGCGCCGCCGGTGCTGAGCGAGGTGGTCATGCAGTAGAAGACCGAGAAGCCGTACAGGGCGGGCCCGAAGGGGTGCCCGAGGTTTTGCTCCAGTCGGCTGGACGCGGCGATGTCGCACATGAGGAACGTGCCGCCGGGCCGCAGGGCGCGGTGGATCGCCGCGAGGGTCTCGGCCGGGCGGGCCAGGTCGTGGATGACGTCGAAGGCGGTGACGAGGTCGTACTCGCCGGTGATCCCGGTGGAGTCCGCCACCGTGTACCGGACGTTGTCCAGGCCCGCCCGGGCCGCCTCGGCGCGGGCCGCCTCGATGCCCTCCGCCGACTGGTCCAGGCCGTGGAACCGGCTCGCCGGGAAGGCCTTGGCCAGGACCAGCGGGGCGTGGCCCTGACCGGTGCCGACGTCGAGGGCGTCGATGCCCCGGCGCAGCCGCTCGGGCAGCCCCGGCACGAGCGGCACGATCACGTCGACCAGAGCGGCGTCGTACACCCGGGCGGTCTCCTCCGCCTGGAGCGCCTGGAAGCGCGGGTAGGCCGAGTACGGCACCCCGCCGCCCTCCCGGAAGCAGCGCACGACCTGCTGCTCGACCTCTCCCATGAGCGAGATGTACGGCATCATGCCGGCGAGGTTGTCCGGTCCGGCGGCGGTGGTCAGCGAGGCCGCGTGCTCCGGGGGCAGGCTGTACGCGGCGTGCTCCGGGTCGTACTCGACGAAGCCGCCGACGACCATGCCGCCCAGCCATTCGCGCACATAGCGTTCGTCGAGGCCGGCGGCCTCGGCGATCTCGGCACTGGTCGACGGCGGCAGCCCCGCCATCGTGTCGAACAGGCCGCACTGGTGGCCGACGCTGGTGAGCAGCGCCAGCACGCCCTTGTTGAGCACGTCCGCGACCTCGGCGGCGAACGCCTCCTGCCGGGCGGGATCGGGTGGCGCCTGCTGCGCTTGGAGACTCGACATGGCCGTTCCTCCCGGGTGGCGTGCGGGCGGGTACCGGCGGCGCCCTGAATTACCCTGGTTGCCACATTAGTCCGGGTGTTGGGGGGGGGGGGGGGGGGGGGGGGGGGGGGGGGGGGGGGGGGGGGGGGGGGGGGGGGGGGGGGGGGGGGGGGGGGTGGGGGGGGGGGGGGGCGGGGGGGGGGGGGGGGGGGGGGGGTGGTGGGGTGTTGTT
>NZ_JBVIGC010000004.1:362371-462270 GCF_055571015.1 Streptomyces sp. NPDC031049
CTCCTCCCCCCTTTCTTTTCTTTTGTTCCCCTCCCCCCCCCCCTCCCCTCCCCCCCCCTCCCCCCCCCCCCCCCCCCCCCCCCCCCCCCCCCCCCGCGGCCCCTGTCACGGGTCAGGTCGTCGCCGGGGCCGGCCCGACCAGCTCGGTCAGCACGTCCTCCATCGTCACGAAGCCGAGGACGGTGCCCGTCTCGCCCGTGACCGCGGCCAGGTGGCTGCCGTCGGCGCGCAGGGCGGTGAGGGTGTCGTCCAGCGGGGTGTCGATGCGGACCCGGGTGACCGTGTGCAGCGCCGAGCGCGGGAACGGCCGGTCGCGGTCGGTCAGGCCCAGGGTGTCCTTGATGTGCAGGTAGCCGAGGAGCGTGCCGTTGGGTCCGGTGACCGGGAAGCGGGAGAAGCCCGCCTCGGCCGCCAGCCGCTCCAGCTGGGCCGGGGTGACGGTGTGCGTCACCGTGCGCATCTGCACGGCCGGGACGAGGATCTCGCCGACCGGCCGGGTGCCCAGCTCCAGGGCGTCGCGCAGGCGTTCGCCGTCGGCCGGGGTGAGCAGGCCGGCCTCGCTGGCGTCGACCACCATGCGGGCGAGCTGGTCGTCGGTGAAGACCGCCTCGACCTCGTCCTTGGGCTCCACCCGGAGCAGCTTCAGCAGCCCGTTGGCGAAGGCGTTGATGCCGAAGACGACCGGGCGCAGGGCGCGGGTGACGGCGACCAGCGGCGGGCCGAGGACCATCGCGGTGGCGGCCGGGGCGGCCAGCGCGATGTTCTTCGGGATCATCTCGCCGATCAGCATGTGCAGGTACGTCGCCAGGGTCAGCGCGATCGCGAAGGCGATCGGGTGGATCAGCGCGTGCGGGATGTGGACCGCCTCGAACGCGGGCTCCAGCAGGTGCGCGATGGCCGGTTCGGCGACCGCGCCCAGCACCAGCGAGGAGACGGTGATGCCCAGCTGGGCCGTCGCCATCATCGCCGAGAGATGTTCCAGGCCCCACAGGGTCATGCGGGCGCGCTTGTCGCCCTCCTTCGCCCGCGGTTCGATCTGGCTGCGGCGCACCGAGATCATGGCGAACTCGGCGCCCACGAAGAAGGCGTTGGTCAACAGCGTCAGGGCGCCGATGAGGAGCTGGATCGCGGTCACCGGGCCACCTCGGGCTGCTTGTCGGTCTGCTGCCCGGCCTGCGGGGCCGGGGCGGGCGCCGTGATGCGGACCCGGTCGGCGCGGTGGTGGTCCACGTCGAGGACGTCCACCCGCCAGCCGTCCAGGTCGACGGCGTCGCCCTTGGCCGGGATGCGCGCCAGGTGGGTGGCGACCAGTCCGGCCACCGTCTCGTACGGCCCCTCGGGCGCGGTCAGGCCTATCGTCGCGAGCCGGTCGATACGGACGGAGCCGTCCGCCTCCCAGGCCTCGCGGCCGTCGGCGCCGGCGGGGGCGGGCAGCAGGTCCGGCACCTCGACGGGGTCGTGCTCGTCGCGGACCTCGCCGACGACCTCCTCGACGATGTCCTCCACCGTCGCCACACCGGCCGTGCCGCCGTACTCGTCGATGACGACGGCCATGGTGCGGGCGGCGCGCATGCGCTCCAGGAGCCGGTCGGCGGGCAGGCTGTCGGGGACCAGCAGGGGCGCGGTGGCCAGCTCGGTGACCGGCGTGACCGCCCGCTCCCCGGGGTCCAGGGCCAGCACGTCGCGGATGTGGACGGTGCCGACGACCTCGTCGAGGCTGTCCCGGTAGACCGGGAAGCGGGACAGGCCGGTGGCGTGGGTGAGGTTGGCGGCGTCGGCGGCCGTGGCGTGCGCCTCCAGGGCCTTGACGTCGACGCGCGGCGTCATCACGTTCTCGGCGGTCAGCTCGCTCAGGTGCAGGGTGCGCACGAACAGCTCCGCCGAGTCCGCCTCCAGGGCGCCCTCCGCGGCCGAGTGCTGGGCCAGGGCGACCAGTTCCTCGGGGGTGCGGGCGGACGCCAGTTCCTCGGCCGGCTCCAGGCCGAAGCGGCGGACGAAGCGGTTGGCGGTGTTGTTCAGGTGGGTGATGAACGGGCCGAACGCGGCCGTGAAGCCGCGCTGCGGGCCGGCGACCACCTTGGCGACGGCCAGCGGCCGGGAGATCGCCCAGTTCTTGGGGACCAGCTCGCCGACGACCATCAGGACGACGGTGGAGATCGCCACGCCGAGCAGGGTGGCGACGGTGGAGGCCGCGCCGCCCAGGCCGATCGCGCGCAGCGGACCGCGCAGCAGGACGGCGATGGACGGCTCGGCGAGCATGCCGATGACCAGGGACGTGACGGTGATGCCGAGCTGGGCGCCGGACAGCTGGACGGTCAGCCGGCGCACGGCCTTCAGGGCGCCCTCGGCACCGCGCTCACCGGACTCCGCGGCGCGCTCGAGGTCGCCGCGCTCGACGGTGGTCAGTGAGAACTCGGCCGCGACGAAGACGGCACAGGCCAGGGTGAGGAGGAGGGCCAGCAGGAGCAGCAGGACCTCGGTCACCGTGCCACCCCCGCTCCTTCGGGGGCCGCGGCGAGGTCACCGCGGACTATGACACAGCCGGTACTGGGAGGCTCCATTACGGAACGGGGCTCCTTGACGAGTCGTGAAACGGGTCAGCACCCATGGTAAAGGGCGGGCAAAGCGTTTCGGTCAACCTTGTGAGCACCCGAGTTTATTCCTCTACAGGGCTGTAGACCTAGTCTTGGGTTCGATCTCTGACCGACACTGGTGCGGTCGCCGAACCGTCCGACGACATCCGACCGACAGGGGGCACCATGTTCGGGCTGAGCGAGCTGGCCATCATCCTCATCGTGGTCATCGCCGTGCTGGCCGTGAAGAAGCTGCCGGAACTGGCCCGCTCGGCGGGCAAGTCCGCCCGCATCCTCAAGGCCGAGCGCCAGGCGATGCGGGAGACCGGGGCGGCGGCCGGCCTCGGCGGCACCGGCGGCACCGCCGGTGCCCCCGGTGCCGCCGAGGCCCCCGGAACCGCTCGGGAGCCCCGGGAGCCGCGGGTGATCCAGGGGGAGGCGATCCGCAGGGAGGACTGACCGGCGGACCCCGCTCAGGCCGGGTCGTCCGGCACCGCCGACAGCAGGCTGTGGACGACCGGGCCCGCCGAGCCGCCGCCGGTGACGCCCTCCTCCACGACGACGGCCACGGCGACGTTGCCCCGGTGGGCGACCAGCCAGCCGTTGTTCTCCTGGTCCTCGGAGACCTCGGCGGTGCCGGTCTTGGCGCCGACCTCGCCGGGCAGATCGGCCAGGACGCTCGCGGTGCCCTCGGTGACGGTGGCCCGCATCATCGTGCGCAGCTGCGCGACCACCTCGTCGGGGAGCGGCTCGGTGCGGGTGGTGTCCTCGTTCCCGGCGGTCAGCGACGGCTGGTGGAAGCGCCCGGAGACCGCGGTGGCCGTCACCGACGCCATGATCAGCGGATTGGCCTGCACCCGGCCCTGCCCGATCATCGACGCGGCCTTCTCCGTCTCGTCCTCGGGCACCGGGACGGAACCGTCGTACGACGGCACCCCGATGTGCCACTCCTGGCCGACCCCGAAGCGGGTGCGGGCCACCTCGCCCAGCTCTCCGTCGGCGAGCCTGCCGCGCAGGCTGATGAACGCGGTGTTGCAGGACTCGGTGAAGTCCTTGGCGAACGTCGCGCCCGGGAACTGGGACAGCTCCACGTTCTGGAACCGCTTCCCGACCGTGAGGTACTTCGGACAGTCCACGACGTCGTCCGGTTTCACCGCGCCCTTCATCAGCAGCGCGCTGCTGGTGACCAGCTTCCAGGTGGAGCCGGGTGCGTAGGTTCCGGAGACGGCCCGGTTGAAGCCGGACGCCGGGGAGTTGCCGACGGCGAGGATCTCCCCGTTGTCGACGCGCAGGGCGACCAGCGCGGCGTTCTTGCCGTCGGCCTCGGCCAGCGCCCTCTCCGCCGCCGCCTGCCAGGTCGCGTCCAGCGTCGTGCGCACCGGCCCGTCGTCCGCGGCGCCCTTCGGCCGCTCGCCGAAGCGGGCCTCGGTGCGCCGCACCTCGCCGGTGGCCCGGTCCACCAGCTCCACCGCGCCGCGGGGTCCGCCGTCCGCCCCGCCGCCGAGCCGGGCCAGCACGGGCGTCAGCGACGGGTACTCGGCCGCGGTGAGCTTCTCGCCGTCGCGGTCGACGGCCTCGGGCGGCGCGGTCTCCTCCCGCTCCAGCCGGAACTTCTCCGTCTCGCTCAGCCTCGGGTGGACCAGCGACAGCCGCCAGTCCACCTTCCAGGAACCGTCGCCCTGCTCGCGCAGCGGCAGCTGGGCCCGGTACGTCCACGTCCCCAGGTCCTCCACGGGCATCCGGGCGGTGTAGGGCACGGTGAGCGTGCCGTCCTCGGCCTCCTCGGCGTCCTCGCCCGGCGCCGCGGTGAGCTTGGGCCCGGTGATGTCGAGGCCCGCGGTGAAACTCTGGAGCACCTCCTGCGCCCGCTGGGGCCGGGTGGTGCGCTCGGCCGCGTCCGGCAGCCGGCCGGCCGCCCAGTCGGCGAGGAAGCCGCGGGCCTGCTCCATGGCGGCCGGGTCGGGGCCGTCCTCGCGGGCGAAGGGGCCGATCCCGGCCGCGTAGGAGCCGCCGGCGGCGACCGCGAGGACGACGGCCACCGCGGTGACGGCCCGCAGGGCGGTACGGGGTCTGCGGCGGGCGGCGGGCGTGCTGGTGTCGTACACGTCAGGGCTCCCTTGTCGTCGGCGGCCGTGGCCGCGCGGGAAGAAGTCGGGGATCACGGGCAGGGGTCGAGGAGGGCGGGCGGTCAGCGGCCGTGGCCGCACGGGCAGAGGTCGAGGGGGCGGCGGTCAGCGGCCCGGGCCGCGGGTGAAGAAGTCGAGGATCGTGGCGGTGGCGTCCAGGGCCTTGCTGGTGGGGCCGAAGCCCTCGGGCGGGGTGGCGGTCGAGCCCGGCCAGGTGTGGCCCGCGTCGTGCACGACGAGCAGCCGGACCTCGCCCGCGTCGTCCGGCAGCCGCCACACCGTCCGGTCGTGCCCCCGTTCCCTGGTGGTGACCGGCTCCCCCGCGCCGCCCGCCACGGCGAACGCCTCGGCGCTGGCCCGCGCCGAGCGGGTCGGGATGACCGGCTCGCCCTCGCCGGCCGGCGGGGAGGCCCACCCGGCGAGCGGGCGTACGGGGTCGTCCTCGCCGTAGACGACCATCACCGGCACCCGCCCGGCCGGCTCCACGGCGGCGGACCCGGAGGGCAGTTGGCCGGCGACGGAGGCCGCGCCGGCCAGCAGCGCGGGGCGCTCGGCGGCCATCCGCAGCGCCATCGAGCCGCCGTTGGAGAAGCCGACGGCGTAGACCCGCCCGGGGTCGGCCCCTTCGGTGCGGACCAGGTGCCGCACCAGCGCCTCGGTGAAGCGCACGTCGTGTTCCGGGTCGGGCCGCTGCGGGGTCGCCCGCGTACCGGCGCCCCAGCCCTGGTGCAGGCCCTCGGGGTAGGCGATCAGCATGCCGCGCGCCCGCGCGTCGGCGGTCAGCCTGCTCCGCTCGCGCAGCTCGGCCGGCGACGAGCCGCGGCCGTGGAAGGCGATGACGAGCGGCGGGCGGCGGCCCCGCTCGCCGTCCGCCGACGGCCGGTGCAGCAGGTAGTGGCGGGTGTGGCCGTCCACGCGCAGCCGCTCACGGGACTCGGGCGGGGCGGAGGCCGACCGGGTGGCCGCCGGGGAGGGGTCCCGGCGCACGGACTCGGCGGAGGAGCCGCAGCCGGCGAGGAGCAGGACGAGCACGGCGGCGAGGGCGCCGACGGCCGGGGCGGACCGCGCGGGGCGGGCGGAACGGGTGGGCTGGGCGAGGGGCATGTACCGAGGAGAGCAACGCGGGCACCGCGATGTCCAAGATCTCTGTCGGTCTCGAACCGATAGGTGACCCGTATGACTGCTGGTCGCGGCCCTGTTGCGGGAGGCCGGGGCGCCGGCCGGCTGTTGCAGAAGCGTCACATTCCCGGCCGTCGCCGTATCGCCCGCCGCCGTACCGGCCGACGTCGCGTCAGCCTTCCTCGTTCAGCCGACGTCGCGTCAACCCTCGTCGTCAACCCTCGCCGCTCAGCCGTCGTTGTCGCGCCAGCGTCCGCCGCTCGGGGCGGAGTCGAAGCGGGTCGCGGCCGAGGCGTTGCCGCTGAAGTCGTTGCCCGAGACCCGTCCGCCGGTCCAGTGGGCCCGTTCCGTCACCCACAGGGCGTGCGACTGGGTCCGGGGCCGCCCGTCGTCCCAGACGCGGTTGCCGTGCAGGTAGGGGTGGGTCAGGTCGGAGTCGGCGGTGAGGCCGGCGCGCGGGGCGGGCGCGTCGGGGAGCCGGTAGGCGGAGCCGGGCTCGGGCGTGCCGTCCGCCCAGGCGGTGCGGGCACCGGGACGCCGGGGGGCGAGGCGCAGCTCGGTGGCCGTGTTGCCCACCACCACGGCGGTCCGGTCCCCCACGGTCAGCTCCTTGCCGTGGTGCCCGTCCGGCGTCCAGTCGGCGGTCTCGTCGGTCATCGTCAGGTCGCTGAAGCGCACGCCCTCGCCGCCGCCCCGGGCGGCCGGTGCGGTGCGCCGGCCGTTGCCGTGGACGCGGTTGCCGATGAGGGCGGGCTCACGCAGGGGGGCGTCGACGCGGACGCCGTCCAGGGCGTTGTGCCGGATGTCGTTGGACTCCAGGACGATGTCGGTGGCCGGCTCCTGGTCGCCGCCGGCGAGGTTGTGCTGCCAGTAGCCGTAGCGGCCGTTGTTGCTGATGCGGTTGCCGCGGAAGGAGTAGGGGCCC
Source organism: Streptomyces sp. NPDC031049 (assembly GCF_055571015.1). Taxonomy (NCBI): domain Bacteria; kingdom Bacillati; phylum Actinomycetota; class Actinomycetes; order Kitasatosporales; family Streptomycetaceae; genus Streptomyces; species Streptomyces sp. NPDC031049. The sequence continues at coordinate 369,115 of NZ_JBVIGC010000004.1, forward strand.
GGTGTGTTGCCCAGGCCCACCCCGTCGAGCACGTTGCCGTCGATGAGGCAGCCGGTGACGATGCCGCCGCGCCCGCCGACGCTGGTGGTGCCCTGCGAGGACACGTCGAACCCGGCCTGGTGGTTGCCGATCATGGTGCATCCGGTGACCAGGAGTCCGTCGGCGCCCCAGTCGGAGATGCCGAAGCGGTTGTCCTCGGCGTGGCAGGCGGTGATCCGGATGCCGCGCGGCGGCGCCCACTCCTCCTGCTGGAGTTCGAGGAAGATGCCGTTGGTCCCGTTGCCGAGGGCGGTGCAGGCGGTCACGGCGAGCCGTTCGACGGGCCCCCAGCCGCCGACGCCGATGCCGATGCCGGCGCCGCCCATGGACTCCCCGGGGTCCTGCCGTCCGCACCGCTCGGCGTGCACGCCCTCCACGACGGTGTCCTGGAGGAAGTCGCACCCGAAGCCGGTGGCGGCGGTGTCGTGGATGTACAGGTCGGTGAAGCGTCCGCGCAGCACGTACTGGATCCCGAGCCCCTTGGCCAGGACGTCGTACTCGGGGGTGCGCACCTGCGATCCGTCGATCTCGAAGTGGGCGAAGGTGACGTCGGCGATGTGGTGGTCCCGGCCGGCGCCGTGCTGGGCCGTGGTGTACCAGGCCAGCGGCACGGGCTGCTCCGGCGCTCCCGGGTTGCTCAGCGCGAAGCAGGTGGCGCCGCGGCCGGCGCCGATCAGCGAGACGCCGCTGCGCCAGAGCACGGGTTGGTCCCGGACGACGTACCGCCCGGCGGGCACCCGGACGATCCTCGGCCGTCCGTCACGGGCGACCTCCTCCCCCAGGGCGTCCACCAGCTTTTGCAGGGCGGGCTGGTCGTTGGTGACACCGTCCCCGACCAGCCCGTGTTCACGGGCGTCGACCGCCGGCGGGAGAGACATGGGGGCTCCTTCCGGTGACGCGGGTCAGGGGGCCGGGTACCAGCGGGCGGCCGGACCAATCGCGCACGGCGGCAGCGGGGGCGACAGTGCGGGCATTTCCGACTATTCATCGCATTAATCAGCCAACAGGGCGATAATCGGAGCATGAGTACGGCACCGTTTGTACCGCTGGCCGTCTCGGCGGACCACGCGCTCTACATGACCCTGGCCTTCATCGGCGGGCTGGTGATCGCCGGCGCGCTGGTCTGGGCCGTACGCGTCGGCATGCGCGTGATGGACCGGGAGTCCCCGCGCCCCCACGCCGACGAGCAGCCGCACCTGCCCGACACCGGGCCCGTCCGCGAGGAACGCGAGGTGCGGGAGCCGGACGACGTGCCCCTCGCCGCCGACGGAGGCGCACGGCTCATGCCGTACGAGCTCCACCACGCCTCCACCCGCCGCGGCAAGGACCAGAACCGCCGCCGCTGGCTGCCGGGGTCGAGCGGATCGTTCGGGGGCGGCGGGCCGGGACACTTCTGAGCGGGCGCGGGCCGGCCGGGCACCGGCCGGGATGCGCTCGGGCCGTCCGGCGGGGTTGCCGGTTCCCGTCCGGAACCATGGCACCAGCAGCTACCGTATGTGATCGGCCGCATCACACCAGGAGGCTGCATGACCGCCGACCGCGCCCTGCCGGACGAGTACGGCATCTCTCTCACCGACGCGCTGAGCCACCTCCGGTCGGAGCTTCAGGCCTCCATGGAGGCCGGCGAGCGCGAACGGGTGCGGTTCTCCGTGGACTCCATCACCCTGGACCTCGAGGTCGTCGCCAAGGCCACACGCGACGTGAACGGGAAGATCACCCTGTGGCAGGTCCTGACCGCGGGGGGCGGTCGCCAACGTGAGGACGCCGCCACCCACCGCATCACCCTGACCATGAAGCCGCTGGACACGTCCCTCGGCGCGGGACAGGAGACGCTGATCGGGGACGACTTCTAGGTCACGTCCAGGACACCGGGGAGGGGGCCCCGCCGTGACGGAACCCAACCACGTCAGGCGCACCGTCGAGGTGACCGGTGCCCGGAAGGGCACGGGCTACGCGGTGGCACCGGACCTCGTCCTGACCGCCGGGCACGTGGTCGGGCGCCTGGCGGAGCCCTGCTCCGTCCGGACCCCGCGGGACGGCGACGCCGGCCACGCGAGCCGGGGCACCGTCGTGTGGCGGGCCGACCACCTCGGACTCGACGCCGCGCTGGTGCGGCTCGACGCGGCGGCCTGGTCGCCGGAGGAGACCGCGACGCGGTTCGGGGCGCTGCGGGGCCCCCGGCCGGTCGACTGCCTGACGGTCGGTTATCCCGCCGCGCGGGTCACGGCGTCCGGGCGGCGCCGGATCGAGGAACACTGGTGGAAGGTGATGCCCTCGACCGGCCACGAGGACGGCCGCTACGCCCTGAACTCGGAGCTGGTGGCCCCTTCGCCGCTCCCCGCCAGACCCGACGCCGCCGGTGTCCCGCGGCGTCCCTCCCCCTGGGCGGGGCAGTCGGGCGCCGCCCTGCTGACCGGCGACGGACGCCTCGTGCTCGGGGTCGTGGTCTCCGACCCCGCGGACTTCCCCGCCGGCCGCATCGAGGCGGTGCGGATCACCGCGCTGGTGGCCGATCACCGGTTCGCCTCGCTGGTGAACGCCGGGGAGCACCGCGTCGAGCCCGTCCCGGGCGACGCCACCGCGTATCCCAGCGGCGTCGTGGACCACCGCGAGGAGGTCGCCGGGCTGATCGGCATGGCCGCCAACCTCCGCGGCGACCAGCTCCCCTACGTCCCGCCCGCCCCCACCTCCGCCGCCCATCCCGACCAGCTCCTCGCCCAGCTGGAGAGGACCGCCGGAGAGTGCGGCGTCCTGCTGCTCGGCCCCGCGGGCGTGGGCAAGACCCGGACCTGTCTGGAGGTCGGCGACCGGGCCGTGGCCGCCGGCTGGACGGTGCTGCACGTCAAGCCCGGGGAGCCGCACGTCACGACCGATCAGCTGATCTCCGTCCTGGAGGGCCCGGTCGGCCCGCGGGTACTGGTGATCATCGACTACATCAACCAGTGCCACGGCCTGGACTTCCACGCGCTGCGCCACCGCCTCATACCCAGGACGGCGAGCCGCGGCACCCGGGTGGCGTTTCTCGCGTCGGCCCGTCCGGGCTGGTACTACCACCCGGAGAGCCACCCGGCCCGGCCGCTGTTCAAGCCGCTGGACATCTCGCCGGACGGCGAGCACGAGGAGAGGATCAGACGGCAGATCGCGAGTTCGCTGGCGCCCACCGCGGTCTCGGTCGTGGGCCGGGACCGGCTCTTCGAACTCTGCGGCCGGCGCCCGATCATCGCCATGCTGATCGCCGCCGAGGCCGAGACCCTGGCCCGGGAGGGCAAGCTGTCCTCGCTCGGCGGAGTGCGCCCCGGACAGCTCCTGGACTGGCTCGCCCGCCGCCTCGACGAGGACGACCGGCTGCTCTCGGAGCAGGTGCGCGGACAGTCCGGCGACCTGACCTCGTCCCTCGCCATGCAGGCGTGCGCCGCGATGGCCGCGGCCATGCCCCAGGACGAGGCGGACGTGGCGGCCTGCGGGGCCCGGGTCTGCGACGAGGACGACGAACTCGCCGAGCACCTCCTCGGAGCGCTGCTGCGGATGGGCTGGGTGATCCCCACGCCCGTCGGGCTGGCGACCGTTCACGACATCGTCGCCGACCAGCTGCTGGAACGCACCGCGATCCATCCGCTGAGCGACTCCGTGCGCCGCGGTGCGACGTCCCGGATCCTGTCCGGATGCCTGACCCGGGGCCGCACCGTCGGCCGGTACGCCTCGAACATCGGGCGTCTCCTGCGCGACCTCGAGATCGACGGGCGCGCCGACGCCCTGTCCCGGTTCTGCGGCACCTGGTTCGGTGAGCACGTCGCCGAGCTCGGCGAGATCGTCGGGGTGTCGGAGGACGAGGGCTCCTACGCGCTGGGAGCCGTCATCGACAACCCCGCCTGGGGCCGGACGGTCTTCGGCTGCTGGAACGAGCTGATCGGGCCGTGGCTGACCCGGCACGGGCGCTCGTTGCCGGCCCGGCACCTGTTCTACAAGGGCCTCAGGGCGGTCGGACCGCCGCACGTCGAGCGCCTGGTCGGCGAATCGCTGGCCTGGCTCGACCTGCACGGCACCTCGCTGGAGGCCAGCTTCGTCCTGGGCCCGCTGCTGGGCACCGGGCTGGAGGAGGACGCCGCGGCGCGGGCGGTGGAGCGCACCTTCGCCTGGCTGGGGCTCCACGGGGACCTGCTGGAAGCCCAGTTCGTCCTGGGGCCGCTGCTGGACCGCGAGATGGCGTCCGCCGACGCCACCCAGGCCGTCGACCGCGCCCTGACCTGGCTCACCCTGCACGGCACCACGCAGGAGGCCGGCTTCGTCCTCGACCCGCTCCTGCACCGCCACCTGGACGAGACCTCCGCGGCCCGCGCCCTGTCCCACACCTTCACCTGGTTACGCCGGCACGGCACCCTTTCCGAGGCACAGTTCGTCCTCGCCCCGCTGCTGGAGCGCGAGATGGCGTCCGCCGACGCCACCCAGGCCGTCGACCGCGCCGTCACCTGGCTCACCCTGCACGGCACCACGCAGGAGGCCGGCTTCGTCCTCAAGCCCCTGCTGAGCCGCCGGCTGGAGGAGGCCCCCGCGGCCCGTGCGGTCGAGCACACCCTCGCCTGGCTGCGCGTCAACGGCCAACTCCAGCAGGCCCAGTTCGTGCTGGCCCCGCTGCTGGACCGCGACCTCGCCGCCGACGACGCCACCGAGGCCGTCGACCGCGCCCTGACCTGGCTCGCCCTGCACGGCACCACCCGGGAAGCCGGTTTCGTCCTCGACTCCCTCCTGCACCGGCACCTGGACGACACCTCCGCGACCCGGGCCCTGTCCCACACCTTCACCTGGCTGCGTCTGCACGGCGCCCTGCCGGAGGCGCAGTTCGTCCTGGGGCCCTTGCTGGGCCGCCGGCTGCCGGAGCGGGCCGCCACGCAGGCGGTCGAGTGGGCGCTGGCCTGGCTGCGGGCCCACGCGACGCTCTCGCAGGCCAACTTCGTGCTGGGTCCGCTGCTGGGCCGCCGGCTGACGGGCCGCCCGGCGACCCAGGCCGTCGAGTGCGCCCTGCGCTGGCTGCGGGACCACGGAACGACCCTCGAAGCCGGCTTCGTCCTGCCCCCGCTGCTCGCGCACTACCGGGCGGCGAGCTTCGGCCCGGCCTTCCTCGAGGACGTGGAGCACTGGGTGGCCAGCCACTCGGACCGCTCCGACGTCGGCTTCGTGGCCAAGCACCTCGGACGGCAGGGCCTCATCACCACCAAGACGGCGGCGCTGATCCTCAAAGGGGTGATCGACAACCCGGGCACGGAGGATGTCGCCTGGCGTCTGACGGCCGTGTCCCGGTCGATCGACGGCCACCCCCTGCTGGCGAAATGGACCCTGATCGCGCTCGAGGCCCACTTCGCCCAGGGCACCGAGGGCGGCGGCTCCATCAACACCAGGGCCGAAATGGACGGCCTGTTCGAGAAACTGTGCCGACTGCGCGTCTTCTACTCCGGGATCGGCGCCGCACGCCTCGACGACCTGCTCCACGTCTGGGTCATGCGTCCGGACTCCCTGAGGTGCGCGCCCGGGTCCTACTACCACGCCCTCGTCTCGCGGGTGGCCGCGATGATCCGCGGTGGCCGGTTCGGCCCGGAGCAGTCCGGGCCGCTGATCGTGCGGATGCGGACGTGGGTGTCCGGGTGGATGTGCCATCCGGAGGACGAGCAGTGGAAGCGGGAGTCCGAGGCGGTGCTCGGTCACCTCCTGCCGGCCCCGCCCACCGTCGCGCTGCGCAGCCCCTGACCGATGTCTCGGCGCCCGCCCTCGATGCCGGGCTCCCCGGGCCCGGCTCCCCGGTGTCGCCCGTTCGGCGGGCCGTGGGCGTGCGCTCCGGCGGTCACCGGCCTTCACTGGTGGGGACGTTCCGAGGTCCCTGGAGGCGACATGGCCGCTCACCGGATGTGTCGGGCGGCCGGTGCCGTTCTCGTGCTGACGGCCGTGCTGAGCGGCTGTTCCGGCGGCGACGACGAGCCACCACCGTCTCCCGCCGAGAGCGCCGCCGGCGCCGCGAGCCGGGCCGCGTCGGCCGCGTCCTCGCTGGCCTCCGAGGGGGCGGACGTGCTGGCCTCCGCCACCGCCGAGGCCGGACGGTGGCTGGAGGAGATCACCGAGGGCGTCGACGTACGGGACGACGTCACCCTCGGCGATCCGCGGACCGGCGAGGACGGGCGGGCCACCGTCGAGATCACCGCCCGGAACACCACCGACACCGCCAAGACCTTCGCCGTGCAGGTGGACTTCACCGACCGCAAGGGCAACCTGCTCGACACGGCGGTCGCCACCGTCGACGACGCGCCGCCCGGCGAGTCCGGACGCGCCACCGCCCGCAGCACACGCGACCTCTCGGACGACGTGCGCGCGAGGGTCGCGCGGGCGGTGCGCTACTGACGCCGGGGCGTCCCGCGGGCCCCGGTCACAGGGCCAGCCACGCCGTCGTGTCCGGGCCCAGCCGGCCGCCCTCCAGGGGGGCGCTGGTCAGCAGCAGCTCGCCGGCCGGCAGGTCGACGGCCGTGTCCGAGCAGTTGGCGACGCAGCGCCAGTTGTCGCAGCGGTCGAACCGCAGCACGCCCGGCGGGGTGTCGTCCGCCCAGGTGAGGGTCTCGTCGGTGAGCAGCTTGCGGCGCAGCCGCAGGGCCGTGCGGTACAGCTCCAGGGTCGAGCCCTCCGCACCGTCCTGCGCCTCGACGGCGTACCGGGCGAAGGCCGGTGGCTGGGGGAGCCAGGCGCCACCCGGCCCGAAGCCGTACGACGGGCCGGTCGTCGTCCACGGCAGCGGCACCCGGCAGCCGTCGCGGCCCTTGCGGACATGGCCCGTCTGCTCCCAGATCGGGTCCTGGAGGACCTCGGTGGGCAGGTCGGCCACCTCGGGCAGGCCGAGTTCCTCGCCCTGGTAGACGTACGCCGAGCCCGGCAGCGCCAGCATCAGCAGGGTCGCGGCGCGGGCGCGGCGCAGAGCGGCCGCCTCGTCGACGGACGGGGCGGTGCCGCCCGACAGCAGCCAGGCGTCGGTGTCCGTGTCCGGCGGGAGCATCAGGCGGGTGGCGTGGCGGACGACGTCGTGGTTGGACAGGACCCAGGTGGCGGAGGCGCCGGCCGCCGCGGCGTCGGCCAGCGACCCCTCGATCACCGCGCGCAGCTCCGCGGCGTCCCAGGACGCCTGGAGGTACTCGAAGTTGAAGGCCTGGCCCAGTTCGTCCGGGCGGGCGTACAGGGCGCGGCGGGCGCCCGGTACCCAGGCCTCGGCGACCGCCATGCGGGGCGGGGAGTAGGCGTCGAGGATCTTGCGCCAGTCGCGGTAGATCTCGTGGACCTCGTCGCGGTCGTAGAAGGGGTGGGTGCCGGGGGCGAAGTCCACCAGCGCCGCCTCGCTGCTCAGTTCGGGGGCGCCGAGGTCGCGCAGCGGCTCCGTCAGGTCCTTGGCGAGGGCGTGGGCGACGTCGACGCGGAAACCGTCCACGCCCCGGTCGGACCAGAACTTCAGCGTCGTGCGGAAGTCGGTCCGCACCTGCTCGTTCTCCCAGTTCAGGTCCGGCTGCTCGGGCGTGAACAGGTGCAGGTACCACTGGCCGTCCGGCACCCGCCGCCACGCGCTGCCGCCGAACACCGACTGCCAGTCGGTGGGCGGCAGCTCGCCGTGCTCGCCGCGGCCGTCGCGGAAGACGTACCGGTCGCGGGCCGGGGAGCCGGGGCCCGCGTGCAGGGCCTCCTGGAACCACACGTGGCGGTGCGAGGTGTGGTTGGGGACGAGGTCGACGATGACCTTCAGGCCGAGCCGGTGGGCCTCGGCGGCCATGGCGTCGAAGTCGTCCAGCGTGCCCAGGCGCGGGTCCACGGCACGGTAGTCGTCCACGTCGTAGCCGCCGTCGGCGAGTTCGGACGGGTAGAACGGGCTGAGCCACAGCGCGTCCACACCGAGGGCGGCCAGATGGGTGAGGCGCTGGGTCACGCCGCGGAGGTCACCGAGCCCGTCGCCGTCGGCGTCGGCGAAGCTGCGCGGGTAGACCTGGTAGATGACGGCCTGCCGCCACCAGTTGGGGTCCTGGGACGACAGGTCGGGCGTGCTGGTGGTGGTGCGTACGGTCACGCGGCCTCCTCGGCGATGTGTGCGGGCGACATGAGTAGGTCTGTCCACATCGCCGGGAAAGTGAACACCGTCGTGGCCGTGTCCCGTCGTGGCTAGCGTTCCACCGCCTCCAGGTACAGCCGCACGTACCGGGTCACGTCGACGTCCAGGGCCACGTCCACCAGCGCCTGTTCCCTGGTGCCCTCGTGGAGTTCGGACTCGCCGGGGCGGACGCGGCGGTCGACGACCGTCTGGCCGCGGGCCGGGCCGGGGGCGAGGCAGACCTCGACGGGCAGGCGGTGTGTGGTCACGCCCTCCGGGTCGGCGACCGCGCAGACCGCGCCGGCGTCGCCGAGGCCCCCGCCGGGGTCGGAGGCGTCGGTGGCCGGGCCGCGGTGGGCGAGCAGTTCACCGGCCAGCCGGGTGCCGGGCTCGGCGCTCGCGCGCAGCCGGCGGACGTCCGGGCCGGGGACGATCACCCGCTGGAACACGTCCAGGCCGTACATGGTGAGAGGCACCCCGGCCGTCAGCAGGATCGCCGCCGCCTCCGGGTCGTGCCAGACGTTGAACTCCGCGACCGGGGTGGCGTTGCCGGTGGCCACCGCGCCGCCCATGAAGACGATCCGTTCGATGTTGCGGGTCACCTCGGGGTGGGTGCGCAGCAGCAGGGCGATGTTGGTCAGCGGCGCGGTGGGGATCAGGGTGACCGGGCGGGGCGAGGCGAGGATCTCCCGGCGCAGCAGGGTGACCGCGTCGGCGTCGGCGGGGCGCCGGGCCGGCGCGGGCAGCCCCAGGTCGCCCATGCCGTCGTGGCCGTGCACGTGCCGGGCGGTGCGGACGCCCTCGATCAGCGGGCGTTCGGCGCCCCGGGCGACGGGGACGTCCGGGGCGCCGGCCTGTTCCAGCACGGTGAGGGTGTTGCGGACGACGCCGTCCACGTCCGTGTTGCCGGCGACGCAGGAGACCGCGCGCAGGTCGAGCGCCGGGTGGCGGACCGCGAGGAGCAGGGCGAGGGCGTCGTCGATGCCGGTGTCGCAGTCGATGATCACCGGGGTGGGACGGCGGCCGGCCGCCCGGTCGGGCCGGTGGGGCCCGTTCCCGCGTCCGGTCGGGTCGGTGTGGTCGGTCGTCGTCACGGCGAGCGCTCCTCGTCTTCCGGGGCCTGCGGCGGTGACCCTACGCGTCTTCCCACAGGCCGGTGCCGCGCGCCGCGGCCCGCCGGGCGATCCGGTCGAGGAGCTCCGCGGCGGGCAGCGGGCCGGGGCGGCGGCCGTCGCGCAGGCGTACGGCCACCAGGTCGTCGTCGGACGCCGCCTCGCGGGCGCCGATCACCACCTGGTACGGCACCAGCCGCGCCGCCCGGACCCGGGCGCCCAGGGTGCCGCGGTCGGGTCCCGCGACCTCGGCGCGCAGCCCGCCGGCGGTGGCCCGGCGCACCAGGTCGTACGCCCGTTCCTCCTGGTCGGGGCCGACCGGCAGCACCACCAGCTGGACCGGCGCCAGCCACACCGGGAAGGCGCCGCCGTGCACGTCGATCAGGTGGGCGACCGCCCGTTCGACGCTGCCGATGACGCTGCGGTGCACCATGACCGGACGGTGCGGGGCGCCGTCGGGGCCGGTGTAGCGCAGGCCGAAGCGTTCGGGCTGGTGGAAGTCGATCTGGACGGTGGACAGGGTGCTCTCCCGGCCGGCGGCGTCGGCGATCTGCACGTCGATCTTGGGGCCGTAGAAGGCCGCCTCGCCCTCGACCGCCTCGTACGGCACCCCGTCCAGGGCCTCCTCCAGCAGGGCGGTGGCCCGCCGCCACAGCTCCGGGTCGGCGACGTACTTGCCGCCCGGCGCGGGCAGCGAGAGGCGGTGGCGGGCGGCGGTGATGCCGAGGTCGGCGTAGGCCCGGCGGATCAGCGCGAGGGCGGAGCGTGCCTCGTCGACGGCCTGGTCGGGGGTGCAGAAGATGTGCGCGTCGTTGAGGTGGATGGCCCGGACCCGGGTCAGGCCGCCCAGGACTCCGGACAGCTCGGCGCGGTACATGGCGCCCAGCTCGGCCATGCGGAGGGGGAGTTCGCGGTGGCTGCGGGCGCGGGAGCGGTAGATCAGGGCGTGGTGGGGGCAGAGGCTGGGGCGGAGCACGACCTGCTCGCCGCCGAGGTCCATCGGCGGGAACATGTCGTCGCGGTAGTGGGCCCAGTGGCCGGACAGTTCGTACAGCTCGCGTTTGCCGAGGACGGGTGAGCCGACGTGGCGGTAGCCGGCGCGGCGCTCGGCGTCGCGGACGTACTCCTCCAGGGCGTGCCGGACGGTGGCGCCGTCGGGCAGCCAGTACGGCAGTCCGGCGCCCATCAGGGGGTCGGTGCCGAAGAGGGCGAGGTCGCGGCCGAGGCGGCGGTGGTCGTGCACGGTGGGTTCCTCTCGGTTGCGTCCGGAGGAGGGCGAGCACCGCGCGACGAAGCCCCGGGGACTCGCCCCGGGGCTTCGGACATTCGGTCAGCTGTCAGCGCGCCGGGACACTCTCCGGCGTCGTCGTGCGGGGGGCACGGGTGCGCTGCATGGACGGGACCGTAGCAAGGGGGCCGGTGGCACGCGACCGGTTTTTTCTCGCCCCGCCGCCCCTACCCGTCCCGTCCCCGGGGGCTTCGCCCCCGGACCCCCGCTCCTCAAACGCCGGAGGGGCTGACGTACCAGCCCCGTCCGGCGTTTGAGGACGAGGCCGTTCAGGCCGAAGCGGGGGGCTGGGGGCGGCAGCCCCCAAGCGGCGGGGGCGCGCTCACCCGGACGGGCCCGCGCGCTGGTGGGGGGCCGGAGGCGGTGGTGGCGTGGAGGGGCGCGACCGCACCGGCCCCAGGAGGCACCCCCTGATGCACCGCTCCCCGGCCGCCCGCCCCCGCCTCGTCCCCGCCCTCGCCGCCGCCCTGCTGCCGGCCCTGGCCGCCTGCTCCGTGAGCGGCCCGGCCTCCACCGCCCCGACGGCCCCCGTCTCGGCGCCGGCCACCCGGTCCCCGGCCACCGTCCCCACCCCCGCCGCCGCGCCCACGCTCACCACGGCCCAGGCCGAGGCCGCGCTGATCACCGAGGACGACCTGAACGACCTGGGGGAGCAATGGCTGCCGACGCGCGGAGCGGCGACCTGGCGGGACGGACGGCTGAAGGCCACCGCCGAGGACCGCGACTGCCACCGGCTGCTGGACGTCCTCTACACCGAGGACCTCTTCGGTCCCGGCGCCGCCCTCCGTGCCGAGGCCGGTTTCGACGACCCCGTCGGAGGGACTCAGCTGCACTACCGGATCACCGCCCACCGCGCGGCCGACGTGGACCGGGCGCTGGCCTGGCTGCGGTCGCTGCCGGACCGGTGCGGCCGCTTCCCGGCGCGCACCGCCAGGGGCGAGGTCCAGGACGTCCGGGTCACCGGCCTGGACCTGCCCGAGGCCGGCGACGACCGGGAGGGGCTGCGGGTGACGCTGACGCTCCCGGCGGCGGGCGCCGGGGACAACGTGCTCACCGTCGTCCTGGCCGCCGTGCGGGTCGGTGACGACGCGGTCGGCCTCACGCACGGCGGCCTGGGCGAGGTACCGGACGACGTGGCGTGGACGGCCGCGGAGACCGGCGCCCGGCGCCTGGCGGAGGCGAGGAGGCAGGGGCGGGCCCTGGTGTGACCACCCTGCCCCCGGCCGTCCCCTGTGCCGGCGCCCGCGCCCGCGCCCGCGTTACGGGTCGCGTTCCACGCGGTCCCGGTGGGCGACGACGTCGCGTGCCACCTCGTGCGCCGTCCGCCCGCGCACGAAGGCGTGGGCCCGCAGCCGTGCCAGCGCCTCGTCGGCGCCGACGCCCAGCTGCGCCATGATCATGCCGACGGCCTGGTGCACCTGGTCGTGGGCGCCACCGAGCCAGCGCCGCATCCAGCCCCGGGCGGCATCGGCGGCTCCGGTCGCGTCATCGGCGCCGGACTCGCCACAGGCGCCGGAGGCATCGGAGGAGGCGGCGGTGGAAGCGTCGGAGGAGGAGGCGGAAGCGTCGGAGGAGGCCTCGGCCGACGCCGCCTCCCGGCGGCCGTCCGCGCCGCGCTCCCGGTCGGTGTGGGGCCGTTGGTCCCCGTGTCGGCGGGGGTCCCCGTGTTCGCCGAAGTCCCCGTGCTCCTCGTACGCCGCCCCGTCCCCGTGGTCCTCCTGATACGCGCCGTCCGGGCCGCCCTCGTACCCGTCGTAGCCGGCGTACTCCTCGAAGTCCGCGCCGTCCTCGTGGTCCCACCCGTGTGGCAGCGCCATCAGAGCCGTCGTCATCACGTCGGCCACGATCCGTGCCGTGTGCAGTTCGGGGCCGGTGAGTTCGCCGGGGATGTCGCGGTAGAGGTCGAGGGTGCCGACGCAGGCGCCGGCGTCGCCCAGGGGGAGCGCGTACACCGCCCGTACCCCGGCGGCCGTCACCTGCTGGGCGTAGACGGGCCAGCGGCCGGCGTCGTCGCCGGCCGTCAGGTCACCGGCGAGCACGGGCGCGCCCGCCGCGCCGGCCTCCACGCACGGGCCGTCGCCCAGGGTCGCCTGGATCTCGGAGAGGCGCGCGGCCCGCTCGCTGCTGGCACACAGCCGTACCGGAAGGCCGTCGCTGCGCAGGGACACGCTCGCGCCGGTCACGGGCAGCAGCCGCACCGCCATGCGGCACAGCCGCCCCGGCACCTCGCCGGGTGAGGCGCCCCGCACTCCCTCGGCGATCAGGTCCGAGGCGTTCAGGGGCGGAGGCGGTGGTTCGTCGTCGCCCGGGACGTCGCCACCGCGTCCGTCGCTGGGCCGCACGTCCATCGCCTCCTTCGTTCGACGCGGCCTGCAACGTCGTCGGCGGGCCCCGGTCCACCGTGCAGGGCCGGTGCTTTCGCCCGGGTCCGGAGACGAGCCCCGACTACCCCTCACGGCCGGTGCGAAACCGCCAGGTCGCACCGCGGCGGCCTCACTGGAGCGGCGGCTGCGCGGGCGCCGGCCCGAGGGTGGTCGTGCCCGGGGCCGTACGGTGCCCGAGCCCGGTGCGGTAGGCGTCCATGGCCGCCTCCACCCGTCCGGTGCGGCGCAGCAGGTCGCCCAGGAGCCGGCACAGGTCGGCCAGGTCTCCGGCGGCGCCCGCGCGCTCCAGCAGGCTGAGCGCTCGGACGTAGTGCTCCTCGGCGGCCTCGGTGTCGTGGGCGTCCTCGGCGATGATGCCGAGCAGCCGGTGGGCGCCGGCGGCGTGCACGGCGCCGCGCTCGGAGGACAGGTCGTCCAGCACCTCGTGCAGCAGCGCGGCGGCCTGGCCGGACTCGCCGCGCCGGTGCAGGACGTCGGCCAGCTCCACGGCGGCCTGACTGCGGTAGAGGGCGGCGCGGCTGGCCGACAGCATCTCCAGGGCCTCGCGCAACTCCGCCTCGGCCCGCTCCAGTTCGCCGTTCTGGGCGTGGACGTACCCGCGCATCCAGTGGCAGTTGGCCAGCTCGGTGCGAAGCTGGAGGGTGCGGTACAGCTCGGCCGCCCTGGCGAGCGAGGCGTCGGCCTCGGCGAGGCGCCCCTCGGCGAGCAGGGTACGGGCGACCGTGCGGTGCATGCGGGCCACCAGCGCCGGGTCGCCCGCGCTCGGGGCGAGCGCGAGGGCGAGTTCGGCGGCCTGGGCGGCGCGGGCGTGGGCGCCCATGTCCATGTAGGGGCCGATGACGCTGGCGTAGAGCATGAGCAGGGCGTCCGGGTCGTGCAGTCCACCGCGGTTCAGCTCGTCGAGGGCGGTCTCCAGCAGGTAGACGGCGTACCGCAGTTCACCGGTGAGGTAGTGGGCGACGGCCCGGCCGCGCAGGGCGGGCACCCGGGCGGGCAGCGGGGCGTCGGCGGCGGCCAGGCACTCCTCCGCCCGCTCGAAGCAGCGCCGCCCCTCCTCCAGCTCGCCGCTCTCCAGCGCGCAGTCCCCGAGCCCGAGCAGCGCCTCGGCGGTCAGCTCTGCGAGCCCGTGCTCCTCGGCCTCGGCGAGCAGCGCGCCGTACTGCTCGGCCGCCTGCCCGGCGCCTTCGGTGGCGAGCGTGCGCCGCGCCTCGGTCAGCCTCAGGCGCAGGTCGGTGGCGAGGCGGGCGGGACGCCCGGTGAGCAGCTCCTCGTACGCCACCCCGAGCCGCTCGGCGATGTGCCGCAGGGCCTCGTCGGAGGGGCGCACCCGGCCGGCCTCCAGTGTGGAGACGTAGGCGGGGGTGTACGCCGGTTCCGCCAACTGCCGCTGGGTCAGACCGCGCTCGACCCGCATCCGCTGCACCCGGCGTCCGATCACCGCCGGATCGTCACGGTTCGACACGGTCAACTCCTCCTGCGGCCCTTGCCGTTGGCTGCCGGGGCCCCTAGGTTAAACGGCGCGTTAAGCATGCTTAACACATCACTGTTGCCTTGTTGGCGCCGTTGCCGACTTCACCCGATCGCTGTTGCGAGGTCGCCGTGCTCGGACGCACACGCGCCGCGGAGCGCTACGCCAGGGGCTGCGCCGCCGCTCTCGTCGCCGTGGCCACCCTCGTCCTGGCCGGCAACGCGGGCCCGGCACGGGCGACCCCGGCCCCGGCCTCGCCGGTCCAGCAGACCGACCCGGCCCCGCGGACCGTGGAGCAGGCCGCCGGCCGCGCGGACTGACCGGCACCGGTCAGTCGGGCAGCGCCCGGCGCAGCGCGGCGTCGAGGCTCTTCGCCAGCGCCGCGTCGTCCGGCGGACGCTCCGTGAACAACGCCCCCAGCTGGGTGGTGAACGTCTGGGTGAAGGCCCCGTACAGCGGCGTGCGCGGGCGGTGCACCGCCCGCTGGAGGGCGGGCAGCAGCACCGGGCGGGCGTGGGCCGGGCGGCCCGCGGCGTCGCGGGGCATCCGGTCGGGGCGTTCCCCGGTCGGGGCCGCCGAGGGCGCCGCACCGGAGACCGGGCACCGCAGCCCGTCGTCGGTGTACGCCGACGTGCGCGTCGCCGCGAAGCCCGCGTCCAGCAGACAGCGCTCGCTCTCCGGGCCGGTGAGGTACCTGATCAGCTCGACCGCCTTGGCCGGGCGCTGGGAGGAGGCCGTGACGGCCAGGTTCTGCCCGCCCAGCACGGCCCGGCCGGGCAGCGCGGTCACCCCGAGCTGCCCGGTGGTGAAGGACTGGTGGAGCGTGGCGTAGACGTAGGGCCAGTGCCGCAGGAACGTGGTGCGGCCGTCGGCGAAGTCGCCGAGGGAGGCCGCCTCGTCGGAACGCTCGGCGTCGGCGAGGGTGTACGACACCTCGGTGCGGCGGCGCAGCTCCGCGATGCCCCGGGCCAGCTGCTCGGTGTCGGCGGTGTAGCGGCCGTCCTCGTCGGTGAGCGCGAAGTCCTCGGCCGTCGACGCGAACGCCTCCACGGCGTTGACCGTGCGCCCCTCGTAGGCCGCGAGCTGCGTGGTCCAGCCCTTCTCATACCCCCGGGGTCTCGGGGTGTGCTCGTCGACGGTGTTGATCAGGGTCCGCAGCTCCGGCCAGCCGAACCCGCCGCCGTCCAGGTCGGGCCGGTCGACGCCCGCGTGACGCAGGTGGTCGCGCCGGTAGTACAGCAGGCCGACGTCGCTGTTGAACGGCGCGGCGTACACCTCCCCGGCCCAGCGTGCCGTGCTGGCGACGGGCGCGATGACGTCCTCGCCGACCAGCGACGGCGGCAGCGGCCGGACCAGGCCGGCGGCGGCGAACTCCGGCACCCAGGTCACGTCCAGGTTGACCACGTCGTAGGCGGAGCTGCCGGACTGCAACGCGCCGAGCAGCTGGCTGCGCTGCTCGTCGGCACTGCCGGGCAGTTCGACCAGCCGCGCGCGGTAGCCGGTGCCCTCCTGTTCCTGCGCCTCGTTCCAGGCGTCGATGAGCCGCTGGCGGATGCCGTTCCTGCCGGTGACGTCCCGGCCGCTGGCGACCACGATGTCGCCGGGCACGTCGGCGGAGGGCGCCGGTGTGGCGGTCCCGTCCGCGTCACCGCCCGTACAGGCCAGCACCGGCAGGAACGCGAGCAGCAGCGCCGCGAGGCGCCGGACGGCGGACGCCGGCCCGAGCCGGGCACGCCGGGCCGCGGACGCCGGTTCGGGCCCGGGGCGGTACGGCCCGGGCGCCGGCTCGGGCCCGGGGCGGCACGGCACGGGCGCCGGCCCGCGTTCTCGGCGGCGGAACACCGCGTGCTCCCTCACTGCTCCCCCGTCCCGGTGCGGGCGACCTCGTCGTGCAGGGCGGCCCCGAGGTCGTCGTCGGTGTCCAGGCAGCGGCCGCCGCTCACCGCCGAGATCCGGGCGTCCGGCTCCCCGGCGTCGCAGCCTCCGCCGGTCAGGGACACCATCGTCACCGGCACCCGGGCCGTGCGGGCCCGGTCGAGGACGTCGGCGAGGCCCTCGCCTGAGAGCCGGTCCGCGTCCTCGTCGTCGGTGACGAACACGATCAGGTCGGGCCGCCGGTCGACGGCACCGCGCTGCTCCATGTGGTCGAACGCGGCGAGCAGGGCGCCGCGCGGATCGGCCTCGGCGTCCCGCACCCGGGCCGTGCGGTCGACGGTCCGCTCGGCGTCGGCACGGGCGTGACCGCCGAGGGGGAGCAGGGTGTCGTACACGTCCTCGCCGGTGCCGTACACCGCCCACACGCCGTACTCGTCCTCCTCGCCGAGCCCGCCGAGGGAGTGCCTGACCAGCCCCGGCCCGCCGCTCGGCCCCTCCCACAGGCCGCCCATCGAGCCGGAGCTGTCCAGCAGGAACAGCACCCGGCCGGGGCCGTTGGCGCCCTGGTAGCCGACGAGCGCCGCCTCCATCGCGTCCCGCCCGGCGGGCTCGGTGAGCGGCGACGGGGCGCGCAGCACCCCCTCGGCGACCTCGTCGGTGTCCAGCAGGGGCCGGGAGCCGGTCGCCGCGCGGAACCCGTCGCGGGCGAACACCGCCTTCCCGCCGTCGCCGGACAGCCACGCCCGGAACCGCTCGACGGCGTCGTCCCGGTCGGCCGCGTCGCGGTCGGCGCCCTGCCAGCGGACCCGGACGAACACCGGCTCCAGGCCGGGCACGTCGCCGGGGTACTGCGCCATCCGCGGGGTGCGCCGGGTCGCGTCGCAGCCGACGCCGCTCTTCAGCAGGAACTCGGGGACCAGGGCGGCCGTGCGGTCGTCCACGGTGCCCTCGTCCGGCAGCGCGCACAGCAGGTCGGCGGCGGTCGGGGAGGGCGGCCCGCTCTGGGCGACGCGGCGTTCGGCGCCGGCGTGGTCGGGGGCGGCGCCGTCCTCGGCGTCCGGGGCGGGCGCGTGCAGGCCGACGGTCGCGAGCAGCCCGCTGACGGTGAACTCCGGGTCGGGGCGGCGCACTTCGGCGTTCTCGTGCCGGGCCCGCAGGGCGTCGAGCATCCGGTTGAGCGGGGGGCCGACCCGGTCGTCGAGGTCCTCGACGGCCAGGGCCTGGGGGACGGCGAGCACCACCGGCGAGTAGGCCAGCGGCTCCTCGGCCGGCTCCAGCACGGCGACGGCGTCGGTGTCCTGGCCGGCCACGACGCGGGCCGCCTCGGCGCGGGAGCCCGGGATCCACACGTCGGGCTGCGGGCCCACGTCCCGCTGCGGGTTGGTGCCCTCGTCGCGGGGCTCCTGCCAGGCACCGCTCTGCCGGCGCAGCGCGGTGACCGCGTCGGCGGCGCCCGCGCCGTAGACGGTGATGCCGCTGCGGCGGCAGCCGTCGCCGGTGGTGTTCTCCGGGGAGGTGAGGTAGGCGTCGGCGGCGGCGCGCACGGTCGGTTCCAGGTCGGGGTCGGTGAGCACACGCAGCTCCAGGGGCGGGGCGCAGGTGACCGGGCCGTCGATCAGGTCGGGTACGAGGCGGTAGGCGCCGATGCCGAGGACGGCGACGGTGAGCAGCGCGGCCAGGCCGGCCAGCAGCCGGCGCGGGCCCGGGGCGAGCCGGTGGGGGCGGGCGCGGCGCCCCGGCCGGACGGCGAGCGCGCGGCGGGCCAGGGCCGTCGCGGCCCCGGCGAGGGCCCCCGCCAGGGCGTCGGACGCGGTGCGCAGCAGCGCCCGCAGGCGGGCCCACGGGCCCGGGTCCGGCGGCAGCGGCGGCACCGGCCGGCGGATTCCGTCCCCCGCGCCGCCCGTGGCCAGCAGGACGTCCACGCCCGGCTCGGTGCGGACCTGCGGCTCCCACACCGCGCCGCGCAGGGTGCGGGGGCCTGCCGCGGCCATCCGCGTCCGCAGCTCGTCGGCGAGCCGGTGGAAGGTCAGCCCGGGTGAGTCCGGTTCCTGGAGCAGCCGGACCAGCTCCGCGGTGAACGGTGTCGGCGTGCCCGGATCGCCGGCGTCGATACGGTGGTTGGCCTGCACGGCCATCAGCAGCAGCACCCGCCGCTTGCCGCCGAGCTTCTCCCAGATCCAGGCGGCGTTGCCCGCGAAGCAGCAGTCGAGGACGACCACGATCCGCTCGGCCGGACTGGTGGCCAGCTCCGTCACCACGTTCGTGAACGACTCGGCGCCGGGGAAGACCGCCCGCCCGCCCGCCACCACGCGCGCGTTGCGCAGTTGCAGGAACAGCTCGTCGCCCGCGCTGGGGATCGCGCCGTGCCCGGAGAAGTACAGCAGCAGCAGGCCCTCGGCCTCCTGGGCGGCGGTGAGCAGCTCCTGGCCGAAGGCGACCTGGTCCGGCGACCGGGACACCGTGATCTCCCGCTCGCCGAAGACGCCGCCGTGCCGCAGGGCCTCCCGCAGCGCGTTCAGGTTGTGCTTGACGGCGGGCAGGTCACCGGGCACCCCGTGCGGACGACCGGTGTGGTCGTACTCGGACACCCCGACCAGCAGCGCCCGGTTCACCTTCCCCCGCGGGTCGAAACCGGCCACCGGCCGTCACCTGTCGTCGGTGTTCACCGGATCGACCGTGCCGGTGGGCGGCTCGCCGTCCTCCACCCCGCGGCGGTTGGCCCGCCACGCCTCCACGGCGCTCCTGACCTGGTCCACCAGCTCGTGCGCGAAGGCACCGGAGGCGCCTCCGATCACGGCCACGAGGATCTCCATGCCGATGCCCATCGGGGCCCCGGCGGTGTCGTCGCCGCCCTGCCGTTCCTGGATCTGCAACCGGCCCGCGCGCACCAGCTCGTCGAGCGGCTTCTCCCGCTCCAGCCACTTGCGCAGGGCGCCTATGTCGCTTTCCGTCGCCGTGTCGTCCAGCCGCACGCGAACACCCCGCGTGGCCGCTCCGTCCCCCTCAGCCATGACTCACCATCATGGCACCGGGGTTGCGCGGTGGGGAGGGTCTGTACGCCGTCCTCGCGCGGCGCACGCGGGCGCACGGCATCCGGCCGCTCGTCACGGACGGTTCCGGGTCCGGGCTCGGTACGGGTGCGGGATCGGTCCGGGTACGGGTACGGGGTCGGTCGGGAGCCGGGCCGTGGGTCAGGCGGGGGCCTGGGCGCGGAGGCGGTGCAGTTCGCGGCGTACGTGGTCCAGCGCGCCCCGGCGCCGTCCGGGCACCCGGCCGCGCAGGTCGGCGAGGAGCAGGCCCAGTTCCCGTGCGGGGACCGGGTCGCCGATGCGGCCCCACTGGTGGTGCGCCCGGTCGGCGGCGGCCTCGACGGCGGGCGCGTCCGGCGCCTGACCGGCGTTCAGCCGGGTGAGCGCCACCGTCAGCCAGGTACGGCAGCTGCGCACCGGGTCCCCGGCGAACATCGCCAGGTCGGCCCGGACCTCCGTCCAGTGCAGCGCCTCCTCGGACGCCGGCCCGAACGCCTGCCCGGCCGCCCGCTCGTGGCGCGCGGCGAGCGCGTCGGCGTCGCCGTGCCGGCCGGCCTGGACGGCGGCCGTGATGGCGGCGTGCGGATCACCGGCGGGCAGCGGCCCCGGCGCGGCCAGCACCAGGTCCGCCCCCAGCCCCGCACCGGCACCCGCACCGCCGCCCGGCGCCTCGGCCGCGGCGCGGGCCAGCGCCTGGAGGTGCAGCTGGTCCACCGGCGGACGGTGCCCGCTGCGCAGGATCGTCGCGACGCCGCGCATGTACGCCGGCTCCGCCACCGCCCGGCGGGCGGGCGGCGGTGCGATGCGACCGTAAACGGCGTTGTTGCGGCCGGAGTCGAAGGGGTGCGCCCGCAGCCACTCCCAGGTCTCCTGGTCCGCGTGCAGGTCGAGCAGCAGGGTCGTCGCCCCGGCGGGCCGCAGCCGCAGCTCCTCCCTGATCCAGTGCCAGGGCAGGGCGGTGTACCGGACGGTCGCCGGCGTGGTGCGGGCCAGCGCCAGATGCGGCAGGCGCTGGCGGCGGTCCAGGTGGAGCTGGCCGGTGACGTACACGGTCAGCGGGCCGGGGGCCGCCGCGGCGGCCCGCAGCCGGGTGAGCACGGCCTGCGGCTCCAGCGGGTCGGCGAGCTCGACGACGTTGGCGGTGTCCGTGCCGGACAGCACCGCGGGCGGCACGGCGGCGAGCACGGGGAGCACGGAGGCCGCGTCCACGAGGCACCCCTTGCCCACGGGCGACGCCGCGAGCAGCAGCACGGTTCCGGGCATGTCCCCTCCCCCTGGCGACCCCTGACGGTCACGGTCGATCACGTACGGCAGCACCGTAACGGCTGCGGCTGCAAAGCGGGGCACGCGCCCGAGGACTCGGGGTCGCCGGAGCCGTACCGCTCAGTCCCGCAGGCGCCGTACCGCGAAGACGGTCGTGTCGTCCGACAGCCGCGCCGCGCAGTGCCGCAGCGTGCCGTCGCGGACGAGGTCCACCAGCCGGCGCGGCGCGGTGGCCGGCGGGGCGTCGGTGACCGCGCGGCCGACCTCCTCGGTGTACGGGAAGAAGCAGCCGTCGTGGTCGCGGGCCTCCGTCACCCCGTCGGTGACCAGCAGCAGCGTCTCGTCGGCGGCCAGGTGCAGCCGGCACACCGGGGGCGGCCCGGAGCCGAGTTCGGCGAAGCCCAGGGGCAGGCCTCCGGTGGCCGGCAACCGCCGTACCCCGGCCGGTCCGACCGCGAGCGGCGCCTCGTGGCCGAAGACGACGACGTCCACGGCGTCGGGCTCGTCCTCCAGGAACCCGACCAGCACCGCGGTGGCGAACCGGTCGCCGTCGTTCCGGCCCAGGGCCGTGGTGAGGGCGCGGTGCCGGACCATACGGACCTCCAGCCGGTCGGCGACGGCGGCGAGGTCGGCCTCGTGGTAGCCGGCCTCCCGGAAGGTGCCGAGCAGCGCCGCCGCCGTCTCCACCGCGCCCAGCCCCTTGCCCTGCACGTCGCCGAGGAGGACCCGGGTGCCGTGCGGGCCGGGCTGGATGTCGTAGAAGTCGCCGCCGACACGGGCCTCGGTGTCGGCCGTGAGATAGACCGCCGCGTGCTCCAGCCCGCCCCAGTGCGGCGGCAGCGGGCGCAGCACCGTGCGCCGGGTCACGTCGGCGACGTCCCGCATGTGCAGCATGCGCCGCTCGCCGCGGACCCGGACCACGCAGGCCGCCGTGGCCAGCAGACCGCCCGCGGCGACGAGGATGAAGTCGGGCAGCCCGGTCTGGAACTGGTGCGGCCAGGCGTTGTCCACGGCGACGTACGTCAGGAGCGCCAGCACCGCGAGGACGGCCGTGCCCCACACCCCGCAGATGGCGGCGGCGATACCGGGCACGAGGACGATCCAGGAGATGGTCCGGAACTCGCCGCCGGTGTTGCTGTCGACCAGCACGATGCCGACCAGGAGCAGCAGCGGCGGCACCCAGGCGACGCTCCGGCCGCCGACGCGCAGCATCTGGTGCCGGTGCACGGCCTCCGGCCGACCGGCGTCCTGCGCGGGCGGCCCCGGCCGGCCGCTCACCGGCCTCGGGAGGCGACCCCTCACCTCCCCAGCGAAACACGCGCCCGTGGGCCGCGCACCCTGACTTGCCTCCCGGCGGCCCCAGGTGTGCGCTGGTATGCGGGGGCGAGAGAGAGGAGTGCTCTCATGGCTCATGCGGCACCCGCGCCCGGCGGACGGCCGGGAGTACCGGGACGACCCGGACAGCCCGGACAGCCCGGACAGCCGGGAGGGCCGGGAGGGCCGGGACGGCCTGGAACTCCCGGAACGACCGGTGCGGCCGGAACGACCGGGCCGGGATCCACGACACCCGACGTCTTCGGCCCGGGCGTCCACAAGGCCGTGAAATTCGGGCTGCCCGTGGTGATCGGCCTGGTCTACGGCTTCTGGGCGGCGGCCAACCGGCGCCACGGCGGCCCCATCACCGGCGGGAACCTGCTGTTCGGCTTCATGACCGCGCTCGGGTACATCGTCGTCAACTACGCGGTCGGGCTCGTCGCCGAGCGGTCGATGCGCGAAGTGCACGCCGTGCTGTGGGCGGCGTTCGCCGGCACCGCGGTCGGCTTCCTGTACGCGCAGAGCGGCGCGGCCGTGTTCACGTGCGTCGTGGTGTCGCTGGCCGTCGCGGCGGGTGTGTTCGCCGTGCTGTTCTACCGCTACTACACGCACGAGGACGCACAGGGACGACGCATCGGCTGACCGGACGCCCGGGCGCGCCTGCGCACCGGGCGTCGGCCGGCGGAGACGCGCGACGGCGATGCGACGGGGACGGGGCGGGGACGGGGCGGGGACCGGCCGAGCGGCCGGGCCCCGCGTCCCTCACCTCGCCTCTTCCCGGCCGGCGGCTACCAGCGGCCGTCCTTCCACTCGGGGCACGGGTCCGCGCACTGCGGCACCGAGCGCCCACCGGAGTCGACGAAGGCCGCGCTCGCCCAGCCCTGGGCACCGACGAGCCAGTACCAGTACGGGTTCCCGTTGACGCTCTGGCCGCGGACCACGCACAGCACACGGTCCACGGAGCCCGGCGCGAGGCGGTCCACCGCGGGCGCGTGGCTGGTCGGCGCCTCGCGCACGGCGAGCGGGGTCGGCGAGGTCACGACGCCGCGTACGGGGCCGCCGTCACGGCCCCGGGGGCCGTCGGGGTACGCCGGTGCGGTCGTCGCCGCTGCCGTGGTGCCCGCCGCCGCGGCGACGAGCGTGCCGCCGGTGAGCAGGGCGGCGGTCAGACCGCGCAGGACCGGAGTGGTGCTCATGATCGGCTCCAATCTCCCCCGAACCAGGTAACACCCGTTCGGGTGAGCCCTCCACCGGAGGGAGTAAAGCCCCAGCTCAGAGCCGCCGGACTCCGCACCCGGCCCCCGGCCCGCGCCCCCGAACGCCCCGCCGCCCGCCCCGGAGCCCGGTCCTGCTGCTCACCCCGGCGCTCACCCCCGGAGCCCGGCCCCGGCGCTCGCCCTGGGGCCCGGCCCCGCGCTCGCCCCTGGGCCCCCGGGCGCGGCCCCTCGTACCGTCCGGAAGCCGTATCGCCCGGATGCAGTCCCCGCGCTCGCGGGAGTGGTCCGCGGGGCCTTGCCTGGAAGGGTGCCCCACCGTCTCCGGAACGCCCTGTCGGCCACCCTGCTGGTCCTGGCCTGCCTGCTCGCGCCCTGCGGCACGCTGGCGGCCTGGGCGGTGCACGGGGTGGGCGACACCGGCCGGTACACCGCCGCGATGGCGCCGCTCGCGGCCGACCCGGAGGTGCGGAACGCCTTCGCGGACGCCGTGGGCGACGGTGTCGCGGACGACGTCGCCGCCGGTCCGATGGCGGGCAGCATCCGGCTCTTCGTCCACGACGCGGCCCACTCGTTCACCGCCACCGAGGCCTTCCGCGCCGGCTGGGACACGGCGAACCGCACCGTGCACGCCGCCCTCCTCGGCGCCCTGCGGGACGAGGCGGCCTACGGCCGCCCGGTCACCGTCGACCTGTCCCCGGTGACCGCCCGCGTCAAGTACCAGCTCGCCCGCGACCACGTGCCGTTCGCCCACCGCATACCGGTCCGTCCCACGACGGTCACGGTGCTGCCGGCCGGCGATGCCGACCGGCTGAGGAGGGGTTACCACGTGCTGGACGTCGCCGCACTCTGGCTGCCGCTGGCGGCCGTCGTCTTCGCCCTCGCCGGCATCGCCCTGGCCACCCGGCGCCGCCGCGCGGTGACGGCCGCCGGGCTCGGCACGGCCCTGGGCGGGGCGCTGCTCGGCCTGGCGGTCGTGATCGGCCGCCGGCTCACCCTGGCCGAGCTGCCCGGCGCGGTGCACGGCCCGGCCGCGGGCGCCGTCTACGACGCCCTCACCGCCACCCTGCGCACCGCGGCCTGGCTGCTGGTCGCGCTGGGCCTGACCGTCGCCCTGGCCTCCTGGCTCACCGGCCCGCACAGCCCGCTCCGCCGCCGGGCCCCCCGCCGCAAAGCGCTGCGCGACCCGGTGCCGTGAACCGGATTCCCGCACGCCCGCACCCCCGCCGCGCGCCGGGCGGCGGGCGGCGGGCGGCGGGCGGCGAGGCGAGCAGGCCCCGGAGGAACTTTCCCGCGGAACTTTCCCGGTGGACGGCCCGTCCTTCAGGGAGGATTCGGGCGCGCAGCCCATCACCTCATCGCCGACCGGGGGGGGGCCGGGACTTGGACACGGACACCGCGACGGCCGCGTGGACGGTCCCGGACGACGCCCCCGTGCGGCGGCGCACCGGCAGGCGGTTCGGGGCCTGGTGCGCCGGGCTGCTGTTCGCCGGGGTCAGCGTGGTCGTCGGCTGCCGGGCCGCCGACAGCGACGGCGTCACCCCGGTGCCGCAGCTGCTCGCCTTCCTGCCGTGGCTGCTGGTGCCCACCGGCGCCGGGCTGCTGCTGACGCTGCTGGCCCGCTGGTGGACGGGCGCGGTGTGGGGCGTGGCCCTGCTCGGCATGCTGGCGTGGTTCATCGAGCCGTACGGCAGGACCGGTGACCCCGTCGGCCTCCCCGTGACCGAGCTGCGGGTGCTGACCTCCAACGTGGAGTTCGGCCAGGGCACCGGCTCCCTGATCGCCGCCGTCCGGCGCGAGAGACCCGACCTGATCTTCGTACAGGAGTGCGAGCACACGTGCGATGCGGCGCTCCGCCGCGACCTCGCCGCGGACTATCCGCACCGCCGCGCGGTGGAGGGCGGCGGTTCCGAGGGGTCCGTCATCCTGAGCCGTTTCCCGCTCCGGCCCGCCGCCGAGGTCCCCGGCACCATGGGCATGCCCGGCGCCGTGGCCGAGGTGGAGGGCCTCGCCGTACGGCTCCAGCTCGCGCACCCCATGCCCCCGCTGCCCGACCAGGTCGGCCTGTGGCGCACCGAGCTGGGCGCGCTGCGGGACGCCGCCGCCCGGGCCACCGACGGACCCGCGATCTTCGCCGGTGACTTCAACGCCTCCCAGGACCACGCCGCGTTCCGCCGCATCCTGGACACCGGGCTGCGCGACGCGGCCCGGCTGGCCGGCGCCGACCGGACGCCCACCTGGCCGTCCCGGACGACGCCGGCGTTCGGCACGCAGATCGACCATGTCCTGGTGTCGGAGGACTTCACCGCGCGCGGCGCCCGCTTCCTCGACCTCGCCGACACCGACCACCGGGCCGTGGTCGTCGACCTCACCCTGCACGGGCGCGGCTGAGACAGCCGCGCCCGCCGGGCGGCACCGGGGCGGCTCAGACGCCGATGTCGCGGCCGTCCGCGCGCCACACCGCCACGACCGCCGGCCGCACGAGCTTGCCCGGCCCGTCGGGCCAGGAGCTGGCGGGCCTCTCGACGGAGGCGCCGTCGACCTCGCCGGGGTGCTGGACGGCGACCAGCACCCGCCGGTCCTGGATGATCGGCCCGCAGGTCTCGGCGCCGGTCGGGACGGTCAGGAACTGCTTCAGCTCACCGCGCCGGTCGCCGCTGGTGGCCACGCCGAAGAGGCCGTCGTGGTTGCCGAGCGCGTTGCCGTCGGTGGACAGCCACAGGTTGCCGTGGCCGTCGAAGGCCACGTTGTCCG
This sequence comes from Streptomyces sp. NPDC031049, assembly GCF_055571015.1. NCBI lineage: Bacteria > Bacillati > Actinomycetota > Actinomycetes > Kitasatosporales > Streptomycetaceae > Streptomyces > Streptomyces sp. NPDC031049. The sequence goes on from NZ_JBVIGC010000004.1 coordinate 394,956, forward strand.
GGCAGGAGATCGGGCTGACGGACTCCTTCGGGAAGCCGGCGAAGTAGGTGGCCGGGTCCTCCGGGTCGCCCGCGACGAGGAACAGCGACCACGCGAACCTCGTGCTGTCGGCCCGGTTCCAGCGCTCGGTCAGCTCCAGCACGTGGCCGTGCTTGTTGCTGTTGCGCGGGTTGGCCTCGTCGGGGCCGGCGTACCCGGTCTTGCCGCGGTTGGAGTTGTTGGTGAGGGCGACGTACACCTTGCCGGTCTTCGGCGAGGGCTCGATGTCCTCGGGGCGGTCCATCTTCGTCGCGCCGACCTTGTCACCGGCGAGCCGCGTGAAGACGCAGACCTCCTCGGCGGTCATGCCCTCCACGTGCGAGACGGCACCGTCCTCGGTCGCGGTGACCAGCGGGATCCACTCACCGCTGCCGTCGAACTCGCCGTCCTTCGGCAGCTTGCCGGTGCCGTCGATCTCGATGGCGGGCGAGTCGCCGGTGAGCTTGGCGACGTACAGGGTGCCCTCGTCCAGCAGCGAGAGGTTGTGCTCGCGCGCCCAGCGGGAGTTGCCGTGCCGCATCCGCTTGCTGCCGACGAACTTGTAGAAGTAGTCGAACCGCTCGTCGTCGCCGGAGTAGACGACCGGACGCCCGTCCCAGGTCAGCCGCACGGTCGCGGCCTCGTGCTTGAACCGGCCCAGCAGGGTGTGCTTGCGGGGCGTGGAGTGCGGGTCGTACGGGTCGAACTCGACGACGTACCCGAAGCGGTGCACCTCGTTCGGCTCCTGAGCGACGTCGAACCGCTTGTCGAACCGCTCCCACTTGCGGTCGGTGGTGCCGCCGCCGATGCCGTACCGCTTGTCGGTGGCGCTGGAGCCGTTCGCGAAGTACTGGTTGAAGTTCTCCTCGCCGTGCAGGGTCGTGCCCCACGGGGTGGTGCCGCCGGAGCAGTTGTTGAGCGTGCCCAGCACCGTGCGGCCGGCCGGGTCGGCGGAGGTCTTCACCAGGCCGGAGCCGGCGGCGGGCCCGGTGAGCCGGAACTCGGTGGTGGCCGTGACCCGCCGGTTGAGGTGGTGCCGCGGCACGGGCGTCAGCTTCCCGCTGCGCCGGTCCTCCTCCACGACGACCGCGGACAGCCCGTGCGCGGCCCAGGCGATCTCGACCTGCTCCCGGGTGGGGTTCTCCGGGTCGTAACCGCGGAACATCAGCATCTCGTCGGTGTACTCGTGGTTGGCGACGAGGAGCTGGCGGCCCCGCTCACCGCGCAGCGGCAGCAGCGCGAGGAAGTCGTTGTTGTAGCCGAACTGACCGGCCTGGGCCTTGGCGGTCTGCTTCTCGGGGTCGAACGCGGGCGCACCGCGCAGAATGGGCTCGCCCCAGCGGATCACCACGTCCTGCCGGTAGCCCTCCGGTACGACGACGGCGTCCTCGGTGTTGGGCGCCACGGGCGTGAAGCGCAGTCCGCGGGCGCCCTTCGGTTTTCCGTGAATGCCGTGCCCGTGCCCCTTTCCGGCCACCGGCGCCGCCTGCGCCTCGGGGGCCCCGGCGACACCGGCCGCGCCGGCGCCGGCCGCGGCGACGGTCACGACGGCGGCGGCCCGCATCATCGAACGGCGGCTGAGCGCACCGGCGATGACATCACCGACGTACTCGTTGTCGCTGGTGTTGGGCACCTCGTGGAAGCAGGCGTTCCCACACCGGAACCGGCAGGTCATGGCGGACCGGCCGCCAGGATGCGAATCGGACGGCGTTCCGATCAACGGCAGCAGCTTGCGCACTGTTCTCTCCCCTTGGATGCCCTTGGTGTCAGCGCGACCGTAGGGGCACATATGTGCGGCAGCCGGGCGCCGGAGTGAACAGCGGGTGAACCCCCGTGAACCACGGGTCGGTTGCTTCGCGACCGGGCACGGACCGGCACGCAGTCCGGATGCGCCCCTTGACGTGGGCGTCCCCGTTGTGTCAGACCCTGCCCTGAACCACCCGCCGGGGCCGCTAACCTTACGTGTCCGTCCTGGCCAGGGATTGACGGGCTACAACTCACGCGAAGGGTTGCGCACATGGGCATTCTCACTCTCCTGCGGAACGCGTTCGGACGGTCACGCAAAGCACGGGCCGACCGTGTCGAGGAGACCCCGCAGGAGGCGCCGCCCTCGCAGGACCGCACGCCGGAGCCCCCGGCGGCGAAGCCGACGGCATCGCCGGCGCCGTCCCCGACCGCCGCGCCCACGCCGACGCCGCCCGCCGAGCCCACGCCCCCGAGGGTCCCGTCCCAGCCCACGGTCCCGGAGCCGGGCCCCGCGGCCCACGTCCCGGAACCGCGCACGGCCTCCGAGGAGCACGACCTGGTGGCAGCGGCCTTCGACAACGTCACGGTCCCGAAGCCCACCCAGACCCAGGAGCCGACCCCGGCCCAGGAGGCCACCCCAGACCCGGAGGCGACCCCGGTCCAGGATGCGGCCCCGGCCCAGGAGAGCACCCCGGCCCAGGAGGCCACCCCAGCCCAGGAAGCGACCCCGGTCCAGAAGACGACCCCAGTCCCGGAGCCCACCCCGGCCCAGGAGCCGACCACGGACCTGGAGACCACCCCGGACCCGACGCCCGAGCCGGCACCGGCGCCCGATCCGGCACCGACTGCCGAAGTCACTCCCGAGCCCGAGCCGGACCCCAAACCCACCCCTGCCCCCGTCCCGGAACCCGCCCCGGAACCCGTCCCGGAACCCGCAGCCGCCGACGGCGAGCCGGCCCCACAGGGGCCACCCGCACCCGAAGACGAGACCCGCACGGGTGGTGCGGGCGGGAACACAAGGGCCGAAGGCGAAGCCGAGGCCAAGAAGCCCGCCACCACCGCCGCGCGCCTCCGCTCACGCGCCCCCTCCCTCACCACCGCCCACAAGGCCGCCGGCACGGCCCTGCGCAAGTACGACCTCACCGGCACCCGCGCCAAGGTCTACCTCGTCCTCGACCGCTCCGCGTCCATGCGCCCGTACTACAAGGACGGCTCCGCCCAGGCCCTCGCCGAGCAGACCCTCGCCCTGGCCGCCCACGTCGACCCGGACGCCACGGTGAACGTCGTCTTCTTCTCCACGGAGGTCGACGGCACCGGCGAGCTGACCCTCACCGACCACGAGAACAAGATCGACACCCTGCACGCCGGCCTCGGCCGGATGGGCCGCACCAGCTACCACGCCGCCGTCGCCGAGGTGATCGCCCTCCACGAGAAGTCGGCCGACCCCACCGCCCCGGCCCTGGTGGTCTTCCAGACGGACGGCGCCCCCGACGCCAAGACGCCCGCCACCCAGTCCCTGGCGGACGCGGCGAAGAACCACCCCAACCTCTTCTTCTCCTTCGTCGCCTTCGGCGACCCGGAGAACAAGGCCTTCGACTACCTCCGCAAGCTCAAGACGGGCAACACCGCCCACTTCCTCGCCGGCGAGACCCCGCGCGAACTGACGGACAAGGAGCTGTACGAGGGCATCCTCTCCTCCTGGCGCCCGTGACCGCACCCGGCTCCGCCCCGGGCCGCCCCTTCCCGTACGAGTTCCACCCACCAAAACGGGAAGCGGGCGGCCCGCCCCCGTCGGCTACGATTTCAAGGTTCGAAAACCGACGACAGGTACCCGAAACCGGCACCCGTCACCCCACGTAGCGACTTGGGAGCAGCCCGCGATGGCTCGACACCTCATCACCAGCGCCCTTCCGTACATCAACGGGATCAAGCACCTGGGCAACATGGTGGGGTCCATGCTCCCGGCCGACGTCTACAGCCGCTACCTGCGCCAGCGCGGCCACGACGTCCTCTACATCTGCGCCACCGACGAGCACGGCACCCCCGCCGAGCTGGCCGCCAAGGAGCAGAACCTCCCGGTCGACGCGTTCTGCGCCCAGGCGCACGACGCCCAGAAGGCGGTCTACGACGGCTTCGCGCTGGCCTTCGACTACTTCGGCCGCAGCTCCTCCCCGCAGAACGTGGAGATCACCCAGCACTTCGCCCGCAAGCTCAACGAGAACGGTTTCATCGAGGAGCGGGCGATCCGCCAGGTCTACTCGCCCGCCGACGGCCGCTTCCTGCCGGACCGCTACGTGGAGGGCACCTGCCCCCACTGCGGTTACGACAAGGCCCGCGGAGACCAGTGCGAGAACTGCACCCGGGTCCTGGACCCGACCGACCTGATCGACCCGCGCTCGGCGATCTCCGGCTCCACCGACCTGGAGGTCCGCGAGACCAAGCACCTGTTCCTCCTCCAGTCCAAGCTCCAGCACGAGGTCGAGGAGTGGGTGGCCGCACACGAGGAGGAGTGGCCGCAGCTGGCCGCGTCGATCGCCCGCAAGTGGCTGAACGAGGGTCTGCACGACCGCGCCATCACCCGCGACCTGGACTGGGGTGTCCCGGTCCCGTCCGACACCTGGCCGGACCTGGCCGCCGAGGGCAAGGTCTTCTACGTCTGGTTCGACGCCCCGATCGAGTACATCGGCGCGACGAAGGAGTGGGCGGACGCCGCCCCCGCCGGTGAGACCCGGGACTGGAAGTCCTGGTGGTACGAGGCGGACGACACCGTCCGCTACACCGAGTTCATGGCCAAGGACAACGTCCCGTTCCACACGGTGATGTTCCCGGCCACGGAGCTGGGCGTGCGCGAGCCGTGGAAGAAGGTCGACTACGTCAAGGCGTTCAACTGGCTGACGTACTACGGCGGCAAGTTCTCCACGTCCCAGAAGCGGGGCGTCTTCACCGACCAGGCCCTCGAGATCCTGCCCGCCGACTACTGGCGCTACTTCCTCGTCGCCAACGCGCCGGAGTCCGACGACGCCTCCTTCACCTGGGAGCACTTCACCGCCACGGTGAACAAGGACCTGGCGGACACGCTCGGCAACTTCGTCAACCGCGTCCTGTCCTTCTCCAAGAAGCGCTTCGGCGAGGAGGTCCCGGCGGGCGGCGAGCCGGGCGGGGCGGAGACCCGCCTCGGCGAGGAGATCGCGGGGCTCCTCGCCGAGTACGAGTCCCACATGGAGGCGCTCCAGTTCCGCAAGGCGGCCGCGGCCCTGCGCGCCCTGTGGTCGGCCGGCAACTCCTACCTGGAGGAGAAGGCCCCCTGGCTGGAGATCAAGACCGACAAGGACGCCGCGGCCCTGACCCTGCGCACGGCGATGAACCTGATCCACCTGTACTCGGTGGTCTCGGAGCCGTTCATCCCGTCCTCCGCGGCGGCGATGCGCGCGGCCTTCGCCCTGCCGGACGACACGGCGACCTGGGTCACCCCCGAGGAGGCGCGCGCCCTCACCAGGCTCACGCCCGGCATCCCCTTCACTGTCCCGCCGGTGCTGTTCGCCAAGCTGACGGACGACGACCTGGAGGCCTACAAGAGCCGCTTCGGCGGCGAGCCGGCGTCCGTGTAGCGCCCTGAGGACGCGCGACGGGGCCCGGGAGCAGCCGCTCCCGGGCCCCGCGCCGTCCACGGCGTTGCGGAGATCGTGTGACCGCGGAGATCATGTGCCGACACGATCCAGCCAGCGTGGGGGGACCACCCATGGCACTGTTCGGCAACGCACACAGCATCGACCCGGCCCAGGCCCAGCAGGAGTACGCCCGACTGCTCGGCCACGGCGAGCAGGTGCACGCCGCGTACCTGCTGATCCGCGACACCATCCTGTTCACCGACCGCCGTCTGATCCTGGTCGACAAGCAGGGCATCACCGGCAAGAAGACGGAGTACCACTCCATCCCCTACCGCAGCATCACCCACTTCGCCGTCGAGACGGCCGGCACCTTCGACCTGGACGCGGAACTGAAGATCTGGCTCTCCGGCGCCCAGACCCCGATCCAGAAGACGTTCACCAAGGGCGTCGACATCTACGAGGTCCAGGCGATCCTGACCCAGTTCGTCGCCCGCTAGCCGACGCACACAACGTGTCTTCGCCTCTCGAACGGGTGAATGCACGCATTTCCCCGAACAGGCCGCTCCTGGCATCCCTACGTTCCCGCACATGGTCACTTCAGCCCACGAGGGAATGCACCGCATCTTCCAGGAGCGGCCCGAGATCCTCACTCCCGTCTCGAGGTGCTGGGCATAGCGCTGCCCGAAAAGGCGACCGTGGACGCGATCGTCACCGACGTGACGGAAACGAAGCCGCTCGAACGCCGCCTGGACACCGTCCTGCGGGTCGGCCCCTCCGACGGGGGCCGGCTGGAGGCAGGTGGAAGGAAATCATGTCGTCTGTCGTCACCTACTTCCCCGGGCGGGGAACGCTCATCGAGAAGGCGTACCTGGAAGGCGAGGCCAAGGGCGCGGCGCGGGGCGAGGCCCGCGCGGTGCTGCGGGTTCTCGAGACACGCGCAATCCCCATCTCCGAGACGGCCCGCGAGCGGATCACCTCCTGCACCGACCTCGCCCGCCTCGACGCCTGGCTCGGCCGGGCGCTGACCGTGGAACGGGCGGAGGAGCTGTTCGACGACGAGGACTCCGCCGACTGAGCCAGCACGCGGCGCAGACGCCAGGGGCCCGGCACCGGAGAGCGATCCGGTGCCGGGCCCCTGTGCGTGCCTCGGCGGACTACTTCGGCTGCGGCTTGCGCACCGACAGGTGCAGCTCCCTCAGCCGGGACTCGTCCAGCTCCGTCGGGGCGCCCATCATCAGGTCCTGGGCGTTGCCGTTGAGCGGGAAGGCGATCGTCTCGCGGATGTTGGGCTCGTCCGCGAGGAGCATGACGATACGGTCCACACCCGGCGCGATGCCGCCGTGCGGCGGGGCGCCGAAGCGGAAGGCGCGCAGCATGCCGGCGAACTCGCGCTCGGTGGTCTCCCGGTCGTACCCGGCGATCTCGAAGGCCTTGAGCATGATGTCCGGCTCGTGGTTCCGGATCGCGCCGGAGGACAGCTCGACGCCGTTGCAGACGATGTCGTACTGCCAGGCCAGGATGTCGAGCGGGTCCTGGCTCTCCAGGGCCTCCATGCCGCCCTGCGGCATGGAGAAGGGGTTGTGGGAGAAGTCGATCCGGCCGGTCTCCTCGTCCTTCTCGAACATCGGGAAGTCGACGATCCAGCAGAAGCGGAAGACGTCCTCCTCGAAGTGGCCGGCCCGCTTGGCGGCCTCGACGCGCACCGCGCCCATGATCTTGGAGACCTCGTCGAACTCGCCCGCGCCGAAGAACACCGCGTGGCCGGGGGCCAGCGCCAGCCGCTTGGTCAGTTCCGCGACGTTCTCCTCGGTCAGGAACTTCGCGATCGGGCCGGTCAGCGAGCCGTCCTCGCCGACCCGCACCCAGGCCAGGCCCTTGGCGCCCTGGGAGACGGCGAAGTCACCGAGCTGGTCGAAGAACTTGCGGGGCTGGGCGGAAACGTCCGGCACCGGCAGGGCACGGACGTGCTTGCCGGCGAAGGCCTTGAACTCCGAGCCCTCGAAGATGTCGGTGATGTCCACCAGCTCCAGCTGGGCGCGCAGGTCCGGCTTGTCGGAGCCGTACTTCAGCATCGCCTCGCGGAACGGGATGCGGGGGAACGGGGAGGTCACGTGCCGTCCGTTGCCGAACTCCTCGAACAGCTCCGTCATCAGCTGCTCGATCGGGCGGAAGACGTCCTCCTGCTCGACGAAGCTCATCTCGACGTCGAGCTGGTAGAACTCGCCCGGCGAGCGGTCGGCACGGGCGTCCTCGTCGCGGAAGCAGGGCGCGATCTGGAAGTACCGGTCGAAGCCGGAGATCATCAGCAGCTGCTTGAACTGCTGCGGCGCCTGCGGGAGGGCGTAGAACCTGCCCGGGTGCAGGCGGGAGGGGACGACGAAGTCGCGGGCGCCCTCGGGCGAGGTCGCCGTCAGGATCGGGGTCGCCAGCTCGTTGAAGCCCAGCGCCGTCATCTTCTGGCGGATCGCCGAGATGACCGCCGTGCGCAGCATGATGTTGCGGTGCATGCGCTCGCGGCGCAGGTCCAGGAAGCGGTACTCCAGGCGCCGCTCCTCGTTCACCCCGTCCTCGGTGTTGATGGTGAACGGCAGCGGCTGGGCGGCGCCGAGCAGCTCGACCTCGCCGACCTCGACCTCGATCTCGCCCGTGGGCAGCTCGGGGTTGATGTTCTCGGTGCCGCGGGAGACGACCTTGCCGTCGACGCGGACGGTGGACTCCTTGGACAGCTTGTCCAGGGCCTCGTACGCCTCCGTGCCCGGACGGGCGACGAGCTGCGTGATGCCGTAGTGGTCGCGCAGATCGATGAAGAGGATGCCGCCCAGGTCGCGCCGATTGTGCAGCCAGCCACTCAGCCGGACGTCGGTGCCGACGTCAGAGGCGCGGAGCTCGCCGCAGGTGTGGGACCTGTACCGATGCATCGTCGTTCATCCAGTCTTCGCGGATCGGGGTCTGTGTCTCACGGTGTCGCGGTCCGCCGTTCACGGTCCGTGTTTCACGTGAAACAACCCCCAGCGTACCGGGCACCCGAAGCTCGGTTCCTCCCCATTGCCGCGAGCGGGACCACCACCGAGCGGGACCGCGAGCGGTGGCAGCCCCCGATCACCTCTTCTTAAAGTGGGGCAATGCGCACTGGTGAGCCCCTGCCCGCCGTGGAGGACGTCCTCGCCTCCCTCGCGACAGGGCTCTGGCACTGGGACACCTCCAGGGGAGTCGTCACCGGCGACGCGGAGGCGGCCCGGCTGCTCGGACTGCCCGCCCGGCCGGTGCGGCTCACCGAGGCCGAGGTCCGCGCCCGGCTGCACCCCGTGGACTGGAACGAGATCACCGGCGTCGTCCAGCTCGCCGTCGCCGAGGGCACGCTCGCCGAGGTACGGATACGGATCATGGACGAGCGAGGGCATGTGGTCCGCGTCGTCCGCAGCCGCTCCAAGCCGACCTACGACCCCGAAACCAGGGCGTACAAGCTGACCGGCACGCTCCAGGAGGTGGCCGAGCCGACGCCGGGCACCCCGGCCGGACGCCGCGCGGTCACCGGGGACTGGCGCCGCTCCCGTGAGGCCTTCCTGCTGGACGCGGGCCGGGCGCTGGCCGAGGCCCGGTCGACCGAGGAAGTGCTGAGGGTCGCGGCCGGGCTGTCCATGCCGGGGTTCTCCCCCGACGGGCTCGCGGTGTTCGGCGTGGAGGGCGACCGGCTGACGATCATCGGTCACCACGGGCAGGAACCCGGAGCCGAGAGCCCCTTCTGGCACATGGCCCTGGACACGGACTACCCGGCCGCCGAGGTGGTGCGCACCGGCCGGGCCGTGTATCTCTCCTCCCCGGAGCAGTACCGCTCGCGCTACCCGCTGACCTGGCCGCTCGCCGAGCGCTTCCACCGGCGCTCCTGGGCTTTCCTGCCACTGACCGTGGCGGGCCGTCCGATGGGCGCCTGGATGGCCGCCTTCGCCTATCCGGTGGCGTTCACCCCCGACGAGCGCTCCGTCCTGACCACCGTGGCCCGGATGCTGGCCCAGGCTCTGTCCCGGGCGGGCGCGGCCGAGACCCAGCGGGAGCTGACCGAGGGGCTCCAGCGCTCGATGCTGCCCGTGCTGGGCCCGGAGATCCCCGGGATGAGCATCGCCGCCCGCTATGTGCCCACCGGCGGCGGCCTCCAGGTCGGCGGCGACTGGTACGACATGATCCCGCTGCCGCGAGGCCGGTTCGCCCTGGTCATCGGTGATGTCCAGGGGCATGACGTACGGGCGGCCGGGCTGATGGGCCAGCTGCGCATCGCCCTGCGCGCCTACGCCTCCGAGGGCCACCGCCCCGACGCGGTGCTCTCCCGCGCCTCGCGCTTCTTCCACGACATCACCACCCACTCCGGCGAGGACCTCGGCGATCTGCGCTTCGCGACCTGCTACTACGCCGAGGTCGACCCGGTGACCGGCACCGTGGAGAGCGCACGGGCCGGCCATCTGGACCCGGTGGTGCGCATGGCCGACGGCACCGCGCTGATCCGGGCCACGACCGGCGGGCTGCCCCTCGGCATCGACCCGGACTGCGACTACCCGACCACCCGGCTCGCCCTGGAGCCCGGCGACACTCTGATGCTGTGCACGGACGGCCTGGTGGAGACCGGCGGCCACGACCTGCACACCGGCTGGCAGCGGCTGCGCGTCGTCCTCGAGCAGCACGACGGCGACCTGGAGGGACTGGCCGACGCGCTGGTGCAGGCCGTGCACGGGCCGACGTCCCACTACACCACCGGTCCGCTCGCCGACCGGCGGGAGGACGACATCGCCGTGCTGCTGCTGTGCCGGGACGCCGAGGGCTGCGGCTGCGGGGACAGCCCCGTGGCCCGCACGCCCGTGCGCCGCACGATGCTGTCGGTGGCCCAGGCCGAGCCGGAACGGGTCGCCACCGCCCGGCAGCATCTGCGCGACCTGCTGCACGACTGGCCCAGCGAGGACCAGTGCGACGCGGCGGTGCTGCTGCTCTCCGAGGTGCTGACCAACGTCCTGGTTCACACCGACGCCGACGCGCTGCTGGTGGCCGAGGTGACCGGATCCCCGGGCGAACGGCGCATCCGGGTCGAGGTCACCGACACCGGTGACGATCTGCCGCACCGGCGCCGGCCGGGGGAGATGGCGTCGTCCGGGCGGGGCCTGATGCTCATCGAACTGCTCGCCGGCACCTGGGGGGTCTCGCCGCGCGGCGAGGGCAAGAGCATCTGGTTCGAGATCTACGAGTCAGGCGAGGGCGGCTCGGGGGAGGCGGAGGCCGCGTAACGGCCCCGCAGCTCGTGGACGATGCCGAAGGCGGCGGCGGTGAGGGGGACGGCCAGCAGCATCCCGAGGATGCCCGCCACCGACGCGCCCGCGGTGAGCGCGAGCAGCACCACCGCCGGATGCATCTGCACCGTCCGGCTCTGGACCATCGGCTGGAGCACATGCCCTTCCAGGACCTGCACCGCGAGCACCACCCCGAGGGCCCACAGCGCGATGACGAACCCGCGGTCGGCGAGCGCGACCAGCACCGCGACCGCCCCGGAGATGAAGGCGCCGAGGTAGGGGATGTAGGCGCCGACGAAGACCAGCGCGCCCAGCCCGAGCGCGCCGGGCACCCGGAGCACGAGCAGCCCGACCGTGATGCAGACGGCGTCGATGAGGGCGATGAACGTGGTTCCCCGCATGAAGCCCTCCACCGCCCCGAAGGCGCGCCGGGCCATGGCCTCGACCATGTCGGCGCCGCTGTGCGGGGCCAGCGCGCGCACCGTGCCGACGGCCCTGTCGGAGTCGCGGAGGAAGAAGAAGACGAGGAGCAGGGCGAGCACGGCCATGGCGAGGGTCTCGCCGACCACGCTGACCCCGCTGATCACACCCGAGGCGGCCGTCCCGCCGAACCTGCCCAGCAGCTCCCGCGCATTGGAGGCGAGGTCCTCCAGCGAGGTCCCGGCGGCCCCGAAGTGCCGGGCCAGGTCGCGCGCCGCGGTCCGCAGGGAGGTGAGGATCTGCTCGCCGCTGTCGATCAGCGCGGCGACGACGATGTAGACCGCGCCGCCCACCACGGCGACCACGGCGACGCAGGTGATCCCCGCGGCCAGCGACCGCTGGACGTGCGCGGCCACCAGCCGCCGGTGCAGCGGGCGCAGCAGCGCGGTGCCGAGCAGCGCCAGCAGGGCGGGGGTCACGGCGGTGCGGAACTCCACGCAGAGCCGGATCCCGACGTAGACGACCCCGCTGGCGAGCAGGACGACCACGCACCAGGCGGCGAAACGGCGTACCGGGACGGGAAGCAGCTGCACGTCCCCAGCCGACCACGGCCGGGGCGGGCCGTCCCGCCGGAACGGCCCGCCCGAGTGAGGTGCGGCGAGCGCCACGAGCGCCGTCAGGTCACCCCGCGTGCGCGGCCCTCAGACCCGCGGCCCCTGGCGTGCGGCCTCAGGTCCGCGGTCCCGCTCGTGCGGCCTCAGGCCCGCGGCCCCTGCGCCGACATCCCGTGCACGGCGGGGATCGTGCCCAGCCGGCCCTTCTGGAAGTCCTCGAAGGCCTGCATCAGCTCGTCCTTGGTGTTCATCACGAACGGGCCGTAGTGGGCCATGGGCTCGCGGATCGGCTGCCCGCCGAGCAGGACGACCTCCAGGTCCGGCGTGTGGGAGTCCTGCTTCTCGTCCGCGCGGACGGTCAGCGAGGAGCCGGCGCCGAAGACGGCGGTCTGACCCAGGTGGACCGGGCGACGCTCGGCGCCCACCGCGCCGCGGCCGGCGAGGACGTAGGCCAGGCCGTTGAACTCCTCCCGCCAGGGCAGCGTGACCTCGGCGCCCGGCGCCAGCGTGGCGTGCACCATCGTGATCGGCGTGTGCGTGATGCCGGGACCGGCGTGGCCGTCCAGCTCACCGGCGATGACGCGGAGCAGGGCGCCGCCGTCGGGGGAGGTGAGCAGCTGGACGCTGCCGCCGCGGATGTCCTGGTAGCGGGGGGCCATCATCTTGTCCCTGGCCGGCAGGTTCACCCACAGCTGGAGGCCGTGGAAGAGGCCGCCGGACATCACCAGCGACTCCGGCGGGGCCTCGATGTGCAGCAGGCCGCTGCCCGCGGTCATCCACTGGGTGTCGCCGTTGGTGATGGTGCCGCCACCGCCGTGGCTGTCCTGGTGGTCGAAGGTCCCGTCGATGATGTAGGTGACGGTCTCGAAGCCGCGGTGCGGGTGCCAGGGCGTGCCCTTGGGCTCACCGGGCGCGTAGTCCACCTCGCCCATCTGGTCCATCATGATGAACGGGTCGAGATGGCGGTAGTTGATCCCGGCGAACGCACGGCGCACCGGGAAGCCCTCGCCCTCGAAACCGCCGGGGGCGGTCGTGACGGCGAGCACGGGACGTGCCACGGCATCGGCGGGGGCGGTCACTCGGGGCAGCGTCAACGGGTTCTCGACGGTCACTGCGGGCATGTCGGTACCTCCTCGGGTACGCCCAGTTTAGTTGAGCGTTGAACTTCTTGCCACCGGAACCACAAAAGCCCGGAGGGCATTCCCTCCGGGCTCGCGGACGACGGCGACGGCGAGGCCGCACGACGGCGACGGCCGGGCCGCACACCACGGCGGCCGGCCGCACCGGCCACGGCTAGCCGTACATGCGGCGCATCGCGAAGTCGACCATCTCCTCGACGGCCTTGGCGTCGAACACCATCCGGTGCTCCCCCTCCATGTCGAGCACGAAGCCGTAGCCGGTCGGCAGCAGGTCGATCACCTCGGCGCCGGTGATCACGAAGTACTTGGACTCCTTGCCCGCGTACCGGCGCAGCTCCTTGAGCGAGGTGAACATCGGGATCACCGGCTGCTGGGTGTTGTGCAGGGCGAGGAAGCCGGGGTTGTCGCCGCGCGGGCAGTAGACCTTCGAGGTCGCGAAGATCTGCTGGAAGTCCTCCGCGGCCAGCTGACCGGTGGTGAAGGCCCGCACCGCGTCCGCGAGCGAGGGCGGGGACGGCTCCGGGTAGGCCGGCGACTGCTGCCCGTATCCGCCGGACATGGGCTGCTGCGGCGGGGCGTACTGCTGCTGGGGACCCGCGGTCTGGTCGTAGCCGTACATGAGCGCAAGCGTACCGACGCCTCCGGTGTGTCCTGTCACAGATGACCGGATCGGGGTTGCTTCTTATTACCGACGGGTAGCATCATCGTAGCTACTTGCTGGTACACAGCTGACCGCTGGACCTGCTGGACGTGACTGAAGGTGCGAGGAGCAAGTGCCTCGCCGATCTCTTCCTACGGAGCCGTCGCCATGGGGCACTACAAGTCGAATCTCCGCGACATCGAGTTCAACCTCTTCGAGGTGCTCGGCCGCGACAAGCTGTACGGCACCGGCCCGTTCGCGGAGATGGACGCCGACACCGCCAAGAGCATCCTCGAGGAGCTGACCCGCCTCGCCGAGAACGAGCTGGCGGAGTCCTTCACCGACGCCGACCGCAACCCGCCGGTCTTCGACCCGGAGACCAACACCGCGCCGGTCCCCGAGTCCTTCAAGAAGAGCTACCAGGCCTTCATGGACTCCGAGTACTGGCGCCTGGGCCTGCCCGAGGCCATCGGCGGCACCACCGCTCCGCCGTCGCTGATCTGGTCGTACGCGGAGCTGATCCTCGGCGCCAACCCGGCCGTGTGGATGTACTCCTCCGGCCCGGCCTTCGCCGGGATCCTCTACGACGAGGGCAACGACGTCCAGAAGAAGATCGCCCAGATCGCCGTCGAGAAGCAGTGGGGCTCCACCATGGTCCTCACCGAGCCGGACGCCGGCTCGGACGTGGGCGCCGGCCGTACCAAGGCCGTGCAGCAGGAGGACGGCTCCTGGCACATCGAGGGCGTGAAGCGCTTCATCACCTCCGGTGAGCACGACATGTCGGAGAACATCCTCCACTACGTGCTCGCCCGTCCCGAGGGCGCCGGCCCCGGCACCAAGGGCCTGTCCCTCTTCCTCGTCCCGAAGTACCTCTTCGACTTCGAGACCGGCGAGCTGGGCGAGCGCAACGGCGTCTACGCCACCAACGTCGAGCACAAGATGGGCCTGAAGGCCTCCAACACCTGCGAGATGACCTTCGGCGACCGCCACCCCGCCAAGGGCTGGCTGATCGGCGACAAGCACGACGGCATCCGCCAGATGTTCCGCATCATCGAGTTCGCCCGCATGATGGTCGGCACGAAGGCGATCTCCACGCTCTCCACCGGCTACCTCAACGCGCTGGAGTACGCCAAGGAGCGCGTCCAGGGTCCGGATCTGGCCAACTTCATGGACAAGACCGCGCCCAAGGTCACCATCACCCACCACCCCGACGTGCGCCGCTCGCTGATGACGCAGAAGGCGTACGCGGAGGGCATGCGCGCCCTCGTCCTCTACACCGCCTCGATCCAGGACGCGATCGCGGTCAAGGAGGCGAACGGCGAGGACGCCACGACCGAGCACGCCCTGAACGACCTGCTCCTGCCCATCGTCAAGGGCTACGGCTCCGAGAAGGGCTACGAGCAGCTCGCCCAGTCGCTCCAGACCTTCGGCGGCTCCGGCTTCCTCCAGGAGTACCCGATCGAGCAGTACATCCGGGACTCCAAGATCGACACCCTCTACGAGGGCACCACGGCGATCCAGGGCCAGGACTACTTCTTCCGGAAGATCGTCCGCAACCAGGGCGCCGCGCTGAACTCGCTCGCCGAGGACATCAAGAAGTTCCTCGCCCTCGGCACCGGCGGCGAGGAGCTGTCCGGCGCCCGCGAGCAGCTGGCCAAGGCCGCCGTCGAGCTGGAGGCCATCGTCGGCCTGATGCTCACCGACCTCGCCGCCACCGAGCAGGACGTCAAGAACATCTACAAGGTCGGGCTCAACACCACCCGCCTGCTGATGGCCTCCGGCGACGTGATCGTCGGCTACCTGCTCCTGAAGGGCGCCGCGATCGCCGCCGAGAAGCTGCCGACGGCCTCCGCCAAGGACAAGGCCTTCTACACCGGCAAGATCGCCGCGGCCAAGTTCTTCGCCGCCACCGTCCTGCCCGGCGTCACCCTGGCCCGCAAGGTCGCCCAGGGCGTCGAGCTGGACCTGATGGAGCTGGACGAGGCGGCCTTCTGAGCCCGTCCGTCACCCGCGCGACCCCGTGAGCGGGCCGTTCCCGGACCCTTCGTCCGGGGGCGGCCCGCTCCGCGCGTTCCTATGCTGGACAGCGGAAGGGAACCGCGCATGGGTACCGCGCAACCGCGATCCGAGACGCCCGGCGGCCCGCCCCGCACCGGCCCGCCCGACACCGGGCAACCGGACGCCGGCCGGCCCGGCAACACCGGTCTGCCCCACGCCGGCCCACCCGACGCCGGCCATCCCGAGGCCGGGCCACCCGACGCCGGCCGACTTGGCGACACCGGTCGGCCCGGTACCGGTCGGCCCGGTACCGATCGGCCCGGTACCGATCGGCCCGGTACCGATCGGCCCGGCCCCGGCCTGCCCCGCGCCCGCGCGGCGGCCGCGCGGGACGCCTGGGCCGACGCGTACCGGGTCCTGAGCGGCCTGCCGCCCGAGGGGCTCTCCCCCGACGACCTCTGCCTGCTCGCCGACGCCGCCTGGTGGACCGGGCACGGTGACGAGTCCCTCGCCGCCCGTGTCAAGGCGTACTCCGGTTACGCCGCGGCCGGCGCCGCCCGCTCCGCCGGGCGCACCGCGTGGATGCTGTTCTACGACAACCAGGACGTCGGGCGCCCCGGCGCCGCGAGCGGGTGGCTGCGCCGGGCCCGGCAGCACCTGGACGGCCTGCCCCAATGCCTGGAGCACTGCTACACCGCCTGGAGCGACGCCGAGGAGGCCTCCGCACGCGGCGACCTGGAGGCGGCACTGGCCGCCGCACGGCGGATGACGGCGATCGCCCGCGCCCACGACGGCCGCGATCTGCTCGCCATGAGCCACCAGGTGCACGCCGGCGTCCTGCTCGACCACGGCCGCACCGCCGAAGGGCTGGCCCGGCTCGACGACGCGATGTGCGCGGTCACCGCCGACGAGCTGAGCTCGCTGTTCACCGGATGGATCTACTGCCTGGCGCTGACCCGGTGCATGGCCGCCGCCGACCTCGGCCGGGCCGTCGAATGGAGCGAGGCGGCGATGCGCTGGTGCGCGGACCACTCCGTCCACAACCCGTTCCGGGGGCTGTGCCGGATGCACCGTGTGCAGGTGCTCGACCTGCGCGGCGACTGGCCGGGCGCCGTGGCGGAAGCGGCCCGGGCCTGTGGCGAGACGGGCCTGCACGACGCCGAGATCAGCGCCGAGGCCCACTGCATCGCCGGAGACGTCCACCGGCGGCGCGGCGATCCGGCCGCCGCCGAGACGGAGTACGCCCGCGCCCACGCCCTCGGCCGCACGCCGCAGCCCGGGCTCGCCCTGCTGCGGCTCGCCGAGGGCCGCGCCGAGCAGGCCGCCACGGCCCTGCGCCTCGCCCTCGGCGACGCGCCCGACGGCAGCGGGCCCGGGGGAGCCTTCGGCCGGGCCCGGTTGCTGGCCGCGCTGGTCGAGGTGGAGCTGGCGGTGGGCAACGCCGTGGCGGCCCGGGCGGCGGCGGACGAGCTGCACGGGCTCGCCCACGCGCACTCGTGTGACCCGACGGAACCGGACCCGCCCCTGCTGTGCGCGCTCGCCGACACCGCCCTCGGCGCCGTGGCCCTCGCCGGCCACCTGGACGGCTCCCCGCCGCAGGAGGCCCGCCGCCCCCTGTGCCGGGCCCTCGCCACCTGGCTGGAGCTGGGCGTGCCGTACGAGGCGGCACGGGTACGGATGCTGCTCGCCGCCGCCGACCGGGCCGTCGGCGACCACGAGGGCGAGATGCTGGAACTGCGCGCGGCCCACGCGGCCTTCACCGCGCTGGGCTGCGCCCCTGACGCCCGCCGCGCCGCCGCGCTCCTGGCGCGGTCCCCGGCGTCCGGCCCCGCCCTGCCCGCCGGGCTCTCGGCCCGTGAGGCGCAGGTGCTGCGCCTGGTCTCGGCGGGCCGGACCAACCGCGAGATCGCGGCCGAACTCTGCATCAGCGAGCACACCGTCGCCCGCCACCTGAACAACATCTTCGCCAAGCTCCAGGTGACCTCCCGGTCCGCCGCCACCGCGTTCGCCTGCGCCCACGGCCTCGCGTGACGCCGGCACCACGGCGCACACCGCGTCCCGAACCGCCCGACGGGCCGTCCCACCCGATGAGCCGTCCCGCCCCACGGGCCGTCCCACCCGATGAGCCGTCCCGCCCCACGGGCCGTCCCACCCGATGAGCCGTCCCGCCCATCGGCGCCGTCGGTGCGAATGGGCGATCCGGTCGATGCCGGGCGCCGGTGCCGACGCCTACAACAGAGGCATGGGCGGCACCGCCCTCTCCCCCCGGGGCCCGCGTCCCGGACCCACGAGGCCCGCGGTCCACCGCCCGGCCCGCCCGGCGGAGGTACGCGCTCCGCGCCGCCCGCCATGCTCCACGAGGTGTCCGCGCCATGACCGATCTCATCCCCTCCTCCCTCACACCGTCGCTCGGCCCGCTGCACGACAGCGTCCGGGGTGACGTCATCGACCCCGCCGACCCCCGCTACGACCGGGCCCGCCGGGTCTACAACGCGCTGCACGACCGCCGTCCGGCCGTCGTCGTCCGCCCGGTCGACGCCGCCGACTGCGCGATCGCCGTGACCTTCGCCCGGGAGCGCGGACTGCCGCTCGCGGTGCGCGGTGGCGGCCACTCCGCCGCCGGACACGGCACCTGCGACGACGGCCTGGTGCTCGACCTGTCCCGGATGCGCGCCGTACGCGTCGACCCCGAACGGCGCCTGGCACACGCCCAGGGCGGCTGCACCTGGCGGGACGTCAACCCGGCGACGTACGCACACGGCCTGGCCACCACCGGAGGTGTCGTCTCCTCCACCGGTATCGCCGGCCTCACCCTCGGCGGCGGCATGGGGCACCTGGCCCGCCGCTGCGGGCTCACCTGCGACAACCTGACCGCCGCCGAGGTCGTCACCGCCGACGGCACCCTGGTGCGCTGCGACGCCGAGCACGACGCCGAGCTGTTCTGGGCGCTGCGCGGCGGCGGCGGCAACTTCGGTGCCGTGATCTCCTTCAGCTACCGGCTGCACCCCGTCGCCGACATCCTCGGCGGCCCCACCTTCTACCCCCTGGACGGCGATGTCGTACGGCGCTGGCGGGAGCTGGTCGCGGACTCCCCGGAGGAGTTCAACACCATCCTCGCGGTGGTGCTCGGTCCACCGGTGCCGTTCCTGCCGGAGCCCTGGCACGGACGTCCGGTGTGCGGGGTGCTCACCTGCTTCAGCGGCGACGAGGAGGCGGACGACCGCGTCCGCGCCCGGCTCACCGGACTCGGCCCGGTCCTCGGCCAGGCCGTGCGGCGGATGCCGTACCCGGTGATCAACACCCTGTTCGACGAGCAGCTGCCCCCGGGGCTGTACCACTACTGGAAGGGCGCGTTCAGCCGGGAGATCACGGACGCCGCCATCGGCGTCCACCTGACCTACGGACGCACCCTGCCGTCGATGGAGAGCGACACGATCGTCTTCCCCATCGACGGCGCCTGCCACCGGGTCGGCCCCGGGGACACCGCCTTCGCCTACCGCGACGCGGCCTTCTCCACCGGGTACGGACCGAGCGTGGCCGACCCCTCCCACCTCGCCGAGGACATCGCCTGGTGCCGGGAGTACGACGCCGCCCTGCGCCCGCACACCCTCGACGCCGGTTACGTCAACTTCCTCAGCGGCGACGACCAGAGCCGGGTCCGCGCCAGCTACCGCCAGAACTACGACCGGCTGACGGCCGTCAAACGCCGCTACGACCCCGGCAACCTCTTCCGCCTGAACCACAACATCGCCCCGTGAGCGGACGCGGGGACCGCGGGCGGGCCCTCACCGGCGCCGGAGACGGGAAGCGGGCCCGGGTCCGTCGTTAAGGTGAACCCATGAGCGAACCTCCCCGCTTCGACCGCGGCCACACCGACGACCTGATGTCCTTCCTGGCGGCGAGCCCCACGCCGTACCACGCCGTGGCGGGCGCCGCCGAGCGGCTGGAGAAGGCCGGCTTCCGGCAGGTCGCCGAGACGGACGCCTGGGACGGGACGGCCGGCGGCAAGTACGTGCTGCGCGGCGGTGCGATCGTGGCGTGGTACGTCCCCGAGGGCGCCCGGCCGCACACCCCCTTCCGGATCGTCGGCGCGCACACCGACTCCCCCAACCTGCGCGTCAAGCCGCGGCCCGACAGCGGGTCGCACGGCTGGCGCCAGGTCGCCGTGGAGGTGTACGGCGGGCCGCTGATGAACTCCTGGCTCGACCGCGATCTGGGCCTGGCCGGCCGGCTGACGCTGCGCGACGGCTCCACGCGCCTGGTCAACGTCGACCGGCCGCTGCTCCGCGTCCCCCAGCTCGCCATCCACCTGGACCGCACGGTCTCCTCGGAGGGCCTCAAGCTGGACAAGCAGCGCCACCTCCAGCCCGTCTGGGGCCTCGGCGACGACGTCCGCGACGGCGACCTCATCGCCTTCCTCGAGGAGACCGCGGGCATCCCGGCGGGCGAGGTGACCGGCTGGGACCTGATGGTGCATTCCGTCGAGCCGCCGGCGTACCTGGGCCGCGACAAGGAGCTGGTGGCCGGCCCGCGCATGGACAACCTGCTCTCCGTCCACGCGGGCACCGCCGCGCTGGCCGCGCTGGCCACGGCCGACCGGGGCCTGTCGTACATCCCCGTCCTGGCCGCCTTCGACCACGAGGAGAACGGCTCCCAGTCGGACACGGGCGCCGACGGTCCGCTGCTCGGCACGGTCCTGGAGCGCTCGGTGTTCGCCCGGGGAGGCTCCTACGAGGACCGGGCGCGGGCCTTCGCCGGCACCGTCTGCCTGTCCTCGGACACCGGCCACGCCGTGCACCCCAACTACGCCGAGCGCCACGACCCGACGCACCACCCCCGCGTCAACGGCGGCCCGATCCTCAAGGTCAACGTCAACAACCGCTACGCCACGGACGGTTCGGGCCGCGCGGTGTGGGCCGCCGCCTGCGAGAAGGCGAACGTGCCCTTCCAGTCCTTCGTCTCCAACAACTCCATGCCCTGCGGCACCACGATCGGCCCGATCACCGCCGCCCGGCACGGAATCCGCACCGTCGACATCGGCGTGGCCATCCTGTCGATGCACAGCGCCCGGGAGTTGTGCGGCGTCGACGACCCGCATCTGCTCGCGAACTCGCTGGTGGCGTTCCTGGACGGCTAGCCGGGACGCGGCCCGCGAGCGGCCGGACCCGTGGGGGAACGGCCCGCCGCGGCATGGGGGTTGACACCGGGGGTACCCGACCGGAACCGGATCGGCCGGAGAGCCCGGCGCGATCGGACCGACAGGGAGGCGACACTCATGGGCCTCGGCGGGTGCATCATCCTCATCGCCGTGGGAGCCATCCTCACGTTCGCGACCGACTGGGACATGCGGGGCGTCAATCTCGACCTGGTCGGCGTCATCCTGATGATCGTCGGCCTGATCGGCGTCGCGACCTTCAGCAGCATCGCCCGGCGCAGGCGCGTGGTGGTGCCGCCGACCACCCCGGTCGTCGAGGACCCGGCGGCTCCCCACACCCACCGCCGCGACGGCTACAGCGACGGCTACGGCGTCTGACGCCTGCGGAGCGCACGATGTTCGCGGTGCCTACGGTGCCTTCAGTGCCCACGGTCACGGTGCTTACGGCAGGTCAGGCGTCCATCCCCGCCAGCACCAGCGGCAGCCGGTCCGCGCCGCCCTCGGTGAGGCGGACCGGCACGCCCCAGTCCTGCTGGTGCACATGGCAGGCCGGGTACTCTCCCCCGGTCTTCGACTGGGAGGTGCCCCCAGCCGGGTCGTCGTCGCAGGACGCCGCCATCGCGGAGACGTGCAGGACGCCCTCCCCGACGGCGGGGTTCAGCTCCAGGGCGCGGGACAGCTCGGTTCCCGCGCCCTCGCCGTGCAGCAGCAGCTCGGGCGGGGTCGCCGACACCAGCAGCCGCGTCGACGGGCCGTACCGCGTGTCCAGCTTCTGGCCGGCCGGCGCCTCGAAGACCACGTCCAGCCGCAGCGCGCCCGGGGCCACCTCGGTCGCCTCCCGTCGCGTGCGGTGGGCGACGGCCTCGACGCGCACCGCCTCCTCCGGCAGCCGGAGCCGGGTCAGCCGGTGCCGGGCCGACTCGACGACCACGACGTCCCCGCCGACGAGCACCGCGTCGCTGGGCTCGCGCAGATCGGTGGCGAGGGTGGTCACCTCACCGGTCGCCGGGTCGTAGCGGCGCAGCGCGTGGTTGTAGGTGTCGCTGACGGCCACCGAGCCGTCCGGCAGCGCCGTCACCCCCAGCGGATGCTGGAGAAGGGCCTGTCCCGCGGCGCCGTCGCGGTGGCCGAAGTCGAACAGCCCGGTGCCGACGGCCGTGTGCACCGCTCCGTCGCCGTCCACCCAGCGCAGGGCGGACGTCTCGGAGTCGGCGAGCCACAGTCGCTCGGGCGTCGCCGCGAGCCCGGACGGCTGCGCGAACCACGCCTGGTCGCCGGGGCCGTCCACCAGCCCCTCGTTGGTCGTGCCCGCCGTGGCCGCGACCTCGCCGGTGGCCGGGTCGTACGCCCACAGCTGGTGGACGCCGGCCATGGCGATCCATACCCTGCCCTGCCACCACGCGACGTCCCACGGCGAGGAGAGGCTGACCTCGCGGGCGGGCCCACGGGTGGGCTCCCCCTGCATCCACTGGCGGCCGGTGCCGGCCAGGGTGGTCACCTCGCCGGTGGCGGGGTCGAGGCGCCGCAGGGCGTGGTTGACGGTGTCGGCGACGACCACGGAGCCGTCGTCGAGCAGGGCGAGACCCTGCGGTTCGCTGAAGGCGGCGGTGCCGGCCGGGCCGTCCGCGAAGCCCCGGGCGCCGGAACCGATGCGCCGCACGACGCTCTCCCCGTCCTGGGCCAGCTCCACCAGCTGGTGCCGGGTGGTGTCGCTGACCAGGAACGTCCCGGAGGGCAGCAGGAGGGCCTTGCCGGGGAAGCGGAGCGTGGTCGGCTCCGGCTCGGGCGCCACGTACGGGCCGTCGCCGCGGCGCAGGGTGCCCTTCGCCTCGTGCTCGGCCTCCAGCTCCTCGACCAGCCGCTCGATCGCGTGCGCGTGCCCCTCCCCGGCGTGCTGGGCGACGACGTACCCCTCCGGGTCGATCACGACCAGTGTGGGCCAGGCCCGCACCGCGTACTGCTTCCAGGTGGCCAGCTCCGGGTCGTCCAGCACGGGGTGGTCCACGCCGTACCGCTCGACGGCGTCGACGACGGCGCCGTGCTCGGCCTCGTGGACGAACTTCGGCGAGTGCACCCCGACGATCACCACGGTGTCGCGGTGCTTGTCCTCCAGTTCGCGCAGTTCGTCCAGGACGTGCAGGCAGTTGATGCAGCAGAAGGTCCAGAAATCCAGGACGACGATGCGTCCCCGCAGGTCGGCGAGGGTGTACTGCTTCCCTCCCGTGTTCAGCCAGCCGCCCTTGCCGACCAGCTCGGGGGCTCGGACACGGACGCGCCGCGGGGCCGGCGCCGGGGATGAATCGCTCATGGATCAAGAGTGCCACCCGCCACCGACAACCGGACGAGCGCCCGCCCCGGTGGTCACCGGACGGGCCCCCGGCCGGTCATCGGCCCAGCGTGTGCCCTGTCATCAGCCCAGCGTGTGCCCTGTAGTCGCGTCCACATGGTCCGGTACCTCGTCGTGCCGGTCGCCCACCGTGAGGGTGCCGGTCGGCTCGAACAGCAGGATGGCCGTGGGGGCGGGGGCGTACGGCTTGTGTTCCGTGCCGCGCGGGACCGTGAAGACCGCGCCCCGCGGCAGGACCACCGTGCGCTCGCCGGCCGCCTCGCGCAGGGCGATGTGCAGTTCCCCGTCGAGGACGAGGAAGAACTCGTCGGTGTGGTCGTGCACGTGCCAGACGTGCTCGCCCTCGACCTTGGCGACGCGGACGTCGTAGTCGTTGACGGCGGTGACGATGCGAGGGCTCCACTCCTCGTCGAAGGAGGCCAGCGCGGCGGCGAGCGAGATCGGTTCCCGTGGCGTCGAGATCGGATCCCGGGTCGTCGAGGTCGGCTCCTGAGGCGTCGGGATCGGTTCCTGGGTCATGCGGTCATCCTCGGGGTACCGCGCGCCCCGCACGAGTGCTAGGAATCGCACATGCCGCAAGGAACCTCTCACTCCTCCTCGGCCGCGCGTCCGCACCGCGTGGCGGTGATCGTCGACGAGGGCACCAACCCGTTCGAGGTGGGTGTCGCCACCGAGCTGTTCGGGCTGCCGCGACCCGAGCTGCGGCTCGACGGACCGCTGTACGAGGTGACGTTGTGCACGCCGGAGCCCGAGGTGCGGATGAACCACGGCTTCTTCACCCTGACCGGCGTGCCGGGCCTGGAGGCGGCGGACGACGCCGACACCCTCGTCGTACCGGGCCGTCCCGACAACGTCGTCCCCCGCGGGGAGGCCGTCCTGGACGCGATCCGCCGCACGCACGCGCGTGGCGCCCGCGTGGTGAGCTTCTGCACCGGCACCTTCGCCCTCGCCGAGGCCGGGCTGCTTCAGGGGCGCCGGGCGACGACCCACTGGATGTGGGCGGAGTCCTTCCGCGCGCTGCACCCGGAGGTCGTGCTCGAGCCGGACGTGCTCTTCGTGGACGAGGGCGGGATCCTCACGGCCGCGGGCAGCGCCGCCGCCCTCGACCTGGGTCTCCACCTGTGGCGGCAGGACCACGGCGCCGAGATCGCCAACGCCGTCTCGCGGCGGCTGGTGTTCGCCGCGCACCGGGACGGCGGGCAACGCCAGTTCGTGGAGCGGCCGGTGCCGGAGGTGCCCGACACCTCGCTGGCACCGGTACTGGCGTGGGCGCAGGAGCGGCTGGACCGTCCGCTGACGGTCGCGGACCTGGCGGCCCGCGCCTCGGTCTCCCCGGCCACGCTGCACCGGCGCTTCCACGCCCAGCTCGGGACGACGCCGCTCGCGTGGCTGACCGCCGAGCGCGTGACCCTCGCGCGGCGGCTGATCGAGCGCGGGGAGGAGCGACTGGACGTGGTGGCGGCCCGGTGCGGGCTGGGCACGGCCGCGAACCTGCGGGCCCGGCTGCGGCGGGAGACGGGGCTCAGCCCGTCGGCCTACCGGCGGCGTTTCGGACCGGGGGCGGGGGAAGCGATCACCGCATGAGATTCCTCGTGTACGACCGGCTCCTCGGCTTCGGCGACGACTACTGGATCGAGGACGACCAGGGGAACAAGGCGTTCCTCGTGGACGGCAAGGCGATGCGGCTGCGGGACACCTGGGAGCTGAAGGACGCCCGGGGCCGGGTGCTGATCGACATCCACCAGAAGATGTTCGCGCTGCGGGACACCATGGTGATCCAGCGCGGCGGCGAACCGCTCGCGACCATCCGGCGCAAGCGGCTGTCGCTGCTGCGCAACCACTACCGGGTGTCTCTCGCCGACGGCAACGAGCTGGACGTCAGCGGCAAGATCCTCGACCGCGAGTTCGCCATCGAGTACGACGGTGAGCTGCTGGCGGTGGTGTCGCGGCGCTGGCTGACGCTGCGGGACACCTACGGCGTCGACGTCGTCCGGGACGACGCCGACCCGGCGCTGCTGATCGCGCTCACGGTCTGCGTGATCCACCTCGCGGAGAAGGAACGGGAGGACGACGACTGACGCCGGACGCTCCACGCCCCCGGTGACCGGCGACGTGACCCGCGCCGGAGGTGACGCCCCGGCGTGGTTCACCGTCACAGGTCACCGGCGCGGCGGTTCCAGGCCCAGCACACGGTCCTTCAGGGCCGGGAACTGCTCGCGGGTCGTCGCGACCTTCGCCGGGTCGAACTCCACCGTGAGGACCTCCTCGCCGGAGCCGGCCTCGGCCAGCACCTCGCCCCACGGATCGACCACGATCGAGTGACCGGCCTGCGGAACTCCGGCGTGCGTCCCGGCCGTTCCACACGCGAGGACGAACGCCTGGTTCTCCACCGCCCGCGCCTGAGCCAGCAGCGTCCAGTGGGACCGGCGGCGCTCCGGCCAGCCCGCCGGGACGACGAGGGTCTCGGCACCGGCGGCGACGAGACCGCGGAAGAGTTCGGGGAAACGGAGGTCGTAACAGGTCGCCACGCCGAGGGTCGTCCCCGGCAGGCGTACGGTCACCAGCTCCCGCCCCGCCCCCATCAGCACGGCCTCGCCCTTGTCGAAGCCGAAGCGGTGGATCTTGCGGTAGGCGGCGGCCAGCTCACCGGAGGGGGAGAAGACGAGAGAGGTGTTGTAGAGGGCGCCCTCGCCCGCGGAGCCGTCCTCGGACGGCGCGCGCTCGGGGACCGACCCGGCGTGCAGCCACACGCCCGCGTCGCTCGCCGCCTTGGCCATCGTCTCGAAGGTCGGCCCCTGAAGCGGCTCGGCCTCGGCGGCGAAGGCCTCGTAGGCGAACGCGCCGGTGGTCCACAGCTCCGGCAGCACGACGAGATCGGCGCCCGCCTGGTCCCGGACGAGCCCGGCCGCGCGGCTGCGGCGCGATTCGACCGATTCGTCCTCGTCCACGGCGATCTGGATCAAAGAGGCGCGCACACTACCACCGTCCTGGCATTCGAGCCGTCAACATGGCCTTCCCCACAGGCTGCCACCCGGGCCCTACGATCGTCACACGAAAGCACTGCCAGGGTGCCGCGGGGCAGCGTAACTTAACGTCTCAAGACGCCCGCCGACTGCAGCCACCGCCACCTCCCACTGGCACCGCCGCCACAACCTGCCCGTGTACCGACCGCCGAGGGGTCCCGTTCCGTGAGTCTGCATCCCACCCTCCAGCCCTACGCCGACGCCTGGACTCACTCCATCGAGGCGATATCCGAGCTGGTCCAGCCGCTTGCGGAGGCGGAGTGGAACCGCCGGACACCGTGCCCGGGCTGGTCGGTGCGCGACGTGGTCTCCCACGTCATCGGCCTGGACTGCGAGATGCTCGGCGACCCGCGCCCCATCCACACGCTCCCGCGCGACCTCTTCCACGTCACCAACGACCACCAGCGGTACATGGAGATGCAGGTCGACGTCCGCCGCCACCACACGGCGCCCGAGATGACGTCCGAGCTGGAGTACACGATCATCCGCCGCAACCGCCAGCTGCGGAACGAGTCCCGCGACCCCGGCACCAAGGTGCGCGGCCCGCTCGGCGTCGAACTGACGCTGGAGGAGTCCATGCGCCGGCACGCCTTCGACGTGTGGGCGCACGAACAGGACCTGCGCACCGCCCTCGGCCGCCCGGGCAACCTCGACTCGCCCGGCGCCCACGTCGCCCGCGACGTGCTGCTCGCCGAACTCCCGCGCATCGTCGCCGAAGAGGCGAGCGCGCCCCGCAGCTCGGCCGTCGTCGTCGACGTGCACGGCCCGGTCGAGTTCCTGCGCACGGTCCGCGTCGACATCCAGGGCCGCGGCACCCTCGAAACGGCCCCCGCCCTCGGCCCGGCCGTCACCCTCACCCTCGACTGGGAGACCTACGTCCGTCTGGCCTGCGGCCGGGTGACGCCCGAGGCGGTCACCGACCGTGTGAAGACGGAGGGCGACCAGGACCTGGCGTCGGCGATCCTGAGAAACTTCACGGTCACCAAGTAGACGCGGGCAGCCCCCGGCGAGGCCGGCGTCGGGCCGGGGTGCCTACACCGGAACGTGCACCGTCTCCACCCGGCTCGCCACCAGCCGCTCCCGCTCCCTGCGCGCCGCCCGCTTCCGCAACCGCAGGATCTGCGTCACGCCGAGCGCCTGGAGCACGAAGACGGAGGAGAAGGCGACGGTGTAGTCGTCCCCGGTGGCGTCCAGCAGCAGCCCGACCGCGAACAGGGTGGTCATCGACGCGACGAAGCCACCCATGTTCGTGATCCCGGACGCCGTCCCCTGCCGCTCCGGCGGATTCGCCGGCCGCGCGAAGTCGAAGCCGATCATCGACGCCGGGCCGCAGGCGCCCAGCACCGCGCACAGCACGACCAGCAGCCACATCGGCGCCCGCCCGGCGGGGTGGGCGAGCGTCGCGGCCCACAGGGCGGCCGTCGTCCCCACCGTGCCCAGGGCCAGCGGCAGCCGCGCCCCGTGGTGCCGGGCGACGATCTGGCCGTAGACCAGGCCGATGGCCATGTTGGAGAGCACGACCAGGGTGAGCAGTTCCCCGGCGGCGGCCCGGGACAGCCCCTGCGCCTGAACCAGGAACGGCATCCCCCACAGCAGCAGGAAGACCATCGCCGGGAACTGCGTGGTGAAGTGCACCCACAGCCCCAGCCGGGTCCCCGGCTCCCGCCAGCACGCGGCGATCTGCCGCCGCACGTACGCGGCGCCCTGGTGCGGGACCGGCTCCGGTTCGTGGCCCTCGGGATGGTCCTTGAGGAAGAGCAGCAGCAGGACCAGCACCACCACGCCCGCCAGCGAGCTGCCCGCGAACGCCTGCGTCCAGCCGATCCCGTGCAGCAGCCGGGCCAGGACGAGCGTGGAGACCAGGTTGCCCGCCATGCCCACGAGCCCGGCGAGCTGCGCGACCAGGGGCCCGCGCCGCGCCGGGAACCAGCGGGTGCCCAGCCGCAGCACGCTGATGAACGTCATCGCGTCGCCGCAGCCGAGCAGCGCCCGCGAGGCCAGCGCCATGCCGTACGAGGGGGAGAGCGCGAAGCCGAGCTGCCCCACCGTGAACAGCACCACGCCGATGGTCAGCACCCGCTTGGTGCCGAGCCGGTCGACCAGCAGGCCGACGGGTATCTGCATGCCCGCGTAGACCAGCAGCTGGAGGATGGAGAAGGTGGACAGCGCCGAGGCGTTGACGTGGAACCGGTCGGCGGCGTCGAGGCCGGCCACCCCCAGCGACGTACGGAAGATGACGGCGACGAAGTAGACGGCGACGCCGATGCCCCAGACGGCGATCGCGCGCCGGCCGCCCGGAGGATCGCCGGGCAGGCTCCGGGCGATCGCGCGCCGGCCGCCCGGAGGATCGCCGGGCAGGCTCCCCGAGCCGCTCATCGGACCTCCCCCCGGGCCAGGTTCGAGAACCAGCCGACGTGCCGGTGGACGATGCCCACCGCCCGCTCGGCGTCCCCCGAGCGCAGGGCGTCGAGGATCTCGGCGTGCTCGGCGAGGGTCTTGGCGATCCGGTCGGGGTGGGAGTGCATCACGGCGACGCCCATGCGCAGCTGCCGGTCGCGGAGCTGGTCGTAGAGGCGGGAGAGGATCTCGTTGCCGCCGCTGCGGACGATCTCGGCGTGAAAGCAGCGGTCGGTGACGGCGGCCCCGGCCAGGTCGCCCGCGGCGGCCTGCTGCCGCTGCCGGGCGAGCAGTTCCTCCAGCCGTTCGATGAGCCCCGGCGGTGCCGGTACGGCCTTTCTGGCGGCGTGCTCCTCGACCAGCAGCCGGGTCTCCACCACGTCGGCGATCTCCTGGGCGGAGACCGGCAGCACCAGGGCGCCCTTCTTCGGGTAGAGCCGGATCAGGCCTTCGACCTCCAGCCGCAGCAGCGCCTCGCGCACCGGTGTGCGCGAGACGCCCACGGCCTCGGCCAGCTCGCCCTCGGTGAGCAGCGTCCCGCCCTCGTAGCGGCGCTCCAGCACACCCTGCTTGACATGGGTGTAGACGCGGTCGGCGGCGGGCGGTTGCTTCACGGCCATGGTCATGCGGACAGGATAGATACAACAGGTACACAAGCGGAGCGCGGTCCAGCATGCGGACGCACCCCTCGCCGACGCCGACGCAGGCACCGGCACAACCATCGACCCACTTCGTGAGTCCCACAGGTGCGCCCCCATACGCCCGCATGACCACGACCTGAACTCGGGCGCACAGCAGGGGCCTTCACGACAATCGGGGTATCACACGTGAACCATGTCATTCCGGGCGTCCGGCTGCGCCGAGCCACCGCCGTCGCCATGACCACCGGCGCGGTGCTCGCCACCGGAGTCCTCACCGCGGTGCCCGCACAGGCCGCGCCCACGGCACCCGCGGCACCCAAGCCGCCGGCGATCGCCGCAAAGGGCGGCTACACGATGAACGGCGCGAACGGCAGGACGCTCTACGGCAAGGCCGCCGACACCCGCCGCTCCACCGGCTCCACCACCAAGATCATGACCGCGCTGGTGGTGCTCCGGCAGCCGAAGCTCGACCTGAACAGCAAGGTCACGATCCAGAAGGCCTACAGCGACTACATCGTCGACAACAACTGGGCCTCGAACGCCAAGCTGATCGTCGGCGACAAGGTCACCGTCCGCCAGCTGCTCTACGGCCTGATGCTGCCCTCCGGCTGCGACGCGGCCTACGCGCTCGCCGACAAGTTCGGCACCGGCAAGACCCGGGCGGCCCGGGTGAAGTCGTTCATCGGCACGATGAACTCCACCGCGCGCACCCTGGGGTTGAAGAACACCCACTTCGACTCGTTCGACGGCATCGGCAAGGGCGCCAACTACTCCACCCCGCGCGACCTGACGAAACTGGCCGGCACCGCGCTGAAGAACTCCACGTTCCGCACGGTCGTGCAGACGAAGAAGTACACGGCGAAGACGGTCACCAAGTCCGGCGGCACGCGCACGATGGCGCCGTGGGTCAACACCAACCCGCTGCTCGGCAGCTACAGCGGCACCATCGGCGTCAAGACCGGCTCCGGCCCCGAGGCCAAGTACTGCCTGGTCTTCGCCGCGACCCGGAACGGCAGGACGGTGATCGGCACGGTCCTCGCCTCGACGTCGTCCGGCCAGCGCGCCACGGACGCGAAGAAGATGCTGGACCACGCCTTCAAGACCCTCGGCTGAGCGTCCCGGATCCCGCTCTCGGTGCCCGGAGCGGGAACGGGACGGAGCCGCGGCTCCCTTGCGGGAGGCGCGGCTCCGTTCTGCCGGGTGTGCGTCCGCTACGCCCAGGTGATCAGCCGCTTGGGCTGCTCCAGGATCGCCGCCACGTCGGCCAGCACCTTCGAGCCCAGCTCCCCGTCCACCAGGCGGTGGTCGAAGCTCAGGGCCAGGGTGGTCACCTGACGCGGCTTCACCTTGCCCTTGTGAACCCACGGCTGGGGCTTGATCGCGCCGACCGCGAGGATCGCGGACTCGCCGGGGTTGAGGATCGGCGTGCCCGTGTCCACGCCGAAGACGCCGACGTTGGTGATGGTCACCGTGCCGCCCTGCATCGCCGCCGGGGAGGTCTTGCCCTCCCGGGCCGTGGACACCAGTTCGCCCAGGGACTCGGCCAGTTGCGGCAGGGTCTTGGCGTGGGCGTCCTTGATGTTCGGGACGATGAGACCGCGCGGGGTCGCCGCCGCGATGCCCAGGTTGACGTAGTGCTTGACCACGATCTCCTGGGCCGCCTCGTCCCAGGAGGCGTTGATGTCGGGATTGCGCCTGATCGCCACCAGCAGCGCCTTGGCGATCAGCAGGAGGGGGTTCACCCGCAGGCCGGCGAACTCCTTGTCCTGCTTCAGCTCCTCGACCAGCTTCAGCGTGCGGGTCACGTCGACCGTCACGAACTCCGTGACGTGCGGCGCCGTGAACGCGGAGCCGACCATCGCCGCCGCCGTCGCCTTGCGGACGCCCTTGACCGGGACACGGGTCTCTCGCGCCGCGTCGTACGTCACCGGCGCGGCCGAGGGCGCGGCGGCGGGCTGCGGGGCCGCCTCCGGCTGCGGGGCCCGGGGCGCCTGCGGGGCCTGCTGCGGCTCGGCCGCCGCGTGCACGTCCTCGCGGGTGATGATGCCGCCCGGGCCGGTCGGGGTGACCGTCGCCAGGTCGACGCCCAGGTCCTTGGCGAGCTTGCGGACCGGGGGCTTGGCCAGCGGACGCCCGCCCTCGGCCGCGGGGACCGAGACGGCCGGAGCCACAGGGGCGGCCGGAGCCTCGGGGGCGGTGGGGGCCGCAGGGGCGGTCTGGGCCGCCGGTGCCGGACCGTGGCCGTTCAGCTCGGTCTGGAGCGCGGCCGACGCCTCCTTGGCCGGGATCTCCGGGCCCTTGCGGGGGCGGCGGCGGGTCGAGGAGGTGGCGACTCCGTAGCCGACCAGGACCGGCTGGCGGCCCTCCGGCTT
The DNA here is from genome assembly GCF_055571015.1 of Streptomyces sp. NPDC031049. Classification (NCBI taxonomy): domain Bacteria; kingdom Bacillati; phylum Actinomycetota; class Actinomycetes; order Kitasatosporales; family Streptomycetaceae; genus Streptomyces; species Streptomyces sp. NPDC031049. The sequence goes on from NZ_JBVIGC010000004.1 coordinate 426,344, forward strand.
GGGCTCCTCCTCCGCGGACCCCGCGGTCTGCGGCGCCGCCGGCTCGTCCGCCACCGGCTCCTGCGCCGGGGCCCCGGCACCGCCCGCGACGTCCACGGCGATGATCGCCGTGCCCACGTCCACGGTGGTGCCCTCGGGGAAGTGCAGCGCGCGGACCACCCCGTCGTACGGGATGGGCAGCTCGACGGCCGCCTTCGCGGTCTCGACCTCGCACACCACCTGGCCGTCGGTGACCGTGTCGCCCGGCTGGACGTACCACTTGAGGATCTCGGCCTCGGTGAGTCCCTCGCCCACGTCGGGCATCTTGAACTCGCGCACGGACCCTTCAGTCATCGTCGTCACGACCCTCTCCTCAGTACGCCAGCGAGCGGTCGACGGCATCGAGCACCCGGTCCAGGTCGGGCAGGTACTCCTCCTCCAGGCGGGCCGGCGGGTACGGCGCGTGGTAGCCGCCGACCCGGAGCACCGGGGCCTCCAGGTGGTAGAAGCTGCGCTCCGTGATGCGCGCGGCGATCTCGGCACCGGAGCCGAAGAAGACCGGCGCCTCGTGGACCACGACCAGCCGGCGGGTCTTCTCCACGGAGGCCTGGATCGCGTCGAAGTCGATCGGCGAGACCGAGCGGAGGTCCAGCACCTCCAGGGAGCGGCCCTCCTCGGCGGCGGCGGTGGCCACCTCCTGGCAGAGCTTCACCATCGGGCCGTAGGCGGCCAGGGTCAGGTCGGTGCCCTCACGGACCACGCGCGCGGTGTGCAGCGGGTCCGGGATCGCCTCGGTGTTGACCTCGCCCTTGTCCCAATAGCGGCGCTTGGGCTCGAAGAAGATCACCGGGTCGTCGCTCTGGATGGCCTGCTGCATCATCCAGTACGCGTCGGAGGCGTTGGAGGGGCTGACCACCTTCAGGCCCGCCACGTGCGCGAACAGCGCCTCGGGGGACTCCGAGTGGTGTTCCACGGCACCGATGCCGCCGCCGTAGGGGATGCGGACGACGACCGGCAGCTTGACCTTGCCCAGCGAGCGGGCGTGCATCTTCGCGAGCTGCGTGACGATCTGGTCGTACGCCGGGAAGACGAAGCCGTCGAACTGGATCTCCACCACCGGGCGGTAGCCCCGCAGGGCCAGGCCGATCGCCGTGCCGACGATGCCGGACTCGGCGAGCGGGGTGTCGATGACGCGGCTCTCGCCGAAGTCCTTCTGCAAGCCGTCCGTCACCCGGAAGACACCGCCGAGCTTGCCGACGTCCTCGCCCATGACGAGGACCTTCGGGTCGGCCTCCAGGGCGTGGCGCAGCGACTCGTTGACCGCCTTGGCCAGGGCCATCTTCTCCACGGCCATGATCAGACCCCCTTCGCGTCCGTGAAGGACGCCTGGTAGGCGGCGAACTGCGCCCGCTCCTCGTCGACGAGCGCGTGCCCGTCCGCGTACACGTTCTCGAAGATGGCGAACCGGTCCGGGTCGGGCATGGCACGGACCGCTTCGCGCACTCGCTTGCCCAACGCCTCGCTCTCGGCCTCGAGTTCCCCGAAGAATCCCTCGTCCGCGTGGTTTGCGGCCTCCAGGTGGCGGCGAAGGCGCAGCAGCGGGTCCTTGGCCTCCCAGGCGGCGCGCTCGTCGTCGTGGCGGTAGCGGGTCGGGTCGTCCGAGGTGGTGTGGGCGCCCATGCGGTAGGTCCACGCCTCGATCAGCGCCGGGCCCTCGCCGCGCCGCGCCCGCTCCAGGGCCCAGCGGGTGACCGCGAGGGACGCGATCACGTCGTTGCCGTCCACGCGGACGCCCGGGAAGCCGAAGCCCTGGGCGCGCTGGTAGAGCGGCACGCGGGTCTGCTTCTCGTTGGACTCCGAGATGGCCCACTGGTTGTTCTGGCAGAAGAACACCACGGGGGCGTTGTAGACGGCCGCGAAGTTGAACGCCTCGCTGACGTCGCCCTGGCTGGAGGCGCCGTCGCCGAAGTAGGCGATCACGGCGGAGTCCGCGCCGTCCTTGGCGACGCCCATGGCGTAGCCGGTGGCGTGCAGGGCCTGCGAGCCGATGACGATCGTGTACAGGTGGAAGTTGTTGCCGTTCGGGTCCCAGCCGCCGTTGTTCACACCGCGGAACATGCCGAGCAGATTGGCCGGGTTCACCCCGCGGCACCAGGCGACGCCGTGCTCGCGGTAGGTCGGGAAGACGTAGTCGTCCTCGCGGGTGGCGCGTCCGGAGCCGATCTGGGCGGCCTCCTGGCCGAGCAGGGAGGCCCACAGGCCCAGCTCCCCCTGGCGCTGAAGCGAGGTGGCCTCGGCGTCGAACCGCCGGGTGAGCACCATGTCGCGGTACAGGCCGCGCAGCTCGTCAGGGGTGATGTCGGCGACGTACGGGTCGTACTCGGCGTTCTTGACGCGCTTGCCCTCGGGCGTCAGCAGCTGTACGAGCTGCGGCTCCGCGCTCCCGGTGCCCTTGGCGGTGCGGGCGGTGCCGCGGCCGGTGGTGCGCTTGGTACCGGTGCCCTTGGTACCGGTGGTGCCGGTGCGCTTGGTGGTGCCTTTGGTGCCTTCGGTGCTGGTGGTGCTCTTGGTGCCGGTGGTGCCGGCCTTGCCTCCGGCGCTGCGTCGCGGCTGGCGCGCGGCAGTGCTCTCCACGGTCACGTGTGCTCCTCCGTCGGTCCGGCTCCCCGGGTTCGCCGGGTGCCAGTGCGGCTCACCTGTTTTCCTGCCGGACACACGGGGTGGGTGCGGCTCGGTCGGGAACAGGCGTGACAGGTGCCCCGGCGAGCGCCCTGCACGAAGCACGTTACCCAGTGCCGCACATTTCTGTGAAACCCTTCCTGACCTGCGTTTTTGCTTGGATTTCCAAGTAAATCGGCGAAGTCGGGAACAGCTACTGGTCACAGCCTTGCAGGGGGCCGGAACAACGGCACGTTATCCCGGCCACCCCGGGCACGGGAAGAGTTCGTGTGTGAGACTGACCCCGTGCATCAAAATGGGCCAATCCGGGTATTTCTCCTCGATGACCACGAGGTCGTGCGCCGCGGTGTCCACGATCTCCTCGCCGGCGAGGCCGACATGCAGGTCGTCGGCGAGGCCGGCACGGCGGCCGACGCGCTGGCCCGCGTCCCGGCCACCCGTCCGGACGTGGCCGTGCTGGACGTCCGGCTCCCCGACGGCAGCGGTGTCGAGGTCTGCCGCGACATCCGCTCCCGGGACGAGACCGTCCGCTGCCTGATGCTCACGTCCTTCGCGGACGACGAGGCCCTCTTCGACGCGATCATGGCGGGCGCCGCCGGGTACGTCCTCAAGGACATCCGGGGCGGCGAGCTGCTGACGGCCGTCCGGGACGTCGCCGCGGGCAGGTCCCTGCTCGACCCGGTCGCCACCGCGCGCGTGCTGGAGCGGCTGCGCGACGGCGGCGGCACCCGCACCGACGAGCGGCTGGCCCGCCTCACCGAGCAGGAGCGCCGCATCCTGGACCTGATCGGCGAGGGCCTGACCAACCGGGCGATCGGCGAGCGGCTGCACCTCGCCGAAAAGACGATCAAGAATTACGTTTCCAGCCTGCTGTCCAAACTCGGAATGCAGCGGCGTTCCCAGGCGGCGGCGTACGTGGCCCGGATCCAGGCCGGCAAGGACTGACGGCACAGCCGGTCCCGGACCGGCGGGGCACGTATTCGGGACGGGGTACGTATTCGGGACTTACGTCCCCTCGCGCCGGGGCGGGCGGCCCTGTCCGTGGCGGTCCGGGTCGCGCAGAGTGAGGACATGGCCTCCCGCGCGCCCTCCCGTCCGTCCCCCCGCCGGCCCTCCCAGGACCGGCCCTCCCAGGACCGGCTCGCCGTCGGCCTGCTCGCCCGTACCGCCTACGGACGGGCGGCCACCAGCATGCGCGCGCTGCCCTTCCTCGCCTCCGCCCGGCACATCGTGGCCGACGGCCGGGTACTGCTGCGGATGCCGCGCAGTTGCGGCTACCACCGGGCGTGCATCGGCAGCGTGGTCGCGTACGGCGCGGACAACCTCGGCTCCGCGCGGCCGGGCGAGGGCCTGTGGGCCGTACAGGTGGTGGGCCACTGCGAGGCGTACGAGCCGACGGACGCCGAGATCGAACGGTTCGGCCCGGCACCGGTCCGCGTGGACGGGGTGCCGTTCGAGCCGGTGTACCTGCGGATCGTGCCGGAGTTCGGGACGGTGCATTCGGCGGACGGGGCGCCGGGGGGCCCGTTCCCGGACCTGGCCTGAACGCACGCGTGGAGTCTCCCTGGCACGCGCGCCGAAGCCACCTGAACGCACACGCGCGTGGAGCCCGGTTCGGGGCCGCACGCGCGTTTGGGACCGCGGTGTGCCGTCGCTCAGCCGCCCGTGGTGCCGCCGTCGGCCGTGCCGCCGTCAGCGCCGCCGTCGGCCCCGCCCGGACCGCCGGTGCCACCGCCCGTCGGCTCACCGCCCGTGGGCTCGCCACCACCGGTCGGCTCACCGCCCGTGGGCTCCCCCGACGGCGTCGTGTCACCGCCCGTCGGCTCACCACCGGTCGGCTCACCGCCCGTCGGCTCCCCCGACGGTGTCTGGGACGGCGTGTACGACGGCTCGTACGACGGGGTCCAGTCACCGCCCGTGCCGCCGCCGACCGTGCCCCCGTCGGTGTCCGTGTCCGTCGGCTCGTCCGACGGCTCGTCGCTCGGGGACGGGCTCGAGCGCTCGTCCTCGGTGCTCTGCGACACGCTCGGCGACTTGTCGGTGTCCGTGCCACCGCCGCCGCCCTTGTCGGACCCGTTGAGCGCCAGCGCCACGCCGGCCGCCACGGCGATCACGGCGAGCACGGCCAGGACCCACAGCTTGCCCCGGCCGCTGCCGCGGTTGCCGTGGCCCTCGAAGCCGCCGTCGTCGCCGCCGCCGTACCCGGCGGGCAGGATCGGCTGCGGGATCTGCGCCGTACCGGCGCCGTGGTCGGGGTGGGGCAGCACGGCCGTGCCGGCCATCCCGGCCGCGGGGGTGTGCCGGCCGTCGTGCATGTCGACCGGGCCGGTGTTCCAGGTGCCGGTGTGACCGCCCTGGTCGTACAGCATCTGGAGCCCGTACTGCACCAGCCCGCGCATCTCCTCGGCGGTCTGGAAGCGGTCGTCGGGCTCCTTGGCCAGCGAGCGCATCACCAGGCCGTCCAGCTCCGGCGGCGCGGCGTCGGAGACCTCGGACGGGGGCGTCGGGATGTCCTGCACGTGCTGGTAGACCACCGACAGCGGGGTCTCGCCGGTGAACGGCGGGCGCAGCGCGAGCAGTTCGTAGAGGAGGCAGCCGGTCGCGTACAGGTCGGAGCGGTGGTCGACGGCCTTGCCGAGCGCCTGCTCCGGCGAGAGGTACTGGGGGGTGCCCATGACCATGCCGGTCTGCGTCATCGTCGTCGACGCGCCGTGCAGCGCGCGGGCGATGCCGAAGTCCATCACCTTCACGGCGCCGTTGTTGGTGATGATGACGTTGGCCGGCTTGATGTCGCGGTGCACGATGCCGTGCTGATGCGAGTAGGCCAGCGCCTCCAGGACACCCGAGACGATGATCAGGGCCTGCTCGGGACCGGGCGCCTCGGCGTTCATCAGCAGGTCGCGGATGGTGCGGCCCTCGACCAGCTCCATCACGATGTACGGCACGGACTGACCGCCGACGAAGTCCTCGCCGGAGTCGTACACGGCCACGATGGCATGGTGGTTGAGGCCGGCGACGGACTGCGCCTCGCGCGTGAAGCGGGCCTTGGAGACCGGGTCCTCGGCGAGGTCGGCGCGCAGCAGCTTGACCGCCACCGTGCGGCCGAGCCGCACGTCCTCCGCGGCGAACACCTCGGCCATGCCGCCCCGCCCGAGCCTGCGGGTCAGCCGGTACCGGCCGTCGCCGACCAGCCCGCCGTTGCCCCAGGACTCCGGCGCGTCCGACATACCGCCGCCAGTCGCCTCGGGGTCGGACGGGCCCTGAGCGCGCTGCTGCTGTGCCATCAGTCCTCGCCGTCGTTTCTGCCCGCGGTGCGCGCGGTGTTGTTACGGTCTCCGTCGGCCACGCTACAGCCTCCGCGCAAGCCTTCGGACCGAGATGGGTGCCGGGACCGGCACGAGACGGACCGGCCATGAAACCCCGGTTCGGCCTCCCCGTGCAAATTCTGTGTACCGGCCGTACGCCGCCTGTAACGCTTCCGCGACGCTTCTTTCGCGTACGGTCACGGAACGGGCACCGCGCTTGACGTGTCAGTGCCCTGGGGCAGACTTGGCCGGGAATGGCACGTTCGATCAAGACATTCGATCAGGACGTTCGCTCGGGACATCGGGACAACAGTCAGCGACGGCGTCGGCGCCGGAAGGCCGCGGGGGAGCAGGGATCATGAGCCAGGACGGCGCGCAGGGCCGGTACGCGGGGCGGGCGCTGGCCGGCGGTCGCTATCAACTGCGCGACTTGCTCGGCGAGGGCGGCATGGCCTCGGTGCACCTCGCGTACGACTCGGTGCTCGACCGCCAGGTCGCGATCAAGACGCTGCACACCGAGCTGGGCCGGGAGCAGGCCTTCCGCGAGCGGTTCCGCCGCGAGGCGCAGGCCGTGGCGAAGCTCACGCACACCAACATCGTCTCGGTCTTCGACACCGGCGAGGACGACCTCGACGGGATGACCACTCCGTACATCGTCATGGAGTACATCGAGGGCCGCCCGCTCGGCTCGGTACTCGACGAGGACGTGCGGCAGCAGGGCGCGATGCCCGCCGACAAGGCCCTGAAGATCACCGCGGACGTGCTGGCGGCCCTGGAGATCAGCCACGAGATGGGGCTGGTCCACCGCGACATCAAGCCGGGCAACGTGATGATGACCAAGCGCGGCGTGGTCAAGGTCATGGACTTCGGCATCGCGCGCGCCATGCAGTCGGGCGTCACCTCCATGACGCAGACCGGCATGGTCGTCGGCACCCCGCAGTACCTCTCGCCCGAGCAGGCGCTCGGCCGGGGCGTGGACGCCCGCAGCGACCTGTACTCCGTCGGCATCATGCTCTTCCAGCTGGTGACCGGTCGGCTCCCGTTCGACGCGGACTCGCCGCTGGCCATCGCCTACGCGCACGTCCAGGAGGAGCCGGTGGCTCCCTCCTCCGTCAACCGCTCCCTGCCGCCGGCGGTGGACGCGCTGGTCGCCCGCGCCCTGAAGAAGAACCCGAACGAGCGTTTCCCGAGCGCCGAGGCCATGCGGGACGAGTGCCTGCGGGTGGCGCAGTCCTTCCACGCCGCCCCGCCGAGCATCGTGCCCGGCGCGCACACCCCGAGTGGCGCGGGCGTCGGCTCCGCGGTGTTCCCGCCGGTCGACCAGTCGGGCCAGTCGCCCGCGGGCCAGGTCCAGACGCCGTACCAGCCGACCCCGGCCCCGGCCGCGAACCCGTACGGCACGCCCGCACCGCCGTCCGCGCCCTCCCCGGCGTACGGCTATCCGCAGCAGGGCGGCTACCCGACGCCGGCCACGGCCGGGTACCAGCAGGGGACGGCGACGCCGCCGCCGTACAACATCACGCCGCAGTCCTCCCCGGCGTCGTCGGGGTCCTCGGGCGGCCGCAGGAACAACAAGCCGATCATCGTCGGCTCGGCGCTGGTCGCCGTCCTCGCGGTGGGCGGCCTGATCGCGGCACTGCTGATGAACGGCGACGAGAAGGACCCGCAGGCCGGCGGTGGCGGCAGCAGCCCCAGCGCCTCGGCGGCCAAGAAGCCGGGCTACCGCGGGCCGGACACGTCCAAGACCATCGAGAAGGACGAGTGCACGGAGCCGAAGGAGTCGTACAACGACCCCGAGAAGATCCAGGTTCCGGACTTCACCTTCAAGTACATCGGCTCGGTCAAGGAGTGCTTCCAGGCGGCCGGCTGGCAGATGAAGGTCGTGGACGTCGACGAGAACACCTACGGTGAGGGCTCGGTCCGGGACCAGTTCCCGCCGGCCGGCACGGACGTCGACCCCGACGACATGCCCGAGATCACGCTCAAGGTGTCGACGGGCAATCCCCCGTCCGCCTGACGGGGTTCGACCGCCCGGCAGCGCGGGGGCGCGGGGGTGGTGGCGGTCGCGGTGGCCGTGCGGACGGTCAGGACGGACACGGGAAGACACGGGAAGACACGGGGAAGGGCCCGGCGGCGGTGCTGCCGGGCCCTTCTCGGGTGTCGGTGACTGCGGACGCGTGTGCCGGTGGCTCAGGACGCCGCGGCGCGCCCTCGGTGGCTACAGGTACGGCCCGCCCGAACGGCCGCCGGGGTGGCCCTCCTCGCCCTCGTGGGCGACGCCCGGCGGGAGCGCCCGGCGCATCTGCTCCAGCTGGGCCCGCGCGGCCATCTGCTGGGCGAACAGGGTGGTCTGGATGCCGTGGAACAGGCCCTCCAGCCAGCCCACCAACTGGGCCTGTGCGATCCGCAGTTCGGCGTCGCTCGGGGTCGCCTCGTCGGTGAAGGGCAGGGAGAGCCGCTCCAGCTCCTCGACCAGCTCCGGCGCCAGACCGTCCTCCAGCTCCTTCACCGAGCTGGCGTGGATCTCCTTGAGCCGGGCCCGGCTCGCCTCGTCCAGAGGAGCGGCACGCACCTCCTCCAGGAGCTGCTTGATCATGCTGCCGATCCGCATGACCTTGGCAGGCTGCTCCACCTGCTCCGTCACCGGGATCTCCCGGGACTCCTCGTCTCCGTTGCCGCCCCCGCTCAGCGCCATGCCGTCCTGGCCGACGACCAGGATCTGGGGGTTCTCCGACGACCTGTCGTTCCTCGGCATCTCCATGCGGCCATTCTCGCGCACACCGTCTCGTCACCCGTGTGGTGCCCCCGGAGAGCCGTGATCCACCGCGTACGGCGGCGCCCGGAATGCCGGAACGGACGGGAAGTGTGAGGCTTGTGCCGTCGTTTTCCGTCGATCTTGCGACCGGCGTGACGACCCTGACGACTTGGCGGCTCGCTGACCGGGAGGGGGTCACCGACGTGACTCCATGGCTGCGCGCACTGCGCACGACGGGACTGGTGGGGGTCCTGGGGGTGGGCGCGGTGGTGGCTCCGTACGGGGGTGAGGCGGCGGCGTACGGCGGCACCGCGTCTGCCGTCTCCGCCGTCTACGCCGCGTCCACCGTGTCCGCTGCTTCTGCGGCTCCGCCGGGTTCGGCGACTGTGCCGGGTTCGGCCGCACCGGCGGCCGGGTCCGCACCGGCGGCCGGGTCCGCACCGGCGGCCGGGTCCGCACCGGCGGCCGGGTTCGTGGCGCGGCCCGGGTCGGTGCCGCGGCTCGGGCCGGGGGCGGGCTTCGCGACGCTGCCGCTCGCGGCTCCGTCGGCACCGGCGGTGCGCGGGCTGGTTCCAGAGGCGCCGGGGGCGCGGGGACCGGTTCCGGAGGCGCCGAGGGAGCGCGGACCGGTTCCGGAGGCGAGCAGGTCGGCGCCGGAGAAGGCCACGCGGTCCCCCACCCGGGGTTCCGGCGCGGCGACGGGGAGCGCTTCCCCGCCACCGGTTCGCGGCTCCGCCCCGGCTCAGGACCCGGTCGGCGGCGCCCCGCGCGACCCGGCGTCCACGGCCGCGACGTCGGCCGCCACCGGCGCGTCCGCCACCTCGTCCTCGCGGGCGTCCTCCGCCTCGCCCTCCGGCACGGCGTCCGGCACGCATGCGGCGTCTCCCGAGGCGTCCCGGGCCGGCAACCGGGCGGGCGAGGGGCGGCAGCGGCCCGGACGGCAGGAACCGTACGAGCCGGAGGAGCGGCGGGCGGGCCCGGACGCGGGCCACCGGCACGGGGAGGAGAGGGAGGGCGGCGCGGCCGTCGCCCCCGACACCTCTCACGGGCCCGGCGAGGCGGGACTCGTACCCTCCGCGCCCGCGGCCCGGCCCGATCCGCAGGCCGTCTCCGGTCCCCAGGACGCCACCGAGCCCGTCCTGCGGATCCTGCCCCTGGGCAGCGGACTGGTCCTCATCGGTCTCGGCCTGGCCCTGGCCTTCGTCGGCCTCCGCCTGCGCCGCTCGTGACCCCGCCGCCCGGCGGCCACCGCACGACGAGCCCCTACGGCTCCGGTGGCCCGTCGGCCCCGACGGCTCCGGTGGCGCCATGGCCTAGCCGGCCCCGACGGCCCCGCCGGCCCACGGACCCGCTAGCCCGGACAGCCCCCGGAGCGCCCGGGACCACCGGGCGTCGAGCGTCCAGGGCCCTCGGCCGGCGAGCGACCGCGGCCGTCGTCCCCAGGCGGCCGGACCCTCCGGTCACCGGCTGCCCGGGACGCCTGACCCCCACCTCACCGAGGACCACGTGCCACCGCGCCCCGTGACCACCTTCACCGCGCCCTCTGACCCGGCCTCTCCCGGAACCCCCGGCTACCGCGTCACCAGCAGCACCTTCCCCACGTGGCCGCTCTCCTCGACGACGCGGTGGGCGGCCGGGGCCTCGCTCATCGGCAGCTCGCGGTCGATGACCGGGCGGACATGACCGCCGGCGACCAGCGGCCAGACGTGCTCGCGCACGGCCGCCACGATGGCCGCCTTCTCCTCGACCGGACGCGCCCGCAGCGAGGTCGCGCTGATCGCGGCGCGCTTGCGCAGCAGGGCGCCGATGTTCAGCTCGCCCTTGACGCCGCCCTGCATGCCGATGATCGCCAGCCGGCCGTTCACGGCGAGGGCGCGCACGTTGCGGTCCAGGTACTTGGCGCCCATGTTGTCGAGGATCACGTCGGCGCCCGCGCCGTCCGTGGCCCGCTTGATCTCCTCGACGAAGTCCTGCTCGCGGTAGTTGATCAGGATGTCCGCGCCCAGCTCGGCGCAGCGCTCGAGCTTCTCCTTGGTGCCGGCCGTCACGGCCACCTTGGCGCCGACGGCCTTGGCGAGCTGGATCGCCATGGTGCCGATGCCGCTGGAACCGCCGTGCACCAGCAGGGTCTCGCCCGGACGCAGGTGGGCGACCATGAAGACGTTCGACCACACCGTGCAGACCACCTCGGGCAGCCCCGCCGCCTGCGCCAGGGAGACGCCCTGGGGGACCGGCAGCAGCTGCCCGGCCGGTACGGCCACCTTCTCGGCGTAACCGCCGCCCCCGAGCAGCGCGCACACCTCGTCGTCGACGGCCCAGCCGGACACGCCGGGGCCGAGCGCGGCGACCCGGCCGGAACACTCCAGGCCGGGGTAGGGGGAGGTGCCGGGCGGGGGGTCGTAGAAGCCCTGCCGTTGCAGGATGTCGGCCCGGTTGACGGCGCTGGCAGCCACCTCGACCAGGACCTCGCCCTCGCCGGGCACCGGGTCGGGGACCTCGTCCCAGACCAGCGCCTCGGGGCCTCCGGGTTCGGGAATCGTGATCGCATGCATGAGGGGGACGCTACTCCTGCGGCCCGGGGGCGGGTCGTCCCCCGAGCCCGGGTCTCCGGTCGGAGCCGGGTCGGTCCTTCGTTCGATCCGTGCGGAAAACCGTGTGCGGGAGCGATGAGTTTGCGCGACGGTGAAAGTCTCCCCATGCGTAGCCCGAGCACGCGGAAGGACCACCCGGTATGAGTACGCAGACGTCCGGTCTCGCCATCGAGACCGCGGGCCTGGTGAAGACGTTCGGTGAGACCAGGGCCGTGGACGGCGTGGACCTCAAGGTGCCGGCCGGCACGGTCTACGGCGTCCTGGGCCCCAACGGCGCCGGAAAGACCACCACGGTGAAGATGCTCGCCACCCTTCTCAGACCGGACGGCGGCGAGGCCCACGTCTTCGGTCACGATGTCGTACGCGAGGCCGACGAGGTCCGCAGCCGCGTCAGCCTCACCGGCCAGTACGCGTCCGTGGACGAGGACCTGACCGGCACCGAGAACCTGGTCCTGCTGGGCCGGCTGCTCGGCCACGGGAAGGCCGCGGCGCGCACCCGCGCCGCCCAGCTGCTGGAGGCCTTCGGTCTCGCGGAGGCGGCGGGCAAGCAGATCAAGCACTACTCCGGCGGCATGCGGCGCCGCATCGACATCGCCGCGTCCATCCTCAACACGCCCGACCTGCTCTTCCTCGACGAGCCGACCACCGGCCTGGATCCGCGCAGCCGGAACCAGGTCTGGGACATCGTGCGCGCGGTCGTCGCCCAGGGCACCACCGTGCTGCTGACCACGCAGTATCTGGACGAGGCCGACCAGCTGGCGTCGCGGATCGCGGTCATCGACAAGGGACGGGTGATCGCCGAGGGCACCAAGGGCGAGCTGAAGGCCTCGGTCGGGGCGGGCTCCGTCCATCTGCGGCTGCGCGACGGCGACCAGCGGCCGGATGCCGAACGGGTGCTGCGGGACCTCCTGGTCGCGGAGGTGCAGCTGGAGCCCGACCCGGTGGCGCTCACCGCCCGGCTCAGCGTGGCGTCCAGTGACACGGCCGCCGACCAGGCCGCCCGAGCGCTCACCGAACTCACCCGGGCGGGCATCACCGTCGACAACTTCTCCCTCGGCCAGCCCAGCCTCGACGAGGTGTTCCTGGCGCTGACCGGGCACGACACCGGCCAGGACGGCGGCCGCGACACGAAGGACGAGGTGGCGGCATGAGCACGGCCACGAGCACCGAGAACAAGGAACTCGCACCGGTCAGGACCGAGTCCCTGGCCGCCCTGCTGATCGCCAAGGAGCGGCCCCCGCGGCCCAGCTCCCTGTCGACGTCGCTGACCTTCGGGTGGCGCGCGATGCTGAAGATCAAGCACGTGCCGGAGCAGCTCTTCGACGTCACCGCGTTCCCGATCATGAACCTGCTGATGTTCACGTACCTCTTCGGCGGCGCGCTGGCCGGTTCACCGAGCGATTACATCCAGTTCGTGCTGCCCGGCATCCTGGTGATGTCGGTCGTGATGATCACCATGTACACCGGCATCTCGGTCAACGTCGACATCGAGAAGGGCGTCTTCGACCGCTTCCGCTCGCTGCCCATCTGGCGGCCGTCGGCGATGGTCGGCTATCTGCTCGGCGACGCCCTGCGCTACACGATCGCGTCCGCCGTGATGCTCGTGGTGGGTCTCGTCCTCGGCTACCGGCCGGACGGCGGCGTGGTCGGCGTGCTCGCCGGGATCGCGCTGCTGCTGGTGTTCTCGTTCGCCTTCTCGTGGATCTGGACGATGTTCGGGCTGATGCTGCGCACCGAGAAGTCGGTGATGAGCGTCAGCATGATGGTGATCTTCCCGCTCACCTTCCTGTCCAACGTCTTCGTCGACCCGTCGACCATGCCGGGCTGGCTCCAGGCCTTCGTCAACAACAGCCCGATCACCCACCTCGCCTCCGCCGTGCGCGGGCTGATGGCCGGGGACTGGCCGGCCGGCGAGATCGCCTGGACGCTCGGCTGGGCCGCGCTGCTCCTGGTGGTCTTCGGCCCGGTGACGATGCGCCTGTACAACCGCAAGTAGCAGCCCCGCACACACAGCGAACCCCGGTCGCGCCGCGCACGGCTCGACCGGGGCGCCGGGTGTCTCAGTCGCGTGGCAGCGGCCGGGCATCCGGCGCCACCTGCTGGCGGGGCGTCGCCCGTACGATCGTGATCAGCCGGTCCGTCAGCTCCAGGCCGCCCACGGCGGGATCGTCGTAGCCGAGCACCCGGTGCCCGCGCAGAACGCTCACCACCAGGTCGTCCATCTCCCGGGGGCTCTTGCCCACCTCGGACTTTATGACCGGCCGTTCGACGATGTCGAGCCCGCTGCCCTGCTGGATGAGGTCCTCCATGACCATGCCGGCGGCGGGGCTGAGCACGGACAGCCCGAGCAGGCGTCCGGCGGCGCTGGCGCTGGTGATGACGGCGTCGGCACCGGACTGCTTCAGCAGCGGCGCGTTCTCCTCCTCCCGCACCGCCGCCACGATCTTGGCGCCACGGTTGAGCTGCCGGGCCGTCAGCGTCACCAGCACCGCCGTGTCGTCGCGTTGGGTGGCGATGATGATCTGCCGTGCCTTGTGGACCTCGGCCCGCCTGAGCACATCGCTGCGCGTGGCATCGCCGACGACCCCCGCGAAGCCGTCGGCCGTCGCCGCGTCGATCACCTTGCCGCTGGGGTCGACCACGACGATCTGCTCCTTCCTCAGCCCCGTGGCACAGACGGTCTGCAACGCCGACCGTCCCTTGGTGCCGAAGCCGATGACGACGGTGTGGTCGCGCAACGTGGACCTCCAGCGGTTCAGGCGCCATTCCTCACGGGTGCGCTCGGTGAGGGCTTCCAGCGTGGTACCGACCAGAATGATCAGGAACAGCACGCGCAGCGGCGTGATGACGAAGATGTTGGTCAGCCGGGCCGCGTCGCTCACCGGCGTGATGTCGCCGTACCCGGTGGTCGAGAGCGTGACGGTCGCGTAGTAGAACGCGTCGAGCAGGTCGATGGAGCCGTCGGAGTTGTCGCTGTAGCCGTCGCGGTCGAAGTAGACGATGAACGCGGTCGCCACCAGCACGACGAGGGCCAGGGACAGCCTCTTGCCGACCTGGCGGATCGGGTGCTCCACCATTTTCCTCGGGAGCTTCACCCGATGGGTCACGAGATGCTCGTCGGCCTGACGGGCGATCGCGTCCTGACCCGGAAGTTTCACGTGAAACACACTCCGATTCCGCCGGTGGCCCAGGGAAGGTCGAGCAGTTCGGCCTCCTGGCCCGCCCGAGCCCCACCGGGAGGCACGACGGCCAGGGCATCGGCCGCCGCGATGCCGCGCAGCATGGCCGGACCGTTGTAGTGCAGCGGTTGGGCCCCGTCGCCGCGCAGGGCGACAGGGACGAGCCGGGTGTCGTACGGATGCCCCTGCACCGCGTCCCGCAACGGCAGGGTGTACGGCTCCGGGGCGGGCCGGGCCGCGAGGGTGCGCAGCAGTGGTTCGGCCAGCGTGAGCAGACCCGATACGGCGGCCAGCGGATTGCCGGGCAGACCGACGAGGTGCTGGTTCTCCCCGGTGCGGGCCAGCAGCATGGGGTGCCCGGGCCGCACCTGGACGCCGTCCACGAGGAGTTCGGCGCCGATGCGGCGCAGGGTGGGGTGGACATGGTCGACGGGGCCCGCGGCGGTGCCGCCGGTGGTGACGACGACCTCGGCGTCGGACGCGGTGATCGCCCGGTGCAGCGCGTCGGCCTCGTCGCCGATCCGGTGGACGGCCGTGACCTCGGCGCCCAGCGCCCGCAGCCAGGGCGGCAGCATCGGGCCGAGCGCGTCCCGGATGAGGCCGTCGTGCGGCAGCCCCTCGGTGAGCAGCTCGTCACCGAGGATCAGGACCTCGGCCCGGGGGCGGGGCACGGCGGTGAGCGTGTCGTATCCGGCCGCGGCGGCCAGACCGAGAACCGCCGGCGTCACCTGGGTGCCGACCGGCAGCAACTGGTCACCGCTGCGGCACTCCTGACCGCGCGGGCGGATGTCCTGGCCCGGCACGATCTCCCGGGTGGGGTGCAGCCGGCCCTTGTCGTCGGTGCGGCCGTGCTCGCTGCGCAGGACGGCGGTGGTGTCGGCCGGGACGCGGGCACCGGTCGCGATGCGGACGGCCTCGCCGTCGGTGAGGGGCTCGGACTCGGCGTGCCCGGCCAGGACGCCGTCGCCGCGCACCTCCCAGGCGCCGGGGCCGGCCAGTGCCCAGCCGTCCATCGCCGAGGTGTCGAAGGAGGGCAGGTCGGTGAGGGCGGTGAGGGGTTCGGCCAGGGTGAGGCCCAGGGCGGCGTCGAGGGGGACGGAGACCCGGGGGCGGCCGGTGGCGCGGACCACGGCCCGCGCCGCGCGGGCGGCGGTGTCGCGGGCCTCGGGCCAGGCAGTGGCGCGGTGGCGGTCGTGCCCGGGGCCTTGCGCTCCGGCGGTGGGGCGGTGCTGCGGGTCGGCTCCGGCGGTGGGGCCGGGCTGCGGCTCGTCGCCCCAGGCGCGCCGATCGCCGTGCGCGGCGGGCCGGTGGTACCGGGGGCCGGGGTCGTCCTTCACGAGGGCGAGCGCCTCCTCGACATCGAGGTCGTCGGCGTCCTCGGCGGCCACTCCGGTACGGGTGTCGCGGGGAGTCATCCGGCGTCCGGGCGGGTGTCGGGCGTGGCGTCGGGGGCCACGTCGGGCCGGCCGGGGGCGGGCCGCTCGTCGGGGGTGTTCTCCGCCGCCCAGCGCTGGGCGAGTGCCGCGGCCTTGCGCGTGGCCTCGGCGACGGCCTCGGCCCCGCCGCCCGCACGCGCCGCCGCGTAGCCGACGAGGAAGGTGGTCAGCGGGGCCGCGGGGCGGGCCACGCCGTGGGCGGCGTCACGAGCCAGGTCGAGCAGCAGGCCGGTGTCGACGACGAGATCGATGCCCAGCTCGTCCTTGGCTGCGGTAATCCATTCATCCAACACGTGCCCATGCTCCCTGATGCGTGCCCTTGCGGTGGCGATGTCGTCCCAGGTGTCGCAGTCGAAGGACCCTACGGGATCGGGGAGGCGGGCGAGGGTCAGACCGGTGGTGAGCCGGCGCAGGGGCAAGCCGGCGAGGCCCGCCTGCCCGTCCGGCAGACCGGCCAGCTCACGGCGGAGGGCGGCGGCGCGGTAGGCGGCCACGAGCGGCTGGTCGCGGCCGTCGGCGTCGCTGAGCACGACCCCGTCGGCCTCGCCCGCCGCCAGCGCGGCGAGCAGCCGCCCGACGGTGGCCGCCCCGAGGAACGGCAGGTCGGCGGAGAGGACCACGACCCGCTCCGCGGTGGTGTGCCGCAGTCCCGCGGCCAGCGCGGCGAGCGGCCCGGCGCCGGGCGGGTCCTCGCGGGCCCAGGTCACGGGGCGCGCGGTGGGGCGGGGGGCGGCCACGACGACGGTGGTCGCGGCGCCGGCGCAGGCTTCCAGCACACGGTCGAGCAGGGTGCGCCCGCCCACGCGGACGCCCGGCTTGTCGGCACCGCCCAGACGCCGGGCGGCGCCACCGGCGAGCACGACGGCGTCGTAGGCGGCTGGTGGCGTCCGCGGCCCGGGGTCGGCACCGGGGGCGCCGGGTCGCTCGTAGGCGGTCACACCCCCGAGTATGCGTGCCGGGGAGATCACAGGGAACGCGGGGGGCCGCCCCTGTGGTCACAGGGTGCGCAGCAGCACCGCCGGTTGTTCCACGCAGTCCGCCACGTACCGCAGGAAACCGCCCGCCGTGCCGCCGTCGCACACCCGGTGGTCGAAGGTGAGCGACAGCTGGACGACCTGCCGGACCGCCAGTTCCCCTTCGTGCACCCACGGCTTGGGCACGATGCGGCCGACGCCGAGCATGGCCGCCTCGGGGTGGTTGATGATCGGCGTGGAGCCGTCGACGCCGAACACGCCGTAGTTGTTCAACGTGAACGTGCCGCCGGTGAGTTGGGCAGGGGTCAGGGTGCCGGTCCGGGCGGCCTCGGTCAGCCGGGCGAACTCCGCGGTCAGCGACTCGGCGTCGCGCGTGTGGGCGTCCCGGACGACGGGGACGACGAGCCCCCGGTCCGTCTGGGCGGCGAAGCCGAGGTGGACCGCGTCGAGCCGGACGACCTCCCGCGCCTCCGTGTCGACCGTGGAGTTCAGCTCCGGGTAGCGGGCGAGGGCGGCGGTGCAGATCCGGGCCAGCAGGGCGAGCAGGGAGATCTTCGGTCCGCCGGCCGCGTTCATCGCCGTCCGGGCGCGCATCAGTTCCGTGGCGTCGGCGTCCACCCAGCAGGTGGCGTCCGGTATCTCCCGACGGCTGCGGGAGAGCTTGTCGGCCACGGCGCCCCGGACGCCCTTGAGGGGCGTGCGCGTGACGCCCGCGGCCACGGGGGCGTGCGGACGCGTGGCGGAGGCGGAGCCCGCGGTGGGCGTCGTGGAGGCCCCGGGCGCCGCGGGGACGGGACCGGCCGTCGCACCGGCGGGCTCGGGGGTGTGCGGCACGCGCGTGTGCGGTGCGGTGTGCGGTGTGGGCGGGTGCGGTGCGGTGTGCGGATGCGGCTCGGTCCGCCGGTCCTGGCGTTCCCGTGCGGCGGCGGCCCGCAGCGCGTACTCCACGTCGGCCCGCAGGATCAGTCCGTCCGGGCCCGAGCCGGTCAGTTCGCGCAGGTCCAGGCCGTTCTCCCGGGCCAGCCGCCGGACCAGCGGCGAGATGACCGGAACCGGGCCCTCGGCGCGCTCCGGGGACCGGTCCCGTCCGTTCGTCCGCCCGTCGGTCCGCCGCTCCGGCCCCCCGGAGGCGGCGTGGGCGGCGGGAGCGGCGGGTGTCGGTCGCTCCGGCCGCACCCGGCGCCGGCGGGCGGGCGCCTGCCCGGTGCCGTATCCCACCAGGACGTTGCCGGAGCCCTCGGTGCCGGTGCCGCCCTCCGCGGCGTCGGACCGCCCGGCGCTCTGCGCCGACCCGGCGTCGGCCGCACCGGCACCGGCCGCACCGGCCCGGGAGCCGTCGGCCGCCGCGTCCCGGGTCGGCCGGTCCGGCGCGGTCTCGCCCACCGCGACGGTCAGCAGGGGCGCCCCGACGGGCAGTTCCGTGCCCTCCTCCCCGAAGCGCGCGGTGACCACACCGCCGTAGGGGCAGGGCACCTCGACCATCGCCTTGGCCGTCTCGACCTCGACGACCGGCTGGTCGACCGCGACGACGTCGCCGACCTCGACCAGCCAGCGCACGATCTCCGCCTCGGTGAGCCCCTCACCGAGGTCGGGGAGCTTGAACTCCAGCACCTGTGCCATCAGCTCTCGGCCTCCCATTGCAGACGCGCCACGGCGTCCAGGATGCGGTCCACACCGGGCAGATGGTGGCGCTCCAGCATCGGCGGCGGATACGGCACGTCGAATCCGGCCACCCGCAGCACCGGCGCCTCCAGGTGGTGGAAGCAGCGCTCGGTGACCCGGGCCGCGATCTCCCCGCCCGGGCCCCCGAAGGAGCCCGACTCGTGGACCACGACCGCGCGTCCCGTCCGCCGCACCGAGGCGCAGACCGTCTCGTCGTCGAACGGCACCAGTGAGCGCAGATCGACCACTTCGAGGTCCCATCCCTCGGCCCGGGCCGCCTCGGCCGCCTCCATGCAGACGGGCAGGGACGGCCCGTACGTGATGAGCGTGGCGCTCCGCCCCGGGCGCCGCACCACCGCCCGGCCCATCGGCTCCACGGGCGTCGGCTCCTCGGGGTTCCAGGAGTCCTTCGACCAGTACAGGCGCTTGGGTTCGAGGAAGACGACGGGGTCGTCGGAGGCGATGGCCGCGCGCAGCAGGCCGTAGGCGTCGGCGACGGTGGCGGGCGTGACGACATGGAGCCCCGGAGTCGCCATGTAGTACGCCTCGGACGAGTCGCTGTGGTGCTCGACGCCGCCGATGCCGCCGCCGTAGGGGACGCGGACGGTCAGCGGCAGCGGCATGGCGCCGCGGGTGCGGTTGCGCATCTTGGCGACGTGGCTGACGAGCTGCTCGAACGCCGGATAGGCGAAGGCGTCGAACTGCATCTCCACCACCGGCCGCAGCCCGTACATCGCCATGCCGACGGCCGTGCCGAGGATGCCCGCCTCGGCGAGCGGGGTGTCCGTGCAGCGGTCCTCGCCGAACTCCTTCGCGAGCCCGTCGGTGACCCGGAAGACGCCGCCGAGGGTGCCCACGTCCTCGCCCAGGACGTGGACACTGCTGTCCTCGGCCATGGCGTCGCGCAACGCGCGCGTGAGGGCCTGCGCCATGGTGGCCGGCTTGACGGCGACGGTGGTCATCGGTGCGTCCCCTCCGACTCGGCCTCGGCCTCCAACTCCGCGCGCAGCTGTGCGCGTTGCTCGCGCAGCTGCGGGGTCGGCTCGGCGTACACGTGGGCGAACAGGTCCATCGGGTCGAGTACCGGGTCCTGGTTCATGCGGGCGCGCAGGTCGGCGGCCATGGCCTCGGCGTCCTCGCGGGCGGCGCGCCTGGCGTCCTCGTCGAGCAGACCGCGCTCGGTCAGCTCCCGCTCCAGCAGCTCGATCGGGTCGTGCCCCCGCCAGGTCTCGACTTCGGCCTCGCCCCGGTAGCGGGTGGCGTCGTCGGCGTTGGTGTGCGCGTCGACGCGGTAGGTGATCGCCTCGACCAGGGTGGGACCGCCGCCCTCGCGGGCACGCCGCACGGCGTCGGCGAGGACCTCGTGCACGGCCGCCGCGTCGTTTCCGTCGACCAGGCGGCCGGGCATGCCGTAGCCGACGGCCTTGTGGGCCAGCGACGGGGCGGCGGTCTGCTTGGCGAGCGGGACGGAGATCGCGAAGCCGTTGTTCTGCACCAGGAACACCACCGGGGCCTGCCAGACGGCGGCGAAGTTCAGCGCCTCGTGGAAGTCGCCCTCGCTGGTGCCGCCGTCGCCGACCATGGCCAGGGCCACCACGTCGTCGCCCTTGAGGCGGGCGGCGTGGGCGAGGCCGACGGTGTGCGGCAGCTGGGTGGCGAGCGGCGTGGACAGGGGGGCGACCCGGTGCTCGTAGGGGTCGTAGCCGGTGTGCCAGTCGCCGCGCAGCAGGGTGAGGGCCTGGACGGGGTCGACGCCGCGGGCGACGACGGCGAGCGTGTCGCGGTAGCTCGGGAAGAGCCAGTCACGGTCCTGAAGGACCAGGGCCGCGGCGATCTCGCAGGCCTCCTGGCCGGTGCTGGACGGGTAGACGGCGAGCCGGCCCTGCTTGGTCAGGGCGGTGGCCTGCGCGTTGTACCGACGGCCGGAGACCAGCCGGGCGTACAGGGACCGCAGCAGCTCGGGATCGGCCTCGGCCGCCGCCTCGGTGCCCAGGACGCGGTACGGCTCCGCGTCGGGCAGCAGCGGCGCGGGGTCGGTACGGGGCTGCCAGGCGGGCGGCGGTGTCGGCCGGTACGCGCCCCGCTGCTCCATGACCGTCATGACGGCACCTCCTCGTGGGAGCGGCTTGTCGGCACGCCACAGGTGTGTGACGGGCCTCACCTACCGATTGTTCGGTCGCCGGTGCATTTTGGCTACAGGCGGCCCCAGGCTGTGGACAAACGGTTCTCCACAACCTGAGATGGACGCAGTACGTCCATGGTAGGGAGGCGGGGGGAGATGGCATCTGAACAAATGGCCGAGCGGCAGGAGGATTCCGGGCAGGCCGGTGCCCCCCTGCCGCCGCCCCGCCCCCTGGACGCCATCGATCAGGACATCCTGCGGATGCTCCAGGCGGACGGCCGCGCCTCGATACGCTCGGTGGCCGAACGGGTGCACGTCTCCCGCGCGAACGCCTACGCGCGCATCAACCGCCTCGTCGAGGACGGCGTCATCCGCGGCTTCGGCGCCCGCGTCGACCATGAGCGCGCCGGGCAGGGCACCTCGGCGTACATCACCCTGAAGATCGTCCAGAACTCCTGGCGCACGGTGCGCGAGCGGCTCAAGGAACTGCCCGGCGCCTCGCACATCGCCCTGGTCGGCGGCGACTTCGACGTCCTGCTGCTGGTGCACACCCCCGACAACCGCGCCCTGCGCGAGCTGGTGCTGACCCGCATCCAGGCGATCCCCGAGGTCCTCGGCACCCGCACGCTGCTGGTGTTCGAGGAGGAGGACCTGGAGCCGCGGGACTGAGTCCCGCGCCGCCCCTCACGCGTCCTTGCGGAGCCCCCCGAACACCAACCGCACCACCGCTTCGCCGACTTCGGCGGCGCCCGCGCCCCGGCCGTCCGGCCGGTACCACTCCACGATCGAGTTGATCATCCCGAAGACCAGCCGCGTCGCGAGCCGACCCTCGACGTCGTCGCGCACGTCCCCCTCGGCCGCCGCCGCCCGCAGCAGCTCCGCCACCCGGTGGTCGAACTCGCGCCGCCGCTCCAGCGCCCACCGTTCGGTGTCCGTGTTGCCGCGCACCCTCAGCAACAGCGTCACATAGGGCAGTTCGGCTATGAGGACCTCGACCATGCGCCGCACGACGTGCTCCAGCCGCTCGACGGCACGCCCCACGCGCGCGTGCTCCTCGCCGAGGATCCCGAACAGCTCGTCGAGGGCCCGGCTCACGGCCCTGCGCAGCAGCTCCTCCTTGCCCGTGACGTGGTGGTAGATGGACGACTTGGAGATGCCGGCCGCCTTGGAGAGGTGCTCCATGGAGGTGCCGTCGTAGCCGCGCTCGATGAAGACCTGCACGGCGACGGACAGCAGGGTCTCCGGCGTGTAGGTGTCGCGCTTGGCGGTGGTCATGGGGTGCTGCCCTCCCGCTTGTCGGAGGCGTGCGCGTGCCGGTGCAGCGCCAGGGACGGCGCGTACCGGCCGGTGGGCACGCACGCGTGCAGGTTGCCGAGGAGTGCGCGGGCCCAGTCGGCGCCGAGCCTGCGGCTCCACTCGAGCGGTCCCAGCGGGTAGTTGACACCCAGACGCATCGCCGTGTCGACGTCCTCGGGGCCGGCCACGCCCTGGGCGACCGCCTCGTGCGCCAGGTCGACGATCCGGGCGACCGTGCGGGCGACGATCATGCCGGGGACGTCACCGATGACGCTGACCTTCTTGCCGAGTGCCTGGAACAGGCCGGTGGCCTCGGCGAGTGTCCGCCCGGAGGCGGCCTCGGAGGCGGCGAGGGCGACGCGGGTGGCCCCGCGGTAGTCCAGCGCCAGGTCGAAGTGGACGACGTCGCCCGACTCCACGCAGGTACGGCCGTCCGTGAGGGCCAGCCGTCCGCCGCCGGGCAGGACCAGTCCCGTGCGGTCGGGCCCGGTCCCGGCGGCGCGGTCGGCCCGGTCATGCTCCCGGACCTCGATGCCCGCCTCGCGGATCAGCGCGAGCACCTCGGAGGCCGGGCCGAGGCCACCCTCGGCGACGACGTACGCGGGCGGCTCGGCCGCCTCCGCGGTGTGCGGTCCGGGCCGCTCGGCGCCCTCCCGGTAGTCGTACCAGCCCTGCCCGCTCTTGCGACCGAGCCGCCCGGACTCCACCAGGCGGCGCTGGGCGAGCGAGGGCGTGAAGCGCACGTCCTGGAAGAAGGACCGCCACACGGAGTGCGTGACGGACTCGTTGACGTCCTGCCCGATGAGGTCGGTCAGCTCGAAGGCGCCCATCCTGAAGCCACCCGACTCGCGCAGCACCGCGTCGATGGTGGCCGGGTCGGCGCCGCGGTCCTCGTACACCGCGAGGGCCTCGGCGTAGAACGGCCTGGCGATGCGGTTGACGATGAAGCCGGGGGTGTCGGCGCAGGCCACCGGCGTCTTGCCCCAGGCCCGGGCCGTCTCGTACGCGCGCGTGGCCGCGGCGGGGTCGGTGGCGAACCCGGAGACCACCTCCACCAGCGGCAGCAGCGGGGCGGGGTTGAAGAAGTGCAGTCCGACGAAGCGGCCCGGGGCGCGCAGGGCGCCGCCGATGGCGGTGACGGACAACGAGGAGGTGTTCGTGGCGAGCAGGCAGTCCTCGGCGACGACGTCCTCCAGCTCGCGGAACAGCTCCTGCTTGACCTCCAGCCGCTCCAGGACCGCCTCGACGACCAGCGCGCAGCCGGCGAGGCCGGCGAGCGAGTCGACGGGCTCCAGCCGGGCGCGGGCGGCGTCCCGGTCGGCGGCGGTGAGCCGCTCCTTCTCGACGAGCCGGTCGAGCCGGGCACCGATCGCATCGGCCGCCTGCCGGGCCCGTCCCGGCACGGCGTCACAGAGGCGTACGGGATGGCCCGCGACCAGCGCCACCTGGGCGATGCCCTGGCCCATCGTGCCGGTTCCGACGACGGCCACGGGGCTGCTGAGGTCGAGTGCTGTCATGTGCGCGATCCTCCCGCACGAGGTTTTCCACAGATGCGGCGGACCCCCTTGTACCGACCGATCGTTCGGTTACTCTAACTCTGTCCGGCTGTTCCCGCCCAGGTTTCCGCGAAGTCCTGTCCGCCCAGGTCATGAGCTCGACGTGGAGCTCATGAAGACGAGGAGTTGGTCCCGCATGGCCGCCGAACCCACCGCGCACGCACTGATCGCCAAGCACCGGCCCACCCTCGACCAGGCGCTGGAAGCGATCCGTACGCGCGCGTACTGGTCCCCCCACCCCGAGCACCCCAAGGCCTACGGGGAGAACGGCAGCCTGGACACGGCCGCGGGCAAGGCCGCCTTCGACGCGCTGCTCGGCACCCGCCTCGACCTCGGCCAGCCCGGCACGGACGACTGGGTCGGCGGCGAGACCTCGCCGTACGGCATCGAGCTGGGCGTGACGTACCCGCACGCGGACCTCGACGTGCTGCTCCCGGCCATGCGCTCGGGCATGCGCGCATGGCGGGACGCCGGCGCCGAGCTGCGTGCCGTGGTGTGCCTGGAGATCCTCAAGCGCATCAGCGACCGGACGCACGAGTTCGCCCACGCGGTCATGCACACCTCCGGCCAGGCGTTCATGATGGCGTTCCAGGCGGGCGGCCCGCACGCCCAGGACCGCGGCCTGGAAGCGGTGGCGTACGCGTACGCGGAGCAGTCCCGCACCCCGGACGTCGCGGAGTGGACCAAGCCGCAGGGCAAGCGCGACCCGCTGGCCCTGACCAAGCGGTTCACCCCGGTCCCGCGCGGCATCGGCCTGGTGATCGGCTGCAACACCTTCCCCACGTGGAACGGCTACCCGGGCCTGTTCGCCTCCCTGGCCACCGGCAACGCGGTGCTGGTCAAGCCGCACCCGCGCGCGGTGCTGCCGCTCGCGCTCACCGTGCAGGCGGCCCGCGAGGTGCTCACCGAGGCCGGTTTCGACCCCAACCTGGTGGCCCTGGCCGCCGAGCGGCCCGGCGAGGGCATCGCCAAGTCCCTCGCCACGCGCCCGGAGATCCGGATCATCGACTACACCGGCTCCACGGAGTTCGGCGACTGGCTGGAGGCCAACGCCCGCCAGGCCCAGGTCTACACCGAGAAGGCCGGTGTCAACACGGTCGTCGTGGAGTCCACCGACGACTACCAGGGCATGCTGGCCAACCTGGCGTTCTCCCTGTCGCTGTACAGCGGCCAGATGTGCACCACCCCGCAGAACCTGCTCGTCCCCCGCGACGGCATCCGCACCGACCAGGGCCCCAAGACCTTCGACGAGGTGACCGCCGACCTGGCCAAGGCCGTCGACGGCCTGCTCGGCGACGACGCGCGGGCGAACGCCCTGCTCGGCGCCATCGTCAACCCGGACGTCAAGGCCCGTCTGGACGCCGCCGCCGGTCTCGGCGAGGTCGCCCTCGCCTCCCGCGCGGTGCCGAACCCCGAGTTCCCGGACGCCGTCGTGCGCACCCCGGTGATCGTGAAGCTGGACGGCGCCAAGCCGGAGGACGAGGCCGCCTACATGAGCGAGTGCTTCGGCCCCGTCTCCTTCGCGGTGGCGGTCGACTCGGCCGCCGACGCGATGGAGCTGCTGCGCCGCAGCATCCGGGAGAAGGGCGCGATGACGGTCGGCGCCTACACCACCGACGCCGAGGTCGAGCAGGCGGTGCAGGAGGTCTGTCTGGAGGAGGCCGCCCAGCTGTCCCTCAACCTCACCGGCGGGGTGTACGTCAACCAGACGGCCGCCTTCTCCGACTTCCACGGCTCGGGCGGCAACCCGGCGGCCAACGCGGCCCTCACCGACGGCGCCTTCGTCGCCAACCGCTTCCGCGTGGTCGAGGTGCGCCGGGAGGCGTAGCGCCGGCGGGACGGGCC
Source organism: Streptomyces sp. NPDC031049 (assembly GCF_055571015.1). Taxonomy (NCBI): domain Bacteria; kingdom Bacillati; phylum Actinomycetota; class Actinomycetes; order Kitasatosporales; family Streptomycetaceae; genus Streptomyces; species Streptomyces sp. NPDC031049. The sequence continues at coordinate 451,723 of NZ_JBVIGC010000004.1, forward strand.
GGGCGGACCGGGTGGGCCAGGCGGATCAGGCCTCGGGGGGCGCGTACGGTGCGCCCCCGGAGGCGCTCCAGTGGTACAGCGTCATGGCCACGCTGGTCGCCAGGTTGTAGCTGGAGACCTGGGGGCGCATCGGCAGCGCCACCAGATGGTCGGCACGCGCGCGCAGCTCGCGGGAGAGTCCGCTGCGCTCCGAACCGAACGCGAGCAGCGCGTCGTCCGGCAGTTCCAGCCGGCGGATGTCCTCGCCCTCCGGGTCCAGGGCGTACACCGGTCCGTGCGGCAGCTCCGCGACGTCCAGCCGTTCCACGGCGGTGGCGAAGTGCAGCCCGGCCCCGCCGCGCACCACCGTCGGATGCCAGGGGTCGAGGGTGCCGGTGGTGACCACGCCGGTCGCCCCGAAACCTGCGGCCAGGCGGATCACGGCGCCCGCGTTGCCGAGGTTGCGCGGGTTGTCGAGGACCACGACGGGCGCGGTGCGCGGGGCGTGCGCGAGCTGCCGCAGGTTCGCCTCGCGGGAGGGGCGTACGGCCAGGGCCGCCACACCGGTGGGATGCGGACGCGGCACCAGCGAGCCGTACACCGGCTCCGGCACCTCGGCCAGCAGGTCCTCCAGCCTCTCCCGGACGTCCGGCGCCAGTGCGTCGGCGAGGGCGAGCGCGGCACCGCGGTCGGTGGTGACGGCCGCCGGCACCTCGGCGCCGAAGCGCAGCGCGTGCTTGAGGGCGTGGAAGCCGTCGAGCAGCACACAGCCGGCGGCGAGGCGGTGCCAGCCGCTGACGGGATCGGTCATGTCGGGAAGCCTACGTGCCTGCCCTCGGCGTCCTGGCCGGCCTTCACCGCCCGTTGCCCGGGGACGACCGCCCGCTCCCGCCGCCCCGGCAGCCGCCCACGCGCGCGGGTTGCCCAGCCGCCGACCCGCCGCAGGAAGGACGTAGGCAGGAACACGGCGTCGGCCACGATCATCGCCAGCGAGAAGAACGGCAGCCCGAGGACGACCGCGATCGCGGCGTGCTCGATCATCATGACGGCCAGCAGCACGTTCTTGACCCGCCGGTTGAACAGCGTGAACGGGAAGGCGACCTGCACGGCGACCGTGCCGTAGGTGATGATCATCACCATGGTGCCGCTGGCGGCCAGCAGGTCGGCCAGGGCGGGCCAGGGGGAGAAGTAGTCCAGGTGCAGCGGGTAGTAGACCGCGGTGCCGTCCTGCCAGCGCGAGCCCTGGATCTTGTACCAGCCGGCGGTCGCGTAGATCAGGCACGCCTCGGCCATGATCACCAGCAGGGCGCCGTTGTGCACGGTGTTGGCGACCACGTCGAGCAGGATCCGCGGCTCGCGCGTCCGCTCGATGCGCTGGACGGCCCACCACAGGGCCTGCGCGCCCCAGACCACCCACAGCAGCACCGGCACCAGCCAGTCGCCGTCGAACCGGCCCGCGAGCGTCACCGTGAGCAGCACGAAGCCGAGCACGCTCCACAGGACCGGCCCGATCCGGTCCGGCACGCTCTCGCCACGCGCGCGTGCCTCCTCGGCGCGCCGGGCCCGGCGCGCGTCCAGGGACCAGACCCGGGAGCAGCGGGTGAAGACGAGGTAGATGCTCATCAGGTGCAGGACGTTGTCGCCGCCGTCGCCCATGAAGACGCTGCGGTTCTGCAACGAGAGCACGCCGACCATGAAGAGGACCGCCATGGTGCGGGTGCGCCAGCCGAGCAGCAGCAGCCCGCTGCTGACGACGGCCAGGGCGTAGACGGTCTCGAACCAGAAGCGGCCGTCCCACCACATCAGTGCCGTGAAGGCGCCGTTGTCCGCGATCAGCTGCTGGGCGAGGGTCCAGCTCCAGGGGCCGTCCGGGCCGTACAGCTCGTGGCGGTGGGGCAGCTCGCGCAGCAGGAACAGCAGCCAGGTGGCGCTGAAGCCGATGCGGATCACGGCGCTCTGGTAGCGGCCGAGCGGGGCCTCGGTGACGCGGGCGATGCCGCGGGAGACCGACAGGGCGAGGCGGTTCACCGGGCGGCTCCTTCCGCATCGCGGGCCGGGACCGGCCACCAGGGGAGCTCCCGGTACTGCGGGCGGTCCGAGACCTTCTCACGGCTCCAGTCCGGCGGCGGCACGTTCACCGTGCGGGAGCGGAACTGGACGCGTTCGAGGGTTCCGTCCGGCCCGGCCGCCTCGTTGCGCTCCAGGCGCAGCTCGGCTATCCGGCGCAGGTACGTCTCGGACAGCGCGCCGCGCAGCCCGACCGGCCGGTTGTCGGAGTCGTGGGTGGCGACGAAGAAGTCCCAGGCGCGGCGCAGCTCGTTCTGCTGGGTGTGGCTCGGCACCGGGTTGCCGTCGATGGCCCGGCCGTCCTCGGCGGACAGGTCGTACCAGCCGGTGGTGCGTATGCCGCCGTCCGCGGTGCGCACCTCGGCGCGGACCTGGACGGCGGTGTTCTGCTGGAGCGGGTTCGGCGCGAAGAGCTTCCAGTTCTGCTCGAACTCCGGGTAGACCCACCCGTCGACGGTCTCGCCGTGCCGCTTGGTCAGCGTGTTGGCCGGCGCGACGTGCAGGAAGATCATGCCGAGGTGGACGCAGACGGTGACGGCCACGACCGCCAGGGCCAGTGCCGCGCCGACCTGGTAGCGCAGGGAGAGGGCGGCGACGCCGGTGCGGGCCTCGGGTCCCGGGGCGTCGGCCGGGGACGGAGGCGACCCGGCCGGCCGCTCTACGGGCGGCGGAGGACCGCCCAGCCGCTCTCGGGACCCGGCCGGCCGCTCCGGGGGCTCGGCCAACCGCTCCGGGGCCTCAACCGGCCACTCCGGGGCCTCGGCCGGCCGTTCTCGGGACTGACGAGGGCCGACGACCTGTTCCCGGGGCTGCGGAGGGCCGTCCGGCTGCTCCGGCGGCTGCCGGTCGGCCGGCCCCCTGTCGTACGCGTCCATTCCGCCCCGTTCCCCGATTCCGCTCAGTCCGGTCCGTCGTGCCGCCCGCCTGCCGCCGGGCGCCGTCGCGCCCGCCCGGCAGCCCCGCGTTCGAACGCGAACGGTACTCAGGACCGTCCGCGCCCACAGCCCCCGGCGGGCCCCTCGCACCGTGGCCGTCGCCACATCCACCGCGGCTGCCACCGGCAGACGCACTGCGAGCGCCGTCGTCCACAGGCAGCCCCGGCAGGTTATCCACAGCGGTTGACACCTTACGGCGCCCGTCTCACCATGGAATCGCACGAACCGAACGATCGGTCGGGAGCGTGCTCCCAGCAGAGCCCAGGTCGAGGGGGACCTCATGGCGACAGCAGCCGCGGACCACACGGCCCGCACCCAGGCGCCCGGTACGGCGGACACCGCCGGCGCCCGCGTCGGCACCACCGCCGGCACAGCCGACGACACCGCCGCGTACCAGCGCGCCTTCGACGCCGCCGTGGCCGCCGACGACCGCATAGAGCCGCGCGACTGGATGCCCGACGCCTACCGGTCGACACTCGTCCGGCAGATCGCCCAGCACGCGCACTCCGAGATCATCGGCATGCAGCCGGAGGCCAACTGGATCACGCGCGCGCCCTCGCTGCGCCGCAAGGCCATCCTGATGGCCAAGGTCCAGGACGAGGCAGGCCACGGCCTGTATCTGTACAGCGCCGCCGAGACCCTCGGCGTGAGCCGGGACGAGCTGCTCGACAAGCTCCACTCGGGCCGCCAGAAGTACTCCTCGATCTTCAACTACCCCACGCTGACCTGGGCTGACGTCGGCGCGATCGGCTGGCTGGTGGACGGCGCCGCGATCACCAACCAGGTCCCCCTGTGCCGCTGCTCCTACGGTCCGTACGCCCGCGCGATGGTCCGCATCTGCAAGGAGGAGTCCTTCCACCAGCGCCAGGGGTACGAGCTGCTGCTCGCGCTCAGCAAGGGCACGCCCGAGCAGCACGCGATGGCGCAGGACGCGGTGGACCGCTGGTGGTGGCCGTCGCTGATGATGTTCGGCCCGCCCGACGACGCGTCCCAGCACTCGGCGCAGTCGATGGCCTGGAAGATCAAGCGGCACTCGAACGACGAGCTGCGCCAGCGCTTCGTCGACATCTGCGTCCCCCAGGCCGAGTCCCTCGGCCTCACCCTCCCCGACCCGGAGCTGCGCTGGAACGAGGAGCGGGGGCACTACGACTTCGGCCCGATCGACTGGACCGAGTTCTGGGAGGTCCTCAAGGGCAACGGCCCGTGCAACGAGCAGCGGATCACCCAGCGCAGGCGGGCGCACGACGAGGGCGCGTGGGTCCGGGAGGCGGCCGCGGCCTACGCGGCGAAGCAGGCGGACAGGACCGGGCACACCGGTGAGCGCGAGGAGGCGCACGCATGAGCACGACCGACTGGCCGCTGTGGGAGGTCTTCGTCCGCTCCCGGCGCGGCCTCGCCCACACCCACGCCGGCAGCCTGCACGCCCCGGACGCCCAGCTGGCCCTGCGCAACGCCCGGGACCTGTACACCCGCCGCGGCGAGGGCGTCTCCCTCTGGGTGGTCCCGTCGTCCGCGATCACCGCCTCCTCTCCCGACGAGAAGGACCCGTTCTTCGAGCCGGCCGCCGACAAGCCCTACCGGCATCCGACGTTCTACGAGATCCCGGAGGGGGTGCAGCACCTGTGACGACGCCCATGGCCCATGACGCCCTGCCCACCACGGCCGCCCTCGCCCTCGGCGACGACGCCCTGGTGCTCTCCCACCGCCTGGGCGAGTGGGCCGGCCACGCCCCCGTGCTGGAGGAGGAGGTCGCCCTCGCCAACATCGCCCTCGACCTGCTCGGCCAGGCCCGGATCCTGCTGTCCGCGGCCGGCGACGAGGACGCGCTGGCGTTCCTCCGCGAGGAGCGCGCCTTCCGCAACCTCCAGCTGGTGGAACAGCCCAACGGCGACTTCGCCCACACCATCGCCCGCCAGCTGTACTTCTCCGTCTACCAGCACCTGCTCCACGCCGAACTGGCCGCGGGCGGCGGCCCGTTCGCGCCGCTGGCCGCCAAGGCGGTCAAGGAGACCGCCTACCACCGCGACCACGCCGAGCAGTGGACGCTGCGCCTCGGCGACGGCACGGAGGAAAGTCACGAGCGGATGCAGCGCGCCTGCGACGCGCTGTGGCGGTTCACCGGCGAGATGTTCCAGCCGGTGGAGGGGCTCGACGTCGACTGGGCGGCGCTGGAGCCGGCCTGGCTGGAGGCCGTCGGGGACGTGCTGCGCCGGGCCACCCTGACCGTGCCCGAGGGTCCGCGGACGGGAGCCTGGGCGGCCGGCGCCGGACGCCAGGGCCTGCACACGGAGCCGTTCGGCCGGATGCTCGCCGAGATGCAGCATCTGCACCGCAGCCACCCGGGGGCGTCATGGTGACGCTCACCCCGCTGGAGGCGGAGCTGCTCGACATCGCCGGATCGGTGCCCGACCCCGAACTGCCCGTGCTGACCCTGCGCGAGCTGGGCGTCCTGCGGGCGGTGCGCGTCCAGGGCCCGGACGCGGTCGAGGTGGACCTGACCCCGACGTACACCGGGTGCCCCGCGATCGAGGCGATGTCCCTGGACATAGAGCGTGCGCTGCACGAACACGGCGTACGGGACGTCACGGTCCGCACGGTGCTCGCGCCCGCCTGGTCGACCGACGACATCACCGACGAGGGCCGGGAGAAACTCAGGCGGTTCGGCATCGCGCCCCCGCGCGTACGCCGCCGGCAGGAACCGGTCCCCGTGCCCCTGGGCCCGACCCGCACCCTCCCGTCCGCACCGACGCCCTCGGGGGGACCGGCGCACTCGGCGGGGCCGGGGGACGCGTCCGCCCCGGCCACCCCCGTCCACTGCCCGCACTGCGGGTCCGCCGGCACCGAGCTGCTCAGCCGCTTCTCCTCCACCGCCTGCAAGGCCCTGCGCCGCTGCCTGACCTGCCGCGAACCCTTCGACCACTTCAAGGAGTTGTGAATGGCCCGCTTCCACCGGCTCCCCGTGGTCGCGGTCGACCGGCTCACCGACGACTCCGTCGCCCTCACCCTCGGCGTCCCGCCGCGGCTGCGCGAGGAGTTCCGGCACGCCCCCGGCCAGCATCTCGCCCTGCGCCGGACGGCGGACGGCCAGGAGATCCGCCGCACCTACTCGATCTGCTCCCCGGCACCGGACGGCGAGGGCCCGGACCAGCTGCGGGTCGGCGTCCGACTGGTGGAGGGCGGGGCCTTCTCGACGTACGCGCTGAAGGAGATCGACGTCGGGGACGAGCTGGAGGTCATGACCCCGGCCGGCCGTTTCACCCTGGCCCCCGCCCCGGGGCTGTACGCCGCCGTCGTCGGCGGCAGCGGCATCACCCCGGTGCTGTCGATCGTCTCGACGCTGCTCGCCCGGGAGCCGGAGGCCCGGTTCTGTCTGGTGCGCAGCGACCGGACGTCCGCCTCGACGATGTTCCTGGAGGAGGTCGCCGACCTGAAGGACCGGTACCCCGACCGGTTCCAGCTGGTGACGGTGCTCTCCCGGGAGGAGCAGCAGGCGGGGCTGCCGTCCGGTCGCCTCGACGAGGACCGGCTGACCGGGCTGCTGCCGGCGCTGCTGCCGGTGGAGCGGGTGGACGGCTGGTTCCTGTGCGGGCCGTTCGGGCTGGTGCAGGGCGCCGAGCGGGCGCTGCGCGGGCTCGGCGTGCCGCGCGCCCGCATCCACGAGGAGATCTTCCACGTGGACGCCGGTACGGCGCCGGCCGTCCCGTCCGGTGCCCCCGCGCACAGCACCGTCACCGCCCGCCTGGACGGCCGCGGCGGCACCTGGCCCGTCCGGGAGGGCGAGTCGCTCCTGGAGACGGTGCTGCGCAACCGTCCCGACGCGCCCTACGCCTGCAAGGGCGGGGTGTGCGGGACATGCCGGGCGTTCCTGGTCTCGGGCGAGGTGCGGATGGACCGCAACTACGCGCTGGAGACGGAGGAGACGGAGGCCGGCTATGTGCTGGCGTGCCAGTCGCATCCGGTGACGGAGAAGGTGGAGCTGGACTTCGACCGCTGACGCGAGCGTGGCGCACGGTGCCTCGCCGGATCGTGATCCCATGGGGGCCCGAGGTGAGCTTGACGGGGGGCCCGGTGGACTGGCGTGCGGGCAGCATGGTCCCGGCCCGGTGATCGCTTCCGCCAGCCACGATCGAACGCACGATCGCCCCGAGGGGGCCGGGAGGCCCGTCCCGCCCGACGCCGAGTCGCCAGAACCCCAGGGATCGACAGAGCCCTAGAGCACGTGCCCCGGCTCGCCCCGGTCGTTCACGACGGGCCGGCCGGCGGCGGCCCAGACCTGCATGCCGCCGTCGACGTTCACGGCGTCGATGCCCTGCTGCACCAGATACATGGTGACCTGGGCGGAGCGCCCGCCGGACCGGCAGATCACATGCACGCGGCCGTCCTGCGGCGCCGCCTCGGTGAACTCGCCGTACCGGGCGACGAACTCGCTGATGGGGATGTGCACCGCCCCCTCGGCATGGCCCGCCTGCCACTCGTCGTCCTCCCGGACGTCCAGCAGGAAGGCGTCGTCCTTGAGGTCGGCGACCTCGACCGTGGGCACACCAGCTCCGAAACTCATGCCCCCGACGCTACCGGACACCCCGGGCGCCGGCGGTAGGCCATCGCCCGGCCCACGAACCGAATCCTCACTCCGCCGCACCGACACACCAGCGCGCGGACCCACCAACGCAGGGACCGACCAACGCACCGAACCCAGGCCCCGCCCACGGAGCGTGCCCCCACGAAGCGCAAGCAGCCGACGGCAGGCCTCCGCCCACCGCCTCGCCCTCAGCGGCCCTGCTCGCCCCGGCAGCCGTTCACCGGCCCCCGAGCAGCCCCGCCAGCTCCGCCTCCCGCTCGGCGACCTGGGACCGCAGCTGCTCGGCGATCTCGTCCAGCAGCCGGTCGGGGTCGTCCGGGGCCAGCCGGAGCATGCCGCCGATGGCGCTGTCCTCCAGCTCCTTGGCGACCTGGGTGAGCAGTTCCTTGCGCTGCGCCAGCCACTCCAGGCGGGCGTACAGCTCCTCGGCGCGGCTCGGCCCCCGCACGGGCTGCGGACCGGCGGCCCACTCCTCGGCCAGCTCCCGCAGCTCGGTCTCGTCGCCACGGGCGTAGGCGGCGTTGACCCGCGTGACGAACTCCTCACGCCGCTTGCGGTCGCCCTCCTCCTGGGCCAGGTCGGGGTGTGCCTTGCGGACCAGCTCGCGGTAGAGCCGCCGAGCCTCCTCGCTGGGCCGCACGCGCTTCGGCGGCCGTACCGGCTGGTCCGTGAGCATGGCCACGGCCTCGGGGAACAGCCCCTCGCCGTCCATCCAGCCGTGCATCAGCTCCTCGACGCCGGGCAGCGGCACCAGCCGGGCCCGCGCCTCCTCGGCACGGCGCCGGTCCTCGGGGTCGCCGGAGCGAGCCGCCCGGGCCTCCAGGATCTGCGCGTCCAGCTCCTCCAGACGCGCGTAGACGGGGCCGAGCCGCTGGTGGTGCAGCCGGGAGAAGTTCTCGACCTCCACGCGGAACGTCTCCACGGCGATCTCGAACTCGATGAGCGCCTGCTCCGCGGCCCGCACGGCCCGCTCCAGCCGCTCCTCGGGCCGTCCCTCCACCCGAGGCCCGTCACCCTCGGGCATCGGCTCACCCTCGGGCATCGGCTCACTCTCGGGCGTCAGCTCGCCCTCGGGCATCGGCCGCTGCTCACCGCCCTGCTCAGCTTCCGGAGTCGTCACCCGACCAGCGTAGGCCACGCCCCCGGCCCCTCCGCCGCGCCGCTCACACCCCGCACCAAGCCCCGACACCGCGGCCCCGTCACCGCCGTCCCCGGCCCCGTCACCGCCGTCTCACACCCCCGTCTCCGCCGCCACCTTCCCCATCCGCACCGCCGCCACCAGCTCCGCGTGGTCCGCCTCCGTACGGTCGGCGTACGCGACGGCGAACGCGGCGATCGCCTCGTCCAGCTCCTCGTTCTTGCCGCAGTACCCGGCGATCAGCCGCGGGTCGGCACTGTGCGCGTGGGCGCGGGCCAGCAGGGCGCCGGTCATCCGCGCGTAGTCGTCGATCTGGTCGGCGGCCAGCGCGGCCGGATCGACGCTGCCCTTGCGGTTGCGGAACTGCCGCACCTGGAACGGCCGCCCCTCGACCGACGTCCAGCCCAGCAGGATGTCGCTGACGACCTGCATCCGCTTCTGGCCCAGCACCACCCGGCGGCCCTCGTGCGCCACCTCGGGCACCTCGAAGCCGGCCGTCACCAGATGCGGTACCAGGACCGAGGCCCGCGCCTCCTTCACCTGGAGGACCAGCGGCTCGCCCCGGTGGTCGAGGAGCAGCACGACGTACGACCGCGTGCCCACGCTCCCGGTGCCGACGATCCGGAACGCCACGTCCTGGACCGCGTACCGGGCCAGCAACGGCAGCCGGTCCTCGGACAGCGTGGTCAGATACGACTCCAGGGACGCCGCCACCGCCGCCGCCACCTCGTCCGAGGCCCGCCGCAGCACCGGCGGGGCGTCCACGAACCGCCGCCCGCCGTCCTCCGTCGCCTCGGTCGACCTGGCCGCGAACCGCCCGCTGGTGTTGGCCCGCGCCTTCTGGGCGACCCGCTCGAGCGTGCCGAGCAGGTCGTGGGCGTCGGTGTGGGAGACCAGTTCCTCGTCGGCGATGGCGTTCCAGGCGTCCAGCGCCGGCAGCCTGGCCAGCAGCCGCATGGTGCGCCGGTAGGCGCCCACCGTGTCGTGGGCGGCCTCACGGCAGGTGTCCTCGTCCGCCCCCGCCTCCCGGCCGGCCAGCACGATCGAGGTGGCGAGCCGCTTCAGGTCCCACTCCCAGGGGCCGTGCACGGTCTCGTCGAAGTCGTTCAGGTCGATGACCAGGCCTCCGCGCGCGTCGCCGTACAGACCGAAGTTCGCCGCGTGGGCGTCGCCGCAGATCTGCGCCCGGATCCGGGTCATCGGCGTGCGGGCCAGGTCGTACGCCATGAGCCCGGCCGATCCGCGCAGGAAGGCGAACGGCGTGGCCGCCATCCGGCCGACGCGGATCGGCGTCAGCTCGGCGATCCGGCCGAGGTTGGACTCCTCGACGGCGCTCACCGCGTCGGGACGCACCGGGTCCAGCTCGAGGCTCGCGTGCGCGGACCGCGGCACCCGGCGCCGCAGTGCCTTGCCCTCCGCCTTGGGCGAGCCGTCGGCGGGCCACGCCGCGAAACCCGGCACCACCGGCACCCGTGACCCCGCCGCACCGGCCGTCGCCCCACCGACGGCCTTCCCGCCGGCGATCCCGTCGGCCCCGCTTACCCCGGCCATCCCAGTCACCCCGGTCACCTCGGTACCCCCGGCCACCCCGCTCACCCCAACGATCCCGCTAACTCCGGTGGTCCCGCCAACCCCAGTAGTCCCGCTCGCCTCGGTCATCCCACTCACCCCTCCCCATGGCCCGTACGTCCCCGCGTCGGCGTACGTCGGCGTCAACGCGCCACGACGGTACATCCGCCCCCACCGCACGTACACGAGCCCACCGCACCCGCCGGTGGGGGGGGGGGGGGGGGGGTGGGGGGGGGGGGGGGGGGGGGGGGGGGGGGGGGGGGGGGGGGGGGGGGGGGAAC
>NZ_JBVIGC010000004.1:462278-480207 GCF_055571015.1 Streptomyces sp. NPDC031049
CCATCCCCCCCCCCCCCGCCCCCCCCCCCCCCCCCCCCCCCCCCCCCAGCCCCCCCCCCCCCCCCCCCCCCCCCCCCCCCCCCCGCATAACGCCATGCAGGGGGCGGAACGAAAGCTCCCCCGGCCCGACCCGCACGGCTACGTTGGCCGGCGTACACCTCGGGAGCGCGCCCCACGGCATCAGCAGCCTGCCCCGCGCCGGGGCGCGCTCCCGCGCCATCCCTCCTCCACTCGCCCAGCTCTTCCCCTCCCCGACCGAGGAGACAAGGAGACCGAGGCACCATGACCACCCCACCCCCCGCACGACCCCCCGCCCCACCCCCCGACGGCACGGACGCCACAGCCCCCGTCATCAGCCGCAAAGCCCTCCTCAGAGCGGCCGTCGCCGCCGGCGCAGCCGTTCCGCTGCTCGCCGGCGGCACCGTGGCCCTCGCCCGGGACTCCCGCGCCCCGGGACGGACCCTCACCCCGACCCCCTACTGCGACGACGGCGACGACCCCACGCCGGACCAGATGGAGGGCCCCTACTTCAAGCCGAACTCCCCGCTGCGCACCGACATCGTCCCGCCGGGCGCCGGCGGCACGCCCCTCACGGTGAGCGGCTACGTCTTCGGCCGGAACTGCGCCCCGCTCCCCGGCGTACTGCTCGACTTCTGGCAGGCGGACGGCTCCGGCGCCTACGACATGGCCGGCTACCGCTTCCGGGGCCACCAGTTCACCGACGCCACCGGCGCCTTCAGCCTGCGCACGATCGTGCCCGGCCTCTATCCGGGCCGTACCCGCCACATCCACGTCAAGGCCCAGGCGCCCGGCGAACCGGTGCTGACCACGCAGCTCTACTTCCCCGGCGAGCCGCGCAACGCCACGGACGCCCTCTTCGACCCGGCGCTGCTGATGAACGTCCGCGACAGCGGCGGACGCCGCGAGGCCACGTTCGACTTCGTCCTGACCGTGGACGGCAGGCCCACCGACCCCCCGACCGATCCGCCCACCGAACCTCCCGGCGGCACGTGGGCGCCCGGCCGCCCGTACACCGCCGGCGACCGCGTCACCCACGGAGGCAGGGCTTACCGCTGCCTTCAGGCCCACACCTCGATGGCCGGCTGGGAGCCTCCGAACGTACCGGCACTGTGGCGCCCCGAATGAGCCGCGGAACGAGCCCCCGGATGAGCCCTGGAATGATCCCCTGACCTCCTGAGACCTTCCTCACATCCCACGACGCGGCGACAACGCGAAAGCCCCGCAGGTCCGAGACCTGCGGGGCTTCCGTCCGGTGCGCGAGGGGGGAGTTGAACCCCCACGCCCTTGCGGGCACTGGAACCTGAATCCAGCGCGTCTGCCTATTCCGCCACCCGCGCATTGGGTGTGTCCTCCGGCTCCGTTCCCTTCGGTCCGGCGCCTTCCGACACCCAGAACATTAGCACGCCGTACGGGGTGGATTCACATCCCTTGTTCCGGGGGCCGCTCCGGGAGGAATCGCAGGACGGAGGACGGAAGACCGAGGACGGGCACGGGCACGGGCACGGGCACGGGCACAGATCACGTACTGCCGGGTATCGACACGCGTCCGTTCACGTATCAACCTCGTACCGGTCGGGCCCGTCCGCCCAGGAGGCGGACCGGGTCCGCGGCCGGGTGCGGGACACTGGTCTGCAGCCCCCTCTACGATCCTGGGCATGAGTACGCCGAGGAGCGCGTCCCGAAGAGCCGGCGGAGTTCGAGGGGAAGCTCCGACGGGAACTCCGACAGGCGTCGACATCCGTCGACGGGGCCGACAGGGGGAACCAGCCGATCGACCGGCGCGTGGATACGATCAGTAAGCAGTACCAGAAGCAGTACCAGGTGGGCGGTGCGCGGGTGAGCGGAACGCGCGCCCACGGCGCGGACAGCAGTACGCAGGGCAGTGAACAGGACGGCAGCGACGGAGGAGGTGCCCCATGGGAGTCCTGAAGAAGTTCGAGCAGCGTCTCGAAGGTCTGGTCAACGGCACCTTCGCCAAGGTGTTCAAGTCCGAGGTGCAGCCCGTGGAGATCGCGGGAGCGCTCCAGCGCGAGTGCGACAACAACGCCACCATCTGGAACCGCGACCGCACCGTCGTCCCCAATGACTTCATCGTGGAGCTGAGCGCCCCGGACTTCGAGCGGCTCAGCCCCTACTCCGGCCAGCTCGGCGACGAGCTGGCCGGCATGGTGCGCGACTACGCCAAGCAGCAGCGCTACACGTTCATGGGCCCGATCAAGGTTCACCTGGAGAAGGCGGACGACCTCGACACCGGCCTGTACCGGGTGCGCAGCCGTACGCTCGCCTCCTCCAGCAGCCAGCAGGGCGGCCCGGCCCCCGCCGCCCCGCCGGCCGGCGCACCCGGCGGCGGCTACGGCTATCCGCCCCCCGCCGCGCCCGCGGGCGCCCCGCCGATGCCGGCCGCGCCGCCGCCCGGCGCCCCGGCCGGACGCCCCGGCGGTTACGGCTACCCGCAGCCCGCCGGCGGCCAGCGGCCCCCGGCCGCACCCGCGTCCGCCGGACGCACCCGCTACTGGATCGAGATCAACGGCACCCGCCATCAGATCTCCCGCGCGACGCTGGTGCTGGGCCGCAGCACCGACGCCGACGTGCGGATCGACGACCCCGGCGTGAGCCGCCGGCACTGCGAGATCCGGACCGGAACGCCCTCGACGATCCAGGATCTCGGGTCCACCAACGGCATCGTGGTGGACGGGCAGCACACCACCCGCGCTACGCTCCGCGACGGCTCGCGGATCGTCGTGGGCAGCACCACCGTTATCTATAGGCAAGCCGAAGGGTGATCCGGGGGCAATGTCAGAGCTGACCCTCACGGTCATGCGGTTGGGTTTCCTGGCCGTACTGTGGCTGTTCGTGATCGTGGCCGTGCAGGTCATCCGCAGCGACCTGTTCGGTACGCGCGTCACCCAGCGCTCCGCGCGCCGGGAGGCCGGCCGGGACCGGCAGCAGGCCGCACGCCAGGCGCCGCCGCCGCAGCGCCAGCAGGCGGGCGGTGGCCGTGGCCGCCGCAACGCCCCCACCAAGCTGGTCGTGACCGAGGGCACGCTCACCGGCACCACCGTCGCCCTCCAGGGCCAGACGATCACGCTGGGCCGGGCGCACGACTCGACGATCGTGCTGGACGACGACTACGCCTCCAGCCGCCATGCCAGGATCTACCCGGACCAGAACGGCCAGTGGATCGTCGAGGACCTGGGCTCCACCAACGGCACGTACCTGGACCGGTCCCGGCTGACGACCCCCACACCGGTTCCGCTGGGCGCGCCGATCCGCATCGGCAAGACCGTCATCGAGCTGCGGAAGTAGTGCTACACCAAATGAACGAGCGCGAGCGGAGCGAGCACGCAGTGGCGGCCGGCACCCCGGGCCGCGGCGCGCTCCCGACCGGAGGGTGGGCAGTGTGGCTCGACACGACCGGCTGTACCCGGAGCAGCCGACGGGCGAGGTGCGCATGAGTCTGTCACTGCGCTTCGCCGCCGGTTCGCACAAGGGCATGATCCGGGAGGGCAACGAGGACTCCGGTTACGCCGGTCCGCGCCTGCTCGCCATCGCCGACGGCATGGGCGGCCAGGCGGCCGGCGAGGTCGCCTCCTCCGAGGTGATCTCCACCATCGTCGCCCTCGACGACGACGTGCCCGGCTCCGACCTCCTCACCTCGCTCGGCACGGCCGTGCAGCGCGCCAACGACCAGCTGCGGCAGATGGTCGAGGACGACCCCAGCCTGGAGGGCATGGGGACCACCCTCACCGCGCTGCTGTGGACCGGGCAGCGGCTCGGCCTGGTGCACGTCGGCGACTCCCGCGCCTATCTGCTGCGCGACGGGGTGCTGACGCAGATCACGCAGGACCACACCTGGGTGCAGCGCCTCGTCGACGAGGGACGGATCACCGAGGAGGAGGCGGGCACCCACCCGCAGCGCTCCCTGCTGATGCGCGCCCTCGGCAGCGGCGACCACGTCGAGCCCGACCTGTCCATCCGCGAGGTCCGGGCCGGCGACCGCTATCTGATCTGCTCCGACGGTCTGTCCGGCGTCGTCTCCCACCAGACGATGGAGGACACCCTCGCCAGCTACCAGGGCCCCCAGGAGACCGTGCAGGAGCTGATCCAGCTCGCGCTGCGCGGCGGCGGCCCGGACAACATCACCGTCATCGTCGCCGACGTCCTCGACCTGGACACCGGCGACACCCTGGCCGGGCAGCTGTCCGACACCCCCGTCGTGGTCGGCGCCGTCGCCGAGAACCAGCACCAGGTCGGCGACAACGGCATCATGCAGACCCCGGCGGGCCGCGCCGCCGGCCTCGGCCGCCAGGGCGGCAGGCAGGGCGGCGGTGGCGGCGAGTTCGGCCCGCCCGGCAGCGGCGACACCACCGGTTACATCCCGGCCGACGGGTTCGGCGACTGGGGCGACGGCGACTTCGTCAAACCCCGCAAGCGCCGCAAGTGGCTGAAGGTCTCCCTCTACACCGTGCTGATCCTCGCCGTCATCGGCGCAGGTCTCTACGGCGGCTGGCGCTGGACCCAGACCCAGTACTACGTCGGCACCCGCGGCGACCACGTCGCCCTGTACCGCGGCATCAACCAGGACCTGGCGTGGGTGTCGCTGTCGGAGGTGGAGCGGGACCACCCGGAGATCGAACTCAAGTACCTGCCGCCGTACCAGCAGAAGGCCGTCGAGGCCACGATCGTCGAGGGCGACCTGGCCGCAGCCCGGTCGAAGATCGACGAGCTGGCCGTGCAGGCCTCCGCCTGCAAGAAGCAGGCCGACCGGCGCGCCGCACAGAGCGAGCAGAACGCGAAGACGGGCGAGGGCGAGGCCGGAGGCACCACGGGAACCACACCCGCCTCCTTCTCGTCCAAGGCCTCACCGAGCCCGAACCCCTCGGGTTCGCCGCAGGGCACCCCGTCCCCGTCCACGACCGCACCCGCTCCCAGCCCCGGCCCCACCCTCTCGGAGGAAGAGCAGAAGGTCGTCTCGCTGTGCGGTAAGCAGTAGGCAAGCCGTGAGAGGCCCCGTCACACGATGAGCAGTACTTCCAACTCGCCGACGCACCACACGTCCACGATCGGCGCCATCGGCGCGCCGAGCCGCCGCAACACCGAGCTGGCGCTGCTGGTGTTCGCCGTCGTCATCCCGGTCTTCGCCTACGCCAACGTGGGCCTGGCCATCAACGACGAGGTACCCGCCGGACTGCTGAGCTACGGCCTCGGCCTGGGCCTGCTGGCCGGCGTCGGCCATCTGGTCGTCCGCAAGTTCGCGCCGTACGCGGACCCGCTGATGCTGCCGCTGGCCACACTGCTGAACGGGCTCGGGCTCGTCGCCATCTGGCGCCTGGACCAGTCCGAGCTGCTCCAGGACATCGGCCAGGCCGGCGGCGCCGCACCCCGGCAGCTGATGTACACCGCGATGGGCATCGCGCTGTTCGTCGCCGTCATGATCTTCCTCAAGGACCACCGCGTCCTTCAGCGCTACACCTACATCTCCATGCTGGGCGCGCTGGTCCTGCTGCTGCTCCCGCTGGTGCCGGGCCTCGGCCGGAACATCTACGGCGCCAAGATCTGGATCCAGGTCGGCTCCTTCTCCATCCAGCCCGGTGAGTTCGCCAAGATCGTCCTGGCGATCTTCTTCGCCGGCTACCTGATGGTGAAGCGCGACGCGCTCGCCCTGGCCAGCCGCCGCTTCATGGGCCTGTACCTGCCGCGCGGACGCGACCTGGGCCCGATCCTCGTCGTCTGGGCGATGTCGATCCTGATCCTGGTCTTCGAGACCGACCTCGGCACCTCGCTGCTGTTCTTCGGCATGTTCGTGATCATGCTGTACGTCGCGACGGAGCGGACCAGCTGGATCGTCTTCGGTCTGCTGATGTCCGCCGTCGGCGCCGTCGGCGTGGCCAGCTTCGAGCCGCACATCCAGCAGCGCGTCGACGCCTGGCTCAACCCGATGCGCGAGTACACGCTCTCCCGCGCGGGCGAGATCGGCCACTCCGAGCAGGCCATGCAGGCGCTGTGGGCGTTCGGCTCCGGCGGCACCCTCGGCACCGGCTGGGGCCAGGGCCACTCCGACCTGATCCGGTTCGCCGCCAACTCCGACTTCATCCTCGCCACCTTCGGCGAGGAGCTGGGCCTGGCCGGCATCATGGCGCTGCTGCTGCTGTACGCGCTGATCGTGGAGCGCGGCGTGCGCACCGCCCTCGCCGCCCGCGACCCGTTCGGCAAGCTGCTCGCCATCGGCCTGTCCGGCGCCTTCGCGCTCCAGGTGTTCGTCGTGGCCGGCGGTGTGATGGGCCTCATTCCGCTGACCGGTATGACGATGCCGTTCCTGGCGTACGGAGGGTCCTCCGTGATCGCCAACTGGGCCCTGATCGGCGTGCTGCTGAGGATCAGCGACACCGCGCGCCGCCCGGCCCCCGCCCCCGCCGCCAACCCCGACGCCGAGATGACCCAGGTGGTCCGACCGTGAACAAGCCCCTGCGCCGAATCGCGATCTTCTGCGGTCTCCTGATCCTCACGCTGCTCATCCGCGACAACTGGCTCCAGTACGTCCAGGCCGACGACCTCAAGGACGACGAGCACAACCGCCGGGTGGCCATCGAGCGGTACGCGACCCCGCGCGGCGACATCATCGTCGACGGCAAGGCGATCACCGGGCACGCCACCACCGAGGGCGACTTCAAGTACAAGCGCACCTACAAGAACGGCGCGATGTGGGCGCCGGTCACCGGCTTCGTCTCGCAGGCCTACGGCGCGAACCAGCTGGAGTCCCTCGAGGACGGCATCCTCACCGGCAACGACGACCGGCTCTTCTTCCGCAACACGCTCGACATGCTGACGGGCAAGAAGAAGGAGGGCGGCAACGTCGTCACCACCCTCAACGGCGCGGCGCAGAAGGCCGCGTACGAGGGTCTGAAGAAGCAGGGCGGCAAGGGCGCGGTCGCCGCCATCGAGCCGTCCACCGGCAAGATCCTGGCGCTGGCCTCCTACCCGTCGTACGACCCCTCGACGATCGCCGGCGACGGCAAGTCGGACGCCGAGGCGTGGAACCGGCTCCAGAAGAAGAACAACCCCGACGACCCGATGCTCAACCGGGCGCTGCGCGAGGTCTACCCGCCCGGCTCGACCTTCAAGGTGGTCACCGCGGCGGCGGCGCTGGAGCACGAGAAGTACACGGACCCGGACGAGAAGACGGACTCCCCGCAGCCGTGGACCATGCCCGGCACCACCACCGAGCTGCCGAACGAGGGCAACATCCAGTGCGAGAACGTCTCGCTCCGTGAGGCGCTGCGGATCTCCTGCAACACCGTCTTCGGCAAGATCGGCTCCGAGCTGGGCAACGACAAGATGCTGGAGACGGCCGAGAAGTTCGGCTTCAACGCCGAGCAGTTCACCCCGGTCCGCTCCAGCGCGTCGGTGTTCTCCGAGGACATGAACGAGTCGCAGGTCGCGCTCTCCTCCATCGGCCAGTTCAACACCGCCGCGACGCCGCTTCAGATGGCCATGGTCCCGGCGGCCGTCGCCAACAACGGCACGCTGATGAAGCCGTACATGGTCGACGAGCTCCAGGCGCCGAACGTCGACACCATCGAGAAGACGGACCCGGAGGAGCTGAGCCGGCCGCTGTCGCCGGAGAACGCCCAGATCCTCCAGTCGATGATGGAGACCGTCGTCGACAAGGGCACCGGCTCCAACGCCAAGATCCCCGGCGTCACCGTCGGCGGCAAGACCGGTACCGCACAGCACGGTGTGGAGAACAGCGAGAACCCCTACGCCTGGTTCATCTCCTACGCCAAGGCCGAGGACGGCAGCTCGCCGGTGGCCGTGGCCGTGGTGATCGAGGACGAGGACGCGGTCCGCGACGACATCTCCGGCGGCGGCCTGGCCGCGCCGATCGCGAAGAGCGTGATGCAGGCGGTGCTCGAGAGCAAGAAGTGAGGCGCCAGGTGAACGCGAAGTGACTCCGCTCACGTCTGCTTCACATCGGTGCACGTTGCGATACCGGTCCTGTATCGGGTGGCGGGCTTGGCCAGGTCACACAAACGGAGCCGGGTACGGTAGGCCGGACGGCAGCCTCCGACCGTACAAGCATGCCGGTCGGGACCGACGGAGAGGGCTGGTAGGTAACCATGGAAGAGCCGCGTCGCCTCGGCGGCCGGTACGAGCTGGGCCCGGTGCTCGGCCGTGGTGGCATGGCGGAGGTTTACCACGCGCATGACACCCGGCTCGGACGCCAGGTGGCGGTGAAGACGCTGCGCGCGGACCTCGCGCGCGACCCGTCCTTCCAGGCCCGGTTCCGCCGGGAGGCCCAGTCGGCCGCCTCGCTCAACCACCCCGCGATCGTCGCGGTCTACGACACGGGCGAGGACTACATCGACGGGGTCTCCATCCCGTACATCGTCATGGAGTACGTCGACGGCTCCACGCTCCGTGAGCTGCTCCACAGCGGCCGCAAGCTGCTGCCCGAGCGGGCCATGGAGATGACCATCGGCATCCTCCAGGGCCTGGAGTACGCCCACCGCAACGGCATCGTCCACCGCGACATCAAGCCGGCCAACGTCATGCTGACGCGCAACGGCCAGGTCAAGGTGATGGACTTCGGCATCGCCCGCGCCATGGGCGACTCCGGCATGACGATGACGCAGACGGCGGCCGTCATCGGCACCGCCCAGTACCTCTCCCCGGAGCAGGCCAAGGGCGAGCAGGTCGACGCCCGCTCCGACCTGTACTCCACCGGCTGCCTGCTCTACGAGCTGCTGACCGTCCGCCCGCCCTTCGTCGGCGACTCCCCGGTCGCGGTGGCCTACCAGCACGTCCGGGAGGAGCCGCAGCCGCCGAGCGTGTTCGATCCCGAGATCACGCCCGAGATGGACGCGATCGTGATGCGGGCGCTGGTCAAGGACCCGGACTACCGGTACCAGTCGGCCGACGAGATGCGCGCCGACATCGAGGCCTGCCTCGACGGCCAGCCGGTCGCCGCCACCGCCGCCATGGGCTCCGTCGGGTACGGCGGCTATGGCGACGACCAGCAGACGACGGCCCTGCGCTCGGACTCCGGCGCGGGCGCCGGCGCGACGACGCTGCTCCCGCCGGCCAACCCGGACGACGGCGGCTACGGCTACGACGACCGCCCCGACCGGCGCCGCCAGCAGAAGAAGAAGAACAACACCTCCACCATCCTGCTGGTCGTGGCGGGCATCCTGGTGCTCGTCGGCGCGATCCTCATCGGCCGGTACGCGTTCAGTGGCGACGGAGGCCCGGGCAACGGCAACGTCGCCGTGCCCAACCTGGTCGGCCAGACCCAGGAAGACGCCGGCAAGCTGCTCACCAACTCCGACCTGAAGCTGGGCGAGGTCACCCGCAAGCCCTGCGAGGAGCAGCCGGAGGGCAAGATCTGCGAGACGTCCCCCGCGGCGGGCACCGACGTCGAGAAGGAGTCCGCGGTCGATCTCGTGGTCTCCACCGGGGCTCCCAAGGTGACGGTGCCGAGCGTGATCGGCCTGGACCTGGAGGAGGCCCAGTCGAAGCTGGAGGGCGACGACTACCAGTTCGAGGTGGAGACCAAGGAGCGGGAGTCCTCGGACGACCCGGGAACCGTCCTCGACCAGGACCCGATCAAGGGTGAGGAGGTCGAGAAGGGCTCGACGATCACCCTGATCGTCGCCAAGGCCGTGGAGCAGTCCACGGTGCCCGACGTGGTGGGCCAGTCCTGTGAGGACGCGAAGCGGCAGATGCAGGCCAACGACCTGGTCGGCAACTGCACCGAGCAGCCCACCGACGACCCGAACCAGGCCGGCAAGGTCATCTCGACCACCCCGCAGGCGGGCCAGTCGGTCGACAAGAATTCGCAGGTCCAGATCGTGGTGGGCAAGGCCAAGAACAAGGTGAAGGTGCCCGAGGTCCGCGCCCGCCCGCTGTCCCAGGCCCAGCAGGAGCTCCAGCAGGCAGGGTTCACCAACATCCAGGTCGCCGGCCCCACGGACGGCAACGCCCTGGTGGTCCAGCAGAACCCGGCCCCGGGCACCGAGGTCGACGACCCGGCCGCGACGCCGATCCAGCTGACCACGGGCGGCGGCGGCAACGGGGGCAACGGCAACGGCGGGAACGGCGGCTTCATCGGCGGCCTCCCCGGCGGCCGCGACGACTGACGGCCACCGTCCGACCGGCGTGAGAGCCCCGGCCCCCTCCCAGGGGACCGGGGCTCCTGTCGTCTCCCCGGGGAACCGGGCCTCTTGTCGTCGGCGGCGGCGGTCAGCGGCGGCCCGGACCCGCCGTCCGCGCGTGCAGCGACCGCACCGCCGCGGCGACCAGGCATCCCGCGCCCGCCACCACCAGCAGCGCGAAGACCACGATCGCCGGGTTCACCCAGGCGGGCACCAGGTCGTAGTCCGCGTTGCACCTGTTGTGCAGCGGGAACCAGCGCGCCGGCTCCTCCAGGTGCGCCGCGCGGTAGTCACCGTCGTAGCGGACGCCGTGCTGGTAGGTGCAGGTCTCCGCGACGTCCAGGCCCCCGGCGAAGATCCCCGTCCCGTAGGCGACGACGAGGCCGACGCATCCGGTCGACAGGCCGGCCACCCCGAGGGACAGCCATGTCCGGGGCCGCTGCCAGCTGCCCGCCCGCACGGCCCGCACGGCGCCGGTGCCCCCGGCGACCACACCGAGGCACAGTGCCCCGGCCACGACGCCGACGACCGTCCCGAGGGCGCCGACGAGCATCAGCAGCGCCAGGCCCATCAGCGCCAGCCCGGACAGGTACCAGAGCCGCTCGGGGCCGGGAGAACCCTTCAGCGCAGCTCCTTGGGCGGCGTGCGCTCGCTGTTGACCTTCTCGGTGCGGACCAGTTCGCCCCAGACGACGTAGCGGTAGCGGCTCGTGTACACCGGCGTGCAGGTGGTCAGGGTGATGTAGTGGCCGGCCTTCTCCTTGCCGGACTCCTTGGGGACCGGGTCGAGGACCTTGACGTTGTACTTCGAGGTCTCGGGGAGGATGCCGTAGACCTTGTAGACGTACCACTTGTCCTTGGTCTCGAAGACGATCGGGTCGCCCTTCTCCAGCTTGTGGATGTTGTGGAACTTCGCGCCGTGCCCGTCGCGGTGGGCGGCGAGCGAGAAGTTGCCCTTCTCCCCCGACATGGGCAGCGCGGACTTCACGGGGTCGGTGTAGTAGCCGGCGACGCCGTCGTTGAGCACCTTCATCGAGGTGCCCTTCTCCACCAGGATCTCGCCGTCCGACATCGCGGGGACGTGCAGGAACCCGATCCCGGCCTTGGTGTCCAGCGCACCGGGGCCGCCCTCGCCCTGCGACTCCCTGGCCCAGGTGTCGCGGACCTTGTCGGCCTGCCGGTCCGCCGCGCGGTCGGCGAGGACGTTCGTCCACCACAGCGAGTAGACGACGAACAGGCCGAGGAGCACGCCCGCCGTGATCAGCAGCTCACCGAGGAAGCTCACGGCCAGCGCGACCGGCCCCATGGTGCGGCGCCGCCGGGTCGGCGGCGGTGCGTCGGAGGCGTCGGTGCGCTCCGCGTGGTCGTGCTCGTGATCCGTGTCGGTGGTCGCTGCCACTGGTCATCTGCCCTTAATTGACGAGCGCATCCGGCTTGCCCTTGCTGCGCGGCCGTTCCTCGACCATCTTGCCCCAGACGATCATCCGGTACTTGCTGGTGAACTCCGGGGTGCACGTGGTCAGCGTGATGTAGCGACCGGGGCCCGTGAAGCCCGACTGCTTCGGGACGGGATCGAGGACGCTGATGTTGCTCGGCGACGTCACCGGGAGGATGGACGCCATCTTGTACACGAAGTACGTGTTCTGCGTCTCGACGACGATCGGGTCGCCCGGGTCCAGCCTGTTGATGTACCGGAACGGCTCGCCGTGGCTGTTGCGGTGGCCGGCCAGCCCGAAGTTGCCGGTCTTGTCCTGCGGCATCGCCGTCTTCAGCGCGCCCTCGGCGTAGTGCCCGACCATGCCGCGGTCCAGCACCCGCTTGCTGTCGATGCCCTCGGCGATGGGGACGACGACGTCCAGCTTCGGGATGTGGAGGATGGCGAAGCCCTGGCCGGGCTCGAAGGCGCCGGGATTGCGCTCGCCGTTCGCCCAGGCGTCCTGGAGGTTGCTCGTCTCCTTGTCGGCCTCGGCCTGGGCCAGCACGTTGGTCCACCACAGCTGGTAGGTGACGAACAGCAGCATCAGCACGCCGGTCGTGATGAAGACCTCACCGATCACCCGGCTGGCGACGACGGCCGGGCTCGGCTTGCGCGCGCGGGCCTGACGCCGGGCCTCCACCCGTGTCAGGGGCCTTCCCGGCCCCTCTGCGGCCGTTCCGGCGCTCTTCCCGCCCGCCGGGCGGGCGGTGGCCCTCTGGCGCCCGTGACGCCGTCTGGCGGCCTTCCTGCGGGCCGCCCGCCCCTCTCCGGGCGGTATGGAGGCGGACCGCTGGTACGGCGGCTCGGACCGCTGGGGCGGTGGCTCGGACAGCGACTCCGGCGACGACGCGGACCGTGGCTCGGATATCCGGAGGGCGACCGTCTCGTCGTCGCCCATGGCGTGCTCGGCGGCCTCGTAGGGCTGGGGTTCCCGGGCGGCCGGAAAGGCCTGATAGGCGTCCCCGGCCGGGTAGGGCCGGGGTCCCTGGGCGGGGTAGGTCTGCGGGGTGTGGGCCGGGTGGGCCTGTGGCTCCTGGGCCGGGTGGGCCGGGTGCTCCGGTCCCGGGTACGTCTGGAAGACCTCGCCGCCGTACCACTCCCCGAACGCGTCCTGGCCCTCGTACGGCTGTTGCCCGTACGAGGTGCCGGACTCACGCTCGGGGCGCAGCGCGGTCACGCCGAGGCCCTGCCCACCACCGGGGCGAGCCCCGCCGACCTCGCCACCGCTCCTTCGTCACCGCACTCCGCCAGCCAGTTGGCCAGCATCCGGTGGCCGTGCTCCGTCAGCACCGACTCCGGATGGAACTGCACGCCCTCGACGGGCAGTTCACGGTGGCGCAGGCCCATCACGATCCCGTCGTGCGTACGGGCCGTGACCTCCAGTTCGGCGGGCACCGTGCCCGGCTCGGCGGCCAGGGAGTGGTAGCGGGTCGCCGTGAAGGGCGAGGGCAGCCCGGCGAAGACGCCCTTGCCCTCGTGCTCGACCGGCGAGGTCTTGCCGTGCAGCAGTTCCGGCGCGCGGTCCACGACCCCGCCGTACGCCACCTGCATCGACTGCATGCCCAGACAGACGCCGAACACGGGCACGCCCGTCGACGCGCAGTGCCGCACCATGTCGACGCAGACGCCGGCCTGCTCCGGCGTGCCCGGCCCCGGTGACAGCAGCACGCCGTCGAACCCGTCCTGGGCGTGCGCCGTGGCCACCTCGTCGTTGCGCAGCACCTCGCACTCGGCTCCCAGCTGGTACAGGTACTGGACCAGGTTGAAGACGAAGCTGTCGTAGTTGTCGACGACGAGAATCCGTGCGCTCACTGGTTGTCCACCGTCACATCGTTGAAGGGAAGCAGCGGCTCGGCCCAGGGGAAGACGTACTGGAACAGCACGTAGACCACGGCCACCACGAGCACCAGTGAGATCAGTGCCTTCACCCACGCATTGCCCGGCAGATGCCGCCAGATCCAGCCGTACATGCCGTCCCTTCCGTCGTACCACGGCACCGGACTCGTGCCGTTCCGCACCAGACTAACGGCGCAACGCCTCCGGTTTCCCGGCCTCCGCAACTCCGGGGTCGGGCTTGTTTCACGTGAAACGGGGCCCGGGAAATCAGTCGACGGGCTTGGCGTGGTGCAGGTCCACCGCGCCCGAGTAGCCGGGCAGTGTCACGGTGCCCTCGTCGTCGACCTTCCAGCCGAGGCCGTAGACGTTGACGTACACCATGTAGTTCTGGATGGCGGGGGACGCGGTGAGGGCCTGCTTCAGCTTCTTCGGGTCACCGACCGCCGTGATCTTGTACGGCGGTGAGTAGACCCGGCCCTGGAGGATGAGGGTGTTGCCCACGCAGCGCACGGCGCTGGTGGAGATCAGCCGCTGGTCCATGACCTTGATGCCCTTGGCGCCGCCCGCCCACAGGGCGTTCACCACGGCCTGGAGGTCCTGCTGGTGGATGACCAGGTAGTCGGGCTGCGGCTCGGGGTAGCCGGGGAGCTTGGCGGTGGCGTCCGGCGGGGCGTCGTTGAGGGTGACGCTGATCGCCTCACCGGTCAGCTTCTGGGTGCCCGCCTTCTTCTCCAGCTCCGCGAGCTTGTCGGCCTCCGCCCGTGTGCTGCCGTTGTCACGCTCGGCCAGGGATTCGACGTCCTCGCGCAGGGCCGCGTTGGACTCCTCCAGCCGGCCGTTCTCACGGCTGCGCTCGTGGATCAGGTCCGAGAGCTTCAGCAGGGAGGCGTCCGTGCGGATGTCGGTGCCTTTGGCCGTGTTGAAGCTGGTGACGAAGATGAGGCCCGCGAGAGCGAAGACGGCTGCCGTCAGCGCCCGCACCGGCCGGAAACGGCGCTTGCGGTCAGGGCTGGATCCCGTCCCGGGGGAGTCGGCAGAATTGCTCAACGTACCCTTATCTCCTTCGGCGCCACGGAAGCACTACGCTAACGGACGCCCGGGAGCACTCCTACGTCCCCTTGTACGTCGCCCCGAGCCCGACCCAGATCCCTGCGCGGCCACGCAGCGCATCGACAGGAGAGACCCTCGTGCCGAAGTCACGTATCCGCAAGAAGGCCGACTACACGCCGCCCCCGGCGAAGCAGTCGGCGGCCATCAAGCTGAACAGCCGGTCCTGGGTCGCCCCGGTCATGCTCGCCCTGTTCCTCATCGGCCTGGTCTGGATCGTCGTCTTCTACGTCACCGACGGTTCCCTGCCGATCGACTCGCTGGGCAACTGGAACATCGTGGTGGGCTTCGGCTTCATCGCCGCCGGATTCGCCGTCTCCACACAGTGGAAGTAGGCCCCGGCGCAAGCTCTGCCCAGGGCTGTCCACTGAGTTATCCACAGCCGTTTTCCACATGGGGAAAAGAAACGACGATCTGTGGATAACTCACCGGGCGTTGACGCCGGTGTGACGGAACGACTGACGCTCGAAAACCTGTTCGCCCCCTGCCTGACCTGCAGAAACACTGGTCAGCGACAGGGGGCACAGCTGTTCCCACACCGTATGCACAAGATCCGGCACCCGCTGTGGACAACAGGGCGCTCAGGTGAGCTGGACGGTTCTCAACAGGGTCAACCCCATGACGACGGCGAGGACCAGCGCACAGGCGCCGAACTGCACCAGCGAGCGCCGCTCGCGCGGGGCGTGGACCATGGCGTACCCGATCACGGAGCCTGCGACGAGGCCCCCGATGTGGGCCTGCCAGGAGATGTTGGCCCAGGTGAAGGTGAAGACCAGGTTGATCGCCAGCAGGATGAGGACCGGCCGCATGTCGTAGTTGAGCCGGCGCATCAGCACGGCGGTCGCGCCGAACAGGCCGAAGATCGCTCCGGAGGCGCCGAGCGTGGCCGTGGTCGGCGAGGCCAGCAGATAGGCGAGGGCGCTGCCCGCCAGCCCCGACACCAGGTAGAGGGCGAGGTAGCGCGCCCGGCCGAGGGCCGCTTCCAGGGGGCCGCCCAGCCACCAGAGGCTGAGCATGTTGAAGGCGATGTGCCAGATCTCCTGGTGTGTGAACATCGAGGTCAGCAGCCGGTACCACTCACCGTCCGCGACGCCCTCCATGGGCAGGAACGGTGCCGGCGGCCAGCGGCCGATGAGGACCAGCTCGGTCAGCAACGACTCCTGGACGTGGACGGCGATGAACACCGCCACGTTGATCCCGACGAGGATCTTGGTGAGCAGATGAGGGTCGGCGGCGATGGTGCCGCCGGCCAGGGTGCGGGGCCGGGAGGCGTCCGGGGCGTGCCCGGTGCCCGCTCCGCTGCGCACGCAGTCCGGACACTGGAAGCCGACAGAGGCGTTGACCATGCACTCCGGGCAGATCGGGCGCTCGCAGCGGGTGCAGCTGATACCGGTCTCGCGGTCGGGGTGGCGGTAACAGACCGGCAGGCGCTGGGCGTCCTGCGGCGTGCCGCCTGCTGCCTGGTCCATGAGGTCCCCTCGGTCGTCCTGTGCCGTGTCGCGGGCAACGCACCGCCCCGCCCATCCTTACGGACGAGCGGGGCGTTTAGTTCCCTTTGGGAACGCGGTCCGCCCTTTGGGAGCGCGGTCCGCCCTCCGGGAGCGCGATCAGCCCTCGCGGGTCTCCACGACGACCGACTCGATGACGACGTCCTTCACCGGACGGTCGGTGCGCGGGTTGGTCTGCGCGGTGGCGATGGCGTCCACCACCTTCTGGCTGGCCGCGTCGGTGACCTCACCGAAGATGGTGTGCTTGCGGTTCAGCCACGTCGTCGGGGCGACGGTGATGAAGAACTGCGAGCCGTTGGTGCCCGGACCGGCGTTGGCCATGGCCAGCAGGTAGGGCTTGTCGAAGGACAGGTCCGGGTGGAACTCGTCCTCGAACTGGTAGCCGGGGCCGCCGGTGCCGTTGCCCAGCGGGTCACCGCCCTGGATCATGAAGCCGCTGATCACCCGGTGGAAGACCGTGCCGTCGTAGAGCTTGTCCGTGGACTTCTGGCCCGTGGCGGGGTGGGTCCACTCACGCTCGCCCTTGGCGAGCTCGACGAAGTTCTTGACCGTCTTGGGGGCGTGGTTCGGCAGGAGCCGGACGTCGATGTCGCCGTGGTTGGTCTTCAGGGTGGCGTAGAGCTGCTCAGCCACGATGTGCCTTCCGTTGTCTTCCTTGTCTTCTTGTGTCTCCCCGATCCTCGCACGGTACGGCCCCCACGTCGCCCAGCGGTCACTTTCAGCCCCTTGGACCGGCCTCCGTCGGCCGCGGCGCGCACGGGAATTCCAGCCGAGTGCCCCGGGCCGGGAGCGCGGGGCGCCGATCCGTGGCATTGTCGACGACAAGCTCCCGTTGCTCCGGATTCACCCACTATTGAGACATCCGATCACCGCTCCATGACCCGGATGCCCGTTCTCGCATGCCTGGCGGTGCACCGGAAGGCATGATCCGTAAAAGGGTGGAAAGTCGAATTACCGTACGCCACCGAGGAGGAGGAACCCGTGACCCGCATCGACAGCGTGCGCGCCGCGACCGGTTCGGCGAAGGACAGCGTGCTGCACGCCGCGGAAGTGGTGGCGCCCTACGCCGACACGGCCAAGGACAGGGCCGCGCACTACGCACACGAGGCGCGCGTACGGCTGGCGCCCAAGGTGTCCCAGGCCGCCGACCAGGCTCGCCTCCAGTACGGCGTCCATGTCGCGCCCCGGCTGGAGCAGGCCCGTTCGCACGTGCCACCGAAGATGGACCAGGCCGCCCACGAGGCCGCGCTCCGCGCGCGCCTGGCCGCCCGGCAGGCGGCCGACTACTCCCGGCCGAGGATCGAGCAGGCGGTGGCCGTGGCCGGGCCCGCCCGGGACGAGGCCACGCTCCGCGGCGCCGCCGCCCTGGCGGCCCTGCGCGGGAACGTCTCCGCCAAGGACATCCAGAAGCTGGCCCGCCGGCACCAGCGCCGGGCGAAGACCGGCCGTGTCGTCAGGATGCTGGCGGTTCTGGGTGTCGTGGCGGGCGGTGCCTTCGCCGCCTGGAAGTGGTGGGACAAGCAGGCCAACCCGGACTGGCTGGTGGAGCCGCCCGAGGCGACGGAGGTTCCCGAGTCCGGCCGGCTGACGTCCGTGGACGGCAGCGCGCCGTCCGAACTGGACCCCGAGGTCCAGGCCAAGCAGGCCGAAGAGGAAGCCGCCGACCGCGACGACCAGCGCTGACGCCGGTCGGGACATGACATCGCCGCGGGGGGGGGGGGGGGGGGGGGGGGGTTCCCCCCCCCAAGGAGGGGCCGGTTGACGTTTCTCCTTTAAAAACCAAGCCCACCAAAACGTGTGTCCCCCCCCCCCAAAAAACACACCCAAAAA
>NZ_JBVIGC010000005.1:0-225646 GCF_055571015.1 Streptomyces sp. NPDC031049
CCCCCCCCCCCCCCCCCCCCCCCCCCCCCCCCCCCCCCCCCCCCCCCCCCCCCCCCCCCCCCCCCCCCCCCCCCCCCCCCCCCCCCCCCCCCCCGGACGGGACGGGTAGGGGCGGCGGGGGCGAGAACTAGGCGCGGGGCGCGCAGCCCAGGACGTGGGCCTTGACGATCTCGGCGATACGAGGATCGCGGCGCCGGAAAGCCGCGACCAACTCCTCGTGCTCCTCGGCGTACGACTGCTGCACCGTCCCCAGCCACCGGATCGACAGGGCCGTGAAGACCTCGATCCCCAGCCCCTCCCACGTGTGCAGCAGCACCGAGTTGCCCGCCGCCCGCACCAGCTCCCGGTGGAACGCCACCGTGTGCCGCACCTGAGCCGTCCCGTCGGCGTTGCGGTCGGCCTCGTACAACGCGCCGACGTGCGGTTCGAGCGCCGAGCAGTCCAGCGCCAGCCGGTCCGCCGCCAGCTCCGCCGCGATCGCCTCCAGACCGGCCCGCACCGGGTAGCTCTCCTCCAGGTCGGCCGCCGTCAGGTTCCGCACCCGGACGCCCTTGTTCGGCGCCGACTCGATCAGCCGCAGCGACTCCAGCTCGCGCAGCGCCTCCCGCACCGGCGTCTGGCTGACCTCCAGCTCGGTGGCGATCCGCCGCTCCACGATCCGCTCGCCCGGCTGCCAGCGACCGCTGATGATCCCCTCCAGGATGTGCTCGCGGATCTGCTCGCGCAGCGAGTGGACGACGGGGGCGGTCATGAGAGCTCCTTCGCGGGGGGCCGCGGGAGGCCCCTGGGGCGTTGACGCTTAGACAATACGGCCGTGAGCCCTCGGCGGAAGGGCGCATACGGGGGCTTTCACGCAGGTGAGACGAGGCTTACACGCCGTGTCCGCCCGCGGACGGCGGCGCTCCTGGTCTCGGCGGGCCCCCGGAGACGACGGCGCCCCCGCCCGGAGAACCGGACGGGGGCGCCGCAGGACCACGTGATCAGAGGCCGAGCTCGACCTCGAACTCGCCCGCCTCCAGGATCGCCTTGACCGCGGTCAGGTAACGCGCGGCGTCGGCGCCGTCCACCAGACGGTGGTCGTAGGACAGGGTCAGGTACGTCATGTCGCGGACGCCGATGACCGAGCCCTCCTCCGTCTCGATGACGGCCGGACGCTTGACCGTGGCACCGATGCCGAGGATCGCGACCTGGCCCGGCGGCACGATGATCGTGTCGAACAGCGCGCCGCGCGACCCGGTGTTGGAGATGGTGAAGGTCGCGCCGGACAGCTCGTCCGGGGTGATCTTGTTGCCCCGGACCTTGCCCGCCAGCTCCGCCGTGGCCTTGGCGATGCCGGCCAGGTTGAGGTCGCCGGCGTTCTTGATGACCGGGGTCATCAGGCCCTTCTCGGAGTCCACCGCGATACCGATGTTCTCGGTGTCGAAGTAGGTGATGGTGCCCTCGGACTCGTTGATCTTGGCGTTGATGGCCGGGTGGGCCTTCAGCGCCTGGGCCGCCGCCTTGACGAAGAACGGCATCGGGGAGAGCTTGACGCCCTCACGGGCCGCGAACGCGTCCTTGGCGCGGGCGCGCAGCTTCATCAGGCGGGTGACGTCGACCTCGACGACCGAGGACAGCTGCGCCTGCTCGTGCAGCGCCTTGACCATGTTGTCGCCGATGACCTTGCGGATCCGCGGCATCTTCACGGTCTGGCCGCGCAGCGGGGAGGCCTCGAGGACCGGCGCCTTCTTGCCGGCCGGCGCGGCCGGCGCGGCGGCAGCGGCCGGAGCCGGGGCGGCGGCGGCGGCCTTCGCGGCCTCGGCGGCGGCGAGGACGTCCTGTTTGCGGATGCGGCCGCCGACGCCGGTGCCCTTGACGGAGGACAGGTCGACGCCGTTCTCGGCGGCGAGCTTGCGCACCAGCGGGGTGACGTAGGCGCCCTCGTCGGTCGCCTTGGCGGCGGCCGGGGCGGCGGGCGCCTGGGCCGGAGCCGGGGCGGGCGCGGGAGCCGGGGCCGGGGCGGCGGGGGCCGGCTCGGGAGCCGGGGTCTCCTGCTGCTGCGGGGCCGGAGCCGTCGGGGCCTGCGGGGCCGGGGCGGCCGGCGCCGGGGCCTGGGCGGGCTCGGGCTGCGCGGGGGCGGCCGGGGTCTCCTGCGCGGGGGCGGCAGCCGGGGTGGCGCCCGCCTCGCCGATGACGGCGAGCTTGGCGCCGACCTCGGCGGTCTCGTCCTCGCCGACCACGATCTCCAGCAGGGTGCCGGAGGCGGGGGCCGGGATCTCGGTGTCGACCTTGTCGGTGGAGACCTCGAGCAGCGGCTCGTCGGCCTCGACGGTGTCACCGACCGACTTCAGCCAGCGGGTGACGGTGCCCTCGGTGACGGACTCGCCGAGCGCGGGCAGGACCACGTCCGTGCCCTCGGCGGAGCCGCCGCCGGCGGACGCCTCGGCGGACGGCGCCGGGGCCGGCGCGGCCTGCTCGGTGGAGGGGGCGGCCGGGGCGGGCTCGGGGGCCGGCTCGGCGACCTGCTCGGCCTGCGGGGCCTGCTCGGCGGCCGGGGCCTCGGCCGGGGCGCCGGAGCCGTCGTCGATCAGCGCCAGCTCGGCACCGACCTCGACCGTCTCGTCCTCGGCGACCTTGATGGAGGACAGCACGCCGGAGGCGGGGGCCGGGATCTCGGTGTCGACCTTGTCGGTGGACACCTCGAGCAGCGGCTCGTCGGCCTCGACGCGCTCGCCCTCGGCCTTCAGCCAGCGGGTGACAGTGCCCTCGGTGACGCTCTCGCCGAGCGCCGGAAGGGTTACGGAAACCGCCATGGTTTCGGTTGCTCCTAACGAATTACGGAAGTCTGTGTCGTCGCGCCCGATGACTGAAGGCGTCAGTCGTGGGAGTGCAGAGGCTTGCCCGCGAGGGCCAGGTGGGCCTCGCCGAGCGCCTCGTTCTGCGTCGGGTGGGCGTGGACGAGCTGGGCCACCTCGGCCGGCAGCGCCTCCCAGTTGTAGATCAGCTGGGCCTCGCCGACCTGCTCGCCCATGCGGTCGCCGACCATGTGGACGCCGACCACGGCACCGTCCTTGACCTGGACGAGCTTGATCTCGCCCGCGGTCTTCAGGATCTTGCTCTTGCCGTTGCCCGCCAGGTTGTACTTCAGAGCGACGACCTTGTCCGCACCGTAGATCTCCTTGGCCTTGGCCTCGGTGATGCCGACGGAGGCGACCTCCGGGTGGCAGTACGTCACCCGCGGCACGCCGTCGTAGTCGATCGGGACGGTCTTCAGACCGGCCAGACGCTCCGCCACCAGGATGCCCTCGGCGAAGCCGACGTGCGCGAGCTGGAGCGTGGGCACCAGGTCGCCGACCGCGGAGATCGTCGGGACGTTGGTGCGCATGTACTCGTCGACCAGGACGTAGCCGCGGTCCATGGCGACCCCGGCCTCCTCGTAGCCCAGGCCCTGCGAGACCGGGCCGCGGCCGACGGCCACCAGCAGCACCTCGGCCTCGAACTCCTTGCCGTCGGCGAGGGTGACCTTGACGCCGTCCTGGGTGTACTCGGCCTTCTCGAAGAAGGTGCCCAGGTTGAACTTGATGCCGCGCTTGCGGAAGGCCCGCTCCAGCAGCTTGGAGCTGTTCTCGTCCTCGACCGGGACGAGGTGCTTCATGCCCTCGATGACCGTGACGTCGGTGCCGAAGGACTTCCAGGCGGAGGCGAACTCGACGCCGATGACACCGCCGCCGAGGACGATCGCGGACTTCGGCACGCGGTCCAGGACGAGGGCGTGGTCGGAGGAGATGATGCGGTCGCCGTCGATCTCCAGGCCGGGCAGCGACTTCGGCACGGAACCGGTCGCCAGCAGGATGTGGCGGCCCTCGACGCGCTTGCCGTTCACGTCGACGGAGGTCGGGGAGGACAGCCGGCCCTCACCCTCGATGTACGTCACCTTGCGGGAGGCGACCAGACCCTGCAGGCCCTTGTAGAGCCCCGTGATCACGTCGTCCTTGTACTTGTGCACGGCGGCCACGTCGATGCCCTCGAAGGTGGCCTTCACACCGAACTGCTCGCTCTCGCGGGCCTGGTCGGCGATCTCACCCGCGTGCAGCAGGGCCTTGGTGGGGATGCAGCCCCGGTGCAGGCAGGTGCCGCCGACCTTGTCCTTCTCGATCAGGGCGACGTCCAGGCCCAGCTGCGCCCCGCGCAGGGCCGCGGCGTAACCGCCGCTGCCACCGCCGAGGATCACTAGGTCGAAAACGGTGCTGGCGTCGTTCGCCACGTCACGTCCTCCATGCATGTGCGCCGTGCGCCGGTCGTCGGTGACCGACAGGCGGCTGGTGTCCGGCCGCTCGTTCTTCGGCCCTTAGGTGGGGGCCCTGTCCTGCCGGGCTCCATCTTTGCACTTGTCCGCTCCGTACGAGACGCCGGGCCGGTGTGTGAGACGTCCCACGTTCCCGAGCCAGGGGCGGCGGGGGAGCGCCGGAAAGGGGCGCGGGGCGGTGTTGATCTGCGGCTCCGCCGCGCGGGCGCGACCAGCCACGACCGGCCCGCAGTCGCCCGACGACCCGCGCCCCCGAGCTACTGGGCGGACGTCACCCAAGATCCCCAGAAGCCGTCAGCTCGGCCAGCCGCACCAGCGTCCGCACCGCGGTCCCGGTACCGCCCTTCGGCGTGTACCCGAACGGCCCGCCCTCGTTGAAGGCCGGCCCGGCGATGTCCAGGTGCGCCCAGGTGATGCCCTCGCCCACGAACTCCCGCAGGAAGAGACCGGCGACCAGGCCGCCGCCCATCCGCTCACCCATGTTCGCGATGTCGGCGGTGGCCGAGTCCATGCCCTTGCGCAGGTGCTCCGGCAGCGGCATCGGCCACGCCGGCTCACCGACCTCCTCCGCCGCCTCGTACACCGCGGAGCGGAACGCGTCGTCGTTGGCCATGATCCCGAACGTCCGGTTCCCCAGCGCCAGCATCATCGCGCCGGTCAGCGTCGCCACGTCCACGATCGCGTCCGGCTTCTCCTGCGAGGCCGCCCACAGCGCGTCGGCGAGCACCAGCCGGCCCTCGGCGTCGGTGTTGAGCACCTCCACCGTCTTGCCGCTGTACATGCGCAGCACGTCACCGGGGCGGGTCGCGGAGCCCGACGGCATGTTCTCGGCCAGCGCCAGCCAGCCGGTGACGTTCACCTCCAGGCCCAGCCGCGCGGCGGCGACCACCGCGGCGAAGACGGCCGCGGCACCGCTCATGTCGCACTTCATCGTCTCGTTGTGACCGGCCGGCTTCAGCGAGATGCCGCCCGAGTCGTAGGTGATGCCCTTGCCGACGAAGGCGAGCGACTTCTTCGCCTTGGAGGAGGTGTACGACAGCTTCACCAGCCGCGGCCCCGACGCCGAACCGGCGCCGACGCCGAGGATGCCGCCGTAGCCGCCCTTGACGAGGGCCTTCTCGTCGAGCACCTGCACCTTGATGCCGTTCTCCTTGGCCGCGGTCTGCGCGATCGCGGCGAACGCCTCGGGGTTGAGGTCGTTCGGCGGCATGTTGATCAGGTCGCGGGCGCGGTTCAGCTCCTCGGCGACCGCGGCGGCACGCTCGACGGCCGCCTTGTACGCCTTGTCGCGGGGCTTGCCGCCGATCAGCACGGCCTCGGCCAGCGGCGCCTTGCCGTTCTTGGCCTTCGCGCCGCCCTGCCCCTGCCGGCCGCTCTCCTTGTACGCGTCGAAGGAGTACGCGCCGAGCAGCACGCCCTCGCCGACCGCGCCCGCGTCGGCGGCGTCGGCCAGCGGCAGCGCGAAGGCGGCCTTCTTGGACCCGGCCAGGGCGCGGGCGGCGACACCGGCGGCCCTGCGCAGCGCCTCGCCGTCGTACCCGGCGTCCTTCTCCGGCTCCGCGCCCAGGCCCACCGCCACCACGAGCGGCGCCTTGAACCCGGCCGGCGCGGGCAGCTTCGTCAGCTCACCCTCGCCACCGGTGGCGCCGAGGGTCTCCAGCACCCCGGCGAGCTTGCCGTCGTACGCCTGGTCCACGGCCTCGGCGCCGGGGGCGACGAGCGGCCCGTCGTCGCCCTTGGCGACACCGATCACGATCGCGTCGGCCCGCAGGCCGGCCGCCGCGGCGGCGGAGAGAGTGAGAGCAGTCACGGTGGTGAATTCTCGCTTCCGTATGAAGTCTGTGTCGGCCGATTGCGGGTGGGTCGACCGGGCCCGACAGCCGACCCTAGATCCCTCGTTCCCCGTGGTCCCTACCAGGGCGGGAGGAACGCCCGCCACGAGCCTACGCGCGCCCCCGTGTTCGCTCATTCTCCCGAGCGTTCACCTCTGGGTGGCGTCGTGGCCGCTTCCCGATCCTCGCACCCGGTGGGCTGGGTCACACTCGTCGGGTTCCGGTGGGCGTCTTGCCCACCGCTTTGCATGATGTCCGCGGATCCTCCCCGAATCGACCTCCGGGAGGGTCCCGCTGGGGGGAGGAACCACCATGGCGCGACGCCGTGCCCGCGGTACGCACCGCCTGAGAGAGTCCGCGGCCGTCCTGGCCGCGGCCGGACTGCTGGTCCTGGGGCCGGGGGCGCCCGGGGCGCCGGCCGCCGAGACACCGCGCGTCGACCTGAGGGTCCTGGTCGTGGACGACGGCGGCGGTCCGGTGCGGGCCATCGCCGACCGGTTGGAGAGCACCGGCATCCCGTACACCACCGTCGACCTGGCCGACCCGGACCGCCCGAGGATCACCGGGACGTTCCTGAGCGACACCGTCTCCGGCCGGCCCCGGGCCAAGTACCAGGGCGTCGTCCTGCCCAACGAGGCCCCGTTCGGCGCGGGCTCCGCCGAGCAGAGCGCGCTGGAGAGCTACGAGCGGACCTACGGCATCCCGCAGGTCGACGCCTACACCTGGGCGCACCCGGGAGTCGGCCTCGACCACACCGGCGACGGCGGCTGGGCCGGCACCCTCGACGGCAGCGACGCCGCCGTCACGGACGCCGGGAAGGCGGGGCCGTTCGGCTACCTCGACGGCGCGTTCTCCTTCGAGGACAACTCGCCCGAGGTACAGGAGAGTTACGGCTACGTGGCCCGGCCCCGGGAGGGCTTCACCAGCTATGTCGACACCGCGGTGCCCGGCGGCTCCGGGCGCGGCAGCCTGATCGGCGAGTACGCCCGCGACGGCCGCCGCGAGCTGGTGGTGACGTTCGCCTACCACCGGCACCAGCGGCAGTTCCAGGTGCTGGCCCGCGGCATCGTGGCGTGGCTGACCGAGGGCGTGCACCTGGGACGGGACCGCAACTACTTCGCCGTGCACGTCGACGACGTCCTCGCCCCCGACAGCCGCTGGGACACCGTACGCAACTGCACGCCCGGCGACCTCGACTGCGCCGGCGGCGACGGCGAGAGCACCACGCCCATCCGGATGACCGCGGCCGACGCCGCCCGCACCGCGCAGTGGCAGCGCGAGCGCGGCTTCACGCTCGACATGGTCTACAACGCCGGTTCGGGCGAGGAGTGGAAGGCCGAGCACGGCGGCACGGACCCGCTGGCCGACCGGCTGCTCGCCGACAGGAACGAGTACCGCTGGATCAACCACACCTACACCCACCCCTACCTGGGCTGCGTGCAGGACACCTCCACCGTGCCGTGGACCTGCGCGGAGAACGCCGACGGCAGCACCCGGTGGATGAGCCGCGCCGAGATCTCCGCGCAGATCCGCGACAACCACGCCTGGGCCGTCGCCAAGGGCCTGCCCGTGGACCGCACCGAACTGGTCACCGGCGAGCACTCCGGTCTGAGGACGCTGCCCCAGCAGCCCGAGGACAACCCGAACCTGGCCGGCGCCCTCGCCGACAACGGGGTGCGCTGGATCGCCTCGGACAACTCCCGCGAGTCCGCGCAGCGCGCGGTGGGCACCGCCCGCACCGTCCCCCGGCACCCGATGAACGTGTACTACAACGTCGGCACCGCCGAGGAGATGACCGACGAGTACAACTGGATCTACACCTCCCGCGCCGACGGCGGCAGCGGGATCTGCGAGAGCGACCCGGCCTCCACCTGCCTGGACGAGCCGCTCGACCCGGCCACCGGCTTCGCCTCCCACATCGTCCCGCAGGAGGCCCGCATCGCGCTGGGCCACGTCGTCTCCAACGACCCGCGCCCGCACTACGTCCACCAGTCCAACCTCGCCGAGGACCGCCTGCTCTACCCGGTCCTGGACCGCGTACTGGGGGACTACGCGGCCCTGTTCGCCGACGACACGCCGCTGGAGAACCTCGCCCAGAGGGATCTCGGCACCGAACTCCAGCGCCGCGCGGCCTGGCGGACGGCCGTCGACGCGAACCGGGTCACGGCGTACCGCATCGGCGACACGGTCACCGTCACCGCGCCCTCGGGGACGCACATCCCGGTGACGGCCCCCGAGGGCACCCGGAAACAGCACCTCCTCGGCACCACGGCCTTCGGCACGCCGTACGCGGGCGGTCGCTCGGCCTGGACCACCCCGGAGCCACTGCAGCGGTCGGTGACGCTGAAACTCCGGTAGGAGCAACGCCGCTCAGGGGCGCGGGGCTGTATCGATCTGCGGCTCCGCCGCGTGGGCGCGACCAGCCCGCCACGACCCGCAGTCGGGGTCCGGGCCGCAGCCCCGTACACGAACCGCACAAACAGGGGGGAGCCGCGCAGCGATGCGTACCGGCCGCCACGTCACCATGCTCACCGAAGGCACCTACCCGCACGTCCACGGCGGGGTCAGCACCTGGTGCGACCAGCTCGTCAGAGGCATGCCGGAGGTCGACTTCCACATCGTCTCGCTCACCGGCAGCGGCCGCGAACCCGTCACCTGGGAGCTGCCGCCCAACGTCTACCGGCACACCCGCGTGCCCACCTGGGGCCCGCGCCCCGGCCGGGCCCGGCCCCCGTACGGCCGCGCCCGGCGCCGCTTCACCGACGCCTACGAACGCCTCCTGCTGTCGTTCCTGGACCCCCGCTCCTGCTGCGACTTCGGCGACGCCCTGGACGAGCTGGCCGAACTCGCCCGCGCCGGACGGCTCACGGCGGCGATGCGCACCGAGTCGGCGCTGCGCTCACTGATGTGGACATGGACGATGCCGCACCTGCCGACGGCCGCGGCCCGCCCCACCGTGCACGACGCGCTGACCGCGACCGACCTGCTCGAACACGCCCTGCGTCCGCTCGGCACCCGCCTCCCCGAGGACTGTGTCGCGCACGCCGTCAGCAGCGGCCTGGCCACGCTGCCCGCGCTCGCCGCCCGCCGGCTGGACGGCGTGCCGTTCCTGCTCACCGAACACGGCATCTACCTGCGCGAGCGCTACCTCGGGTACCGCGGCGGCGCGCAGCGGTGGCCCGTCAAGGCCTTCATGCTCGGCTTCTACCGGGAGCTGAACTCGCTCGGGTACCGCAGCGCCGATCTCATCACGCCGTGCAACCAGTACAACCGCCGCTGGGAGGAGCGCGGCGGCGCCGACGCCGGCCGGATCCGCACCGTCTACAACGGCGTCGACCCGGCCGCCTTCCCCCACGCGGGACCCGAGCCCGAGGTGCCCACCCTGAGCTGGTGCGGGCGGATCGACCCGATCAAGGACCTGGAGACCCTGATCCGCGCCTACGCCGAGGTCCGCGCCGAGATACCCGAGACCCGCCTGCGGCTCTTCGGCCCGGTGCCGCCGGGCGGCGAGGCCTACCGCACCCGGCTGGAGAAGCTCGCCGCCGAACTCGGCGTCACCGACGGCCTCACCTTCGAGGGCCGCGTCACCGAGGTGTGGCGGGCCTATGCCGCCGGGCACGTGGTCATGCTGTCGTCGATCTCCGAGGGCTTCCCGTTCTCCCTCATCGAGGCCATGTCCTGCGGCCGTACGACGGTCTCGACGGACGTCGGCGGCGTCCGCGAGGCCGTCGGGGACACCGGGCTCGTCGTCCCGCCGCGCGAGCCGGAGAAGATGGCCGCCGCCGCGCTCACCCTGCTCCGTGACGGGGAACGGCGGCGCAGGCTGGGGGAGTCGTCCCGGCAGCGGGTCATCGACCGGTTCACCCTGCGCCGCTCGGTCGACGCCTTCCGCACCGTCTACCAGGAGCTGGCCGGTCTGCCCGAGGTGTACGAACCCACGGTGGAGACCGTCGCCGACTGGACCCTGGAGCTGCGCGACCCCTGGTACGCGTCCACCGCGATATGGGGGTCCCCCCGGACGGAGTCCGGGGAAGGGACCGGCTGGTGAGCGGCGGCGTCCGGCTGCCGCCGGGCTCCCGTCCGCAGCACCTGCGCGCGCTGCCCCGCCAGCGCACCCCCGGCTGGGCGCTGCCCGACCCCGTGGACGAACTCGCCGCCCACCTGGAGGACTTCGTCGCCGCCGCCGTCCACCCCGACGAGATCGCCGCGCTGCTGGAGTCCGACGGCCTGTCGGACGACCGGATACGCGAGCGGTACGGGGTGAAGGACTCCTTCGCGCTCGCCGAAGCCCTCTACGAACGCGTCGAACGCCGCTACCCGGAGCCCGACGGCCCCCTCCACGACCCCTGGCGGACCGGTCTCCTCGGCTGTCTGCTGCGCGGCGTCGTCTTCGCCCTCCCCGGCCTGGCCTACGTCCTCGGGGCGCCCCTGCTCGGCACCGGCGCCGCCGGCCCCGGCCTCCCGGCGGGCACCGTGCCGGTGCTGGCCGGCGCCCTGTGCGGCTGGACCTGGAACCAGGGCCTGGCCCACCGGGCGTACTCCTGGCTCGGACTCGGGGACCGCTCCGCCGCCCGCCGCGCCCTGCTGCTCGGCGCTCCCGCCGGCGCGCTGCTCGGCTCGCTCGTCGCCCTGGCGTTCGCGGGACCGGCCGGCACCGGCGCGGCCGTCTTCGCCGCCGGGCAGTCCTGCTACCTGGGCGCGGCGACCGTCCTGCTGGTGACGGGCCGGGAGCGGGCCCTGCTCGCCGCGCTGCTGCCGATCGCCGCCGGCGCCGCCGCACTGCCGCTGACCCCGGTACCGGAGCCGGCGCGTCTGCTCCTGCTGCTCGGGTCGCTCACCGTGGTGGCCGCCCTCGCCCTGCGGGAGGTGGCGCCCGCCGCCAAGGACCTCGGCGACGGTTCGTGGACGGCCGGGCTCACCGCCCTGCTGCCCTTCGGCGCCCTCGGCGTCCCGCCCCGGGGGCACCGCGGCAGCCCGCCCTGGCTCACCGGCTCCCTGCCCTGTGCCCTGTTCGGGCTGGGCACCGGCGTCCTGGTGCTGTACGCGGCGCTCGGCGACGTCCTGGCCGGCCGGGAGCACGGTGCCGTCGCCGCGCCGGCGGCCGTGGCGCTCACCCTGAGCATGGGACCGGCCGAGTGGCTGCTGTACCGCCTGCGCAGCGGCAGCCTCGCCGGACTGCGCTCGACGAGCACCCCGTCCGCCTTCCGCCGGGCCACCGCCCGCACCGTCCTGGTCTGCCTGTCCGGGTACCTCGCCGCCCTGCTGGTCCTCGCCCTGGCCGTCTCCGCCCTCTGGCCGCACGGCCCCGGCCTCGACGCCGCCCGCCTGGCCGGGCTGCTCCTGCTCGGCGTGGTGCTGTGGACCGGCCTGCTGCTCCAGTCGTTCGGCGCGGTACCGGGTGCGGCGGCGGTGTGCTGCGCGGCGGCCCTCGCCCAGACGCTGGCGCTGCTCACCGGCGCGGGCGGCCGGCCCGGCGTCGCCCTGGCGGTGTACGGCACGGCCGCCGTCGCGCAGGCCGCGCTGGCCTGCGCCCTGCTGGGAAGGGTGACCGCCCACCGATGAGCGCGCTGCTGGTCCCGTACTACGAGCATCCGGCCGTCCGCCCCGCCGAGTGGGAGGCGGTCGTCGCCGCCGCGCCCCAGCTGTACGGCGTCGTCCTCAACCCGGCCGGCGGCCCCGGCGACCGCCGTGACCCCGCCTTCGCCGGCGTCGCCGCGCGGCTGCGGGAGGCGGGGGCGCGGCTCCTCGGCTACGCCGACACCGACTACGGCCGCCGGCCGCACGGCGAGGTGGCCGGCGACCTCGTCCGGTACCGCGACTGGTACGGCACGGACGGCGCGTTCCTCGACCAGGCCGCCGCCGGGCCCGCGCGGTTCACCCACTACCAGAGGCTCGCCGTGGCGGCCCGGGGCCTGGGCTGCGGCACCCTCGTCCTCAACCACGGCACCCCGCCGCACCCGTCGTACGCGCGGATCGCCGACGTCCTCGTCACCTTCGAGGGCCCCTGGACGGCGTACCGCGACCTGCCCGCGCGGCCGTGGCCCGGCGGCTCCGGCGTGCGCCTGTGCCACCTGGTGTACGGGGTGCCGGCCGGCGCCGACCCGGAGGGCCTGGCCCGGTCCCGGGGGGCCTCGGTGCACTGCGCGGTGCCCGGCACGGGAGATCATCCGTGGGGTACGTTGCCGCACACCCTGGAGCCCGTCCCGTGAAACGCCCGGCCCTGCTGATCGCCCTCCTGCTGCTGGTCCTCGCGGGCTGCACCGCGTCCCCCGACGACCCGGGCGGCGAGCCGGGCCACGGCGCCGGCGAGCGCTGGCGGCCACGGCCCGGCACCG
Source organism: Streptomyces sp. NPDC031049 (assembly GCF_055571015.1). Taxonomy (NCBI): domain Bacteria; kingdom Bacillati; phylum Actinomycetota; class Actinomycetes; order Kitasatosporales; family Streptomycetaceae; genus Streptomyces; species Streptomyces sp. NPDC031049. The sequence goes on from NZ_JBVIGC010000005.1 coordinate 12,453, forward strand.
CCTGGCAGTGGCAGCTCAGCGGGAGGCTCGACACCTCCGTGGACGTGCCGGTCTACGACATCGACGGCTTCGACCACTCCGCCGGGACGGTCGCCGGCCTGCACGCCGACGGCCGCAAGGTCGTCTGCTACCTGTCCACCGGCGCCTGGGAGGAGTTCCGCCCGGACGCCGGTGCGTTCCCCGAGTCCGTGCTGGGCCGCGGCAACGGCTGGGACGGCGAGCGCTGGCTGGACATCCGCCGCGTCGACGTCCTGGAGCCGCTGATGGCCGAGCGTGTCGACATGTGCCGGGAGAAGGGCTTCGACGCCGTCGAGCCGGACAACATGGACGGCTACCGCAACGACACCGGCTTCCCGCTGACCGCCGCCGACCAGCTCCGCTACAACCGGCTGATCGCGCGGCTGGCCCACGACCGGGGCCTGGCCGTGGGCCTGAAGAACGACCTGGACCAGATCCCGCAGCTGGTGGACGACTTCGACTTCGCGGTCAACGAGCAGTGCGCCCAGTACGACGAGTGCACGGCCCTGAAGCCGTTCGTCGACGCCGGCAAGGCGGTCTTCCACGTCGAGTACGAACTGCCGGCCGACCGCTTCTGCCCGCAGTCCCGGAAGCTGCGCCTCAGCTCGATGCTGAAGAAGTACGACCTGGGGGCGTGGCGCCGGGCCTGCTGAGCGCGGGTGCCCGCTGAGCGCGGGGTGCGCCGGGCGCGAGCGTCCGCTCAGCCCAGGACCAGGACCACCAGGGCCGTCGTGGCCGCCGTCTCCGCGAGGCCGCCGAAGACGTCGCCGGTGACCCCGCCGAAACGGCGGACGCAGTGCCGCAGCAGGAGTTCGGCGGCGGCCAGGGCGACGACCACCGCGAGGGCCGCCCGCAGCCCGGCGTACGGCCCGAGGGCCGCGCCCGCCGCGGCGGCGCCCAGCGTCACGGCGGCGGCCACCCCCAGCGCCCCGCCCGCCGGCACCACCCCGGCGACCGCCGCGCCCAGCCCCTCCGGGCGCGCGGCAGGCACCCCGGCGCGGGCCGCCAGGGTCAGCGCGAGCCGGGCGGCGGCCGCCGAGACGACGGCCGCCAGCGCCCCGTGCGCCCAGGAGGCCCCGTAGGCCTGGGTGAGCGCGGCGACCTGGCCCAGCAGGACCAGCACGAGCGTGAGCACGCCGAACGGGCCGATGTCCGACTGCTTCATGATCCGCAGCGCGTCCTCGGCGGGCCTGCCGCTGCCCAGCCCGTCCGCGGTGTCGGCCAGCCCGTCCAGGTGCAGCCCCCGGGTCAGCACCGCCGGTACGGCCGCCGTGCCGACGGCGGCGAGCAGCGGCCCGGCGCCGAGGGTGAGCAGCAGGAGCCCGACGGCCGCGGCGGCCACGCCGACCACCAGGCCGGCCAGCGGCGCGCACAGCATGCCGCCGCGCGCGGCCGGGCGGTCCCAGCGGGTCACCCGGACGGGGAGCACGGTGAGCGTGCCGAAGGCGAAGCGGAGGCCGTCGGACGAGGGGTTCCTGAGCACCGGCGCAGACTACCCGGCGGCCGGCCGGGCGCTCGGCGGAGCCGGGGATAAAGTGCGCATATGGGAGATTGGTGGCACAGGAATCTCATCGAACCCGGCAAACTGCCGCTGCTCCTCGCGCTTTCCGCCTTCGTGCTGACCTTCCTGGTCACCCGCGTCATCACCCGTCTCATCCGCGCGGGCAAGGGGCCCTTCGGCAACGTCAAGGCCGGCGGGCTGCACATCCACCACGTGGTGCCCGGCGTCGTCCTCACCGTCGTCGGCGGCTTCGTCGCGGTCGCGGCCGGGCGGCACGGCTTCGGCTCGGCGGTCGGCGCGGTCGTCTTCGGTGTCGGGGTGGGGCTGGTGCTGGACGAGTTCGCGCTGATCCTGCACCTGGACGACGTGTACTGGTCTCAGGCGGGGCGGCGCAGCGTGGAGGTGGTGGTGCTCACCGCGGCCCTGGTCGGCCTGATGCTGGTCGGCTTCTCGCCGTTCGGCGTCGACGGCCTGGACGAGGACGAGTTGCAGAACCGCGCCACCGTCATCCGCACGGTCGCGACCAACTTCCTCTTCTCGCTGATCGCCCTCAGCAAGGGCAAGGTGCGGCTCGCGGTCTTCGGCGCGGTGATCCCGGTCGTCGCCCTGGTCGGCGCGGTCCGGCTGGCCCGGCCCGGCTCGCCCTGGGCCCGCCGCTTCTACGGGCGCCGGCCGCGCGCCCGCGCCAGGGCCGCCCTGCGCGCCTATCGCCACGACCGCCGCTGGTCCGGGCCCGGCCGCGCGGTCCAGGACTGGATCGGCGGCCGGCCGGACCCCGACCCGACCCGCTCCCTCGAACGCTGACGCAGCGCCGCGCACGGCACCAGGTCGGCGTGGCGGCCTCGGCCGCGGGCAGTGGTGCCTCCCCGGTGCCTGAACGGCCTGGGAGGTGCCCCCAGGGCGGCACGGGTGGGCGCTGGGGGTACCCCCTCTGGGGGAGGCACCCCGCCGCGCCGGGCCGCCTCCAGCGCCCCGAACGTCAGCGGCGGCGCCGGTCAGCTGTGCATCGCCGGAGGCACCGCGCTGCGTCGTGGCGGCGGCCATGACACCGGGTGCCAGGGAAGGCGCCGGCGGCGTCCCGCCGGCCGGCTACTCCGGTTCGGCGGCGCCCAGCGGAGCCACGGGCTCGCCCGCCTCCGCCGGCTCCTCGTCCTCCGACGGCTCCGCCGCCTCCCGCTCCGGCAACTCCGCCGCCAACGCGGCCGCCGCCTGCACCAGGGGCAACGCCAGCAGCCCGCCCGCCCCCTCCCCGACCTTCACGCCGTGGGACAGCAGCGGCTCCAGGGCCATCCGGTCCAACGCCTTCGCCTGCCCGGGCTCCCCACTGTCGTGCGCGGCCAGCCACCAGTCCGGCGCCCGGAACGCGATCCGCTGCCCGACCAGCGCGCACGCGGCCGTCACCACCCCGTCCAGGATCACCGGCATCTTCCGCACCGCCGCCTGCACCAGGAACCCCGTCATCGCGGCCAGGTCGGCCCCGCCCACCGTCGCCAGCAGCCGGAGCTGGTCCCCGAGCACCGGCCGCGCCCGCCGCAGCGCGTCCCGGATCGCCCCGCACTTGCGCATCCACGCCAGGTCGTCGATGGCCAGCCCGCCCCGCCCGGTGACCACGGAGGCGTCGGTCCCGCACAGCGCCGCGATGAGCACGCCCGCCGCCGTCGTACCGCCCACGCTCACATCACCGAGCACCACCAGATCCGTACCGGAGTCGGCCTCCTCGTCGGCCACCGCTACCCCGGCGCGGAACGCGGCCTCGGCCTCCTCCAGGGTCAGCGCGTCCTCGACGTCGATCCGCCCGCCGCCGCGCCGCACCCGGTGCCGTACGACCTCGGCGGGCAGCGACTCCGGGTCGCAGTCCAGGGCCATGTCCACCACCCGCACCGGCACGCCCAGGCGCCGCGCGAGCACGGACACCGGCCGGGCGCCCTCCAGCACCTCGCGCACCAGATCGGCGGCCCCGCCCGCCGGCCGTGCCGACACGCCCAGCTCGGCCACCTTGTGGTCGCCGGCGAAGAGCACCACCCGGGGCCGTTCCACGGCCCGTACCGGTACGGCCGCCTGCGCCGCCGACAGCCACTCACCCAGGTCGTCGAGCCGGCCCAGCGATCCGGGCGGCACGACCTGGCGCTCCCGGCGCGCCTCCGCGTCGCGGCGCACCCCGCCGTCGGGGCGCTCGATCAGGTCGGTGAAGTCGTCGAGATTCAGCGAGCTCATTCGCCGAACAGTACCGGCCCCGCTCGAACGTCAGGGCGCCACATCGCGACCCCGCCGGGGCGGCGTCGTTGCACCCAAGATCTGTATCCCATACGTTCCGTTTTGCAGTGGATTGTCGGCGGACGCCGGCGAAGCCCACGTCGCCACACCCGGCACGCCGAGCGCGGCCGTACGTCCCCTGCGCCCCGCCCGTCTCGCCCGGGAGCCCGCATGGCCGCACCGTCCCTGCCGTCCGCCCGCCCCGTCCCGCCCGTCCCCCTCCACGAGCCCCGCCGCGAGGACTGCCCCTGGTGCGGTTCGCGGCGCCTGCTCACCCGGCGCCGCGGCGGCGACCCGCGCAGGCCCGTGCCTGGCGGGCGCTCCGCCCTCGAACAGTGCCGGGACTGCCGCCACACCTTCCACAACCCCCCTCTCGCCCCGGGCCGGGAACGGCCCGCCGGCCCGGCCGTCCGGGCCGGCGTCCGCCTCCGGCACCTGCTCGCCGCCCGCGCCCTGCTGCGCCGCTGCCCCGAGCCGGAGAGCTGGCTGGACGTGGGGACGGGGGACGCCGACTTCCCGGTCACCGCCCGCGCCCTCTTCCCGTACACGTCCTTCGACGGCCTCGACCCGACCCACCGCGTCCTGCGGGCCCGCACCGCCGAGCGCGTCGAGGAGGCGTACGTCGGCCGGCTGACGGACCCCCACATCGCGGCCCGGCTGCGCGACCGCTACGACGTGGTCAGTCTCTTCCACCACCTGGAGAGCACCCCCGATCCCCGGGCCGTCCTGCGCGCCGCCCTGCACGTCCTGCGCCCCGGCGGCCACCTGCTCGTCGACGTCACCGACCCGCGCGGCCTGTCCCCGCACCCCCGCGCGCCCCGCCCGTCGGCCCACCTGCGCGCCGAGCTGACCGCCCTGGGCTGCACGGTCCTCACCCCCGCCCGCTCACCCCGCGTCATCGCCCGCAAGGACCCGCAGGGCCGGCAGGACCCGGACGCGCAGGCCCCGCAGGACGCGCAGGACGCACGGGACCCGCAAGCCCCGCAGGAAGCTCAGTACCCCACGGCCGCCCCACCCGCCCCGGGGTCCTCCCAGCGGCCCACGCCGACCGGGCCCGGGGCACCGCCCCCGCCCCCGGCCCACCAGGTGCTCCCGCCGCCCCCGCCGCTGCCGCCTCGGGCCGTGCCGGCCCCGCCGCCTCCGGCCGTGCCGCCCCCACCCCCCGGGCCGCCCGCGCCGAGGGAGGCCTCGACCGGCGAGCACGAGGGCCCCTCAGCCCCGTAGCACCAGCGCCTGCCCGGCCACCACCAGCAGCACCTGCTCGCACTCCGCGGCGAACGCCGCGTTGAGCCGGCCCAGTTCGTCCCGGTACCGCCGGCCCGACGCGGTGGCCGGCACGATCCCCGATCCCACCTCGTTGGACACGGCGACCACCGTCCGGCGGGTGGCCCGCACCGCGTCCGTCAGCTCCCGCATCCGGCCGCGCAGCGCCCGTTCCCCGCCGTCCGCCCACTCCGCGTCGTCCCACGCCCCGACGGCGTCCATCGCGTCCGTCAGCCACAGCGACAGACAGTCGACCAGCAGCGGTGGACCGTCGTCCTTCAGCAGCGGCACCAGGTCGCAGGTCTCCACCGTCCGCCACGACCCCGGCCGCCGCTCGCGGTGGGCGCACACCCGCGCCGCCCACTCACCGTCCCCGCCGCGCGTGCCGCCCGTGGCGACGTACAGCACGTCGGGGAAGGCCTCCAGGCGCCGCTCCGCCTCCACCGACTTGCCCGACCGGGCACCGCCCAGCACCAGCGTCCGGCGCGGCACGTCCGGCACGAACTCGTACACCCCGACGCTCAGCGTCGACCCGTCCGGCACCGCCCGCGCCCCGGCCGTCGCCAGCCGCCGGTGCAGCTCCGGGCCGGGCGGCACCTCGTGCCCGAGGTGGACGGCGATCACGTCCGTGGTGGGCCCCACCGCACCCACCGCCCGCAGCTTCGCCAGCGCGTCCGGCCGGCCCACCACGTCCGCGAGGACCATGTCGTAGGACTCGGCGGGCTCCTCCAGCCCGGCCGGCGCGGCGCCCGGCGGCAGATACAGCAGGCGCTGCCCGTCCGGACCGGTCACCGCGTAGCCCGTGCCGGGGGCGTCCGTCGCCACCGCCCTTACCCGGTGCCCCGTCAGCAGGGCCAGCTCCCGGCCGTCGGGCACCCGCCCCGGCTGCGGCAGCCCGGCCGGCACCTCCACGGGGGGACCGTCGTGCGGGTGCGACAGCAGCACCTGCGCGACACCGCCGAGGGAATGACCGGCCCGCGCGGCGGCGAACGCCGCACCCGGCGTCAGGTCGAGCAGCAGGGCCCCGTCCACGAGCAGCGCGGTCGCCGCGCGCGCGTTCTCGCCGAGCGCGACGGCGCAGGCCGCGCAGGGACACTCGGGGCGGGGCAGGCCCGCGGGGGCACCGGTGCCGAGCAGAGTCACGTCCACGCCCCGATTTTCCCCGGTCACCCGACGACCTGCGCGCCCGAGGCCCCACTCGGGCCCCGCCCGGCGGGCCGTGCCCCCGCCCTTGTCCGGTGGCACGCTGGGGCGCACGCGGCGCAGCGCATAGGCTGCGGGCGGGAACCGGACCAAGATCCGGCTCCCGCTCTGCATGTGCTCACATCTGGGAGGCGTACATGGCGGCATGGACGTGGCGGTTCGAGACGGCCGACGGGACGGAGGTCCGGCCCGCGGTGGAGCCGGAGGAGTTCACCACGCAGGGAGACGCCGAATCCTGGATCGGGGAGCACTGGAAGGAGCTCCAGGAGGGCGGTGCGGACCAGGTGCGGCTGTTCGAGGACGCCACGGAGATCTACGGGCCGATGAGCCTGCACGCCGAGCAGGCCTGACCCGCCGGGCCCGAGCAGGCCTGACCCGCCGGGCCCGAGCAGGCCTGACCGCAGGGCCGGAGCAGGCCTGGCCGGCCGGGCCTGCCCGGCCCGGTCGGCGGAGGAGCGGGGGCGGTCCCGGCCGGGGCCGCCCCCGCCTCACTGCTCGCCCAGCGTCACGTCGACCGTCCGTTCGTCGCCGTCCCGCCGGAACGTCACCGTCGTGCGGTCGCCCGGCGCCAGCGGCGCCAGCGCCTCGGCGAGCGAGGTGATGGTGGTGATCTCCGTGTCGCCCAGACCGGTGATGACGTCCCCCGGCCGGATGCCCGCCTCGTCGGCGGCGCCGCCGTTCTCCACCTCGACGACGGCCACCCCGCCGGCCCGGTGGTCGGCGTCGACGACCGTCCGGCCGACGATGCCGAGGGCGGCCCGGCCGGAGTCGGTGACCCGGCCGTGCTCGATGATCTGGTCGGCGACCGTCCGCACCATCGTCGCCGGGATGGCGAACCCGATGCCGGGCGCCTGGCCCTCGCCGAGGCCGGGGTCGGTCGCGGCGAGCGTCGGAATGCCGATCACCCGCCCGTCCAGGTCCACCAGGGCGCCGCCGCTGTTGCCGGGGTTGATGGCCGCGGACGTCTGGACCATGTTGGCGAGGGTCGCGCCGGTCCCCCCGCCGCCCCGGTTCTCCGTGACGGTCCGTCCGGTTGCGGAGACGATGCCCTGCGTCACGCTCGACGCGAGCCCGAGCGGCGAGCCCATGGCGAGCACGATCTGCCCGACCCCGACCTCGGAGGAGTCCCCGAACCGGGCCGCCTTCACCCCCTCGGGCATCCGGTCCAGCCTGATGACGGCCAGGTCCTGCTCGGGGTACGACGAGACCAGTGTCGCGGCGATCGGTTCCCCGCTGTTGGCGGTGGTGACCCGGAACGACCTCTCGTCCCCGACGACGTGCGCGTTGGTCACGACGTGCCCCCGGTCGTCGTACACGACACCCGATCCCAGGTCCCGGCCGGACTGGATCTGCACCACCGACGGCAGCACGTCCGCGATGACCCGCTGGTAGCTCTCCTGGAGGTCGACGGCCGTCCGGGGCGCGGCGGCCCGCGCGGTCGCCGCCTCCCGCTCCCGCTCCCGCTCCGCGCGCGGCGCGGGGTCCGGGCCCGAACACCCGGCGGCGAACAGCAGCAGACACACGGGAGCGACGAGCCGGGCGGCACGGCGGGTGAGAACGTCCATGCCCGCAGTCTCGCCGCGGGCCGCCCACCCGACCCGCGGTGCACCCCCGAACGGGCGCGGCCCACCAGGCCACGGGCCGGTGCCCCGGCCCGCTCACCGCATCGGGAGCCCCCGGGTCAGCCCCGCACGCCGCACAGGTGCAGCAGTGCCGCCACCCCGCGGTAGGGGTCCGTCCGGCCGGCCCGTTCCTCGACCGTCAGCAGGGCCGGGAGGTCCTCCGGAGCCGGCGCGGGGGCCGAGGGGTCGGCGGTGTCGGTGAAGACCCCGACGCCGTACCAGCAGTGCAGCGGGGCGCCGATGCCGGCGAGCGTCGCCGTCAGGGCCGAGCGGCGGTACGCCCGCCCGCCGGGCGCCGGCCGCACCGGGGCGCCTTCGGTGCCGGCGGCGGCCCGCGCCCGGGGCAGGGACACGGCGGAGTCCAGGGCGGCCAGCGCGCCCGCCCAGTCGCCGCGCAGCCCCGGCCGCATCGCCAGGGCGTCGCCGTTGCGCACCAGCAGCGACAGCAGCCCGCCCGGCGCGAGCATCCGGGCCAGCCCGGCCAGCAGCGGGTCGGGCTCCTCGACGTGCATCAGCACCCCGTGGCACAGCACCACGTCGAAGCTGCCCGGCAGGAAGTGCACGCCCGTGTCCCGGCCGTCGCCCTGGATGATGCGCATCCGCTCACGGATGCCCTCGGGCTGGCCGGCCAGCGCGGTGCGGGCCGCGGCGATCAGCACCGGGTCCTGCTCCAGACCGGTCACCTGGTGCCCGGTCCGTGCGAGCCGCACCGCCTGCGCGCCGCGGCCCATGCCGACGTCGAGCACCCGCAGCCGCCGCCCGAGCGGGAACCGCCCGGCGAGCTGCTCGTCGAGCTGCCGGGCCACCAGCTCCTGGCGCAGCAGGTCGCACGGCCCGCTCGGCCGGGCCGGAGCCGCGTCCTGCGGGAACGGCGTCGTGGTCAGGGCCGCTCTCCGCGCTTGACCTGCGGCTTCGGAAGCCGGAGCCGGCGCATCTGGAGGGACCGCATGAGCGCGTAGGCCACCGCGCCGCGCTTGTTGTCGTCGGGGAAGCGCTCGCGCAGCGCCTTCTTCAGCCGGAAGCCGGTGACGATCGAGTCCAGCACGATCATCACGATCACCACCAGCCACAGCAGCAGCGCGACGTTCTGGAGCTGGGCCACCCGGATCATGCTCAGCACGAGGATGAGCACGGCCATCGGCAGGAAGTACTCCGCGATGTTGAACCGAGAGTCGATGAAGTCGCGCGCGAAGCGGCGGACCGGGCCCTTGTCACGGGCCGGCAGGTACCGCTCGTCGCCGCTGGCCAGCGCCTGGCGCTGACGCTCCAGGGCGGTGCGCCGCTCCTCGCGGGCCCGCTTGGCGGCCTCCTTGCGCGTCATCGGCGTGTTGGCGACGCTGCGGCGCTGCGTACGGGCCTCACTGCGCTTCGGCGTGGGGCGGCCCTTCGGGGCCTGCGGGTCACGGGGCTGCTTGGAGTCGGTCACCGGCGCCTTGTCGGCGGACGGGGCCTTCTCTTCCTTGGCACGGCTACGGAACACAAAGCCCAAGGGTACGGGGTCGCAGGCTTGGGCCCCAGCCCCACGGGGAACGATCCGGCAACGCCGGACGTCTGTAAGGGGACAGAGGGTACAGACAGGGAACAGACAGAGGGCACCTCGCGTACGCCCCCGACCTCCACCTACTCCTTACGCCGGATCAGGAGCGTACGCAGTCGTCCTTGGGGATGAGCGCATCCGTCCCCGAACAGTGCGGTAATGGATGCAGGGCCCGTACTGTGGGTTCTGTTGCAGTCGCTGGAGCTGGAGTCGGTCAGAAGGGGGCGCGCGAAGCCCATGAGCGGTGTCATGAAGCGTATGGGGATGCTCTTCCGCGCGAAGGCGAACAAGGCCCTGGACCGGGCCGAGGATCCGCGCGAGACCCTCGATTACTCGTACCAGAAGCAGCTGGAGCTGCTGCAGAAGGTGCGCCGTGGTGTCGCCGACGTGGCGACCAGCCGCAAGCGTCTGGAGCTTCAGCTCAACCAGCTCCAGTCGCAGTCCGGCAAGCTGGAGGACCAGGGCCGCAAGGCGCTCGCGCTGGGCCGCGAGGACCTGGCCCGCGAGGCGCTCTCCCGCCGTGCCGCCCTCCAGCAGCAGGTGACCGACCTGGAGACGCAGCACGCCACGCTCCAGGGCGAGGAGGAGAAGCTCACCCTCGCGGCCCAGCGGCTGCAGGCCAAGGTCGACGCCTTCCGCACGAAGAAGGAGACCATCAAGGCCACGTACACCGCGGCCCAGGCCCAGACCCGGATCGGCGAGGCGTTCTCCGGCATCTCCGAGGAGATGGGCGACGTCGGCCTGGCGATCCAGCGTGCCGAGGACAAGACCGCCCAGCTCCAGGCGCGGGCCGGCGCGATCGACGAGCTGCTCGCCTCGGGCGCCCTGGACGACCCGTCCGGTATGCACAAGGACGACATCCAGGCCGAGCTGGACCGCCTCTCCGGTGGTACGGATGTAGAGCTGGAGCTTCAGCGGATGAAGGCCGAGCTGGCCGGGGGTTCGGCCGGCGGGCAGCAGGCCATCGAGAGCGGCGACCAGTCGCAGCAGTCCCAGCAGCAGCCGCAGGACACCCCGCGCTTCGACAAGCAGTAGCCCCCGCGGGGCACACGCCTAGGAGGGCGACATGATCGTACGGATCATGGGGGAGGGGCAGGTGAGGCTGGCCGACAGCCACCTCGCCGAGCTGAACAAACTGGACGACGAGCTCCAGGCCGAGATGGAGAACGGCGACGGGCCGGGCTTCCGCCGCACGCTCCAGGCACTGCTGGACAAGGTACGGGAGCTCGGCGAGCCCCTCCCGGACGACTTCCTGGAGCCGTCCGACCTGATCCTCCCGTCCCCGGACGCCACCCTTCAGGACGTCCAGGAACTCCTGAGCGACGACGGCCTGATCCCGGGCCCCGCCACCTGACCGACCCCACCGGGGCCCGGCCGGTCCGGCGTCCGCTTCTGAGGGCGGGACGACTGGTTTCCGCCCGTCCGGGGGCGCCCCCTCTGGGGGAGATCGAGGACGAGGCCGTTCGGCCGAAGCGGGCAGGCCCGGGGGCGGCAGCCCCCGGCGAGGCCCGCACCAACGCCGGGTGCCGTACCCACAAACGCTCACCCCCGCTACCGTGAACCGGCGTGAGCACCATCGCGCGCGCCCGCTGCCGGCTGGGCGCGCATCCCCTCGCCCTGGACGCCGCCCTCGCCGCCGCCGTACTGGCCTGCATGGTGGCCGGCTCCTTCGTCGACCCCCATGGCCCCGACGGCGTCAGCTGGGGCGTACGCACCCCGGACCCGCTCAGCCTGCTCCTGATCACGGCCGGCGCGGCGGCGCTCGTCCTCCGCCGCCGCGCCCCGAAACCGGTCCTCGCGGTGACCGGTGCGGTCTCCGTGATCGAGAGCGTCACCGGCGATCCGCGCGCCCCCGTCGTGATGTCGGCGGTCGTCGCCCTCTACACCGTCGCCGCCAGCACCGACCGCACCACCACCTGGCGGATCGGCCTGCTGACCATGACCGTGCTGACCGGCGCCGCCATGATCGCCGGGCCGCTGCCCTGGTACTCCCAGGAGAACCTGGCCGTCTTCGCCTGGACCGGCATCGGCGCCACCGCGGGGGACGCCGTGCGCAGCCGCCGGGCCGTCGTGCAGGCCATCCGGGAGCGGGCGGAGAAGGCCGAGCGCACCCGCGAGGAGGAGGCCCGCCGCCGGGTCGCCGAGGAGCGCCTGCGCATCGCCCGCGACCTGCACGACGTCGTCGCCCACCACATCGCGCTGGTCAACGTGCAGGCCGGGGTCGCCGCCCACGTCATGGACAAGCGGCCCGACCAGGCCAAGGAGGCCCTCGCCCACGTACGCCAGGCCAGCCGCTCGGCGCTGGAGGAGCTGCGGGCCACCGTCGGTCTGCTCCGCCAGTCCGACGACCCCAAGGCCCCGACGGAACCGGCCCCCGGCCTGGACCGCCTCGACGAACTCGCCGGCACCTTCCGCAGCGCCGGACTGCACGTCGAGGTGGCCCGCGCCGACCAGGGCACCACGCTGCCCACCGCGGTGGACCTGGCCGCGTACCGGGTCATCCAGGAGGCCCTCACCAACGTGCAGAAGCACGCCGGGACCGGGGCCAGAGCCGAGGTCAGCGTCGTCCGGGTGGGGCCGCACATCGAGATCACCGTCCTGGACGACGGAAACGGCGACGGCACGGGCACGACCGGCACGGGTCCCGGCGCCAGGGACGGCGCGAACGGCCCCGGCACGACCGGCACGGGCTCCGGTGGCGGGCAGGACGCGAACGGCACCGGCTGGGACACCGCCCCGGCGGCCGGCGGCGGCCACGGCCTGCTCGGCATGCGCGAACGCGTCTCCGCCGTGCGCGGCACCCTCACCACCGGTCCCCGCTACGGAGGCGGCTTCCGGGTCCATGCGATCCTGCCCGTCGAGAGCGCGCCGGTGGAGAACGGGCCGGCCACGCACCCGCCGGCCGGCGCCCCGCCGGACGGTCACCGCACAGACGCCGCGGAGGACCCCGTATGACGATCCGTGTCCTGCTCGCCGACGACCAGGCGCTGCTGCGCAGTGCCTTCCGGGTGCTGGTCGACTCCGAGCCCGACATGGAGGTGGTCGGCGAGGCGTCGGACGGCGCGGAGGCGGTGCGCCTCGCCCGGGAGCGGCGGTCGGACGTGGTCCTGATGGACATCCGCATGCCCGGCACGGACGGTCTCGCCGCCACCCGCATGATCAGTGCCGATCCGGACCTGGCCGGGGTCAAGGTGGTCATCCTGACCACCTTCGAGGTCGACGACTACGTCGTGCAGTCGCTGCGCGCCGGGGCCTCCGGCTTCCTCGGCAAGGGCTCCGAACCCGACGAGCTGCTCAACGCCATCCGGGTCGCGGCCGGCGGCGAGGCGCTGCTGTCGCCGACCGCCACCAAAGGGCTGATCGCACGCTTCCTCGCCCAGGAGTCCACCGCCGACCCCGACCGGGACCCCGCTCGCTCGGAGCGTCTCGACTCCCTGACCGGGCGGGAGCGCGAGGTCCTGGTGCAGGTCGCCGGCGGGCATTCCAACGACGAGATCGCCGAGCGGCTGGAGGTCAGCCCGCTCACCGTGAAGACCCATGTGAACCGGGCCATGGCCAAGCTGGGCGCCCGGGACCGGGCGCAACTGGTGGTCGTCGCCTACGAGTCCGGGCTGGTACGTCCACGGGCGGAGTGACCTTCGCACGGGTGCACTGCGGCCTGCGGCTAGGAGGCCAGCCGCGCGTGTGCCTCGTGCGCCGGGGCGGCCGGTCCCGCCCCCTGCCCGGGCCCGCGGATCTCCGCCCAGACCGCGTCCAGGGAGAGGCCGAGGACGTCGGCGATCGCGGCGATGGTGGGGAAGGCCGGGGTGGCGACGCGGCCGGACTCGATCTTCCTCAGGGTCTCCGGCGAGATCCCGGCGTCGAGCGCCACGTCGAGCATCGAGCGCTCTGCCCTGGCGCGCCGTAGCAGTGCGCCGAGGCGCTGTCCGCGTTCGACCTCGGCGGGAGTGAGCGGCAACCTGACCATGGGACCGATTCTAATACCGGTACAGTAGGGCCGGTATTGTTATTGGAGCGTCAGGGAAGGGCACCACATGATCGAGATCCTGAACCCCGCGATGGTGGACCGGGCGAGGGACACGGGAGCCCTGGTCGCCGAGATCCTCCGGACGCTCAGGAGCCGCGTCGCGGTCGGTACGAACCTCCTGGAGATCGACCGCTGGGCCCAGGAGATGATCACCGAGGCGGGGGCGCAGTCCTGCTACGTCGACTACGCGCCGTCCTTCGGGCGCGGCCCGTTCGGCCACTACATCTGCACCGGCGTCAACGACGCCGTGCTGCACGGACGGCCCTACGACCACGCGCTCGCCGACGGCGACCTGCTCACGCTCGACCTCGCCGTCTCCCGGGGCGGCGTCGCCGCCGACGCCGCCATCAGCTTCATCGTGGGCGACACCCGGCCGCAGGAGAGCGTCGCCCTGATCGACGCCACCGAGCGCGCGCTGGCCGCGGGGATCGCCGCGGCCCGGCCCGGCGCCCGCGTCGGCGACGTCTCCCACGCGATCGGCACGGTCCTCGGCGAGGCGGGATACCAGGTCAACACCGAGTTCGGCGGGCACGGCATCGGATCGACGATGCACCAGGACCCGCACGTCGCCAACACCGGACGCCCCGGCCGCGGCTACCCGCTGCGCCCCGGGCTGCTGCTGGCGCTGGAGCCGTGGGTCATGGCGGACACCGCGCGGCTCGTCACCGACGCCGACGGCTGGACGCTCCGCAGCGCCACGGGCTGCCGGACGGCGCACAGCGAGCACACCATCGCCATCACCGAGGACGGAGCCGAGATCCTCACCCTGCCCAGGCAGGCGTGAAGCCCGCCCGAGGCGCGCGAGACCCCTCGCCCCAGGCGCGCGTGAGGCCCCGCCCCAGGCGCGGGTGAGGCCCCGTCCGGGCCGGTGCCGGACGGGGCCTCACGCGCGGCCGGGCGGCCGACGGGCTACGGCAGCGCCAGCATCCGCTCCAGCGCCAGCTTCGCGAACGCCTCCGTCTCCTTGTCGACCTCGATCCGGTTGACCAGGTTGCCCTCGGCGAGGGACTCCAGGGCCCAGACCAGGTGGGGGAGGTCGATGCGGTTCATGGTGGAGCAGAAGCAGACCGTCTTGTCGAGGAAGACGATCTCCTTGCCCTCCGGAGCGAAACGGTTCGCCAGACGACGGACCAGGTTCAGCTCGGTGCCGATGGCCCACTTGGAGCCGGCCGGCGCCGCCTCCAGCGTCTTGATGATGTACTCGGTGGAGCCGACGTAGTCCGCCGCGGCCACGACCTCGTGCTTGCACTCGGGGTGCACCAGGACGTTCACGCCGGGAATGCGCTCGCGCACGTCGTTGACGGAGTCGAGGCTGAAGCGGCCGTGCACCGAGCAGTGGCCGCGCCACAGGATCATCTTCGCCGCGCGCAGCTCTTCGGCGGTCAGGCCGCCGTTCGGCTTGTGCGGGTTGTAGACGACGCAGTCCTCCAGGGACATGCCCATGTCGCGGACGGCGGTGTTGCGCCCGAGGTGCTGGTCGGGCAGGAACAGCACCTTCTCGCCCTGCTCGAAGGCCCAGTCCAGCGCCCGCTTGGCGTTCGACGACGTGCAGATGGTGCCGCCGTGCTTGCCGGTGAACGCCTTGATGTCCGCGGAGGAGTTCATGTACGACACCGGCACGACCTGCTCGGCGATGCCGGCCTCGGTCAGCACGTCCCAGCACTCGGCGACCTGCTCGGCCGTCGCCATGTCCGCCATGGAGCAGCCGGCCGCCAGGTCGGGCAGGACGACCTTCTGGTCGTCGGAGGTCAGGATGTCGGCGGACTCCGCCATGAAGTGCACGCCGCAGAAGACGATGTACTCCGCCTCCGGGCGCGCCGCGGCCTCCCGGGCCAGCTTGAAGGAGTCACCCGTGACGTCGGCGAACTGGATCACCTCGTCGCGCTGGTAGTGGTGGCCCAGCACGAAGACCTTCTCGCCGAGCCTCTCCTTGGCCGCGCGGGCGCGCTCGACCAGGTCCGGGTCGGAGGGCGAGGGCAGGTCGCCGGGGCAGTCCACGCCGCGCTCGCTCCTCGGGTCGGCCTCGCGGCCGAGCAGCAGGAGGGCGAGGGGCGTCGGCTGAACGTCGAGCTCCTGGGCTTGGGCGGTGGTCACGACACGCACCCTTTCTACTTTTCGTCTAACTGACGCTATATATCATAACCGCTTCACGTCACTTTGACGATGTCCATAGTGTCGATGTGACGTGAATCCCGGTCCCGGCCGGGCCGGCCAGGCACCGTCTCCGGCGCTGTCCGCGCACCGGCGCATGTGCGAGCATGAAGGGGAAGCCGAGGAGAAAGCCGGGCCCGCCCGGAATGAATCCGCGGCACCGCCGGTTGGAACCGTCGGCAAGCAGTCTCCGTACAACCCGGGAGAGATGTAGATGTCCGTATCGGACGAGACCAGCACCGTCACCGACGGCATCATCCTGACCGACGCCGCCGCGGCCAAGGTCAAGGCCCTGCTCGACCAGGAAGGCCGTGACGACCTGGCGCTGCGCGTCGCCGTCCAGCCCGGCGGCTGCTCCGGCCTGCGCTACCAGCTCTTCTTCGACGAGCGGTCCCTCGACGGCGACGTGGAGAAGGACTTCGGCGGGGTCAAGGTCGTCACCGACCGCATGAGCGCCCCGTACCTGGGCGGCGCGACCATCGACTTCGTGGACACGATCGAGAAGCAGGGCTTCACGATCGACAACCCGAACGCGACCGGTTCCTGCGCCTGCGGCGACTCCTTCAGCTGAGTCGCGGCCGGACCGCGAACGCACGTGTGGGGCCCCGGGCACTCCCCGGGGCCCCACACGCGTCCGCGCCGGCGCTCAGCGGGTGCCGGACGGCGCCGGCAGCCGGGCGCCCGGCTTGGCGAGCGGGATCTTCTCGCCGTCCGACCCCACCACCGCCCGGTCACCGAGCGGCTCGTCCAGCCGGACGGTCAGCTCGTACTCCTTGGCGATGAGGACGCAGACCTTCCCCGGCCGTGTGGTCTCGGTCACCGTGACCCGCACCTCGTCGCCGTGCCCGGCGGCCTTCGCGTCGTAGGAGGCACACACACCGCCGGTGAAGTGCACGGTCAGCTCCGTGCCCGCGGTCGTGTAGCCGGTGACCTCCACCTCCCGGGTGGTGGGCGCCGACGTCGGCTCGTCGGAGCCGGGCGGATCGGCCGGACCGGACGGACGGGGCGAGGGGGCCGAGGACACCAGGAACTCCGGGTCGACCGCCGGATACGTCACCGTCAGCGCGTCCTGCGCACCCGGCGACCGCACCTCGAACAGCCAGGACGGCACGAGGGTCTGCCGGCCCTGCACCGGGTGCGCGGCCAGCCCGAACACCGCGCGCTCGACCGTGAGCGTCTCCTTCCGCGGTGCCGGGGGCTGCTCGGGTTCCCCGGGCCGTCCCGGCGTTCCGGGCGAGCAGGGGTCCGCCGGCTCCGCGCCGTCCAGCGGTACGGGTCCGGCGCAGCCGCCGATACCGGCCCGCGACCCCGCCCCCGGCGCCGCGTTCATCAGCGCGAGGGTCCGCTCCGCGTCCAGGACGGGATACGTGTCGCCCTCCACCGGCGGCTTCAGCTGGCCGCTGCCGCCGGCCACCTCGCCCCCGGCGCCGACCGTGACCCCGGTCGTCCAGCCGTGCGTGGGCAGCCCCCCGACCACCGGCTGGGCGTTCACCACCCGCTGGGCGCCCATGACCTGCGCGGCGTCCAGCTTGGCGGTGTCCTGGCCCACCGCCTTGAGCACCGGCGCCGCCGCCCGCTTCGCCGCCGCCTCGCTCACCGGCTCGGCGTTCGCGGGCGGCACCGGGCAGGACGGGCCCTTCTTGCAGTTGTCGGTGCCCGGCACGGACCGGTGGAACGTCCACGTCCCCGGCGCCTGCCGGTTCACCCGCAGCACCGGCCCCGAGCCGTCCTGGGCCGACCCGACCGTCCACGCCCGGCCCCGCTCCACGGGAGTGCCCTCGACGCCCAGCGCGTCCGCCAGCCGGGCCACGTCCGCCTTGCCGACCTCGCCCTTCGTACGGAACACGGGCGCCTCGCCCGGCCCCTCCGGCAGCGGACCGGCGGCCCGGTAGACGACGCCGTACGGGTTGGGCTCCCCGGGCGCGATGCCGGCGCCGTCGCCCTCGGCCGGGGCGGCGTAGCCGTCGAGGGCGAGCGGCGGGGGAGTGTCGTCGCCGGAGGCCCCGGAGGTCGTCCCGCCGTCCGAGCGGCCGGAGCCGTCGGACGCGGTCGTGGCGAGATACGCCCCACCGCCCCCGACGAGCAGCACGGCGGCGGCGACCGAGGCGGCCGCCAGCACCGGCCGCCGCCGCCCCGGCCCGCCCGGCTCCTCACCGACGAGCCCCTGCTCTCCGGACGGTTCCTCGCCGGGCCTCGACTCGCCGGACCGCTCCACGCCGGGCCCCGGCTCGCCGGACCGCTCCTCACCGACGAGCCCCTGCTCTCCGGACGGTTCCTCGCCGGGCCTCGACTCGCCGGGCTCCCGGTCGCCGGGCCCCCGCGGCCCGGCCGTGCCGCCGCCCGCCGGCTCCCCGGCGTCCCGTGCGCCACCGGTGGTCTCCTCGGCGTCCCGCGCGGTGCCGGCGGGCCCGGTGGTGCCGGCACCGGCCTCGGCGTCGTCGTTGTCGGGTCGCTCGGTGTTCACCGCATCGCTCCTTCGGCTGTGACGGGGGACAGCGATGGGACGCGGTGGGGGAACATCCGGTTCCCGCACGGGCGGGCGTTCGCCCGAACGGCCCCCGGGGCCGCACGGGCGGAGCACGCCGCGGACGGCTAGTCGCCGTAGTCGGACATCGCGTCCAGCAGCCGCGCCGACGCCGTCGGCACGGTCACGCCGTGGATGCGCGAGGGCGACACGTGCGGCGGGACGGCCCGCTCGGCGGCGGGCCAGTGCGGCACCATCCGTGCGCAGTCGCCCCGCAGCGACGCCAGGTCCCCGTCCTGGTCGGCCGGGACGGGGGAGTGGGCCTCGAGGTTCGTCATGACGGCACCGTAGGCACGCCGAGGGGCGCGAAGAAAGATCTACTATCGGGTAGTTTTCCCTCTTCGGGGCCCTTCGGCGCCCTTCAGAGCCACCCGCCCTTCCGGGTAGCGTGAACCGTCAACCCGCCTCCCCTGGAGAGAGTCCACGTCGTGCGCATCGCAGTCACCGGCTCCATCGCCACCGACCACCTCATGACCTTCCCCGGCCGCTTCGCCGACCAGCTCGTCGCGGACCAGCTGCACACGGTCTCGCTCTCCTTCCTGGTCGACAAACTGGACGTCCGCCGGGGCGGCGTCGCCGCGAACATCGCCTTCGGCATGGGCCAGCTCGGCACCCGGCCGATCCTGGTCGGTGCCGCGGGCTCCGACTTCGACGAGTACCGGGCCTGGCTGGACCGCAACGGCGTCGACACCGGCTCCGTCCGCATCTCCGAGACCCTGCACACCGCCCGCTTCGTGTGCACCACCGACGCCGACCACAACCAGATCGGCTCCTTCTACACGGGCGCCATGAGCGAGGCCCGCCTGATCGAGCTGAAGACCGTCGCCGACCGGGTCGGCGGCCTCGACCTGGTCTCCATCGGCGCCGACGACCCGGAGGCGATGCTCCGGCACACCGAGGAGTGCCGCTCGCGGTCCATCCCGTTCGCCGCCGACTTCTCCCAGCAGATCGCCCGGATGGACGGCGAGGAGATCCGGATCCTGCTGGACGGCGCCACCTACCTGTTCTCCAACGAGTACGAGAAGGGCCTCATCGAGTCCAAGACCGGCTGGACCGACGAGGAGATCCTCGGCCGCGTCGGCCACCGGGTCACCACCCTCGGCGCCCAGGGCGTGCGCATCGAGCGGGCCGGCGGGGAGACCATCGAGGTCGGCTGCCCGGAGGAGGAGCGCAAGGCCGACCCCACCGGCGTCGGCGACGCCTTCCGCGCCGGCTTCCTCTCCGGCCTCGCCTGGGGCGTCTCCCTGGAGCGCGCCGCCCAGGTCGGCTGCATGCTGGCCACCCTCGTCATCGAGACGGTCGGCACCCAGGAGTACCAGCTGCACCGGGCGCACTTCATGGACCGCTTCACCAAGGCGTACGGGCACGAGGCCGCGGCCGAGGTCCAGGCGCACCTGCGGTAGTCCCCGGTACGCCGTCAGCGGGTGTGCGGGGGTGCCGTCCGCGTACCCGCTGGCGGCAGCCGCACCACGCCGGCGCCCCCGCCCCTGCGCAGGGTCGGCCGAAGGACGTCAGTGCATCCGGCGGACGAGATACGCCGTCCCCCGGTCCGCCTCCTCCTCGCCCACGTACTCCTGCCCCCGCATCGCACACCACGCCGGGATGTCCAGGCGGGCCGCCTCGTCGTCCGCCAGGACGCGGACCGTGCCCCCGACCGGCACGTCCCCGATCACCTTGGCCAGCTCGATCACCGGCAGCGGACACAGTTTGCCGAGGGCGTCCACGACCAGTGCGTCGTCCCCGGCGACGGTCGTCGCCGGGCTCGGCGCGCCCAGCTTCTCCCGCACCCCGGCCACCGCACCCGGCAGCACCTCGAGGAACCGCTCGACGTCCTCCGCCGGCGTCCCCGACGGCAGCGACACCCGCACGTTGCCCTCGCTGAGCACGCCCATCGCCCTCAGCACATGGCTCGGCGTCAGCGTGCTGCTCGTGCAGGACGAACCGGAGGAGACGGAGAACCCGGCCCGGTCCAGCTCGTGCAGCAGCGCCTCCCCGTCGACATAGAGACACGAGAAGGTGACGATGCCGGGCAGCCGGCGCTCCGCGTGCCCGACCACCTCCGAGTCCGGCACCAGTTCCGGCACCCGCGCCCGCACCCGCTTAGTCAGCTCCCGCAGCCGCGCCGCCTCCTGGGCCGCCTCCGCCCGCACCGCCCGCAGCGAGGCCGCCGCGGCCACGATCGCCGGGATGTTCTCGAACCCGGCCGCCCGCCCCGACTCCCGCTCGTCCACCGGCCCCTGCGGCGCGAACCGCACGCCCTTGCGCACGACGAGCAGCCCGACCCCGGACGGCCCGCCCCACTTGTGGGCGCTCGCGGCCAGCAGCGACCAGCCGCCCTCCACCGGCCCCCAGCCCAGCGACTGCGCCGCGTCCACCAGCAGCGGCACCCCCGCCGCCCGGCACGCCTCGGCCACCTCCGCCACCGGCTGCACGGTCCCCACCTCGTGGTTGGCCGACTGAAGACAGGCCAGCGCGGTGTCCTCCCGCAGCCGGTCCGCGTACGCCCCGGGGTCGACCGCCCCGGCACGGTCCACGGCCACCTGGGTGACCGTCCCCCCGCCGGCCTCGTGGACCTCGGCCGCGTGCAGCACCGAGGAGTGTTCGACCGCTGACACGATCAGGTGACGTCCGGTCCGCCGCCGCCCGGCCAACGCCCCCGCCACGCCCGAGTGCACCGCCCGCGTACCCGACGAGGTGAACACCACCTCGTCCGCCCGGCACCCCACCGCCTCGGCGACGGCCTCGCGCGCCGCGTCCAGCAGCATCCGGGCCCTGCGCCCCTCCCGGTACAGCCGCGCGGGATCGGCCCAGCCCTCGTCGAGCGAGGCCAGCAGCGCCTGCCGGGCGACAGGGTGCAAAGGAGCGGCGGAAGCGGCGTCGAAGTAGGCCATGGGGCAACGCTAGAACGTCCGGTCACCACAATGCCCCAAGGGGCGCGGGGAACCGCGCGAACGACCACGACGCACCCGCAGCCGCCAAACAAGCGAACCCCCCGGGCCCATAGGCACCCCTCCCCGCGAACCCCCGGAGGGCGTGGGCTAGGGTTTGGTCCGCATAAACATCCAAACCCCTGCCCGACGCAGGGCGGCGACCGACCAGCGAGAAGGCCGCAGCCGATACGCGCGGGCGAGACTCTCGGGAAGGCGCTACGTGAGTCCCAACGGCTCCGACCGCTCGCCGCGGCGCCCGATGCGGCGGAAGCTGCTGCAGGCACTGACCGCGGGCCTGGTCCTGGCGACCGCCACCGGTTGCACATGGGAGGACTTCCCCCGCCTTGGTATGCCCACCCCCACCACGGAAGAGGCTCCGCGGATCCTCTCCCTGTGGCAGGGTTCCTGGGCTGCCGCGCTCGCCGTCGGCGTGCTGGTGTGGGGCCTGATCCTGTGGAGTGCTTTCTTCCACCGGCGCAGCCGCACCAAGGTCGAGATCCCTCCGCAGACCCGGTACAACATGCCCATCGAGGCGCTGTACACGGTTGTTCCGCTCGTCATCGTCTCGGTGCTCTTCTACTTCACCGCCCGCGACGAGTCCGAGCTCCTCAAGCTCAAGGACAAGCCCGACGTCACGGTCAACGTCGTCGGCTTCCAGTGGAGCTGGTGCTTCAACTACGTCGAGGGCGTCCAGGGCTCCACCGGTGACGCGACGAAGTCCAAGGAACTGGCCGCGATCCCGGACCGGTTCAAGGAGGACTTCCCGGCGAACGCCGGCGGCGTCTACGACTGCGGTGTCCCCGGCACCCGGAACCCGCAGACCAACAACCCGGGCCCGACCCTCTGGCTCCCCAAGGGCAAGAAGGTCCGCTTCGTCCTGACCTCCCGGGACGTCATCCACTCCTTCTGGGTGGTGCCGTTCCTGATGAAGCAGGACGTCATCCCGGGCCACACCAACGCCTTCGAGGTGACCCCCAACAAGGAGGGCACGTTCCTGGGCAAGTGCGCCGAGCTGTGCGGCGTGGACCACTCCCGGATGCTGTTCAACGTGAAGGTCGTCTCCCCTGAGCGCTACGAGCAGCACCTCCAGGACCTCGTGAAGAAGGGGCAGACCGGTTACGTTCCCGCCGGCATCGCGCAGACGAGCCACGAGAAGAACCGGGAGACGAACCAACTGTGAGCATCCTCAACGAACCCCAGGGTGCCGCGGCAGCAGGGTCCCACTACGAGGACGAGCTGCCGGTCCGGCGCCAGAGGCGCGGCGAGATCGTCGTCAAGTGGCTGACGACCACCGACCACAAGACGATCGGCACGCTGTACCTGGTCACGTCGTTCGCGTTCTTCTGCATCGGCGGCGTCATGGCGCTCTTCATGCGCGCCGAGCTGGCCCGGCCGGGTCTGCAGATCATGTCGAACGAGCAGTTCAACCAGGCGTTCACGATGCACGGCACGATCATGCTGCTGATGTTCGCGACGCCGCTGTTCGCCGGCTTCGCGAACTGGATCATGCCGCTGCAGATCGGTGCGCCCGACGTGGCGTTCCCGCGGCTGAACATGTTCGCCTACTGGCTCTACCTGTTCGGCTCGCTGATCGCGGTGGGCGGCTTCCTCACCCCGCAGGGTGCGGCCGACTTCGGCTGGTTCGCCTACTCGCCGCTGTCCGACGCGGTGCACTCGCCGGGCATCGGCGGTGACCTGTGGATCATGGGCCTGGCCTTCTCCGGCTTCGGCACCATCCTCGGCTCGGTCAACTTCATCACCACGATCATCTGCATGCGCGCCCCGGGCATGACGATGTTCCGCATGCCGATCTTCACCTGGAACGTGCTGCTGACCGGTGTGCTGGTCCTGCTGGCCTTCCCGGTCCTGGCCGCTGCGCTGTTCGCCCTGGAGGCGGACCGCAAGTTCGGTGCGCACATCTTCGACTCGGCCAACGGCGGTGCGCTGCTGTGGCAGCACCTGTTCTGGTTCTTCGGCCACCCCGAGGTGTACATCATCGCGCTGCCGTTCTTCGGCATCATCAGTGAGATCATCCCGGTCTTCTCCCGCAAGCCGATGTTCGGCTACATGGGTCTGATCGGCGCGACGATCGCGATCGCGGGTCTGTCGGTGACGGTGTGGGCGCACCACATGTACGTCACGGGCGGCGTGCTGCTGCCGTTCTTCGCCTTCATGACGTTCCTGATCGCCGTCCCGACCGGTGTGAAGTTCTTCAACTGGATCGGCACCATGTGGAAGGGCTCGCTGTCCTTCGAGACGCCGATGCTCTGGTCGCTGGGCTTCCTGATCACCTTCACCTTCGGTGGTCTGACCGGTGTGATCCTGGCGTCGCCGCCGATGGACTTCCACGTCTCGGACTCCTACTTCGTGGTGGCCCACTTCCACTACGTGGTGTTCGGCACGGTCGTCTTCGCGATGTTCGCTGGCTTCCACTTCTGGTGGCCCAAGTGGACCGGCAAGCTCCTCGACGAGCGCCTGGGCAAGATCACCTTCTGGACGCTGTTCATCGGCTTCCACGGCACCTTCCTGGTCCAGCACTGGCTGGGTGCCGAGGGCATGCCGCGCCGGTACGCGGACTACCTCGCGGCCGACGGCTTCACCGCCCTGAACACGATCTCGACGATCGCCTCGTTCCTGCTCGGCATGTCGCTGCTGCCGTTCTTCTACAACGTGTGGAAGACCGCCAAGTACGGCAAGCCGGTCGGCGTCGACGACCCGTGGGGCTACGGCCGCTCCCTGGAGTGGGCGACCTCCTGCCCGCCGCCGCGCCACAACTTCCTCACCCTGCCGCGGATCCGCAGCGAATCCCCGGCGTTCGACCTGCACCACCCCGAGATCTCCGCGCTCGACCAGCTGGAGAACGTCCCTCAGGGTGAGAAGGCCCTCGCCGGCGGCAAGGAGGCCGGGAAGTGAAGATCCAGGGCAAGATGTTCATGTGGCTGAGCGTCTTCATCCTCGTCATGGCGGTCGTCTATGGCGTGTGGTCGAAGGAGCCGGCCGGTACCACCGCCCTCTTCCTGGCCTTCGGCCTGGCGATCATGATCGGCTTCTACCTCGGCTTCACGGCCAAGCGGGTCGACGTGGGCGCGCAGGACAACAAGGAGGCGGACGTCGCGGACGACGCCGGCGAGGTCGGGTTCTTCAGCCCGCACAGCTGGCAGCCGCTCCTGCTGTCCATCGGCGGCGCGTTCGCCTTCCTGAGCATCGCCGTCGGCTGGTGGCTGATGTACTTCTCCGCTCCGCTGATGCTCATCGGCATCTGGGGCTGGGTCTTCGAGTACTACCGCGGCGAGAACCGCACCCAGTAGCACAGGGCGTCGACCCGAGGGGCCCGGACACTCCGTCAGGAGCGTCCGGGCCCTTGTTTTGCCCTCGTCCGCGGGACCGGGGGTCCCCCGTACGGACGACCCGCCGCGCCGCCGCTGACGGAAGTTCCTAGCGTGAGGTCATGAGCCACAACGTTCACTTCCACGCACGGGGGCGCACCGTCGTCGGCTGCACGCTGCTCGTGGTGGCCCTCGGCGTGGGCGCCACGGGGTGCAGCGGCGGCGACGGCCATCCGCTGGCGGCGGCGCCGTACGACGCGGCCGGCCAGATCACCTTCAGCGGTCCCGTCGGCGCGGGGAAGAAGGCCGACCCGGACAAGCCCCTGGAGGTCGTCGCCGAGGACTCCGACGGGCGGATCACCGACGTCACGGCCGTGGACGCCGCAGGGCGCCATGTGGCGGGCGAACTCTCCGCCGACGGGTCCCGGTGGCACAGCACCTCACCGCTGGCCGCAGGCGCCCAGTACACGGTCCGCGTGAGCACGGAGAACGGCGACGGGGCACCCGGCCGCAAGGTCCTCACCTTCGAGACGGGCCGGCCCACCGCCAAGAAGGAACTGAACGTCACCTTCGGCCCCGAGGCGGGCACCTACGGCGTCGGCCAGCCCGTCACCGCGGAACTGAGCGAGCCCGTCCGGGACCCGGCCCAGCGCAAGGTCGTCGAACGCGCCCTGAAGGTCGAGTCCACGCCCGCCGTGGAGGGCGCCTGGCACTGGGTGGACGACAAGAAGCTGCACTACCGCCCCAAGGAGTACTGGCCGGCTCACGCCACCGTGCTGGCCCGCAGCACCCTCGAGGGCATCAAGGTCGGCGACCGGCTGTGGGGCGCCGCGTCCAAGCCGCTGAAGATCACCACCGGGGACCGCGTCATCGCCGTCACCGACGCCGCCGCGCACACCATGACGGTCTACCGCAACGGCGAGGAGATCAAGCGGATCCCCGTCACCACGGGCAAGCCCGGCTTCGAGACCCGCAACGGCGTCAAGGTCGTGCTCGGCAAGGAACGCTTCGTACGCATGCGCAGCAGCACCGTCGGCATCGCCGAGGGCTCCTCGGAGTCGTACGACCTGCCCGTCCACTTCGCCACCCGCGTCACCTGGAGCGGCGAGTACGTGCACGCCGCCCCCTGGTCGGTGGGTTCCCAGGGCTACGCCAACGTCAGCCACGGCTGCGTCGGCATGAGCACCGCCAACGCCGAGTGGTTCTTCGACACCGTCCGGGAGGGCGACCTGGTCCAGGTCGTCAACTCCGACGGCGACCTGATGGAGCCGTTCGGCAACGGCTTCGGGGAGTGGAACATGGACTGGGCCAAGTGGCAGACCGGCAGCGCCCTGACCGGCGGCAACCCCGCCGCCCCCAAGCCGGAGGACGCGGCCCGCCTGCGCCCGACGGTGGCCTGAGCGCCCCCTCAGGCGCTCTGCAAGTGCTGCTGCCGCAGCAACGAGGCCAGCGCCGCGGCGAACTCCACCGGCTCCACCGGCAGCGTCACCGCCGCCTCCGCCCGGCTCCACGTCGCCAGCCACGCGTCCTGCGGACGCCCGATGAGCAGCAGCACCGGCGGGCACCGGAACACCTCGTCCTTGATCTGCCGGCACAGCCCCATGCCGCCCATGGGCACGGCCTCGCCGTCCAGCACGCAGACGTCGATGCCGCCCTTGTCCAGTTCCCGCACCACCGCGGCGGGCGTCGCGCACTCCACGAACTCCACCACGGGCGCGTCCGGAGCGGGCCGCCGGCCCGTCGCCAGCCGCACCTGTTCGCGGGTGTTGGAGTCGTCGCTGTAGACCAGCACCGTGGCGGTCGGCTGCATGCTTCCTCCGTGACGTCAGCGTCGTTAAGGACGGGCCGTTGGGCGGGATGCTACTCCCTTGAACACCACGTCAACACCGCTCCGGAACAGGGAGACACTCCGAACGGCACCCCCCGGAGTGAGGGCGGGATAAGCGACCGACATAATGTCGGTCGTGGCGACAGCAACGACAGTAGATACCGGGCACGCGCACCCGTCGGTCAACCGACCGAACCTCACCAGCGTCGGAACCATCATCTGGCTGAGTTCCGAGCTGATGTTCTTCGCGGCCCTCTTCGCGATGTACTTCACCCTGCGATCGGTGACCGGCCCGGACTTCTGGTCCGAGAAGGCCGACGCGCTGAACTTCCCGTTCTCCGCGACGAACACCACGATCCTGGTGCTCTCCTCCCTCACCTGCCAGCTCGGCGTGTTCGCCGCCGAGCGCGGTGACGTGAAGAAGCTCAGGATGTGGTTCATCGTCACCTTCATCATGGGTGCGATCTTCATCGGCGGTCAGGTGTTCGAGTACACCGAGCTGGTCAAGCACGAGGGCCTGTCGCTCTCGTCGGACCCGTACGGCTCGGTCTTCTACCTGACCACCGGCTTCCACGGCCTGCACGTGACGGGCGGTCTCATCGCCTTCCTGCTGGTCCTCGGCCGTACCTACGCGGCCCGGAGGTTCACCCACGAGCAGGCGACCGCCGCCATCGTCGTGTCCTACTACTGGCACTTCGTCGATGTCGTCTGGATCGGCCTCTTCGCCACGATCTACATGATCAAGTAGGCGCGGCCCGCTCCCGCGCACATCCCAGAAGCATCGACGCAGAAGATCCTGACACCGGGGTAATCCGTGAAAAAGCTCTCCGCACGACGACGCCATCCGCTGGCGGCACTCGTCGTCCTACTCCTGGCGCTGGTGACCACCGGCGGGCTCTATGCCGTGGCCGCGCCCGCGGACAAGGCGCAGGCCGGCACAACGGCCCAGTCCCTCGCGATTGACGAGGGCAAGAAGCTCTACGCCGTCGGCTGCGCCAGCTGTCACGGCACCGATGGTCAGGGCACCTCCGACGGTCCCAGCCTGGTGGGCGTGGGCGCCGCGGCCGTCGACTTCCAGGTGGGCACCGGCCGTATGCCGGCCCAGCAGCCGGGCGCCCAGGTCCCGCGCAAGAAGGTCATCTACTCCCAGGCCGAGATCGACCAGCTCGCGGCGTACGTCGCCTCGCTGGGCGCCGGTCCGGCCATTCCGACCGAGCAGGAGTACGACCCCGCGGGCGCGGACATCGCCAAGGGCGGCGACCTGTTCCGCACCAACTGCGCGCAGTGCCACAACTTCACCGGTCAGGGCGGTGCCCTCACGCACGGCAAGTACGCGCCGGACCTCTCGGGGGTCTCCGCGAAGCACATCTACGAGGCCATGCAGACCGGCCCGCAGAACATGCCGTCCTTCCCGGACACCGTGCTGACGGAGCAGAACAAGAAGGACATCATCGCGTACCTGAACGCGGTCAACAGCGACGAGACCGTGGACCCGGGCGGTCTCTCCCTGGGCGGCCTCGGGCCGGTCAGTGAGGGCCTCTTCGGCTGGATCTTCGGCCTCGGAGCCTGCATCGCCGTCGCCGTGTGGGTCGCCGCCCGGACCGCAAAGGCCAAGAAGTCATGAGTAGCCAAGACATTCCCGAAGAGAACCTGCCGGCGAAGCAGCCCGCAGGCCACGACGAGCACGCGCACGACGCGGTGAAGCGGGCGGACGACGACAACCCGTTCGCCGACCCGGGTCTGCCGCCCCACGAGCACCGGATCCAGGACATCGACGAGCGGGCCGCCAAGCGGTCCGAGCGCACGGTGGCCCTGCTGTTCACGGTGTCCATGCTGGCGACCATCGGCTTCATCGCGGCGTTCGTGGCGATCCCCCACGACAAGTCGATCTACGTCTTCCCGATCGGCCACCTCAACGCGCTGAACTTCGCGCTGGGTCTGACCCTGGGTGCGGCGCTGTTCTGCATCGGCGCGGGCGCCGTCCACTGGGCGCGCACCCTGATGTCCGACGTGGAGATCGCCGACGAGCGTCACCCGATCGAGGCCTCGCCCGAGCTGCGCTCCCAGGTGCACGCCGACTTCAAGCAGGGCGCCAAGGAGTCCGCGATCGGCCGTCGCAAGCTGATCCGCAACACCATGTTCGGCGCCCTCACCCTGGTCCCGCTCTCCGGCGTCGTCCTGCTGCGCGACCTCGGTCCGCTGCCCGAGGACAAGCTGCGCCACACGCTGTGGTCCAGGGGCAAGCTGCTCATCAACCAGAACACCCACGAGCCGCTGCGTCCGTCCGACATCGCCGTCGGTTCGCTGACGTTCGCCATGCCCGAGGGCCTGGACCCGCACGACCACGGCTTCCAGAACGAGATCGCCAAGGCGGCCCTGATGCTGGTCCGGCTGGAGCCGGAGGACATCAAGGACAAGCGCGAGCTCGACTGGTCGCACGAGGGCATCGTCGCCTACTCGAAGATCTGCACCCACGTCGGTTGCCCGATCTCCCTGTACGAGCAGCAGACGCACCACGTGCTGTGTCCCTGCCACCAGTCCACCTTCGACCTCGCCGACGGCGCCCGGGTCATCTTCGGTCCCGCCGGTCACGCCCTGCCGCAGCTGCGCATCGGCGTGAACGACGAGGGTTACCTCGAAGCGCTCGGCGACTTCGAAGAGCCCGTCGGTCCTGCCTTCTGGGAGCGCGGATGAGCACTGCACCGAACGAACCGAGTACCCCTGCCGCCGGCGCGGCGGGCCGCTCGCGCGGGAAGGCACCGGCCGGCGAACGCGTCGCCGACTGGGCCGACGGCCGGCTGGGGATCTACTCCCTGGCCAAGGCCAACATGCGGAAGATCTTCCCGGACCACTGGTCCTTCATGCTGGGCGAGATCTGCCTCTACAGCTTCATCATCATCATCCTCACGGGTGTGTACCTGACGCTGTTCTTCCACCCGTCGATGAACGAGGTGGAGTACCACGGCAGCTACATCCCGATGCAGGGCCAGCTCATGAGCGAGGCCTACAAGTCGACGCTCGACATCAGCTTCGACGTGCGCGGCGGTCTGCTGATCCGGCAGATCCACCACTGGGCGGCGATCATCTTCCTCGCCGGCATGTTCGTGCACATGATGCGCGTCTTCTTCACCGGCGCGTTCCGCAAGCCGCGTGAGGTCAACTGGCTGTTCGGCTTCCTGCTCTTCGTCCTGGGCATGTTCACCGGTTTCACCGGCTACTCGCTCCCGGACGACCTGCTCTCCGGCACCGGTGTCCGCTTCACGCAGGGCGCGATCCTGTCCGTGCCGATCGTCGGCACGTACATCTCGATGTTCCTGTTCGGCGGAGAGTTCCCCGGCGACGACTTCATCGCCCGGTTCTACTCGATCCACATCCTGCTGCTGCCGGGCATCATGCTCGGCCTGGTGGTGGCCCACCTGATCCTGGTCTTCTACCACAAGCACACCCAGTACGCGGGTCCCGGCAAGAACAACAAGAACGTCGTCGGCATGCCGCTGCTGCCGGTGTACATGGCCAAGGCCGGAGGCTTCTTCTTCCTGGTCTTCGGTGTCATCGCGGCCCTGGCCGGCATCGCGTCCGTCAACCCGATCTGGAACCTGGGCCCCTACCGGGCCGACCTGGTCTCGACCGGCGCCCAGCCGGACTGGTACATGGGCTTCGCGGAGGGCCTGGTCCGCGCCATGCCGGGCTGGGAGATCAACTTCTGGGGCCACACGCTCGTCCTGGGCGTGTTCATCCCGCTGGTGATCTTCGGACTCTTCCTCGGGGTCATCGCCCTCTACCCGTTCATCGAGTCCTGGGTCACCGGCGACAAGCGCGAGCACCACATCCTGGACCGCCCGCGCAACGCCCCGACCCGCACGGCCTTCGGCGTCGCCTGGATCACCGCCTACATGATCATGCTGATCGGCGGTGGCAACGACATCGTGGCCACGCACTTCCACCTGTCGATCAACGCGGTCACCTGGTTCGTCCGCATCGGCTTCTTCGCCGGTCCGGTCATCGCCTTCGTCATCACCAAGCGGATCTGCCTCGGCCTCCAGCGCCGCGACAAGGACAAGGTGCTGCACGGCCGCGAGTCGGGCATCATCAAGCGCCTGCCGCACGGTGAGTTCATCGAGGTGCACGAGCCGCTCAGCCAGGAGCAGCTGCACAACCTCACGGCGCACGAGCAGTACCGGCCCGTCGAGATCGGCCCGACGGTCGACGAGAACGGTGTCGAGCGCAAGGTGAAGGGCTCCGAGAAGCTGCGCGCCAAGCTCAGCAAGGCGTACTACGGCGAGGGGAACCAGATCCCGAAGCCGACCGTCGAGGAGTACAAGGAGATCACGAGCGGCCACGGCCACCACTGATCCTCCGCGTCGCCACACCACGCCGCAGGGCCCCGTCCGGTGTTCGGACGGGGCCCTGCGGCGTCCCCCGGGGTCGATAGGGTGGAGGCAGACTCCGTCCACCGACTGTCCACCGAACTCAGGAGCGGCTGATGAGCGCTGTGACCCCCGCTGGAGGCGACACCGCGGCGGGCCGCTCCTGGCCCGCCCTGCTGAACGGGCTGCTGGACGGCCGGGACCTCACGGCCGACGACACCGCCTGGGCGATGGACGTGATCATGCGCGGTGAGGCGACCGACGCGCAGATCGCCGGGTTCGCGGTGGCGCTGCGGGCCAAGGGGGAGACCGTCGAGGAGATCGGCGGCCTGGTGCGCACCATGTACGAGCACGCCAACGTGATCGAGGTGCCCGGGAACACGGTCGACATCGTCGGCACCGGCGGTGACGGCGCCAAGACGGTCAACATCTCCACCATGTCCGCCATCGTCGTGGCCGGCACCGGCGCCAAGGTCGTCAAGCACGGCAACCGGGCTGCCTCGTCGGCCTCGGGCGCCTCCGACGTCCTGGAGAAGCTCGGCGTCAACCTGGAGCTGACCCCGCGGCGGGTGGCGGAGGTCGCCGAGGAGGCCGGCATCACCTTCTGCTTCGCGGTGAAGTTCCACCCGGCGCTGCGGCACGTCGCCGCCGCCCGCGGCCAGCTCGGCATCCGGACGGTGTTCAACTTCCTCGGGCCGCTGACCAACCCCGCCAAGGTCCGCGCCCAGGCCATCGGTGTCGCCGACGCCCGGATGGCGCCGATCATCGCCGGCGTCTTCGCCGAGCGCGGCAACTCCTCCCTGGTCTTCCGGGGCGACGACGGCCTCGACGAACTGACCACCACGTCCACGTCGAAGGTGTGGGTCGTACGGGAGGGCAAGGTGACCGAGGAGTCCTTCGACCCGCGCGACGTCGGCATCGAGCCGGTGCCGGTCGAGGCCCTGCGCGGCGCCGACGCGTCCTACAACGCCGACGTGGCCCGGCGGCTGCTGGGCGGCGAGGGCGGGCCGGTGCGGGACGCGGTCCTGCTGAACGCGGCGGCGGCCCTGGTGGCCCTGGCGCCGGGCGACGAGCCGCTGACCGAGCAGCTGAGGGCCGGCATGGCCCGGGCCGCCGAGTCCATCGACAGCGGCTCCGCCCGGCGGGTGCTGGAGCGCTGGGTGGCCGCCAGCAACGCCTGAGCCGCCCACGTGTCGTACGTCCCGCGATCCGGACCCGGGTTGCGGGACGTCGATCTCTTCGCGTAGCTTCCTGTCCAGGTCATGAGTGACAGCCATTCGGCCCCGGCCGGCTGTCCGGCAACCCTCCGTCCGTGGCGGGGTGCCCCGGGTGAGGACCAGGTCGTGAGCAGCAGGGCTCACGACAAGCGCGGACCCCTCGCACGCTTCGTGAAGCGTGGGACCAGGGGTCCTGGTCATCGAGGGAGCCTTCTGTGATGCAGCGAATGCGCTAGGGCCGCAGAGCCCCGCCTCCGCACCCCTTTTTCCCCGGTCCCGCGCTCGAGCCCCGCACGCTCGCGCGGTGATCTCCGCACGCCGTCACGGGAGTTCCGCCATGTCCGTCACCACCGCTGCCGCCCACCAGTCGCTCTGCGCCCCGCTGCCCGTTCTGGGCAGCGACGTCACCGTCCCGCTCGTCACCGGCGGCGAGGTCACCTACGCCGCGCTCGACTACGCCGCCAGCGCGCCGGCGCTGAAGCGGGTCTGGGACGACGTCGCCGCCTACGCGCCGTACTACGGCAGCGTGCACCGCGGCGCCGGGTACCTGTCCCAGCTGTCGACCGACCTCTTCGAGAACGCCCGCAGGACCGTCGCCGAGTTCCTGGACTGCCGCGACGGCGACCAGGTCGTCTTCACCCGCTCCACCACCGACTCCCTCAACCTGCTCGCCGGCGCGCTCCCGGCCGGCTGCCGGGTCTTCGTCTTCGAGACCGAGCACCACGCCTCGCTGCTGCCCTGGCGGCACGCGGACGTCACCTACCTCGACGCGCCGCGCACCCCGGACCAGGCCGTGGAGACCCTGGAGCGCGCCCTGGCCGACCGCGAGCCGCACGGCCCCGCCCTCGTCTGCGTCACCGGCGCCTCCAACGTCACCGGCGAACTGTGGCCCGTGCGGGAACTGGCCGCCGCGGCGCACGCCCACGGCGCCCGGATCGTGCTGGACGCCGCCCAGCTCGCCCCGCACCACCCCGTCTCCGTGTCCGGCCTGGACGCCGACTGGGTCGCCTTCTCCGGCCACAAGCTGTACGCCCCCTTCGGCGCGGGCGTCCTGGCCGGCCGCGCCGACTGGCTGCGCACGGCCGAGCCGTACCTCGCGGGCGGCGGAGCCAGCCGCACCGTCACCCGCCGCACCGACGGCGGCGTGGACGTCGAGTGGCACGACGGCGCCGCCCGCCACGAGGCCGGCTCGCCCAACGTCATCGGCGCCTACGCCGTCGCCTCCGCCTGCAAGGCGCTCACCGAGGCCGGGTTCGACGCCCTCGTCGCCCGCGAACGGCACCTGATCGCCACCGTCCGGGAAGGGCTCGCCGACGTCCCCGAGGTCCGGTTCCTCTCCCTCTTCGGCGACGACGCGCCCCGCGTCGGGGTGCTGTCCTTCGTCGTGGACGGCTGGAACAGCTCCCACTTCGCCGCCGCGCTGTCCGCCGAGTACGGCATCGGCGTCCGCGACGGCCTGTTCTGCGCCCACCCGCTGGTGCGCACCCTGCTCGGCAGCGACCCGCAGACCCAGGGCGAGTGCGGGGCGCCGGAGGCCGCGCCCGGGGAGAAGTCGCTCAACGCCGTCCGGGTCAGCTTCGGCGCGGGCACCCCGGACGAGCACGTGGAGCGGTTCGTGACCGCGGTGAGGGAACTCGTGCGCAACGGCGCCAAGTGGAACTACCGCACCGAGGACGGCCGGTGCGTCCCCGACACCTCCACCGCGGCGGCGTGAGCCGGTAGCCGGGCGCCCAGCAGCACCATCCGCAGCGCCCGCTCCGTGGCGTCCGTCAGCAGCTCCGCGCCCCGCACCAGCGCCTCCGCCAGCGCCATCGGCGCCGGCAGGATGCCGTGGCAGGCGTCCACGCCGGGCACCTCGTGCGCGCCCTCGCCGAGCGTGCCCGCCAGCGCCAGGACCGGACGGCCGTGGAGCTTGGCGCGCCGGGCGACCTCGGCCGGGATCTTGCCGCGCGGCGTCTGGTGGTCCAGGGCGCCCTCGGCGGTGAGCACCAGGTCGGCCCGGGCCAGCCGCTCGTCCAGGTCGAGCTGGTCCAGCAGCACGTCGAAGCGGGGCAGCAACCGGGCGCCCAGGGCGGCCAGTCCGGCGCCCAGGCCGCCGGAGGCACCGGTGCCCGGGCCGGAGCGCAGGTCGGTGCCGGTGACGCCGAGGTCGCGGGTGAGGACGTAGGCCCAGTTCTCCAGGCCGGCCGACAGCTGCTCGACCTGCGCCGGGGTCGCGCCCTTCTGCGGGCCGAAGACACGGGCCACGCCGCGCTCGCCGCACAGCACGTTGAACGGGTTGCAGGCGACGCGCAGTTCGACGTCCTTCAGCCGGGCGTCCAGCCCGGACGGGTCGATGCGGGCGAGCCGGGTCAGCTCCCGCCCGCCGGGCGGCAGTTCGAAGCCGTCCGGGTCCAGCAGCCGCGCCCCGAGGGCCTGGAGCGCGCCCGCGCCCCCGTCGGAGGTGCCGGAGTCGCCGCAGCCGACCAGGATGCGCCGCACACCGGTGTCCAGCGCCGCCCGGATCAGCTCGCCGACCCCGTAGGTGGTGGTGGCGCCGGGGTCCCGCAGGGCACGGGGCACGAGGGACAGACCGGCCACCGCCGCCATCTCCACGACCGCCGTGTCCTGGGAGCCGAGCAGCGCGAAGTGGGTGCCCACGGTGTCCCCGACCGGTCCCGTGGCGGCCAGCGCCACCAGCCGCCCCCCGGTCGCGGCGGCCAGCGCGACGGCCGTTCCCTCACCGCCGTCCACCAGCGGGACACGGTCGACCTCGGCATCCGGCAGGACACGGCGCACACCGGCCGCGATGGCGTCGGCGGCTGCCTGGGCCGACAGGGACTCCTTGAAGCCGCTGGGGGCGACGACGACACGGTTGAGCATGGCGGACTCCTTCAGCGGGTCACGGGAACGCCGAGCAGCGGCCAGACCGCGACGGCGAAGAGCAGGACGAGCGCGGCGGTCAGCGGGGCCAGCACGGCGGACAGCCGCAGCAGGTCGCGCGGGGTGTAGGTGGGGGTGCCGGGGATGTCCGCGAACAGGGTGACCGGCTTCGCGGAGGCCGGGAGCGTGTGGCAGAAGCCGGCGGCGGCGGTGGAGGCCAGCGCGGCGGCCACGGGGTTGACGCCCGCGCCGACGGCCGCGGCGATCACCAGCGGCACCAGCACCGAGGAGCGGGCCGAGCGGGACTGGAGGACCAGGTGGGCGGCGGTGCTGACCAGGACCACGACCGTGAGGAAGAGGGCCGGCCCGATGCCCGACGGCAGCCCGGACACCAGCCACCTCGCCGCGCCCGAGTCGGCGAGCGCGACGCCCATCGCCATCGTCGCGGCCATGAACAGCAGCAGCGACCAGGGCACCGTCTTCAGCGCGTCCTTCAGCCGCACGGTGCCGAGGGCGGGGGAGGAGGCGACGACCGCGCCGATCAGGGCGACCACCGCGGGCGGCACGTGGTGCAGCGGCTCACTGCACCACAGGACCACCACGGTGGCCAGCAGCAGCGCGCAGAGCTTCTCGGGCTGCGACCAGGGGCCGGTGACCGCGTGGTCGGTGTGCCGCTGTATCTCCTCGGCGGTGATGCGCACCGGGCCCTGGCGGTCGGCCCGCCGGGTCGTGGTCCACAGCACGACCTCGGCGGCCAGGTGGGAGGAGGTCACGGCCAGCGGCAGGCCCAGCAGCAGCCACTCGGTGAAACCGACCCGGTCGCCGGTGGCCTCCCACAGCACCGACACCGTGATCAGGTGCGCGCCCGCGCCGATCAGCGTGGCCACCGCCGACAGCAGGATCACCGTCGGGAACAGCAGCGCCAGCATCACCACCAGCCGCTTGCGGTCGGCGAGCGCCTTGGCGAGCGCCAGGAACACCGGCAGCGCCAGCGCGGCGCGGCCCGAGGTGGCCGGCACTGCGAACGCCGTGACGACCAGCGCCGCGGTGGTCAGGTGCACCAACTGGCGTACGGTGCGGGCCCCGCCGACCAGGAACACCGCCGCGCGTCCCGCGAGGCCGCTCCGGGTCACCGCGGCGGCCAGCACGAACGCGCAGATCAGCAGCCACACCGTCGAGTCACCGAGCGTCCCGAACAGGGTGTCGCTGCTGATGACCCCGGTGGCGGTCAGGGCCAGCCCCGCGCCGAGCGCGATGTAGGTGTCGTCGATCGGCGTACCGATCCAGGCGCAGGTCGCGAGCGCGAACACGGCCAGGGTCAGGCGCGCGTCACCGCTCAGGCCGGGGAAGTTGGCGGGCACCGCCAGCAGGGCGCACAGGGACAGCGCCACGCACAGGGCCGCGGTCAGGCGGGGATTCAGCGTCACGCCATCGAGGGTTCACCCGGGCCGTGAGCCTCCAATGAGCCGAAGATGAAGGAAACTTCACCGTCCCGGCGCGCGGCCCCGTCCCGGCGCGCTCGGCCCCGGCCCCCGGCATGCCGCGGTCCTCGCGCGGCCCGGTCGCCCTCACCAGGCCGGCAGCCGGTACCCCATCCCGCGCACCGTCTCCACCTGCTGCGCACCGAGCTTCTTGCGCAGCGCCCGCACATAGACGTCCACGATGTTCGAGCCCGGGTCGAAGTCGTAGCCCCACACGTGGGAGAGGATCTGCTCGCGGGAGAGCACCTGCCCGGGGTGGCGCAGGAACAGCTCCAGCAGCACGAACTCACGGGCCGTCAGGTCGACCGTGCGCTCCCCGGCGCGGGCCCGGCGGGTGCGCAGGTCCAGGCTGAGCGCCCCCGACCGCAGCACCGTCACCTCCGGCGCCCGGGCCGCCGTGCGCAGCCGGAGCCGCACCCGGGCGAGCAGTTCCTCGAAGCGGAACGGCTTGGTCATCCAGTCGTCGGCGCCGCCCTCCAGACCGGCCACCGTGTCCCGTACGGAGTCCCGCGCGGTCAGCACGATCACCGGGGTCGTCACCCGGGCCTCGCGCAGCTCGCGCAGCACCGTGAACCCGTCCCTGCCGGGCAGCCCGATGTCCAGCACGATCAGATCGAAGCCGCCGGTCAGCGCGTACGCGTACCCGGCCTCGCCGTCGGCGACGACGGTGGTGGTGAAGCCGTTGGCACGCAGGCCCTTCTCCACGAAGGCGGCGATGCGTTCCTCGTCCTCGACGATGAGGATGCGGTTCATGAGCGTGTCTCTTCCAGGGTGAGTACGAAGGTGGCGCCGCCGCCCTCGGTGTCGTGGAGGCGGACCCGGCCGCCGTGGCCCTCGGCGATCGCCTTGACGATGGACAGGCCCAGGCCGGCACCCGAGCCGCGGGCGCCGCGCCGGGCCGTGCCCCGGCGGAACCGCTCGAAGATCACCTCGGCGTCCCCCGGCTGCACCCCGGGTCCGGAGTCGGCGACGTACAGCTCGATGCGCGCGCCCTCGGCGCGGGAGCCGATGCGGATGGTCTGGCCGGCGGTGGTGTGCTGCACGGCGTTCTGCGCGAGCTGGACCATCGCCTGGGTGATGCGCTGGGGGTCCAGCCGGGCCTCCCGGTCGGCGACCTCGGCCAGCACCCAGTCGCGCTCGCCCAGGGTGCGGGCCTTGACGAAGACGTCGGCGGTCAGTTCGGCGACCTGCACCGGCTCGGGGGTGACGAAGTCGGGACGCTCGGCCTTGGCCAGCAGCAGCAGGTCCTCCACGATCCGGCTCATCCGGTCCAGCTCGTCGGTGACCAGCCGCACCGTCTCCTCGCGCTCGGCGGGATCGTCGCCCATCAGTTCCAGGTGGCCGCGCACGATGGTGATGGGGGTGCGCAGTTCGTGGCCGGCGTCGTCCACGAACAGCCGCTGGGTGGCGAAGGCCCGCTCCAGCCGGTCGAGCATCGCGTTGAACGTCTCGGCGAGGGCGGCCACGTCGTCGTGGCCGTGCACCGGGATGCGCCGGGTGAGGTCCTGCTCGGTGAGCTGGGCGGCGGTGGCGCGCACCAGGCGTACGGGCTTGAGGATGCGCCCGGCGACCACCCAGGCGATGCCGGTCGTCATCAGCAGGGCGACGCCGGAGATGGCGAGCAGCACCCGGAACACCTCGTCGGCGCGCCGCTGTTCGCGCTCCGGGTGGAAGGCGACCACGAAGGCCGCCGCCGGTTCGCCGCCGTACCGGGCCACGGTGACCTTGG
Source organism: Streptomyces sp. NPDC031049 (assembly GCF_055571015.1). Classification (NCBI taxonomy): domain Bacteria; kingdom Bacillati; phylum Actinomycetota; class Actinomycetes; order Kitasatosporales; family Streptomycetaceae; genus Streptomyces; species Streptomyces sp. NPDC031049. Next base: position 50,292 of record NZ_JBVIGC010000005.1, read on the forward strand.
CCCAGCGGATGTCGCCCTCGGGGCGGTGCAGGGTGCCCGTGGAGTCGGGCGAGGCGTAGATGCTGCGCTCGGCCCCGGAGTCCCGGTGCAGCGGCAGGTCCACGGGGATCTCGCGCTGCTGGATGATGTGCGCCGGGTCGCCGCCCGGTTCGCCCACCAGGCCGATCAGCTCCTCGTCCAGGTCGGCGTACTGCCGCTCCAGGAAGACCTCCAGCAGTCGCCTCGGCTCGGTGAACGGGCGGCCGGTCTCCGGGTCGAAGCCCTGCTTCTGGAAGTTGGCGAACTCGGCGGCCTCCTGCGCCAGCAGGCCGTTGATCCGCTGGTCGGTGTCGCGCAGCAGGATCGAGCGGGTGGTCGCGGCCACGGAGGCGAGCGCGACGGCCATCACGAGCAGCAGCCAGAGCAGGATGCGGACCCGGGCGGAGATCCGCCGCCTGTCGCGGGCGGGGCCGCGGTCAACCGTCGTCGTCCGGTCCGTCGTCGTCGGCTCCGGTCGTGTCGTCCCCGGTGTTCCGGCCGCGGTCGTCGTCATCGTCCTCATCCGGGGGGCTGTCGGTCACCGGCGGCCGGGACACCACCTGGTCGCTGGGCGTGGGCTCGGGCCGGGTGGGCGTGGGGGTCGGAGAGCCGCTCTCCAGTTCCACCTTGGCGGGGACCTTCGGCTCCGGGGGAGAGTCGGTGAGGGCGAAGCTGGTGGCGGCGATACCGAGGGGGATCAGGACGACGGCCGCGAGCGCCGCCATCCGGCGTGAGAAGACCATGCCCCTCATGGTGTGCCGGGCGGGGTGCGGTGCGCATGAGCCGCGGATGAAGAACTCTTCATCCGGCCCCGGCGGCGGTGTCCCGCGGGAGCCCGGTGAACCGTGCGCCGGCGCTCGGCGGGGCGGCGGCCGGCCGCGCACCCGCCGGGCCGGTGGATGCGGTGCTCAGTTGTCCAGGCCGATGGAGAACGCCGCCTCCAGGTCGTGCTGCGAGTACGTGCGGAACGCCACGTGCGTGTCCGTGCCTTCCACGCCCGGGATCTTGCTGATGCGGCCGGGGATGACCTCCGCCAGCTCCTCGTGCTCCTTGACCCGGACCATCGCGATCAGGTCGTAGGTGCCGGTGACCGAGAAGACCTCGCTGACGTTCTCCAGCGCGGCGATCCGCTCCGCGATCTCGGGGATCCGGTCCACGCTGGTCTTGATGAGGACGATCGCGGTGATCACGGCTGGTTCTCTCCCTCGGGCCGGTCGCTGGGGCGCTCCTCACTCTAGTCGCACGTCCGGGACCCGGGACGGGCGCCCGAACCGCATCCAGGCGTAGCCGAAGCCCAGGGCGAAGCCCACCAGGTGGGCGAGGTAGGCCACCCCCGGCCCGTCGCCGGCCCGGCCCGCGGCCAGCCATTGCAGGGCCGCCCAGAACGGCAGCACCACCCAGGCCGGGAACCGCAGCGGCAGGAAGAAGAGGAACGGCAGGAGACTGGTCACCCGCGCGCGCGGGAACAGGTACAGGAACGCGCCGAGGATCGCCGAGATCGCCCCGGAGGCGCCCACCAGGGACTGCGGGGACTGCGGGTTGGCCACCGCGTAGCCGAGCAGCGCCAGGTAGCCGCAGCCGACGTAGAAGAGGAGGAACTGGAGGCGGCCCATGCGTTCCTCGGTCATCGCCCCGAAGACATAGAGGAACAGCATGTTGCCCAGCAGGTGCACCCAGCTGCCGTGGACGAAGAGGGCCGTGGCCGGGGTGAGGGCGGCACGGGGGGAGTCCTCGAACAGTTCTACGGGGATCACGCCCCAGTGGCGGAACCAGGCGCGCTGCGCGGCGAGCAGCTCGTCGCCGGAGCCGTACGCCGGGTTGACGCCCGCCGCGGGCCCGACCAGGAAGACCAGACAGCACGCGGCGATCAGCGCGTACGTCACCGGCGCCGCCGACCCCCTGCCGGTGCGGCCCCGGCCGGCCGTCCGGACCGCCCTGCCGACGGCCCCGCTCCACTTGCGGATCATGAGTACAGAGCATGACGTAACGGGACGCAACCGGCCCGGCCGCCTCGCCGCCGTGGACGGACGGGCGCCCGGGTCCCGCCAGGCCGTAGGGTTACGAGCCACACGCCCCGGGGAGTCCGGGCGTCGCCGACACTGGAAGAAAGCGAACACAGTCACGATGACGGTTCCCCTGCCGACCGCCACCACCCGGTGGCGCTGCACCCTCTGCGGCAACCTCACCCGGTTCGACGTGACCCGCTCGTCGAAGGTCGTCGAGTACGTCCACCTCGACCTGGCCGGTGAGCCCAAGGTCGAGGAGCGCGAGGTGGTCAGTGAGACCATCGAGTCGGTGCGGTGCCGCTGGTGCAACGCCGTGGACCAGGTGGAGCTCGTGGACCGGCCGGGCGCCGGCTCCTGACGACGAGGGTTCCCCCGCCCGCGGGACGCCGGGAGCGGAGGAGGGTGCCGTCCGGGCGACCGGCGTACGGTACCGGGATCGCGGCACGACGGTAATCGAGGTGACGGATGGTGGAGACACAGGGCGGGGGGCCGGGCGACGGCGCCGCCGAGGTGCTCGACCGTCCGCTGCCCGACGGTGTGCGCCGCCGGGTCGTGCAGATCGTGTCCGACGGCTTCGGCCGGCTGACCCCGGCGGAACTGCCCGCCCAGTTGCGGCAGTACGCCCGGTTCGCCCCGAACCGCCGGGCCAAGTTCGCGGGCAACGCGATGGCCGCCGCCCTGGAGACCGACCCGCTGTTCCGCCAGCGCATCGGCGACGGGCTCAGAGAGGCGCAGCCGGAGCTGTCCGGCGCGCTCGACTCAGCCTCCCCGCCCCCGGCCGCGGACCCGCTCGACGTGGCGGCCGCGGCCTACGTACTGCGTCCGCCCGGCTGGGTGAAGCTGGTGGCCGCCGCCGGCGAGGAGGCGCAGCGCGCCGACGCCGAGCGCGCCGACGAGGAGAACCGGGCCGAGCTGGAGCGGCTGCGCGCCGAGCTGGCCCGGGCCCGGGAGCACACCAAGTCCGAGACCGAGCGGCTCCGCGGCGAGCTGGACGCGGCGAAGAAGGAGGCGGACTCGCTGCACCGCAAGCTGCGGTCCGCGCTCAGCGACGTCAAACGCGGCGAGGCGGCCCTGCGCAAGGCGCACGCCGAGCTGGAGGCCGTACGCGTCGAGGGGCAGGCCCAGGTGTCCGCCGCCGAGAGCGAGGCGCGGCGGCTCAAGAGCCGGCTGGCGGAGGCCGAGTCCGCCCTGGAGGCGGCACGCCGGGCCGCCCGCGAGGGGCGCAGCGTCGAGGACATGCGGGTGCGGCTGCTGCTCGACACCCTCCTGGACGCCACCCAGGGGCTGCGCCGGGAGCTGGCGCTGCCGCCGGTCTCCGTGCGGCCCGCCGAGACCGTGGACGCCGTCGAGCCCGGCCGGATGACGCCGAAGGACATCGCCGCGCGCGCCCTGTCCGAGAACGACCCCGCCATCCTCGACCAGTTGCTGGCGCTGCCGCAGGCCCATCTGGTCGTCGACGGCTACAACGTCACCAAGACCGGCTATCCGCAGATGCCGCTGGAGAAGCAGCGGCTGCGCCTGCTCGGCCAGCTCTCCCAGCTCGCCGCGCAGACCGGCGCCGAGGTGACGTGCGTCTTCGACGGGGCGGAGCTGGCCGCGCCGGTGCTGCTCGCGCCGCCGCGCGGGGTGCGCGTGCTCTTCTCCAAGCCGGGCGTCACCGCCGACGAGCTGATCCGCCAGCTGGTGCGGGCCGAGCCGCCCGGCCGGCCGGTCATCGTCGCCTCCACCGACCGCGAGGTGGCCGACGGGGTGGCCCGCGCGGGGGCGCGGCCGGTGGCGTCGGCGGTCCTGCTGAAGCGGCTTTCCTGACCGCTGGTGCGGTTCGCGGCAACCGCAACGTACCTGCCGTATGCCCGGATTGACGGGTCGCTCGCGCGACGTAGGGTCAAGCGCGCATCACTGGAGGTGAGTTACGGGTAAAGATTGGTGTGTCTGCGGAGGTTTTTGGGGCGGAGGATTTGAACTGATCACGAGTGGGTCACTAGGGTCTGCCATCGAACCCGCGAACGGGTGATCACTCACACGAAGGAGTTCGCCTCCCGTGGCGTCCCACCGTCGACCCAAGCAGCCCAGCCGCGCACGCGTCACCGTGCTCACCACCGCTGCCGCCGCCGCAGTCGCCCTCAGCTCGCAGGCCGCCAACGCCGCGCCCAGCGAGAAGCCGAGCAAGGACGAGGTCAAGGCCAAGGTCGACAAGCTCTACCAGGAGGCGGAGCAGGCCACCGAGAAGTACAACGGCGCCAAGGAGAAGCAGGAGAAGCTCCAGAAGGAGATCTCCACCATCCAGGACAACGTCGCCCGCGGCCAGCAGGAGCTGAACGAGCTGCGCGACGGCCTCGGTTCGATGGCGAGCGCCCAGTACCGCTCCGGCGGCATCGACCCCTCGGTGCAGCTGTTCCTCTCCGCCGACCCGGACGACTACCTCGACAAGGCCTCGACGCTCGACCAGTTGAGCGGCCAGCAGGTCGAGGCGCTGAAGAAGATCCAGGAGAAGCAGCGGGACCTCGCCCAGCAGCGCGCCGAGGCCTCCGACAAGCTCAAGGACCTCTCCTCCACCCGCACCGAGCTGGGCAAGAAGAAGAAGGAGGTCCAGGGCAAGCTCGCCGCCGCGCAGAAGCTGCTGAACAGCCTCACCGCCGCGGAGAAGGCCGCGCTCGCCGCCGAGGAGCAGCGCTCCACCCGCGCCAGCGAGCGCACGGCCCTGACCGACTCCCCGGCGCCCTCCTCCGGCCGGGCCGGCGCGGCCTTCTCCGCCGCCCAGAGCAAGCTCGGCACGCCCTACGTCTACGGCGCCACCGGCCCGTCCTCCTTCGACTGCTCGGGCCTGACCTCCTGGGCCTACGCCCAGGCCGGCGTCTCCATACCCCGCACCTCCGAGGCCCAGTCCGGCATCGGCACGCGGATCACCTCCGTCAACGACCTCCAGGTCGGCGACCTCGTCTTCTTCTTCAACGACCTGCACCACGTCGGCCTCTACGCCGGCAACGGCCAGGTCATCCACGCCCCGCGCACCGGGACCGTCGTCCGGTACGAGTCGATGAACACCATCGGCGGCCCCTTCATGTGGGGCGTCCGCGTCTGAGCCGCCACCGAGCGGCTCGGTGATCAACGCGACATGCCGCCCGAACGGGCGAATCACCCGGCTCCGCGCTGACCCCGCGCCCCGCCGCTGACCTGCGTCGGCGGCGGGGCGCCGGGGCGCGGGCCCGCTCCAGGTCGTTGGTGGGCGCCCCACCGCGGGGCTACTGTCTGCCGCGTTTCCCTGTCCGCCAGCGGAAAGGAGCGCGGCTTCCCGTGGGGTCCCATCGCCGCCTTGCACCGTCCGGGTCCGACCGGCGTGCCCGTCTCACCGTCGGCCTGCTCACCGCCGCGGCCGCGGTCCTGGGCGCCGTACCGGCCGCCGTGGCCGCGCCGCACGACGACACCCGTGCGGAGGTGGACCGCCTCCACCAGGAGGCCGAGAAGGCGACGGAGGCCTACAACAAGGCCGACGAGCGCACCGACGCGCTGCGCAGGCAGGTCGGCACCGCCCAGGAGAACGTCGCCCGGCAGCAGCAGCGCATCAACTCCATGCGGGACGCGCTCGGTTCGCTGGCCGGCGCCCAGTACCGTTCCGGCGGCCTCGACCCGTCCCTGGCGCTGCTGTTCTCCGCGGACCCGGACGACTACCTCGACAGGGCGTCCGTCCTGGACCGGATCAGCACCCACCACGCCACCGAGCTCGAGGAGCTCCAGGAGGCCATGCGGGACCTCGCCCAGGACCGCGCCGAGGCCACCCGCAAGCTCGCCGAGCTGAACAAGAGCCGCAAGGCGGTCGCCGCCCACAAGAGGACCGTGGAGCGCAAGCTCGCCGAGGCCCGGCGGCTGCTCAACTCCCTCCCCGACGAGGAGCGCGCGGCCTACGGGCACGCCTCCCGCTCCGGCCGCACCGAGCTGCCGGACCTCACCGGCGCCGCCCCCGCCTCGGGCCGCGCCGCCGCCGCCGTGGCCGCCGCCCGGTCCGCCGTCGGCAAGCCCTACGTCTGGGGCGCCAACGGCCCCGGCGGCTTCGACTGCTCGGGCCTGACCCAGTGGTCGTACGCGCAGGCCGGGATCGCGCTGCCGCGTACCTCGCAGGCACAGGCGGGGGCCGGACAGCGCGTCCCGCTGTCCCAGGCGCGGCCGGGCGACCTGGTCGCCTACCGGGACGACGCCAGCCACATCGGCATGTACGTCGGCAACGGCCAGGTGATCCACGCGCCCTACCCGGGCGCCCCGGTGCGCTACGACCCGGTCGGCATGATGCCGGTCTCCTCGGTGACCCGGGTCTGACCGGCCGCCCGGCGCCGCGGTGACCGCCCGCCGGCCCGCCGCTCGGCGGCAACCGGCGGGCGACGCCCTCTGACCGCCGCGGCCCGGCGCCCGTACGATCGGGGAGATGGCTGGTCGAAGGCGGGTGTCGGGGTCCTCGGTGATCGCGCTGTGCCTGCTGCTCGTCTCCCTCGTCGCCTGCGGCGGCCGGCCCCCGGCCGACACCCTCGCCGCCGAGGTGCAGCGGCTCCTCGACCGACGGGCCGCCGCCGTCCTCGACCGCGACGCCGAGGTCTACGCCGCCACCGGCACCCGCTCCGGTCTCGAACGGTTGCGCGGCGTGCCGCTGGCGGAGTGGTCGTACGACGTGCGGGACACCGACCGCGCCGGCGACTCGGCCACCGCCGACGTCGAGCTGCGCTACCGCCTCACCGGCCACGACCCGGGCCCGGTCACCGCCACCCGCACCGTGGAGCTGAGCCGGGACCGCGACGGGCGCTGGCGGGTCGACTCCGACCGCCCCGCCCGGGAGTCCGGCCAGCAGCCCTGGGACCAGGGCCGGGTCGGCGTGGTCCGGGGCGAGCACAGCCTGGTCCTCGGCGTCGGCCAGTCCACCGAGACCCTGCGCCGCTTCGCGGACCTGGCCGACCGGGCCGTCCCGGCGGTGTCGGACGCCTGGGACGAGGACTGGTCCCGGCGCGTGGTGGTGCTGGTGCCCGCGTCCCTGGAGGGAATGGCCGGACTGCTCGGCTCGCCCGCCTCCTCCTACCGCGGGATCGCCGCGGTCACCACCGGCGAGACGGGCGGCGGCCCCGACGCCCCCGCCGACCGCGTCATCGTCAACCCCGACGCCTACGGCCTGCTCGGCACCCTCGGCAAGCAGGTCGTGCTGACCCACGAGGCCACCCATGTCGCCACCCGGGCCCACACCAGCCCCGCCACACCGCTGTGGCTGTCCGAGGGCTACGCCGACTGGGTCGGCTACCGCGGCACCGGCCGCACCCCGGGGCAGGTGGCGCCCGAGCTGTCCCGGGCGGTGACCGACGGCCGGGTGCCCGACGGACTGCCGACGGACGAGGAGTTCGGCTTCACCGGCGACGCCGCCGACCTGGCGCGGGCCTACGAGGCCGGCTGGACGGCGTGCCGGCTGATCGCCGACCGCTGGGGCGAGGACCGCCTGGCCGACTTCTACCGTGCCGTCGGCGCGCACGAGAAACGGGACGGCGCGGTCGAGGACGCGATGGCCCGGGTGCTGGGCACGACCCCGGAGGAGTTCACCGCCGAGTGGCAGGACCACCTGCCGACCCTGTTCGACTGAGCCCGGCCGCCGCCGGGCTCAGGAGGAGAAGCCCCGTCCGCAGCCAGGGGTCAGGAGGACACCGGTGCGCCGCTGGGGCGGGCGGCGGGCGAGGGCACCGCGGCCGGCTCCGCCCGGCGCGAGACCGTCGCCCGCCACAGCAGGCAGGACGCGGTGACCGTGGCCGCGACCAGCAGGCCGTTGCGGACGAACATCAGGGTGAGGCCGAGGGCGTCGCTGGCGACCACGTGGCCGAACCAGACCGGGAACTCCAGCACCGTCACCAGGCTCGCCGCCAGCACCAGGGCGACCGGCACCCGCATCCGGCTCGTCCGGAAGCACAGGCAGACCGCGGCCAGACCGACCAGCCACACCATGTACTGCGGGCTGATGACCCGGCTGGTGGTCGTGAACATCAGCACCGCCACGAACGCCGCGTCCGCGGCCGTGTGCGCCTCGAACCGGGTGGCCGCCAGCCGCCACAGCAGCAGCCCGCCCATCGCCATGCCGGTGAGGGCGAGGGCGGCGGTGCTCACCACGTCCACGTACGGGCCGAGGAACTCCACCGAACCGTAGTTGAGGAGCACCTGCCCCTCCCAGCCGTACTGCCGGGCGACGTGGAAGACCAGCGCGCCCAGCGACTCCACCTCGGTGCCCCGGTCGCGCTGGAACGTCAGGAACGCGAACGCCCCCGGCATGGCCAGCGCGAACGCCCCGGCCACCACCACGCCGGTGACCGCGGCCGCGGCCCACGCGGCGCGGGCGCGAATGCCGATCAGCAGCAGCGCCGGCCACACCTTCAGCAGCGCGCCGAACGCCACCAGCGCCCCGGCCAGCCGGGGGTGCCGGGCGGCGGCGAGCAGCGCGGCCACCGCGACCGCCGTGACCATCACGTCGTACCGGGCGTACACCGTGGGCCCCAGCAGCGGCAGGCCCGCCATCCACACCCAGGCGCCGGCCGGCGTCCTGCCGGTCCGGGTGCCGGCGCGCGCCAGCAGGCCGAGGACGACCAGGTCGGCGGCGCAGGCCAGGACGAAGAAGGCGGTCGGGTAGTCCAGGAAGGGCAGCAGCCCGGGGGAGAGGATCGCGAGGGCGGCGGCGGGCGGGTACTGCCAGGTGACGTCGTCCAGCGGGAACGTTCCTGTGCGCAGGACCTCGTACCAGCCCTGGTAGATCACCGACACGTCGCTGGTGACGTCCGGGCCCGGGAAGACGTACACCTTGAGGACGAACAGCAGCAGCATCAGCCTCGTCGCGGCCCAGGCCGCCGCGAGCCATGCCAGGGACCGCCCCGCGCCCGTCGTCTTCACGTGGTCCCCTGCCCGCTCGCCTGCCGTTCGATGGCCCCATGATGTCCCGAACAGCTGTGTGTGTGCCACACGCATGGGCGAGAGCCGTGCTGAACGGGGGTTTCGGTAGGGTCGGCGGCGATGCACAAGACCCTGATCGTGACGAACGACTTCCCGCCCCGGCCCGGCGGCATCCAGGCCTTCCTGCACAACATGGCGCTGCGCCTGGACCCCGACCGGCTGGTCGTCTACGCCTCCACCTGGAAGCGGACCCGGGAGGGCGTCGCGGCCACCGCCGCCTTCGACGCCGAGCAGCCCTTCACCGTCGTACGGGACCGTACGACGATGCTGCTGCCGACGCCGGGGGCGACCCGGCGGGCGGCCGGGCTGCTGCGGGAGCACGGGTGCACGTCGGTGTGGTTCGGGGCGGCGGCGCCGCTCGGGCTGATGGCGCCCGCGCTGCGCAGGGCCGGCGCCGAGCGGCTCGTGGCCACCACCCACGGCCACGAGGCCGGCTGGGCCCAGCTGCCCGCGGCCCGGCAGCTGCTGCGCCGGATCGGACGGTCCACGGACACCCTCACCTACCTCGGCGAGTACACGCGGTCCCGGATCGCGGGCGCGCTCACCGCCGAGGCCGCGGCACGCATGGTGCAGCTGCCGCCCGGCGTCGACGAGAAGACCTTCCACCCCGGCAGCGGCGGCGACGAGGTGCGCGCCCGGCTGGGGCTGACCGAGCGGCCGGTGGTCGTGTGCGTCTCGCGGCTGGTGCCGCGCAAGGGCCAGGACACGCTGATCCGGGCCATGCCGCGCATCCTGGCCGCCGAGCCCGACACGGTACTGCTGATCGTCGGCGGCGGCCCCTACGAGAAGGACCTGCGCCGTCTCGCGGACGAGACCGGCGTCGCCGCCTCCGTCCGCTTCACCGGGTCCGTGCCCTGGTCCGAGCTGCCCGCGCACTACGGCGCCGGGGACGTGTTCGCGATGCCGTGCCGCACCCGCCGCGGCGGCCTGGACGTCGAGGGCCTCGGCATCGTCTACCTGGAGGCGTCCGCGACCGGCCTGCCCGTCGTCGCCGGCGACTCCGGCGGGGCCCCCGACGCCGTGCTCGACGGCGAGACCGGCTGGGTGGTCCGGGGCGGCTCGGCCGAGGAGAGCGCCGACCGCATCGTCACCCTCCTCGGCGACGCGGACCTGCGCCGCCGCATGGGGGAGCGGGGCCGCGCCTGGGTCGAGGAGAAATGGCGCTGGGACCTACTGGCGGAACACCTGAAAACCCTGCTGTAGAAGCGCCCGGAAAGGGGCGCGGGGGAACGGCGTGGGCAACCACGACGATCCCGCACTCGCCCACGGCGATCAGGGGGCATCCCGGAGGGCGCCCCCGTCACCCTACTTCGCGTAGATCGCCTCGATCTCGTCCGCGTAGTCCCTCGCCACCACACCCCGCTTCAACTTCAGCGACGGCGTCAGATGCCCCGACTCCTCCGTGAACTGCGCGGACAGGACACGGAACTTGCGTACGGACTCCGCCTTGGACACCGCCGCGTTGCCGTCGTCGACCGCCGACTGGATCGCGGCGAGCAGATCGGGGTCCTCCCGCAGGGACGCCGCCGTGGAGCCGGCCGGCTTGCCGTGCTCGGCGCACCAGCGGCCGAGGAACTCCTCGTCGATGGTGATCAGCGCGCCCACGAACGGCCGCCCGTCGCCGACCACCATGCACTCGGCGACCAGCGCGTGCGCCCGGATGCGGTCCTCGATCACGGCCGGTGCGACGTTCTTCCCGCCCGCGGTGACCAGGATCTCCTTCTTGCGGCCGGTGATCCGCAGATAGCCGTCCTCGTCCAGGGTGCCGATGTCGCCGGTGTGGAACCAGCCGTCGGCCAGCGCCTCGGCGGTCGCGGCCGGGTTGTTCCAGTACTCCTTGAACAGGTGCTCGCCGTGCAGCAGCACCTCGCCGTCGTCGGCGATCCGCACCACCGAGCCCGGCAGCGGCTGGCCCACCGTGCCGATCTTCTGCCGGTCCCACGGGTTGAAGGCGGTGGCCGCGCAGGACTCCGTCAGGCCGTAGCCCTCCAGGACGGTGAAGCCGATGCCGCGGAAGAAGTGGCCGAGCCGCTCGCCGAGCGGGGCACCGCCGGAGATGGCGTACTCGCCGCGCCCGCCGAGGACCGCGCGCAGCTTGCTGTAGACCAGCTTGTCGAAGACCTTGTGCTTGATCCGCAGCCCGACGGACGGCCCGGACGGCGTGTCCAGCGCCTTGCTGTAGGCGATCGCCGTGTCCGCCGCCTTGTCGAAGATCTTGCCCTTGCCGTCCGCCTGGGCCTTGGCGCGGGCGGAGTTGTACACCTTCTCGAAGACCCGGGGGACGCCGAGGATCAGCGTCGGCCGGAAGGAGGCCAGCTCGTCGGTGAGGTTCTTGATGTCCGGGACCGTGCCCAGCTTGATCGGTGCCACCATCGGCGCGATCTGCACCATGCGCCCGAAGACGTGCGCCAGGGGCAGGAACAGCAGCACGCTGCACTCGCCGGTGCGGAACAGCGGACGCAGCCGCTCCACCACGTTGCCGCACTCCGCGAAGAAGCTGCGGTGGGTGAGGACACAGCCCTTGGGCCGGCCGGTGGTGCCGGAGGTGTAGACGATGGTCGCCGGGTCGTCGGCCTTGGCGATCGAGCTGCGCTCCTCCACGGCCTCGTCCGTGACGTCCTGGCCGAGCCGGCCCAGCTCCGCCACGGCGCCGGCGTCGATCTGCCAGACGTTCTTCAGGGCGGGCAGCCGCTCGCGCACCGACTCCACCGCGGCGGCGTGCCCGGCCGACTCCACGACGCAGGCCGTGGCGCCCGAGTCGCTCAGGATCCACTGCACCTGCTCGGCGGAGCTGGTCTCGTACACCGGGACGGTGATCCCGCCCGCGCACCAGATCGCGAAGTCCAGCAGCGTCCACTCGTAGCGGGTGCGCGACATCAGGCCCACCCGGTCGCCGGGCTGCACACCCGACGCGATCAGGCCCTTGGCCGCCGCGTGCACCTCGGCGAGGAACTCCCGGGCGGTCACGTCCTGCCAGGCGCCGCCGGCCTTGCGGGCGATCACGGCGACATCCGGATGCTGCGCGGCGTTTCTGCGGACGATGTCGGTCAGATTGCCGTCCGCAGGGACCTCGTACAAAGCCGGAAGGCTGAACTCGCGCAAGACTGCTGCTCCTCATAGGGCGCCGGCGCCACGACGTTGTGTGATGCGACGGTGCGGTCCAAGGCTCGGGCAAGTGCTCGGGGGTTTCAGCTGTTGAAAACCAGAGCACGTCTGGACTGCCCGGACGTTACCCGCCGGTATGGCTTTTCCGACAGGGGGTCCCCGCGAGATGTTCGCTGCGTCACACGCTGGTGTTTCCTTCGCGCAGAGTAGTCGACGCGTCAACCGACCAGCCAGTAACCGCAGGTCGGACCGCCACTGTTCACAAGGGCCGCGCTCTTCCTACCCTTGATCGTCATGACACCCGTACCGGCCGGAAGCCCGACGACACGCGTCCACGTGGTCAGCGACGTGCACGGCAACGCCCGTGACCTCGCCCGGGCCGGCGAGGGCGCCGACGCCCTGGTCTGCCTGGGGGACCTCGTCCTCTTCCTCGACTACGCCGACCACTCCCGCGGCATCTTCCCCGACCTGTTCGGCACCGAGAACGCCCACCGCATCGTCGAACTGCGCACCGCGCGGCGCTTCGAGGAGGCCCGGGATTTCGGGGCCCGGCTGTGGGCCGGCATCGACGGGGACCGGCGCACGGTGATCGAGAAGGCGGTGCGCAGGCAGTACGCGGAGCTGTTCGCCGCGTTCCCCACACCGACGTACGCCACCTACGGCAACGTCGACATGCCGCTCCTGTGGAAGGAGTACGCCGGTCCCGGCACCACGGTGCTCGACGGCGAGCGCGTGGAGATCGGCGGCCGGGTCTTCGGCTTCGTCGGCGGCGGACTGCGCACCCCGATGCGGACGCCCTACGAGATCGGCGACGAGGAGTACGCCGCGAAGATCGAGGCCGTCGGTGAGGTGGACGTGCTGTGCACGCACATCCCGCCGGAGGTGCCCGAACTCGTCTACGACACCGTGGCGCGGCGCTTCGAGCGGGGGAGCCGGGCGCTGCTCGACGCCATCCGCCGCACCCGGCCCCGGTACGCGCTCTTCGGGCATGTGCACCAGCCGCTGGTCCGGCGGATGCGCATCGGCATGACCGAGTGCGTGAACGTCGGGCACTTCGCGTCCACCGGCAGGCCGTGGGTCATGGAGTGGTGAGCGGGCCGCCTTCTCGGAGCGGGCCGCGTCATCGGGGCGGGCCGCGGCCGAAGCCGCGCAGGTGGGGGTGACGGCGCCCGCCTCCGTGCGCGGTAGCCTTCACGCTGCACCCACGTGCGCACGCAACCTCTCATACCGGCCCGCATCTGGAGGAGCCACGGCGATGGCGGAACACACCAGCTCGAGCATCACGATCGAGGCGCCACCGGCCGACGTCATGGAGGTGATCGCCGACTTCGCCCGTTACCCGGACTGGACGGGTGAGGTGAAGGAGGCCGAGGTGCTCGCGACCGACGCCCAGGGCCGCGCCGAGCAGGTCCGGCTGGTCATGGACGCCGGGGCGATCAAGGACGACCAGACGCTCGCCTACACCTGGAACGGCGAGCACGAGGTGTCCTGGACGCTGGTGAAGTCCCAGATGCTGCGCGCCCTCGACGGCACGTACCTCCTCGAGCCGGCGGGCTCCGGCACCGAGGTCACCTACCGGCTCACCGTCGACGTCAAGATCCCGATGCTCGGCATGATCAAGCGCAAGGCCGAGAAGGTCATCATCGACCGCGCCCTCGCGGGCCTGAAGCAGCGCGTGGAGTCGGGCCCGAAGTAGCCCCGCCCGGTCGCCTACGACCGCCGCCCCCCCCACGAACCCGCCGCAGCCGCGGGCACCCGTTCCACCGGAAGCGGCCCCGCCCCGGCTGCCGGCAGCGGGTGCTGCCGGAGCCAGTCGCCCTGGCTGCGGGCAGTCGTGCCGCAGGGCGGCACGGGCGGGCGCAGGGGCACCGACAACGCGGGGCAGGGCAGCGTTACGGTCGCTCGGCCCGGGGCAACACGCACCCCACGCCCGCTGCACCGACGTACTCCACGTTTGCCCGCCGCGCGCGAAGGTACCGTTCAGCCTCATGCGCACCATCCTGATCACGGGCCCCGGCGGCAGCGGTCGTTCCACCGTCGCCGCCGCCACCGCGCTCGCCGCCGCCCGTGCGGGCACCCGCACCCTGCTCCTCGGCGCCGACCGCGACGACACCCTCGGCGCCGTCCTCGGCACCCCCACCGGACCGGCCCCGGCCCGCGTCGAGGACCACCTCACCGTCTGGCGCCCCGACCCCGCCCAGGGCTTCCGGGACGGCCTCGCCGCACTTCAGGACCGCGCCACCTGGGCCCTCGACCTGCTCGGCGCCGCCCGCCTCGACCCCGAGGAGCTGACCCCGCTGCCCGGCGCCGAGGAACTCGCCCTGCTGCGCGCCCTGCGCGAGGCCGCCCTCGCCGAGGGCCCGGAGCTGCACGAACTCCTCGTCGTCGACCTCCCGGCCACGCCGCGCGCCCTCGCCCTGCTCGCGCTGCCCGGGGAACTGCGCCGCTATCTGCGCCGCCTGCTCCCGCCGGAACGCCAGGCCGCCCGTGCCCTGCGCCCCGTCCTCGGCCGCCTCGCCGGTGTGCCCATGCCCGCCGAGTCGCTGTACGAGAACGCCGCCCGCTGGGACCTGGAACTGGCCGCCGCCGAGGCTGTCGTCGCCGACCGGGACACCGTCGTCCGGCTGGTCGCCGAGCCCGGCCCGGCCGGCGCCGACGCCGTCCGCACCGCCGCCCTCGGCCTGGCCCTGCGCGGCCTGCGGCTGGACCTGCTCGTCGCCAACCGGGTGCTGCCCGAGGACGCCCCCGCCGACAGCTGGCTGGCCGGCCCCGTCGCCCAGCAGCGCAAGATCATGGAGGAGTGGGGGGAGTCGTACGACGTCCGCCCGGTCGCACACCTCGGCCGGGACCCGCGCGGCACGGACGACCTCGCCGCCCTCGCCGCGCCCGGCGCCGGCCCGGACGCGCCCCCCGTCGAGTGGCCCGTCACCGACCGGCTCGCCGACGACGGCGTGCTGGTGTGGCACATCCCGCTGCCCGGCGCCGCACGGGACGAGCTGGACCTCGTCCGGCGCGGCGACGAACTGGTCGTCTCCGCCGGGCCGTTCCGCCGGATCGTCCCCCTGCCGTCCGCGCTGCGCCGCTGCACGGTCGACGGCGCCGCCCTGCGCGAGGGCGAGCTGCGCGTCCGCTTCGCGCCCGACCCGCGGCTGTGGCCCCGGAAGGGCTGAGTCCGCCATGCGCCCCCCGGATGTCCCCTCACCCCGGTACGCCCCTCGGAGCCGGTGAACCCGCCAGGCCCGTTCGGGTAACGTCGGAGGGACGAACCGTAGTCAGGAGTCCGTCATGAGCGAAGAGCTCCCCCCGTCCGACGCCGCCCGCGACGACGCCGCGGACCGGGCCGACGCGACCGACCCGACCGGCACCGCCGACGAGAAGCGGGCCACCGACGCCGACGCGCGGGCGGCCGACGCCGACGCGTGGGCGACCGCGTGCGCCGAGGATCTTCAGGCCGAGAAGGCCCGCCGCCGCGCGGAGCACGGCCCGCCCGCCGGATCGGCCGCCGAGGAGCTGCGCCGGCTCGTCGACACCGTCGCCGACAAGCTCTCCGGCCTCCAGTCCCCGCTGTTCGGCGCGGTCGCCGGGCCCGCGGCCCAGCAGGTGGTCCGCCAGGTCGTCCAGCAGGCCAAGGCCGCCGTCGAACCGGTCATCGAGCGCAACCCCGACGTCTTCGACCACCTCGCGGCGGCCGGGAACGAACTGCTCGCCGCCTACCGCTCCGCCGTGCAGAACCAGGAGCGGCGCTGGACCGCGGGCGCCACCGGCGACACCGGCCCCCGCGACCCGCGCGACCTGGACGCGGACCGGGACGACGGCGACGAGGGCACCGGCCCGGGACAGCGCATCGACTTGGACTGACGGCCCCTCCCGGCAGGGCCTCGGGTACGGTTGGCCGTAGCGGGGCTCGACCGAAACTGAGGGATTCATGGGACTCACCATCGGCGTCGACATCGGCGGCACGAAGATCGCGGCCGGCGTGGTCGACGAGGAAGGCAACATCCTCTCGACCCACAAGGTGCCGACCCCGGGCACGCCCGAGGGCATCGTGGATGCCATCGCCTCCGCGGTGGAGGGCGCACGCGTGGGGCACGAGATCGTCGGCGTGGGCATCGGTGCCGCCGGATACGTCAACCGCCAGCGCTCGACGGTCTACTTCGCGCCGAACATCGACTGGCGCCAGGAGCCGCTCAAGGAGAAGGTCGAGGCCCGCGTCGGCCTCCCGGTCGTCGTGGAGAACGACGCCAACGCCGCGGCCTGGGGCGAGTACAAGTTCGGCGGCGGCAAGGGCCACCGCAACGTCATCTGCATCACCCTCGGCACCGGCCTCGGCGGCGGCATCATCATCGGCAACAAGCTCCGCCGCGGCCACTTCGGCGTGGCCGCCGAATTCGGCCACATCCGGATGGTGCCGGACGGGCTGCTGTGCGGCTGCGGCTCGCAGGGCTGCTGGGAGCAGTACGCCTCCGGCCGCGCCCTCGTGCGGTACGCGAAGCAGCGCGCCAACGCCACCCCGGAGCAGGCCGAGGTCCTCCTCGGCCTCGGCGACGGCACCCCCGACGGCATCGAGGGCAAGCACATCTCCATGGCCGCCCGGCAGGGCTGCCCGGTCGCCGTCGACTCCTACCGCGAGCTGGCCCGCTGGGTCGGCGCGGGCCTGGCCGACCTGGCCTCCCTCTTCGACCCGTCCGCCTTCATCGTCGGCGGGGGCCTGTCCGACGAGGGCGAACTGGTCCTGGGTCCGATCCGCAAGTCCTACAAGCGCTGGCTCGTCGGCGGCAACTGGCGCCCGGTCGCCGAGGTCCGCGCCGCCGAACTGGGCAACAAGGCGGGCCTGGTGGGCGCGGCCGACCTGGCGAGGGAACCCGACCCGATCATGTAGCGCCCCCTTCTCGAGAAGCGGCGCCCGCACGCCGGTCAGGGGCGCGGGGAACTGCGCGACAAGCCACACGCAACGGTACGTCGCACACGCACCTCGCGCCCCGAGCCATCCGGCGCCGACGACGCCGAGCCCCGCGTAAATTGACCGCATGGCAACGTCCCCTCCGGCGCTCCCCACCTCCCGCACCGACCCCGACGGTTCCGCGGTCGTCCGCCTCCTGAGCTACAACATCCGCTCGATGCGCGACGACACCGCCGCCCTCGCCCGGGTCGTCAAGGCCTGCGCCCCCGACCTGGTCCTCGTCCAGGAAGCCCCCCGCTTCTTCCGCTGGCGCAAGAAGCTCGCGCGCCTGGCCCGCGCCGCCGACCTGGTGATCCTCTCCGGCGGTGCCACCGCCGCCGGCCCCGCGCTGCTCTGCTCGCTGCGCGCCACCGTGGAGCGCACCGAGGACGTCCTGCTCCCGCTCACCCCCGGACTGCACCGCCGCGGCTTCGCCACCGCCGTCGTCCGCTTCGGCGGGGCCCGGCTCGGCGTCCTGTCCTGCCATCTGTCGCTTCAGAAGGACGAGCGGTACGAGCAGGGCGGCATGCTCCTGGACCGGCTCGCCGCCCTGGACGTGGACCACGCCGTCGCGGGCGGCGACCTGAACGAACACCCCGAGGGGCCCACCTTCCGCCGGCTCGCCGCCGGCCTCCAGGACTGCCGGACCACCGCACCCTGGGGCGGCGAGGCCACCTCCACCCCGGCCGACCCGCGCCGGCGCATCGACGCGCTCTTCGCCACCAAGGGCATCCAGGTACTGGGCTGCGGGGTGCCGCACGGACTGCCGGGCGTCACCGAGGACGACCTGCGTGCGGCCACGGACCACCTCCCGGTGCTGGCCGCGCTCAGGGTGCCGGCCGACCAGCTGGGGTGATCCCGGTCAGACCACGGCCCCCCGGCCGGGGTCGTCCTCGTCCTCGTCGTCGTCCCGCATCCGCATCACCAGCGTGGCGAAGCCGCCGAGGAAGCCGCCGATGCTCAGCGTCGCCAGCCACCAGGTCATGTGCCAGCCCAGCAGCACGGCGAGCAGCAGCAGAACCGGCCCGCCGAGCACGCCCAGCCAGGCGAACTTGGCGGTCGCGTCCGCCTCGGGCAGCGGCGGCGGCTCCGGTGGCACGAAGTGCCCCTCGTCGTCCGCGTCGAAGTCGTCGTCGGACGGCTCGGGCGGGCTGTGGTCGCGCGGGCCCGCCCCGACACCGGGCGCGAACGCGACGGAGCTGCCCAGCGGCCGGGCCGGGGCGGCGGGGCGCTCCTCGTCGGCGTCGGGCCCGTCGTTGGTCCCCGCCTCCAGCAGGGCCAGGTCCTCCACCGACTTGAACGGCTTGGCGCCCGGCGGGTCCGGCGGCTCCTCCCCGTACCCGGCGACGATCGCCGCCCAGGCGGCGTCCTCGTCGACGGGGACGGCGGCCTGATCCTCAGGCGCCCGCCCGTCCCGGTCGGCGTGCTCCTCGCGCTCCTCCCGCCGGCCCCGCTCCTCACGGTCCTCTCGGTCGGCGTCGTGCTCAGCCACCTGCGGTCGTCCCTTCCATGCCGAGGCCGGGCTCCGGCTCCTTGACGAGACCGGGCGCGAGCCGGGCGACGAACGCCGCGCTCTCCTGGAAGATCCGGTCCGCGTCGTAGTCCAACGTCGCCACGTGGTAGCTCTGTTCCAGCAGGATCTCCGTCACGTCCGTCGAGGAGACCCGGGAGAGGATCCGCGCCGAGTCGGCGGGCGGCACCACATGGTCCTGCGGGCTGCGCAGGAGCAGCAGCGGCTGCGTGACCTGCGGCAGCTCCCTGTCGACCAGGTGGAAGAAGGCCCGCAGCGAGTGCGCCGCGTGCAGCGGGACCTTGTCGTAGCCCAGCTCCGTCGTGGACGGCCGGGCGATGTCGCTGGCGATGCCGCGCGTCGTGCGCAGCAGGTGGCGGACGACCGGCAGGGCGTGCTGGGCCACGCCGTGCATCCGGTTCGCCGGGTTGACGACCATCACCCCGCTCACCGCGTCCCCGTGCCGGGCCGCCAGCCGCAGGGCCAGGGCACCGCCCATGGACAGCCCGGCCACGAACACGCGCGTGCAGCGCTCGCGCAGGAGGCGCAGCTCGCGGTCCACCTCCGCGTACCAGTCGGGCCAGCCGGTGAGCTGCATGTCCTCCCAGCGCGTGCCGTGCCCGGGCAGCAGCGGCAGGGAGACGGTCAGACCGCGCTCGGCGAGATGCTCCGCCCAGGGGCGCAGCGACTGGGGGG
Source organism: Streptomyces sp. NPDC031049 (assembly GCF_055571015.1). Classification (NCBI taxonomy): domain Bacteria; kingdom Bacillati; phylum Actinomycetota; class Actinomycetes; order Kitasatosporales; family Streptomycetaceae; genus Streptomyces; species Streptomyces sp. NPDC031049. The sequence goes on from NZ_JBVIGC010000005.1 coordinate 69,523, forward strand.
AGCCGGTGAAGCCGTGGCAGAGGAGGACGCCGGCCTCCCCGCCCTCGTGGCGGAACGGCTCGGCTCCGGGCAGGACCGGCACGTCTCGGTCTCCTGTTCGTGAAAGGGACTGGCACGAAGGGATCGCAGGTACTTCACCGTACGCGACCGCACTGACACCGGCCAGGCCCGCAGGCGCCTTTGCCGGTGCACCGGGATAAGGTCTGTCCGACAGACACAGGAGGCACTCGGTTGTTGTACGGCGCGATGAAGGTCACCGTCGGGGGCTCGCTCAAGCTTGCCTTCCGGCCCTGGGTGGAGGGCCTGGAGAACGTCCCCGACCACGGCCCGGCGATCCTGGCCAGCAACCACCTGTCGTTCTCCGACTCGTTCTTCCTGCCGGCGGTCCTCGACCGCAAGGTCACCTTCATCGCCAAGGCGGAGTACTTCAACACCCCCGGCGTGAAGGGCCGGCTGACCGCGGCGTTCTTCAAGGGCGTCGGCCAGCTCCCGGTGGACCGCTCCGGCGCGCGCGGCGCGGGCGAGGCCGCCATCAAGAGCGGCATAGAAGTCCTGGAGCGCGGTGAGCTGTTCGGCATCTATCCGGAGGGCACCCGCTCGCCCGACGGGCGGCTGTACCGGGGCAAGCCGGGCGGCCTCGCGCGCGTGGCGCTCGCCACCGGGGCGCCCGTCGTTCCGGTCGCCATGATCGACACCGAGAAGATCCAGCCGCCCGGCAAGGTCGTGCCGAAGCTGATGCGGCCGGGCATCCGGATCGGCAAGCCCCTGGACTTCAGCCGCTACCAGGGCATGGAGCACGACCGCTTCGTGCTCCGCGCGGTGACCGACGAGGTCATGTACGAGATCATGAAGCTCTCCGGCCAGGAGTACGTCGACATGTACGCGACCGCCATGAAGCGGCAGCTCGCGGAGGCGGCCAAGGCCGAGAAGGAGGCCGGCAAGGCGGCGAAGGCCGCGCTCGCCCGCGCCGAGAAGGAACAGGCCGACAAGGAACAGGCCGACAAGGAGCGGGCCGACAAGGAGCGGGACGGGAAGTAGCCGCAGCGGGCCGGTACCGGCCGGGGTGGGGGAGATGGCCAAGCGCGAGCGAGTCATGAGGATGTCCGTCGAGCAGCCGCTGTGGCGCGCGCTCACGGCGTACCGCGTGCTCACCCTGCTGTACGCGGTCGGCCTGTTCGGCACCGCCCACGACGAGTTCACCCGCCCGTGGCTCGCCGTCGCCTACTTCGCCGTGCTGGCCGTGTGGACCCTGGCCACCCTCCCCAAGGTCGCCAACGCCGCCGCCTGCACCAAGCGCTTCCTCGCCGCCGACCTGACCGTCGCGCTCACCGGCATCCTGCTCACCCCCCTCGCCGACGCCCCGGAACGGATCGCGGACGGCGGCCCGACCATGCCGTCGATATGGACCGCCGGCTCCGTCCTCGCCTTCGCGATCAAGGGCGGCTGGCGCTGGGCGGCCCTCGCCTCGACGCTCGTCGCCGTCGCCAACCTGATCGAACGCGGCGGCCCCGCCCGCGACACCGTGCACAACGTGATCCTCGTCTGGGTCGCCTCCATCGCCATCGGCTACGTCGTCGAGGTCGCCCGCGCCTCCGAGCGCACCCTCGCCCGCGCCCTGGAGATCGAGGCGGCGACGCGGGAACGGGAGCGGCTCGCGCGGGACATCCACGACAGCGTCCTCCAGGTGCTGGCCATGGTGCAGCGGCGCGGCGCCGTCCTCGGCGGCGAGGCGGCCGAGCTGGGCCGGCTCGCGGGCGAGCAGGAGGTGGCCCTGCGCACCCTGGTCTCCGGCGGCATGGTGCCCGTCTCCCGGGTGTCGGAGGACCTGGCGGAGGGCGCCGTCGTACGGGCGGTGGACGAATCGGAGACGGACGCCCCGGCGGGCCCCGTCGATCTGCGCACCCTGCTCGCCCCCCACGCCGGCTCCCGGGTCACCTTCGCCGAGCCCGGCGCGCCGGTGCCGCTGGCCCCGGACACCGCCCGGGAGATCGCCGCCGCCGTCGGCGCCGCCCTGGACAACGTCCGCAGGCACGCCGGAGAGCACGCGCGCGCGTGGGTCCTGCTCGAGGACGAGCCCGACGAGGTGATCGTCACCGTCCGCGACGACGGCCCCGGCATCCCCGAGGGCCGGCTCGCCGAGGCCGAGGGCGAGGGCCGGCTCGGCGTGGCCCTGTCGATCCGGGGCCGGCTGCGCGACCTCGGCGGCACGGCCGAACTGGTCTCGGTGCCGGGGCAGGGCACCGAGGTCGAGCTGAGAGCACCGAAGGACCGCAGTACCGCACGGGGGAGGGCGACAGCCGATGAGTGAACGACAGGACCCGATCAAGGTCATGGTGGTCGACGACCACCCCATGTGGCGCGACGCCGTCGCCCGGGACCTCGCCGAGTCCGGCTTCGACGTGGTCGCCACCGCGGGCGACGGCGACCAGGCCGTGCGCCGGGCCCGGGCCACCTCGCCCGACGTCCTCGTGCTCGACCTCAACCTGCCCGGCAAGCCCGGCGTGCAGGTCTGCAAGGAGGTCGTCGGCGCCGGTTCGGCGGTGCGCGTCCTGGTGCTGTCGGCGAGCGGTGAGCACGCCGACGTCCTGGAGGCCGTGAAGTCCGGCGCCACCGGCTATCTGCTGAAGTCGGCCTCGACGGAGGAACTCCAGGACGCGGTGCGCCGCACGGCCGCGGGCGACCCGGTCTTCACGCCCGGCCTGGCCGGTCTGGTCCTCGGCGAGTACCGCCGCCTCGCCTCCGAGCCGGCCCCCTCCCAGGAGACCGGCAAGCCGGACGCGCCGCGGCTGACCGACCGGGAGACCGAGGTGCTGCGCCTGGTCGCCAAGGGCCTGAGCTACAAGCAGATCGCCGAACGCCTGGTCATCTCCCACCGCACGGTGCAGAACCACGTCCAGAACACGCTGGGCAAGCTCCAATTGCACAACCGCGTGGAGCTGGTCCGCTACGCGATAGAGCGCGGCCTCGACGACGCCTAGCCGCGCGGAGCCGGGCGTGCGCCGGACGATCGCCGTATATTCGCCCGTGCGGGACGGCAACGGACGAAACCGGTGAACCGGAACAACCCCGGAGGGCCCCTTGGAGATCCTGGCTTTCGGTGTGCAGGCCGACGAGAAGCCCCTGATCGAGCAGGCCTTCCGGGACCGGGGCCCGGTCCGCTGCCTGGACGTCTTCCTCACCGAGGACACCGCCCCCATCGCCGCCGGGCACGAGATCGTCTCCACGTCCGTCAACGCCGACCTCGGCGCGTCCGTCCTGGAGATCCTCGCGGCCGGTGGCACCCGGATGGTCGCCCAGCGCTCCACCGGTTTCAACAACATCGACCTGACCACGGCCGAGCGCCTCGGCATGACCATCGCGCGGGTGTCGTACTACTCGCCCCACTCCGTCGCCGAGTTCGCCTGGGCCCTCGCCATGGCCGTCAACCGCCGCATCGTGCGCGCCTTCACCCGCACCCGCGACTTCGACTTCCGGCTCCAGGGACTGATGGGCCGGGACATGCACGGGCGCACCGCCGGCGTCCTCGGCACCGGCAAGATCGGCGAGGCCTTCACCCGGATCGCCCACGGCTTCGGCATGCGGCTGCTCGGCTGGGACGCCGCCGAGAACCCGGCCTGCCTGGAGCTGGGCATGACGTACGTGCCCAAGGAGCGGCTGCTCGCCGAGTCCGACCTGGTCACCCTGCACGTACCGCTGATGCCGGAGACCCGGCACCTGGTGGACGCCGACGCCCTGAAGGCCATGAGGGACGACGCCATCCTGATCAACTCCAGCCGCGGAGGGCTGATCGACTCCGCGGCCCTGGTCACTGAGCTGCGCGCGGGCCGCTTCACCGGCGTGGGCCTGGACGTGTACGAGGCGGAGGCGGGCCTGTTCTTCCTCGACAAGTCCCTGGAACCCATCGCGGACGACACCCTGGCCCGCCTCGTCACCTTCCCGAACGTCCTGGTCACCTCGCACCAGGCCTACTACACCGAGGACGCCGTCCGGCAGATCGTCGGCACCACCGCGCGCAACGTCGACGACTACCGGGCCGGGCGCCGCTCGGAGAACGTGCTCGTGCCGCGCAGCTGACCGACCAGCTCCCGCACCACGGCCGCGCCGTTCAGCGTCAGCACCGACTCCGGGTGGAACTGCACGCCGGCGAAGCCGGGCCCGCGCAGCGCGTGCATCTCACCGTCGGCGGCGCGGCTCACCTCGATGCCGTGCGCGGCCAGCTCCTCGGCGGCGTCGTCGTCGCAGTGCGCGACGAAGCTGTTGTAGAAGCCGACCGTCTCCGGCCGCCCGAACAGGCCGATCTCCACCTGCGCCCCCTGGTACGGCACCTGCTTGCGGACGATGTCCAGCCCCAGTTCGGCCGCGATCAGCTCATGGCCGAGGCAGACACCGAGGACGCCGTGCCGGTGGTCCCGGACCACCTGCGTGGTCAGGGAGCGCAGGAAGCGCATCTTCGGGTCGGCGAGGTCCGCCGGATCACCGGGGCCGGGACCGAGCACCACCGGTCCCTCGTGCCCGAGCACCTCCTCGCGCAGGCCCGGCTCGTCGTAGCGCCGTACGGTCACCTCCAGGCCGCCGGCCCGCAGCACGTGCGCGAGCATCGACGTGAAGGTGTCCTCGCCGTCGACGACCAGGGCGTGCCCGGTCAGCTCCGCGGACGCCTCCTGCATCCGCAGCCAGAACGGGGCCAGCGAGGCCCGGCGCCCGTCCAGCGCGGCCCGCACCCGGGGATCGTCGGAGAGCCCGGGGCGGCCCTGTCCCGCACGCGGCGGTGCGGGCCGTACGCCGAGCGCCGCGAGGACGCCCGCCGCCTTCGCGTGGGTCTCGGCGACCTCGCCCGCCGGGTCCGAGCCGCGCACCAGCGTGGCCCCGACCGGTACCCGCAGCCGCCCGGCCGCGTCGATGTCGGCGGTCCGGATGAGGATGGGGGAGTCGAGGACCTGCGCACCGCCCGGGTCCCGGCCCAGCAGCGCCAGCGCGCCCGCGTAGTAGCCGCGCCCGCCGGCCTCGTGACGCCCGATCACCCGGCAGGCGTTCTGCACGGGCGAGCCGGTGACGGTGGCCGCGAACATGGTCTCCTTCAGCACCTCCCGCGCGTCCAGCGTGGACCTGCCCCGCAGCTCGTACTCCGTGTGCGCGAGGTGGGCCATCTCCTTCAGCCGGGGTCCGACGACCACCCCGCCCATGTCGCCGACGGTGCACATCATCTTCAGTTCCTCGTCGACGACCATCGACAGCTCCTCGATCTCCTTGCCGTCGGCGAGGAAGCCGAGCAGATGCTCGGGGGTGGGGCCACCGGCGGGGTAGCGGTAGGTCCCGCTGATCGGGTTCATCACCACCGTCCCGCCGGACATCCGCACGTGCACCTCCGGGCTGGCGCCGACCAGCGTCCGGTCCCCGGTGTGCACCACGAACGTCCAGTACGCGCCCCGCTCGCCCTCCAGCAGCCGGCGGAACAGCGCGAGCGCGTCGGCCCGGCCGAAGTCCGGGATCCGGCCCTCGTACGTCCGCCGGATCACGAAGTTGGCGCCCTCGCCCCGCCCGATCTCCTCGCGCAGCACCCGCCCGACGATCCCGGCGTACTCCTCGTCGCCGACGTCGAACCCGCCGCCCTCGACCCGCACCTCGTGCGCGGGGAGCTGTGCGAGGGCCTCGGCGAGCGGGAGGTCGTGGCGCTCCTCGGGGGTCAGCACCAGCAGCGGCGTGCCGTCGTCGCGGACGTCGAAGCCGCGCTCGCGGATCTGGCGGAAGGGAACGAGCGCGAGGCCCTCGTCGGGCAGATCGGCGAGGCGGTCGCGGTCGGCGACGGGGCCGACGAGGACCTCCACCGTGTCGTGGTCGAGGCCCGGGGTGCGGCGGTGCAGCAGGGCGAACGGACGGGGATCGTCCAGCAGGCCGAGCAGGTTCATGGTCCGTGGCTCCTTCTCGGGGGAGAGGAGCGGGCCGCCGGACACACCGAAGGCCGCCCCTCGGGCGGCCTTCGCGATGTCGTGGGTACGCGCAGTCAGTGGGCCGCCGGATGAGCGGTCCACCACCAGTCCTGGTTCCGGGTCGGGTGCGCGAACATGCCTTGACCCTAGCGCATCAGCAGCAGATCGAGGCTGCGGTCGAGGTGACGCGTCAGTTCGGCGCCCACCGGGAGGGTGGCGGGGACGGCGTGGGCGAGCTGGGTGTGGCCCAGGCAGACGCTGTAGGCGAGCAGCCCGGTCGGGGCGGCACGGCACGGTCGTCGAGGTACTGTCCGACGACGCCGAGCCGGCCGCCACCGGCTCTCTCGCCCGCCCCACCCGCCGCGGCCGGTACGTCCGGCTGCTCCAGCGCCTGCCCTGGGACCGCCCGTCCGCGGTCGACGTCCCCGCCTCGCCCTCGCGGCGTCCCGGGCGGGAGAGCGAGCCTCGTCTCACTTGGTGAGCGGCGGAATGGACGGCGCATCCGACCCCGTAATGTGGAAGCCGTGACCGTGAACGCTAAGACCAGCGCGAGTGCTGGCAACACCTGGCGAGACCTGCCCGCGGCGCAGCAGCCCGAGTACCCCGACACCGAGGCTCTGCGCGCAGTGATCGCGGACCTCGAGTCGTATCCGCCGCTCGTCTTCGCGGGCGAGTGCGACCAGCTGCGCGCCCGGATGGCGGCCGTCGCCAAGGGAGAGGCGTTCCTCCTCCAGGGCGGCGACTGCGCCGAGGCCTTCGACGCGGTGTCCGCGGACCACATCCGCAACAAGCTCAAGACGCTGCTCCAGATGGGCGCCGTGCTCACGTACGCCGCCTCCGTGCCCGTGGTGAAGGTCGGCCGCATCGCCGGCCAGTACTCCAAGCCGCGCTCCAAGCCGACCGAGACCCGCGACGGCGTGACCCTGCCGACCTACCGCGGCGACTCCGTCAACGGCTTCGACTTCACCGAAGAGGCCCGCGTCCCGGACCCCGAGCGGCTCAAGCGCATGTACCACGCCTCGGCGTCCACGCTGAACCTGGTGCGCGCCTTCACCACCGGCGGCTACGCCGACCTGCGCCAGGTGCACGCCTGGAACCAGGACTTCGTGAAGTCCTCGCCGTCCGGCCAGCGCTACGAGCAGCTGGCGCGCGAGATCGACCAGGCGCTCAACTTCATGCACGCCTGCGGGGCCGACCCGGAGGAGTTCAAGACCGTCGAGTTCTACTCCTCGCACGAGGCGCTGCTGCTCGACTACGAGTCGGCGCTGACCCGCGTGGACTCCCGCACCGGGCAGCTGTACGACGTCTCCGGGCACATGGTGTGGATCGGTGAGCGCACCCGGCAGCTCGACCACGCGCACATCGAGTTCGCCTCGCGGATCCGCAACCCGATCGGCATCAAGCTCGGCCCGACCACGACGGCCGAGGAGGCGCTCCAGTACATCGACCGCCTCGACCCCGAGCGGGAGCCGGGCCGGCTGACCTTCATCGTCCGGATGGGCGCGGACAAGATCCGCGACCGGCTGCCGGAGCTGGTGGAGAAGGTGACGGCCTCGGGCGCGACGGTGGCCTGGGTGACCGACCCGATGCACGGCAACACCTTCGAGGCCGCCTCGGGTCACAAGACCCGTCGCTTCGACGACGTGCTGGACGAGGTCAAGGGCTTCTTCGAGGTCCACAAGGCGCTCGGCACCCACCCGGGCGGCATCCACGTGGAGCTGACCGGCGACGACGTCACCGAGTGCGTCGGCGGCGGCGACGAGATCTTCGTCGACGACCTGCACCAGCGCTACGAGACGGCCTGCGACCCTCGGCTGAACCGCAGCCAGTCGCTGGACCTGGCGTTCCTGGTCGCGGAGATGTACCGGGACCAGTGACGGCGCGCCCGTGGGACGGGCGACAGCGTGCCCATGACATGGGCGGGGAATGGGGCGCGGGTCACACAGGATCCGCGCCCCCTCCACTTTTGTGGCCCCGGCGGGATGGGTAAGGTTAGGTTTGCCTCACCGATAAGTCGGGCCTCCGGTCATCGGTACGGCACGACCATGTACCCCGCTCGGGAGGTGAACCGCGTGTTCGTCTGCAGCTGCTTCGGTGTCACCGAGGAACAGGTGAAGAGCCACGCGGAAGCCGGTGCCTGCACGCCCCGGCAGATCGCCTCCGCCTGCAAGGCGGGCACCGACTGCGGCGGCTGCGTCCGGCGCATCCAGGCGCTGCTCGGCCGTGGCGCCTGCCCCCGCCGGCAGCTGATCGACAGCGGTGAGCCCGCGCTCGCGGCAGAGGTGCCCGAGGCGGCCTAGCGCGCCCCCGGAACCGCGGCCGGGCCGTGGCCGCCCGGAGAGAGGCCGCCTACACGGAGTCCGGCCCCGAGGAGTCCGGCTGGGACTGCTCGATCACCGTCGACAGGTACAGCGACTCGCCCAGCTTCTCGATCAGGTCGAGCTGGGTCTCCAGGTAGTCGATGTGGTGCTCCTCGTCGGCGAGGATCGCCTCGAAGATGTTGGCCGACGTGATGTCGTTCTTGCTCCGCATCACCGCGATGCCCCGGCGCAGCCGGTCGATCGCCTCGACCTCGATCTCCCGGTCCGCCTGGAACATCTCGGTCACCGTCTGCCCCACTCGCACATGGAACAGCCGCTGGTAGTTGGGCAGGCCGTCCAGCAGCAGGATGCGGTCCGTGAGCACCTCCGCGTGCCGCATCTCGTCGAAGGACTCCGCGCGCGTGTACTTGGCGAGCTTGGTCCAGCCCTTGTGGTCCTGCAGTTTCGAGTGCAGGAAGTACTGGTTGATCGCGGTCAGCTCGGCGGTCAGCTGCTCGTTGAGGAATTCGATGACCTCGGGGTCGCCCTGCATCGCATGGGCTCCTTCCGCACGGGAACTGGCAGGATGCGCCGCATGATTGCACCGGCAGCGAAGATCGTCCAGTAAGTCTTGACTTAGTAAGTAAGTACAGGCTTAGTCTTAAATGTCGGAGTTGCGGTTTTTGCCGGACATCGACTTGGCCAGTTCGGGAGCATCGCCACCGGTCTGTCAGGATGGAGACATGGGTCAGCCGGTGGGACGCGAGCAGGGAGAAGGCGGTACAGGAGGAGCGGTACGGCCCGGGCTCCCGCCGGGACAGCGGCTCCAGCGCGGCTGGCCCGTGACGCACTACGGGCCGGTACCCAAGTTCCGCCCGGAGCGCTGGGAGTTCCGGGTCTTCGGCGCCACCGCCGACGGTGAGAAGCACAGCTGGAACCACGAGGAGTTCACGGCCCTGCCGTACACCACCGTAGTGGCCGACCTGCACTGCGTCACCAAGTTCAGCATGCTCGGCTCGGAGTGGGGCGGCATTCCCGCCACCACCGTCCTCGGCCTCGCCCCGCCGGCTCCCGCGGTCACCCATGTGATGGTGTGGGCCGAGTACGGATTCAGCTCCAACCTCCGGCTGTCCGACTTCGCCGCCGAGCACACACTCTTCGCCACCCACAAGGACGGCGAACTGCTCACGGCCGAGCACGGCTTCCCGCTGCGCCTGATCGTGCCGCACCTGTACGCCTGGAAGGGCCCCAAGTGGGTCCGCGGCGTCGAGTACATGACCGCCGACCGCCGCGGCTTCTGGGAGGAGCGCGGCTACCACAACATCGGCGACCCGTGGCGGGAGCAGCGCTACTCCTACCAGGAGGAGCCCGGCGACGGCCCGGAGCTGTAGCCCGGTCTCAGCCGTCCCGGAGCTTCTTCAGCCGCTCCACGTCCGCCGCGTGCCCCTCCTTGCCGCCCGGTGTCTCGATGACCAGCGGCACGCCCTCGGTCGCCGGGTGCGTCATCAGCTCCCGGAACGGGTCCTCGCCGATGTGCCCGGCGCCGATGTTGGCGTGCCGGTCCTTGTGGGCCCCGGCCACGTCCTTGGAGTCGTTGGCGTGGATCAGCTTCAGCCGGCCCTCACCGACCGTCTCCACGAGCAGGTCCAGCGTCCGGTGCATGCCGTGCGGTCCGGCCAGGTCGTGCCCGGCGGCGAAGACATGGCAGGTGTCCAGGCACACGCCCAGCTTCGGATGGGCGTCCAGCGCCTCGAAGTACGGCCCGAAGTCCCAGGTGCGCGAGCACAGCGACGCGCCCTGCCCGGCGGTCGACTCCAGCAGCAGGTACGGGTCGTCGTCGTGGGTCAGTTCCTCCAGCAGCGGCAGCAGGTGCTCGCGCACCTGCTTCAGCGCCACGTCCCGCGCCCGGCCGCCGGTCGCGCTGCCGGTGTGCACCACGACGCCGAGCGCGCCGATGGCCCGGCCGCGCCGCAGCGAGTGCCGCAGCGACTGAACCGACCGCTCCACGGTCGCCTCGGTGTGCGAGCCGAAGTTGATCAGGTACGGGGCGTGGACGTACGCGGGCAGCGACCGGGCCGCGCACGCCTCGCGGAACGCCTCGTCCTGCCGTGGGTTGCCCGCCGGGGTGGCCCAGCCACGCGGGTTGGCGACGAAGACCTGCACGGCCTCCGCCTCCAGGTCACGGGCGTAGGACAGCCCCACGGAGTGCAGGCCGCCGGCCACGGGGACGTGGGCGCCGACGGGGTTGCGGACGGCGCCGGAGTGTTGCGTGTTCACCCGTTCAGGGTGCCATGCGGACGCCCTCGTCCCGTCGGCGGACCGGCACCCCGGGGACCGGCCCCGCGGGTACCGGCCCCGTCGGCGGACCGGCCCTGCGCGGCCGGGCCCGGGAAGGGCGGGCGGCGTCCGCGGGACGTCGCCCGGTGGCGTGCGGGCCGTGGCCGGGGTGGGTGGTGGCGTCAGCGGATGGTGATCGTGACGGTGGAGCCCTTCGGGGCCGTGTCGCCGCCCTCGACGGACTGCTCCTTGACGGTGTCGCCGAACAGCCCGAGCAGCCCGCGGTCCTCCTCGACCCGGAACCCGGCCTCCTGCAGCTCCCGCCGGGCGTCGTCGACGCTGTCGCCGACCACGTCCGGGACCTCGATCATCTCGGGGCCCTTGGAGAGGGTCAGCGTCACCGTGTCGCCCTCGGCGGCCCGGCTGCCGCTGCCGGGTGTCTGCCGGGCGACGCGGCCCGCGTCGTGCTCGGAGTGGACCCGCTCGGTCGCGGTCTTCACCTCGAGGCCGGCCTCCTCCAGCTCGGCCCTGGCCTCGTCCGCGTCGTCGCCGGTGACGTCCGGCACGTCGACCGGGCTGCCCTTGCTGACCGTGAGCGTGACGGCCGAGCCGGCGCGCACCTTGGTGCCCTTGGCCGGGCCGGTGGAGATCACCATGCCCCGGCGCACGTCCTCGCTGAACTCCCGCGTGACCATCCCGGGCTCCAGGCCCTGCTCCTTCAGCAGGGACCGCGCCTCCTCCAGCCGGTAGCCGTCGACGTCGGGGACCCGCACGGTCTCGGGGCCCTTGGAGATGGTCAGCGACACCGAGTCGTGGCTGCGGATGCGGGCGCCCGCCTTCGGGTCGGTGCTGATCACCGTGCCCCGCTCCACGGTGTCGCTGTAGGCCTCCCGCACCCGGCCGACGTCGAGCCCGGCCTCCTCCAGCCGGTCCCTGGCCTGCGCCTCGGTCTTCTCCAGCAGCGGCGGGACCTTGGTGAACTGCCCGGAGTTGATGTACCAGACGCCCGCGCCGACGCCGAGCACCATCAGCACGGCCACGACGACCGCCATGGGCCCTCGGCGCAGGGCGGTCCGGCGCCGGGGCGGCAGGGGCGGCGGGGACCGGAACCGGCTGGTGCGCTGAACCCCGTCGGTGCCGGCCCCACCGCCTCCGCCGTCGGGGCCGTCCCCGTCGACCGGCAGCGGCCGGGGGAGGGTCAGCGCGCGCGGGATCACACTCGTGCGGTCCTCGGCGTTGTCGTGCTCGGCGGTCAGCGCCTGCGGCGGCACCGCGTCGAGCTCCTCGTCGCCGAGCCGGGCCCGCGCCTCGCGGACCCGGGCGAGCAGCGCCACCGCGTCGTGCGGGCGGATCTCGGCGTTCCGTGCGGTCGCGGAGGCGACCAGCTCGTCCAGTTCGTACGCCATGCCGGGCACGGCGGCCGAGGGCGGCGGGACGTCCTCGTGGAGGTGCTGGTAGAGCACCTGGGCGGGGGAGTCCCCGGCGTGCGGCTTGCCGCCGGTCAGCATCTCGTACAGCACGACGCCGCACGCGTACACGTCGACCCGCGGGTCGGCGGTGCCGTGCTCGATCTGCTCCGGCGCGAGGTAGGAGACGGTGCCGAGGACCGAGCCGGTGGTGTGGGTGACGGTGTCCACGGCGCGGACCAGGCCGAAATCGGCGACCTTGACCCGGCCGTCGTCGCCGATCAGGACGTTCTCCGGTTTCATGTCCCGGTGGACGAACCCCGCGCGGTGCGCCGCGCCGAGCGCGGCGAGGACCGGTTCCAGGACGTCCAGCGCGGCCCGGGGCTGGAGCGCCCCGCGCTCGCGCAGCAGGTCGCGCAGGGTGCAGCCGGAGACGTACTCCATGGCCAGGTAGACGTACGCCCCGTCGGTGCCCTGGTCGAAGACCTGCACGACGTTGGGGTGCGCGAGCCGGGCCACCGACTTCGCCTCACGGATGAACCGCTCGACGAACGACGCGTCGGCCGCGAGCGTCGGGTGCATCACCTTCAGCGCGAGCACGCGGTCCAGGCGGGTGTCCACGGCCCGGTAGACCGTGGCCATCCCGCCGACCGCGATCCGCGCGTCGACGCGGTACCGGCCGTCGAGCACCTGCCCGACCAGAGGGTCCTGAAGGGTCGTGTCCACGCAGGTGAGTGTACGAGCCACCACGGACACCCGGCGGCCCGAAAGCCTTCACCCCCCGCTACTGAAGCGCACCTGTGACGCTTCCCACGCACGACGGGAAAACCCGGGCGACGCCGGATCAGAACGCGGGGCGCTCGGGGTCCAGCACCGCCAGCCCCTCCCCGGGAGACGACGCCGTCGCGAAGTGCCGCCGGGGGATCCGCCCCGCCAGCCGGGCCAGCCGCCCCGCCTCCACGGCACTGCGCATGGCGGCGGCCATCAGCACCGGCTCCTGAGCCCGGGTGACCGCCGAGGCCAGCATCACCCCGGCACACCCCAGCTCCATGGCCAGTGCCGCGTCCGACGCCGTCCCGGCCCCCGCGTCCAGGATCACCGGCACGCGCGCGTGCTCCACGATCAGCTGGAAGTTGTGGGGGTTGCGGATCCCGAGCCCGGACCCGATCGGCGACCCCAGCGGCATGATCGCCGCGCAGCCGACGTCCTCCAGCTTCCGCGCCAGCACAGGATCGTCATTGGTGTACGGCAGCACCGTGAAGCCGTCGTCGACCAGCGTCTCCGCGGCCTCCAGCAGTTCGATCGGGTCCGGCAACAGCGTCCGCTCGTCGGCGATGACCTCCAGCTTGACCATGTCGGTGCCGAGCGCCTCCCGCGCGAGCCGGGCGGTGAGCACCGCCTCCCCGGCGGTGTAGCAGCCCGCGGTGTTCGGCAGCACCCGGATGCCGAGCCTGTCCAGCACCGACAGCACGGACCCGTGCACGGACGGGTCCACCCGCCGCATGGCCACCGTGGTCAGCTCCGTACCGGAGGCCACCAGCGACCGCTCCAGCACGTCGAGGCTGGGGGCCCCGCCCGTGCCCATGATCAGGCGGGACGTGAAGGACGTACCGCCGAGGACGAAGGGATCGTCGGCCATGGGTCAGCCTCCTTGGACGGCGGTGAGGACTTCGACGCGGTCGCCCTCGGCCAGCGCGGTGGACGACCACCGCGCGCGCGGGACGACGGTTTCGTTCAGGGCGGCGGCCACACCGGACGGCGCCTCGGTGAGGGTCCCCACCAGGGCGTCGAGCGTGGTTCCGGGAGCCACCTGACGCGGCTGCCCGTTGAGCGAGACGGTGACCGGAGTCTGTGCGACCTGGGTGTTCATGCGGACTGCTCCGTGAGGGCGGGGGCGGCGTCGAAGCGCCGAGGCGAGAAGGGGCGGGCGTCCTGCGGGAGGTCGCCCGTGGTCAGGGCGTGCGCCATGACGTCACCGGTGACGGGCGTCAGCAGCACGCCGTTGCGGTAGTGGCCGGTGGCCAGCAGCAGGCCGTCCAGGGCGCTCGGGCCGAGGATCGGCGCGTTGTCCGGGGAGCCGGGCCGCAGCCCCGCCCGGACCTCCGTGAAGGGCAGCTCGGTGAGTCCCGGCACCAGCTCGTGGGCGTCGCGCAGCAGCTCGTACACGCCCCCCGCGGTGACCGTGGTGTCCCAGCCCATCTCCTCGCTGGTCGCGCCGATCACCAGTTCGCCGTTCTCGCGGGGCACCAGGTAGACGTGGTTGCCGCGGACCACGGCGCGCACCGTCCGGCTCAGCAGCGGCGCCGGGTGCTGCGGCATGGACAGCCGCACCACCTGCCCCTTCACGGGCCGCACCGGTGGGCGGACGTCGTCCGGGACCCCCGCCAGCCGCCCGCTGAGGCTGCCCGCGGCCAGCACGGTCCGCCCGGCCGCCAGCCGGGTGCCGTCGGCCGTGACGACACCGGTGGCCCGGTCCCCGGCGACCGTGAGCCGCTCGGCCCGCACCCGGTGGAGGACCACGCCCGCCCGCTCGCAGGCGGTCACCAGCGCGTGGGCCAGGCGCCGGGGGTCGATCTGATGGTCGCCGTCCACCCGGAGCCCGCCGCGCACGCCCGGCGCGAGCATCGGCTCCAGGCGCCGGCAGTCACGCCCCGACAGCCACTCCGACTCCAGACCGCACTGCCCCTGGAAGGCGTGCAGTTCCCGCAGGTGGGCGCGGTCGTCGGCGTCCAGCGCGACGGCCAGGGTGCCGCAGCGGCGGTAGCCGAGGGCCTGCCCGGAGGCCTCGGCCAGCTCGGCAGCGAACTGCGGATAGCGGCGGGCCGAGGCGAGGTTCAGCGCGAGCAGGGTCTGCTCGCCGTAGTGCAGCTCCGTGACGGCGGCCAGCATCCCCGCCGCGACCTGGGCGGCCCCGCCGCCCGGTTCGGGGTCCACCACGGCCGTGGTGAGCCCGCGCTGCGCGGCCCGCCACGCCGTGACCAGGCCGATGATCCCGCCCCCGACGACGAGGACGTCCGAGGTGCCCGTGCTGCTCGTGGGCGGCGTACCTGTGGGCGACATGGGCGTCCAGCCCCTCCCTTCGCCGGCATGACCCGGATCAGGTTCGTACGGTCGGAGGCCGCCAGCCTCCCTCTCAGCCCGGTGCGTCCGGGCTCCCGCGAGTGCCTTACGTTGGCCACCCTAACGGTTCGTTCACCGCCTCTGTAAGGGAGCATCCGCCCGTGGCACGCCCGCTCGACGGTCTCGTCCTCGCCCCCGTCGCCGACCAGGCACCCGGCCAGGTCGGTACCGGCACCCGCTTCACCTACCACGAGAAGGACGGCGTCGTCTGGGCCGAGTACGCCGGCGGCGACGTCGTACGCGGCCATCTGGTGGGCACGCGGGAGGGCGACCGGCTCGACTTCCGCTACGTGCAGCTCAGGACCGACGGCAGCACGGCGTCCGGGCACTGCGTGTCGACCGTCGTCGACCTGCCGGACGGGAGGGTGCGGCTGGAGGAGAGCTGGGAATGGGAGTCGGGGCCGGGGCGCGGCACCAGCGTTGTGGAGCAGGTCACGGCGCACGGCCGCTGACTGACAAACCGTCAGGTGTCTAAGGTGATCAGGTGAGCGAGCAGACGCGGGAACGGGGACGGGAACAGGGCGCGCCGCCCGGCCACGTGGTCGTGGTCGGCGCGGGCATGGCCGGTGTGCAGACGGCGGTGGCCCTGCGCGAACAGGGGTTCACCGGCACGGTGACGCTGATCGGCGCGGAACCCCACCAGCCGTACGACCGGCCGCCGCTGTCCAAGGCGGTGCTGCTCGGCACGGCCGAGGGCTCCGCCTTCGACGTCGACTTCGAGGCGCTCGGCATCGAGCTGCGGCTCGGCTGCGAGGCACGGGACCTGCGCCCCGGAGCGCACGTCCTGGACACCTCCGCGGGCCCCGTCCCGTACGACGTCCTCGTGCTGGCGACCGGTGCCGAACCGGTCCGGCTGCCCGGCATCGAGGGCGTGCCCGGCGTGCACCTGCTGCGCACCCTGGACGACGCCGAGCGGCTGCGCCCGGTGCTCGTCCGGCAGCACGACATCGTGGTCGTCGGCGCCGGCTGGATCGGCGCCGAGTTCGCCACCGCGGCGCGCGAGGCGGGCTGCGCCGTGACCGTCGTGGAGGCCGCCGACCGGCCGCTCGCCGGCGCGCTGCCCGCCGAGGTCGCCGCCCCGATGACCGCCTGGTACGCCGACGCCGGCGTCGATCTGCGCACCCACGCGCGCGTGGAGCGCGTGGAGCCCGGCGCCGTGGTCCTCGACGACGGCACGCGCGTACCGGCCGGCGCGGTCGTCGTCGGCATCGGCGCCCGGCCCGCCACCGCCTGGCTCGCCGGCAGCGCCGTCGAGCGGGGCACGCACGGCGAGGTCCTCGCCGACGACCGGCTGCGCACCTCCGTGCCCGACGTCTACGCGGTCGGCGACTGCGCCTCCTTCCCCTCCGGCCGCTACGGCGAGCGGCTGCTCGTGCACCACTGGGACAACGCCCTCCAGGGGCCGCGGACGGTGGCCGCCAACATCCTGGGCGCGGCCACCGGCCGGGCGCCCGCGCTCTACGATCCGGTGCCGTACTTCTGGTCCGAGCAGTTCGGGCGCTTCGTCCAGTACGCCGGCCACCACGCGTCGGCCGACACCACGCTGTGGCGCGGCGACCCGTCCGGCCCGGCCTGGACCGTCTGCTGGCTGCGCGAGGGCCGCCTGGTGGCCCTGCTGGCCGTGGGCCGGCCCAGGGACCTCGCGCAGGGCCGGCGGCTGATCGAGTCCGGTGCGCGGATGGACCCGCGGCTGCTCGCGGACCCGGCGAGGCCGCTGAAGTCGGCGACGGCGTAGGGGCCTGGCGCGCGCGGGTCGTCCGTGGGGCGGCCCCGGGCGGGCTCCTCACCCGTCCGCCCGACCCGGACGGGTCCGGCTTCCGACTGTCAGTGGCAGATGGCAGGCTTGAGACGTGACCGAGATTGACGCAAAGACCGATGCTCTCGTCCCCGCCTGGCTCACCCTCCCCGACATCGCCGAGATGCTCGGCGTCGAGGTGACCCGCGTGCGGCAGCTGGTCAAGGAGGGCCAGCTCATCGCCGTACGCCGGGGGGAGAACAGGGCGCTGCACGTCCCCGCGGACTTCATCGACGGAGACAAGGTCGTCAAGGGCCTGTCCGGAACGCTGACGCTGCTGCGGGACGACGGCTTCACGGTCGAGGAGATGCTCGAGTGGCTCTTCACGCCCGACCCGTCCCTGCCCGGCACCCCCGCGCAGGCACTGCGCGAGAACCGCGGCACGGAGGTGAAGCGCCGGGCGCAGGCCCTCGCCGTCTGACCCGCCGCACCGACGGCGTACGGGGCCACGGCCGACCGTGGCCACGGCGACCGCGGCCACGGCCGGGCACGGCCACGGTGAGCCGTGGCCCCGTACGCCACGGACAGAGACACCGACACCGACACCGACACCGACACCGACACCGACACCGACCGGTACCCTCCGATCCGCTGACGAGGGCGGCCGGATCTCCGGACCGCCACCGACACCGACCGGGGGCACACCGGTCCGCCACCGGCGCCGGCCGGCTCGCCCGGCCCGCCACGACAACGGGGGACACCCACGCATGGCCGACACCGCAGTCACCGCCCGCGCCCGGCTCGCCGACGCCCGGCTCTACCTGTGCACGGACGCCCGCAAGCGCCAGGGCGACCTGCCCGAGTTCCTGGACGCGGTGCTGGCCGGCGGCGTGGACGTCGTGCAGCTGCGCGACAAGGGCATGGAGGCGGCCGAGGAGCTGGCCCACCTGGAGGTCTTCGCCGAGGCGTGCGCCCGGCACGGCAAACTCCTCGCCGTCAACGACCGCGCGGACGTCGCCCACGCCACCCGCGCCGACGTGCTGCACCTGGGCCAGGGCGACCTGCCCGTCCCCGCCGCGCGCGCCATCCTCGGCGAGGACGTCCTGATCGGCCGCTCGACCCACGCCGAGCCCGAGGCCGCCGCGGCAGCCGCGCAGGACGGCGTGGACTACTTCTGCACCGGCCCGTGCTGGCCGACCCCCACCAAGCCCGGCCGCCACGCGCCCGGCCTTGACCTGGTGCGGTACACGGCCGCGCTGGGCACGGACCGGCCCTGGTTCGCCATCGGCGGCATCGACCTGGGCAACCTCGACCAGGTCCTGGACGCCGGGGCCCGCCGGGCCGTCGTGGTCCGGGCGATCACCGAGGCGGACGACCCGGGAGCGGCGGCGGCCGAGTTCGCCAAGCGGCTGCGCCAGGTCTGAGCCGCGCCGGCCGCCGGGGTCCGCCGGCAGCGTCCAGCCGCCGGGGGTCCGCCGGCCGTGTCCAAGGGATGGACAGAAAATCGACAATCCGGACGAAATACCTGCGTCCGGTTGGGGGACCGACGACCCCTGGCTAACCTGCCCGTATGGCCCTCGGAACCGCATCCACCAGGACCGATCGCGCACGCACGATTCGCGACATCCTGGCCACCGGCAAGACGACGTACTCGTTCGAGTTCTCCGCGCCGAAGACGCCCAAGGGCGAGAAGAACCTGTGGAGCGCGCTGAGGAGGGTCGAGGCGGTGGCGCCGGACTTCGTCTCCGTCACCTACGGCGCCGGCGGCTCCACCCGCGCCGGCACGGTCAAGGAGACCCAGCAGATCGTCGCCGACACGACGCTGACCCCGGTCGCCCACCTCACGGCCGTCGACCACTCCGTCGCCGAGCTGCGCAACATCATCGGCCAGTACGCCGACGCGGGAATCCGCAACATGCTCGCCGTGCGCGGCGACCCGCCCGGCGACCCGATGGGCGAGTGGGTCCCGCACCCGCAGGGCCTGACCTACGCGGCGGAGCTGGTCCGGCTCATCAAGGAGTCGGGAGACTTCTGCGTGGGCGTGGCCGCCTTCCCGGAGATGCACCCGCGCTCCAGCGACTGGGACACGGACGTGTCGCACTTCGTCGACAAGTGCCGGGCCGGCGCCGACTACGCGATCACGCAGATGTTCTTCCACCCCGAGTCCTACCTGCGCCTGCGCGACCGGGTCGCCGCGGCCGGCTGCGACACCCCGGTGATCCCGGAGGTCATGCCGGTGACCAGCGTGAAGATGCTGGAACGGTTGCCAAAGCTCAGTAACGCCTCGTTCCCGGACAGCCTCAAAGAGCGGATCCTCACAGCGAAGGACGATCCGGCGGCTGTACGCTCCCTTGGGATCGAGTTCGCCACGGAGTTCTGCGCGCGACTGCTGGCCGAGGGTGTCCCCGGCCTGCACTTCATCACGCTCAACAACTCCACGGCGACCCTGGAAATCTACGAGAACCTGGGTCTGCACCACCCCCCGCAGGCCTAGACCGGTCGCACGTACATACGACACACTGCGTAGCGGCCACTGGGAGAGGGGCGTACATGGGCTGGACGGTCCTCTACATCGCGTTCGGCATCGTCGCGTTGTGGCTGCTGGGTGAGGTGCTGCTGCAGTACAAGGCGCGCCTGCGCTGGCGGCTGCTCGCCTTCGTCGGCTTCCTCGGCGTGGTGGTCGGCGTGCTGATCCCGTCCGTCGTCGTCATCGCGCTGGGCGCCGCCGCCTTCGCCGTCGGACAGACCTACGTGACCCTGTCGTTCCGCCGCGGCTTCGCGGCCGGCTGGGCGGTCAACGCCCCGGCCGGCCTCGTCGGCAGCCGGCGCGCCCGGCCCGAACGGGGCCGCCAGGAGCCGACGTTGGAGGTCTCCGGCCTCGAGGCGTCCGACCCGGCGTACGGTTCGGAGTACGGCGACGCCTCCCCCGCACGCGACCGCGACGCCGGCTCCTACGGCTACGACGACCACGACCGCGACGACGTCTTCACCCCGGCGCGCCCCGCCGAGCCCACGGCGGCGGAGACCACCGCGGTCTACGAGCCGCAGCCCATGCCGGACGACACCGGCTCCTACGGCGTCTACAGCGACACCGGCTACGGCCAGGAGCAGCACGCCCCGGCCGCCGCCCACACCGCCGACGCCTCCTACGCCTACGACTACTCCGGCTACGGGCAGCAGGGCTACTACGACACCGGCGGCGAGCAGCAGTACGCCGCCTACTCCGACCCGTACATCGGCACCCACACCTACGGCGGCGCCGGGTACGACACCGGCTACGGCACCACCGGCCGGCAGGGCTACGAGCAGCAGGGCTACGGTCAGGACCCGTACGTCACCGGCGGTTACGGCGAGACGCCGCCCGGCGGGGTGTGGGTCCCGCAGCAGCGCAGCACCGACGAGCCCTACGGCGGGGAGCTGCCGCCGGAGCAGCCCTACCCCTACCAGGGCGACGGGCAGCAGCCGCAGGGGCAGGGCTTCGACGAGCAGTACCGCTTCTGACCCGCCGGACCGGGTGCGGGGGCCGGGTCACCGGGAGTCCCCGACGGGGCCGGTCACTGGGAGCCGCGGAACTGCGGACCCTCCACGATCAGCCCCGCCACCAGCGCCCCCGACATGCCCGCGTGCGGCAGACCGCCGCCGGGGTGCGACCAGCCGCCGACGGTGAACAGGCCCTCGACGCGCGTGCCGTTCGACGCGTGCAGCAGCCGGCCGCCGGCCGCGGCCAGCGCCGGAGCCGGCACGGCCCCGCCCTCCGCCCCGGTCGCCTCGGCGACGTCGGCCGGGGTGAGCGTCTCGTGCCACAGGAGACGGTCGCGCAGCCCGGGCACGGCGCGCCCGGCCACGGTGAGCAGCGACTCGACGTGTCGCTCGACGTCCGGCACGCCCCCCGGGGCGCCTGACGCGGGCACCGCCGCGGTGACCGTGACCGCCTCGTGGCCGTCGTCCGGGACCAGCCCCGGGTCGTCCGGCCGCAGCACCGTCACCGTCGGGCGCGCGGCCATGGCCGGTGCGGTGCCGAACAGCGTCTCCAGCTCCGCGTCCCGGTCCTGCGCGTGCACCACCGTGCGATGCGCCGTGCCCGCCGGCCGGCCGCCGCGCAGTGCCAGCAGCACCGTGAGCCTGCTCGCCGCCGTGCGCCGCGGCGGGGCCTCGTCCGGCCCGCGCACCGCCGCGCCCCCGGTGAGCCGGTCCAGCACGCCCGGCGCGACACCGGCGACCACGAACCCGGCCTCGGCCACCGCGCCGTCGGCCAGCTCCACCCCCGCCACCCGGCCGTCCTTCTCCACGATCCCGGTGACCTCGGCCCCGAAGCGGAACTCCACCCGGCGGGCCAGACAGCGCTCGTACACCGCGCGGGCCAGCTCGCGCAGCCCGCCGCGCACGTACCAGGTGCCGAAGGCGTGCTCCATGTACGGCAGCACGGCGGCACTCGCCGGAGTGCGCCGCGGGTCCAGCCCCCAGGCCAGGGCGTGGCTCTCCAGCAGCGCGGTGAGCCGGTCGTCGCGCAGCTCCCAGGCGCCGACCTCGGCCAGCGTGCCGGCCCGGCGGGTGCGCAGCAGCCGCTTGTGGGGGACCGCCGGATAGGGCTCCCGCTCGCCGAGCACCCGCCAGTCGGGCCACAGCGGCTCCTCCAGCAGCGGTCTGCGCGTCCGGTCCCAGGCCTCGCGGGCCCGCACCAGGAAGTCGCCCCAGCGCCGAGCGGCGTCGGGGCCCAGCGCCTCGCCCAGGGCGGCGACGACACCCGCGCGCGAGGCGTTCGGCAGCGCGACCTCGGTGCCGTCCGCGAACACGTGCCGCGAGGACGGGTCGACCTGGACCAACTCGGCACACCGCTCCAGCGGCTCCTTGCCCGTCTTGACGAAGAGATCCCGCCAGACCGCGGGCAGCGGCAGCAGACCGGGGCCGGCGTCGAAGCGGAAGCCGTCGCGCTCGACGCGGCGCACCGCCCCGCCGTACGTGTCCGAGCGCTCGTACACCACCACCCGGTGGCCCGCGACCGCCAGCCGCGCAGCCGCCGCCATCGCGCCCATGCCGGCGCCGATCACCGCAATCCGTGCCATGCCGGGGACTTTATCGACCGCCACCGACAACCGGACCCGAGGGGCCCGTGACCAGCGCCGTTGCGCTCACTGGGCCGGAACGCGCAGGTCTGAGTATCCGTACCTAGTCGCCGAGATGAGTACCGGCGCGGATGGGGCCGGGCCCGCGCCGACGAGAGAGTGGAGGCACGGAAAGGGGCGCGGCTCCAACACCGGCGACACGGGGCGCCGGAACGGGGCGGCCCGCGATCCGCTCCTTCCGCCGGCCGCGGTCGGCGGGAGCGAGACACGGGGGGACCCGGGGGACGACCGAGAAGAACGGGGGTCCAACGGGGGGACGTACGGGGGAGCACGAGGGAGCGCCGGTCCGGTGACGGCCCGCGGGGGACGCGGCCATCGCGGACCGGCGCTTCTTCTCGTCGCCGCCCGCCTCCCGCTCCCTCCCGTCGTGCCGGGGGGCGCTCAGGGGCGGCCGGACACGCGTCCCTGAAGGAGACGGGACAGGGCCGCGTGCACGTCGTCCAGGGAGCGCTCCGGCTGGAAGGACTTCCAGTCCAGGGCGGCCACCAGCACCATCCCGACCAGCGCGGCGGCCGTCAGCTGAATGTCGATCTCCGCGCTGAACTCCCCGGCCGCCACACCCTCGCGCAGCACCCCCTCGACCACGGCGACGGCCTCCTGCCGCACCACCAGCAGCGTCGACTGCCAGGCCCGGTTGGTGCGCCACAGCTCGGCCACGTACAGCTGGGTGAAGGCCGGGTAGCGGTCGATGAAGACCAGGCCCGCGCGGACCATCGCGTCCAGGGCGTCGACCTTGCTGCCGCCCGCGCGCGCCGTGTCCTCGGCCGCCTCCTTCAGGGACGCGGTGAGGAGCCCCACGCCGTGCCGCAGCAGTTCCTCGAAGAGCACGGACTTGCTGGCGAAGTTGTAGTAGACCGTGCCCTTGGCGACCCCGGCGCGTTCGGCGATCTCGTCCACGGTGGTGGCCGAGAAGCCCTGTTCGGCGATGAGGGTGACGGCCGCCTCGTAGAGCTTCTGCCGGGTGGCCTCGCGCCGGCCGCGGCTGCCGGGCGGGGCGGTGCTGCTGCTTTCCATGGCCCTGATTGTCACAGGAACCGACGCCGAAGATCGCACGGACCGGCTCACAGGGTCAGCTCCGGGTGCAGCCGGTCCAGCGTCCACACCTGCCGGCGGCGGGCCGACAGCGCGGTCAGCGCCAGGGCGCCCAGCGTGAACGCGGCGAGCACCACGCACGCGTGCCACACCGGTTCCAGGCCACCGCCCGTGATGAGCCGCCGCAGCGCCTCGACGACGTAGCTCATCGGCAGGAACGGGTGCAGCGCGTTGAAGAAGCCCGGGGACGTCTGCACCGGGTACGTGCCGCCCGCCGAGGTCAGCTGGAGCATCAGCAGCGCCAGGACCAGGATCCGGCCGGCCGCGCCGAAGCGGGCGTTCAGCCACTGCACCAGGGCGGTGAAGCAGGCCGTGACCAGGAACAGGAAGCCGACCGTGCCGGCCGCCCGGGCCATCTGGAGGCCGACCGCCCAGTGCAGCACCGACATCAGCGCCACCGTCTGGAGCACCCCGATCGCCACCACCGGCAGCCAGCCGGCCAGCGCGATCCGCCACGCCGAGGCGCCCGCGGCGAGCGCCCGGCGGTTCATGGGTGCGATCACCATGTAGGCGACCATCGCGCCCACCCACAGGGACAGCGGGATGAAGTACGGGGCGAAGCCGGTGCCGTAGTTCGGCGCCCGGTGCAGGTTGTCGGAGACGAGCCGCACCGGGTCCGCCATCACGCCGGTGCGCCGGTCGCGGTCCTTCTCGTCGTAGTCGGGGATCTGCTTCGCGCCGTCGTGGAGGCCGCCGGCCAGCTCGGTGGAGCCGTCGACCAGCTTGAACATGCCGCCGTTCAGGTCGTCCGCGCCCGTCTTCAGCTTGCCGACGCCCTCGTCCAGGTCCACGGCGCCGGTCTTCGCCGTGCCGAGTCCCTTGCGCAGCTTCTCGGCGCCGGCGGCGACCTTCCCGGCCCCGTCGTTCAGCTTGTTGATCTTCTTGACGGCGTCGTCGAGGTCCTCGGAGAGGTTCGGCGCGCGCTTCGCCAGGGCCGTCGCCTGCTTCTCCAGCCTGGCGAGGTTCTCGTCGAGCTTCTTCAGGTCGCCGTCGTGGTCGGCGACGATCGTGTGGAGGTCGTCGGCGATGACCGCGACGTCGGCCGCCGTGTCCCTGGCGTCCTTCAGGTCGGCGCAGGCGGCGTCCGCCGGCACCGGCTCCTCGCAGCGCCTGCTGTGGATGCCGGTCAGGGTCTTCTCGGCCTTGTGGGCGCGCTCGGCGGCGTCCGGGGCCCGCTCCACCAGGGTGTCGAGGTTGTCGCGGATGAACCCGGAGGAGTCGGCGACCAGCCGGGCGGTGTCGCCGATGGTCTTCTCGTTGTCCTTCAGGAAGGGGCCCACGTCGCCGTTCAGCCCGTTGATCCGGTCGGCGAGCCGCTGTGTGCCCCCGGCGACCTGCTGGGCGCCGTCGTCCAGGTCGCCCGCGCCCTTGTGCAGCTTCTTCAGCCCCTTGGCGAGATCGCCGCTGCCGTCCTGGGCGTCCTTCAGGCCGTCGGCGAGGTCCTTGGAGCCCTTCTTGGCCTTGCCGATGCCGCCCTTCAGCTCGTCGGCCCCCTCGGCCGCCTTCACCGTCTCGCCGTGGATGTCGGAGAACGAGATGAAGATCCGGTCGAGGAAGGACCGCGACGCCTTCGTGGACGCCGCCTGACGCACCTCGGCGAACACCGTCCGGGAGATCTGCCCGACGATGTAGTTGTTCGCGTCGTTCGTACGCACCCGCAGGGCGCCGGTCTCCGGGGAGTCACCCGAACTGGAGGCGATGCGCCGGCTGAAGTCGGCGGGCATGGTGAGCGACAGGTAGTAGGTGCCGTCCTCGACGCCCCGGCGGGCCTCGGCGGCGCTCACCTGCTTCCAGTCGAAGACCTCGCTGTCCACCAGCCGCTCGGTGATGTCGTCGCCCGCGGTCAGCTTCTCGCCGTCGGCGGTGGCCCCCTGGTCCTCGTTGACGAGCGCCACGGGGATGCGGTCCATCCGCCCGTACGGGTCCCAGAAGGACCACAGGTACAGGGCGCCGTACAGCAGGGGCAGCACCAGCAGCGCCACCAGGGCGGCGCGCGGCAGACGCCCCCGTCCGAAACGCCTCAGCTCAAGCGCGGCCAGCCTCGGCGAACGCATCGCCGGCCTCCTTCGGGTCGATGTCGGTGCGGCCGGCGTGGCCGGACCCGCCGTGCTCGGGGGACTCGGCGTGCTCGGCAGATTCGGCGGGCTCGCCGGTGCGGGGGGCGTCGTCGGCGTCGGGAGCCGCGTCGGCGCCGGACGCGTCGTCGGTGTCGGGAGCCGCGTCGGCGTCGGATGCGTCGTCGGTGTCGGAACCCGCGTCGGCGTCGGAGGCCTCGCCGGCGCCCGAAGTGCCGTCGGTGCCGGAGCCCCGGGTCGACACCCGTACCGCGCCCCGAGGAGCCTCCGCGCACACCGCCACCACGGTCGTGCCGGACCCGGCGATCGATTCCAGCAGCGACCAGACCTCGGCCCGCTCGGCGGCGGAGAGCTTCAGATCGGCGTCGTCCACGCCCAGCAGCCGCGGCCCGCCCAGCAGGGCCAGGGCGATGGACAGCCGCAGCGCCTCCACGCGCTCCAGGTCCCGTACGGCCGTACGGGACCCCTTGGGCAGCGCCTCGAGGTCGAGTCCGGCGGCCCCGAGGGCGCGGTCGATGCGCGACCGGGCCCGCGCCGCCCGCTCGGCCCGGGGCCGCAGCAGGCCGCGCAGGGCGTCGCCGAAGCGGCGTTGCAGCAGCGCCCGCTCGCGCAGGTGCTCGTCCACGGTCAGCGCCGGTTCGAGGTCGGTGACCCCCGGCACGTGCGCGAGCGCGCTGACCCGGCGCAGGGCGGCCATCTGCCGGGGCAGCCGCAGTCCGCCCACGGCGGCCGTGCCCTCGGTGGGCTTCATCCGCCCCGTGAGTGCCAGCAGCAGACAGGTGCGGCCCGACCCCGACGGCCCCTCCAGCGCGATCAGCGAGCCCGGCGCGGCGTCCACGTCCACCCCCCGGAACGCCCAGCCGCGCGGCCCGCGGAGCCCGAAGCCGCGGGCCGTGACGTCCAGCCCGTGCGGACCGTCCACAGCTCCCACCCCCTGAGAAGGGCACCGGGACCACCGGCGCCCACATATTTGAACTGACTGGTCAGTGCAAAAACTAGCCCGAACGGTCGAGCGAAGCAAAAGCCCAGGTGTCCGGTCTCTGTCGACCTGGCGAATGTCCGCTGTAGTTGGCGAGTTGCACGCCGGTCGTCTCGGTGATCTTGGCGAAGTTGGCGAACGTCATGCGCCACGGCGCAACAGTGCGGAGGTGTGCGCGGGCGGTGTGCTCGTCGCGGACCTCGTTAGCGAGGGAGTCACCCCTCAGATTCGTGTGACACACATCACGCAAACACTCGGAGGGGCCAGGCACCTGAAGTTGGTGTTAGAGCGCTCTGGTGTCCCTCTGCCCCTCGGGCAGAGGTCTCGATCGTGAAGGACAACCGCAGTGAGCAAACCCAAGCGCTGGCGAAAGGCCGACCAGGAGCCGTACACCCTGGGCGAGCCCTCGGCCTCGCTGTCCCCGCTGGCGCAGGAGCAGTGGGAGGAAGTCAGGCGCAACGAGAAGTCCCTCCGCCGGTACACCCGCGCGTGGGCGACGGCCGAACACGAGACCGAGGTCTTCGTGAAAGCCACGGAGAGCCTGCACACGAAGCTGGAGAACAGCGGTCCCGTCGAGGGCAGTGTGCTCGCCTATATGAAGACGATCTGCAAGCGCGAGGCGGGCCAGCACCGCAAGAAGATCGCGGAGCAGCACAAGCGCGCGCTCCTCGTCGGGGACGACACCTACCTCTTGGACACCGAGGACTCGGCCACCGCCGAGGACGCCGTGGTGCTGAAGGAGATCCGGGAGTCGCTGAACGAGAAGCTGCCGCTCCTCAGGAAGGTGTTCAGCGGCCAGCAGTACGTGGTCTTCCTGCTCGCCGAGGCCGAGGGCATGAACTCCGTCGAGATCAGCGAGGCGTTGGGCGGCACGGTGTCGCCGGGCGCGGTCCGCCAGTCGTTGAAGGCGGCCCGGGACAAGCTGAAGCGCCCCGCGATCCGGGCGCGTCTGGGGGTGTCGCCCCTGGCGGAGTAACCGTTCCCCCGGGTGCACGGGATGCCCCGCTGGCCAGCGTTCCGTGCACACCGAGGGTGGGTTGCTCCACCCACCGCTCGTGAAGGAGAGAACGAGAGATGGAAATGACGAAACGCCGCCCCAGGGCGAGCTTCACCCTGTGGGTCGGGTCGTACTTGGCCCTAGCCTGGGCCATGGTCGTGCACCTGGTCGATCGGGTCCTGCTGTTCTTGACGCCGACGCCGCGGAAGCGGCCGGCGCGTCACTCGGTGATGACCTTGGCCGCGCTCGCGGCGCTGTTCACCTCGCGGGGGACGCGGGAGGCGGCGCACAGGAACAACTAAGCCGCTGAATCGGGCCGGGGTTCTCCTAACACGGGAGGGCCCCGGCCCACTGATGTATGTGCCAGCACGCAACGTGCGGGACTGGGCTCGCGGTGAGCCCGGGTAGAGGGGCCGCTCGGGTAGCGGGCGCCCCGGACTGAGGGGCCAGTGCCAGTGCACGTCACGTTCGACTTCGGCACCGTCGTATGGACGGTCATGGGGATTCTCGCCGGGTTCGGCGCCTACCAGTGGTCCCAGCCGACCGCCCCCACCACGCCGACGGCTCAGCCCGCGGGTATGAGCAAGGGCGAGCGGCTGGTCCTTGCGCTCACTGCGGCCGTGGCGGTTATCACGATCGGCAGCTACCTTTCGGGCGGCGTCGAGAAGGTCGAGATCGACAAGCCCAAACCGTCGGTCAGCGTGACCACCCGGGCCTGAGGAGGCGCTGGTCCGCGAGTTGGACAGTTTCAGCCTCCCTTGCTTCCTATGGATTCAGGGCAGCCAAGTGGAGGGTAGGACGACTGGCCCAGAAGCAGTGCCGGCGCCAGCGAGCAGCCCAGAGTCCGCGACCCCCAATGTCCGTTCGAGCTGGCGAGCCATGCACCATTCGTCTCGGTGAACTTGGCGAAGTTGGCGAACGCCGTCGTCCCCGACTCGTCATGGTGGAGGTGTGGGTGCTGTTTTGCGGGCGGTGGCCGGGGGTGCGCCAGCGCCGGGGGACGGGTTCGAGGTGGCGTACGTGGACCGGGGTGGTGGCACGCATCACGTCGACCTGTATGACGCGGCGGCGGTGCAGTTCGAGGACTGCCGTCCGGTGCGGTCGTTTCCGTCGTGGAAGGGACAGCGCAACTATCCGGGGCTGTGGTGGTCGGCGACAGCTGGCCGACACATCGGTTACGAGTCCTGGCTGGAGCGGGATCACGCGATGCTGCTGGACTTCGACCGCCGGGTCACGGGGTTCGCGTCCCAGCCGATGTGGCTGTTTTGGACGTCGGGCGGCCGTCGCCGGTCGCATGCTCCGGACTGGTTCGCCCGGCGGTCGGACGGCACGGGGCTGGTGGTGGACTGCCGTCCGCTGGACCGGGTCAAGCCCCGGGACGCCGAGGCGTTCGCGGCGACCGAGCGGGCCTGCCGGGAGATCGGATGGGAGTTCCGCCTCGTCGGGGCCCCGGACGCGGTCCAGTTGGCGAACGTCCGCTGGCTGGCGGGCTACCGGCACCCACGGCACCGGGTGGCTGCTGTCGTTGACCGGCTGTTGGACGTCTTTGCCCGCGAGACGCCCCTGCGGGTCGGTGCCGAACGGGTCGGCGATCCGATTGCGGTTCTGCCGGTGCTGTTCCATCTGCTGTGGTCGGGTCGGCTGGTGACGGACCTGTCGGTGGTACTGGGCGAGTACGCGCTGATCCGGCGGGCCGAGGCGGCGTGATGACGGCGATGGCGTCCAGGCCGGGAGTGCTCCGGGTCGGTGACCGGGTGCTCTTCGAAGACAATGAGCACACCGTGGTCGGCATCGAGGGCGTCACCGTGCGCCTGCACGGCGACGACGGTCGTGACCAGGCTCTGCTGCTGCCCTACCTGCTGTCCTCGGACGGGTTCGCACTCGTCGGGACGGCCGGTGAGGAGGCGGAGTTCGCGTCAGCGGGCGTGCTGGAGTCGTTGCCGCCGGAGGCGGTGGCCGAGGCGCGGTTTTGGGAACGGCATGTTGCCGAGGTGGAGTGCGGGCTGCCCGCGGACGCTCCGCCGGGAACCCGTCCCAAGCCGGAATACGACCCAGCCTGCACGATTCTGGCCGAGCGGGAGAGGGCGAAGGCCGCCGAACTGGCCGCGCTGGGGCGGCCGGTGGGCCGACGCACCTTGCAGCGGATGCGGGCCCGCTACCGGGCCCAGGGGCTGCTGGGGCTGGTGGATCACAGGGCGATGCGGCCCACGTCCCCGACTGGACGGGCCGACCAGCGGGTGATCGGCGCGATCGTCCGCGCGATCGGCGAAGAGACCGACACCTCCACCGGCACCCGCTCGCGGCTGATGCGGCGGGTCGAACGGCTCCTGGAGACCGAGCACGGGCCCGGAGCGGTGGCGATGCCGTCCCGGGCGGCCTTCTATCGCCTGGTCGAGCAGCTTTCCACGGGGCGGCACACTTTCAGCGCGGCCACCACCCGGCGGCAGAACGCCAACCGGCCCGCCGGCCCGTTCACCCCGACCACGGCCAGCCGCCCGGGTGAGCAGGTCCAGATCGACACCACCAAACTCGATCTGCTGGCCGTCCTTGATGACGGCACGGTCCGCAGGCCGGAGTTGACGATCGCGGTCGACATCGCCACCCGGACGATCTGCGCGGCGGTGCTGCGTCCGGAGAGCACGAAGGCGGTGGACGCCGCCCTGCTGCTGGCGAAGATGCTGGTGCCCGAACCGATGCGCCCGGCCTGGCCGCAGGCGCTGGCCGCCTCCGCGTCCCGGCTTCCGCATGCCCGGCTGCTGGCGATCGACGCCCGGTTCGAGCACGCTGCGGCGAAGCCGGTGATCGTTCCGGAGACCATCGTCACCGACCACGGCACCGTCTACCTCTCGCAGACGTTCACCGCCGCCTGCCAGCGCCTGGGCATCTCCGTCCAGCTCGCACATCCCGGCACCCCGACCGACAAGGGCGTCGTCGAGCGCACGTTCTCCTCGATCAACACCCTGTTCTGCCAGCACGTCGCCAGCTACACCGGACGGGACGTGAGCCGGCGCGGTGTCGACCCGGCCCGCAAAGCGGCCTTCAGCCTGCCCGAACTGGACGACCTGCTCCAGGAATGGGTCATCCACTGGCAGATGCGCCCGCACGACGGACTGGTACACCCCTTCCTGCCCGGCCGGTCTCTGTCGCCCAACGACTCTTACGCGCTCCAGGTCGCCGCCAGCGGCTACCTGCCGATGCCGCTGGGGCCGTCGGACTACATCGAGCTGCTGCCGGTGACCTGGCGGGTGATCAACGACTACGGCATCCGCATCGCCCATCGCACCTACGACGCACCGGAGCTGGCCGCCTACCGCAGGCAGTCCTCCGGTGTCGCGGTCCAGCGCGGGAAGTGGGAGGTCCACTACGACCCGCACGACCTCAGCCACGTGTTCGTACGCAACCACCGCGATGGCGGCTGGATCACCGCCGAATGGACGCTGCTGCCGCTGGTCGCCCGCCCCTTCTCCGACGCGCTCTGGCGCCAGGCCCGTCGTCAGGTTGTCGAGCGCGGCCAGGACGGCGACGACCAGACCGCCGTCGCCAGGGCCCTGGACGCACTGCTGCGGCGGGCCGAACGCGAAGTGTCAGAACCACCTGGTGACGTTCCGCCGCCCCGGGCGGCGATTCCGCTGCGGTCTGCCGCGGAACCCGACGACGGCGAAGACCCAGAAGGGACCGCCCCGACAGAGCTGGCCAAGGTCATCCCGTTCGGTGTCTTTGACCCCTTCAGCGAGGAGGACTACCGGTGACCGACAGTAACCCGGCCGACCGTGAGTTTCCCCTGACCACGAAGGAAGGGTGGAGTCGCTTCGTCCAGCACGTCCCGGTCACCGCACCCCTGTTGGACCGCCCCGCGCTGCTGGCGCTGAGCGGCATCGAGCGCGAGCTCTACGACGAGGCCAGAGCCGAGCACCACACCCAGCTGTTCGTCGCGAAGACCCCGACCGTGATGGAAGTGATCCGCACCGGCCGGGAGCTGACCCTCCTCAACCGCCGCCAGGTCTCCGCCCGCCGCGGCCTGATCGTCTCCGGCGAGGCCGGCACCGGCAAGACCACCGCGATCACCCAGCTCGGCAAGGCCCACGAACAGCACGTCCGCCGCCGACTGCCCGCCGACAGCGGGCCACGGCTGCCCGTCGCCTACGTGACCGTCCCCCCGGCCGCCACCCCGAAGATGCTCGCGATCGAATTCGCTCGGTTCCTCGGCATCCCCCTGTTGCGCCGCATGAACCAGACCGAGATCACCAACGCGGTCTGCGAGGTCCTGGCCGAACTGCGCTGCGAACTGGTCCTGGTCGACGAGATCCACAACATTTCGCTCACCACCAGATCCGGCGCCGAGGTGTCCGACCAGCTCAAATACCTCTCCGAGCGGATCGCGGCCACGTTCGTGTACACGGGAATCGACGTCGAGTCCGCCGGACTGTTCGCCGGCACCCGCGGGAAGCAGATCGCGGGCCGGTTCGTCAGTATCCACGCCGAAGCCTTCACCATCGCCACCCCCGCCCACCGGCAGGAATGGCTCGCCCTGCTGGCCACCATGGAACAGTCCCTACGGCTCCACCGGCACACCCCTGGCATGCTGGCCGCTCACGCGGACTTCCTCTACCAGCGGACCTCCGGCATGATCGGCAGCCTCGCGCACCTGATCCGGGCCGCAGCCTTGCGGGCGATGACCTCCGGCACCGAGAAAATCACCAAGCAGCTGCTGGCGGAGATCCCCCTGGACACCGCAGCCGAGACGAGCGCACCGCTAACCGCGCGCTCGCGCCGAGCCCGCACCGCACAGCGACGCGCCGGATGAGCCGCGTTCAGCACGCTCCCGAAGCCCTGAGCGTCGCCCGGAGTCTGTGCATCCCCGTCCGCCCCTGGGGAGGGGAGTCGCTGCCCTCCTATGTCGCCCGCCTCGCCCAGGCCAACCGCATCCCGCACACCGCCCTCTGGAGATACATCGGAGTGCCCCACAGGGCCGGAGCAAGCAGCACCACTCTGCCCTGGGAAGCCACCCTCAACCAGCCTGCCGTCGCGCGACTCGCCGTCATGTCCGGGATTCCCGTCGAACGGTTGCGGAAGGCGCTGCCCGGACTGTCCTGGTCGATCCGCGAGGCATCGGCCCTGCCCACGGACGTTCCCACGTTCTGGATGCGCCAGGCACACTCACCCAACGCGGTCATCTGCCGCCAGTGCACCCTCCGCCGCGGCATCAGCACCCAGGTCCGAGCGCACCTGTCTCTGCCGGACATTGTGTGTCACCGCCACCACACCTGGCAGACACCCGAACCCAAGGACATCTCGGCGGTCCCGGAGATCGCCCGAGCGCAACGAAGACTTCGCAAGCTCCGCAAAACCCACGGCAGCCACATCATGGCCTGCTGCGTCCGCGACGCCCGCTGGATCATCAGCGGCTGGGCCAGCATCCCGAGCCGGGAACCCATGCTCGAAGAACTCTGGCAACACCGCCGGATCAAGCTGGGTCTGCCCCACTGGTTCCGCAGCTGGGACCTGACCACCCACATCATGGCCCATCCAGAAGTCGTGACCCTCGCCTGCGCACTCGTGCCGATCTACCTCGACCCCCTCTTCTTCAAGCGCCCCGGCATCCGGGAGTGGAAGTTCAAAAGGCATCTGCGGCTCCGCCTCGGTCTTGACCCTCGGCGCCAGCCCACGGGCGACCCCATCAACAAGTTCTTTCTCGCGGTTCAGACGGACCGGGCCCGCTGGCGGAACCCCAAAAGCGCCATGATCACTGAGACGGCGACACCGCGAACCTCTCAATGATCATGGCGAACCGCAGCTCAGAAGATGCCCCTCTCGCCACCCTCGCTGAGAAAGAACACCAGGTCAGATCGGATTGTCAGTGCCATACCTCACGATGGGCACATACGGCACCCCCGTATGAGGACGTGCCGTCACACAGACGACAGGAGGATCGTCATGGCCAACCCGTCCGCAGCCGCCGCCCGTCGGCGCCGCGCCGCCGGCCCTGCCCCCTCACTGACCGGTCCGGCGAGCGACGTCCACCCCGTGCTCCGCCGGTCCACCGCCCCGCCCGCCGCCCTCGACCTGCTGGCCCGGGCCCGCGCCGGACTGGACGAGGCGACCGTCCTCGAAACACCGAACGAGCGCTATGCGCGCGCCCACCTCGCCGCCCTGCGCACCGCCGCCGCCGTGCTCGCCGCCCGGGGCCGCCCCGAGACCACGCCCAGGGCCCGGGCCCGCATCAGGAGCGCCTGGGAAGTGCTCCCCGAGATCGCGCCCGAGCTCACCGAGTGGAGCGCCCTGTTCGCCTCCGGGGCCCGGCGCCGTGCCCGGGCCGAGGCGGGCATCCAGGGCGCGGCCAGCAACCGGGACGCCGACGACCTGATACGGGACGTGGCGATGTTCCTGCGCCTGGTGGAGCGGATGCTGGTCCTCCAGCCGGTCCTGCCCCAGCCGCGCCCGGACACCGACCGGCACGCCACCCCGAACACCGACCCGAACACGGACCGGCACATCGACCGGCACATCGACCGGCCGGAGGCCGGCCGCGGTGACGCCTGGAGCGGCACCAGGGGTGACGGCGGGAGCGCACCCGGGGGCGACCTCGGCGGCGACGTCAGGAGCGACCTCCGGGGGAACATGCGAGGAAACGTCCAGGGGAACGTCCGAGGGGAGGGCATGCCGGACGCCGGATGATCCCCGCGGTGCCACCGGCATGACCGCGCGGACCACGGGAGGCATAGGGTGGGGGGCGCCTGAATCCCGCCCCTCCCGGCCGTGCCGGGGGAGGCACCCCGTTCGCTCCGCCGTGCCAGAGGCGGTGCCGCGCCGAGGAGTCAACTGCCGTGTCGGACCCCATGCGCCCTCCGGTCTCCCACCACCACCCTCACGCGACGTCGCTGCGCTCCGACCCCTCCCGCCCCCGCGCCGCCGTCCGGACCGCCGTGGTCTGGGAGGTCCTCCAGGAGGCCCTCGACCGCCGTGTGAAGGCCACGGGCCGCCAGGCGCTGGACGTCCTGGACACCGGAGGCGGCAGCGGCAACTTCGCGGTGCCCCTGGCCCGCCTCGGCCACCGCGTCACGGTCGTCGACCCCAGCCCCAACGCGCTCTTCGCCCTGGAGCGCCGTGCCGCCGAGGCCGGTGTCGACGAGCGCGTGCGGGGCGTCCAGGGCGACGCCCACGGCCTCTTCGACGTGGTCGAGCGCGGCGGGTACGACGCGGTGCTGTGCCACGGCGTCCTGGAGTACGTGGACGACCCGGCCGAGGGCGTCCGCAACGCGGTGGCCGCCCTGCGCGCCGAAGGGGTTCTCAGCCTGCTCGCCGCCGGCCTCGGCGGTGCGGTGCTCGCCCGCGCCCTCGCCGGCCACTTCAGCGAGGCCAGGCAGGCCCTCGGTGATCCGGACGGACGCTGGGGGACCGGCGACCCCATGCCGCGCCGGTTCACCGCCGAACAGCTCACCGGTCTGGTCGAGGGCGCCGGCCTGCGCGTGGGCGCCGTGCACGGCGTGCGGGTCTTCGCCGACCTGGTCCCCGGGGTACTGGTGGACACCGAGCCCGGGGCGCTGGACGCGCTGCTGAAGCTGGAGGCCGCCGCGGCGGAACTGCCCGCGTTCCACTCCGTGGCCACCCAGCTCCATGTGCTGGGTGAGGCGCAAGGGGCCTCAGAGGCCTGAGGGGACCGAGGAGCCCCCGTCGCCCGGGTGGCGCGCCGCTGATCAGTGCCTCGGCCGCACATGGAGTACGCCACAGGCCCCCCGAACGGGGGTCTGTCGCCGTATGATCGAAGGAGACCGCCCGGCATGACGGGTCGGCCGCCGGGGAATGGGAATCTCAGCGAGCCGGCACGTCCATGGCGGAGACCGGTTGGCCAATTGGCGCAGAGGGGCGGGTTTCACGGGGGCGATTCCCTGCCTATCCTGAAGGGACCCCCCGGGTCGCCCCGGCGACTGCACGATGAGGAGGACTCCGTGCCGCTCTCGGAGCACGAGCAGCGCATGCTCGAGCAGATGGAGCGAGCGCTGTACGCCGAAGATCCCAAGTTCGCGACAGCGCTCGAGGGTAGCGGGCTGCGTACGTACACCCGGCGACGGGTCTACCAGGCGGTCGCGGGCTTCCTCGTGGGTATTGCGCTCCTCATGGCCGGTATGGTCGCCCAGCAGGTCTGGCTCAGTGTCGTGGGATTCCTCGTGATGCTGGGCTGCGCGGTTCTCGCCGTGACCGGCTGGCGCAAGGCCCCGAAGCCGGGCGAACAGCCCGCGGCCGGGGCAGCACCCCAAGGACGCCGCCCAGCCCGGCAGAAACGCTCCATGATGGAGCGCATCGAAGAGCGCTGGCAGCGGCGCCGCGACGAGCAGCAGGGCGGCCATTAGCCTTCCGGCCCGGCTCTGCCACAGCCGAAGACTCGCACGAGGGGGTGACCACCCTGCCGGTGGTCACCCCCTCGCGTGCGCCCGCAAGGGCGGATGGCGCGCTCGAAGGGACCAGCGGCACGCTCGCAGGCAGGGGCCGACGGCACGCTCGCAGGCAGGGGCCGGCGGGCCCTCGCAGTGACCAGCGGAGCGCCGCACGCCGCCCGCAGGGACGGGCGCGCCTCGTAGGCCGGTCCTGTCGGAGGACGCAAGGGGCCGCACCCGCCCAGCTCCCACGCTCGGAACAGCCGACCGGGGGAGCCCTGCGGGCCGCGGTCCCACCACGCGAGCCACGTCGATCCGGGGCCGGATGGGCCGAGCCCCGCCGCCCCCGCGACTTCGCCGACCGGCCGGACTCGCCGACCCCGCCGTACTCGCCAGGCGCGCCGGACTCGCCGACCGCGCCGGACTCCTCAAGCGTGCCGGTGTCAGCCCCGCTGGCTCGTCGGGCGGGTCCAGGCCGGGCGGGCCGCCGTGAGCCGGGACCGGACGCCGGTCCACCAGTCCGAGACCGCCCAGACCACCCGTACGGTCGAACGGGGCAGCAGGAGAGCGCGCAGCCGCGTACCGCGTCCCACCGCGGCCCGCAGACCGGCGGTCACCCGGTGCACGTCGTCGGTGAGGCCGGCCGCGGGCTGCGGCCGGGGCGCGTACAGGACCTGCTCCACGGCGTCCGCGACCCGGTGCACCGACGCCGTGGCCGCCGGGTCCAGCCCGCCGAGCCGGGCGATGCGGCCCGCCGCCCGGCGTGGCGTCAGCGACTCGTCCGGCGCGATGCCGTGGTCCCACGCCGTGTCCGTCAGCTCCTGCCACACCGCCAGCGTGTGCGGCGCCACGTCCGCCTCGCCCCGGCCGTGCGAGCCCAGCCGGACCGCCCGGCCCCGCATCCGCCACAGCATCGGGGCCAAGGGCACCGCGAGCAGCGCGAGCCCGCCCAGCGCCCACGCCAGCAGCACGTACCACTTCGGTCCGCCACCGCCCGCGGGCAGGACGGCCTGCGGGGACTCGCTCTCACAGGCCCCCAGCTGCCGCTGCTCACCCGGGCAGCTCTCGCTCGCGGAGGGCGCCGCCGAGGGGGCCGTCGACGCCTCCTGCGAGGGCCGCGCCACGTCCGGGGTGCTGCTGCCCGGCGCGTCCGGCACCGTGTAGGGCGGGATCGAGCCGCGGGTCGGGGTCGGCTCGAAGCGGGTCCAGCCCACGCCCTCGAAGTACAGCTCGGGCCAGGCGTGCGCGTCCCGCAGCCCCACCGACACCGTGCCGTTCGCCTGCGGGGAGCCCGGCGCGAAGCCGACCGCGACCCGGGCCGGTATGTCCAGCGACCGGGCCATCGCCGCCATGGCGAAGGAGAAGTGGATGCAAAAGCCCTGCTTGTCCCGCAGGAACCGGGCGATCGCCTGCGAGCCGCTGCCGACCTCCACCTGGGTGTCGTACTCGAACCCGCCGTTGACCGCGAAGTACTCCTGGAGCCTGACCGCCTGGTCGTAGGTGCTCGGCGCGCCCGCCGTGATGTCGCGGGCGGTGCGGGAGACGACCGCCGGCAGCGAGTCCGGCAGCTCGGTGTACTCCTCGCGCAGCGCGGCGGGCGGCGGGGGCGCCGAGGCCAGCTGCTCCGCCGTCGGCTGGACCTCCAGGCTCCGCACCTGGTACGTCAGACCCCGGGTGTTCTGGCCGTGGTCGCCGACGAGCGTCATGCCCACCGGCTCGTACCGCCAGTTGCCCGCGACCCGTACGCCGCTGGGCGGGTACGGCATCGGCAGCCAGTCCTGCGCGTACCAGTCCGCCGCCGTGATCGTCGTGGCGATCTCGTCGCGCCGGATGTCGGGGCCGAGACCCGGCGGGGTCGGGAACCCGCCGTCCGGCACCGCGGTGATCTGCCGTTTCGACGGCTTCCACGTGGTGCCGTCGAACTCGTCCAGGGACACGATGCGCAGATACAGGCCGGAGTAGTCGTCGGTCTCGGTGCGCACCGAGAGGACCTCGCGGTCGTCGTCCACGTTCAGGCTGTCGCGGAGGGAGACCAGCGGGTTCACCGCCGAGATCGTGCCCCCGCCGCCGGTGCCGGACCCCACGCCCGTGCCCGCGCCGTCCAGCAGGCCGCCGTTCATCGCCGGGAGGGCGAGCGGCACGACCAGGGCGACGCCGAGCGCCACCACGCCGATGCGGCGCCCGGTGCGCACGGGAGCGACCGCGTCGCCCCGCTCGCCGTCCTGGGCGCGGGATGCCCCGCCGAAGACGCGGCCCCACTGCGAGAGCCGGTCCCGCCCCTCGGCGAGCAACAGCATCAGATAGCCCGCCGCCGCGATCAGGAACCACAGCCAGTCGGCGGCGCCGTCGGACAGCCCCGCGGCCACCGAGTACAGGGCGAGCAGCGGCAGCCCGGCCGGGGCCGCGCTGCGGAAGGTGACCGCCAGCGCGTCCACCAGCAGCCCGATCACCAGGACACCGCCGATGAGCATCAGCCGGATGCCGTCGGACTCCAGCGGCGCCGGGATCGCGTACCGCGCGATGTCGTCGCCGCCCTCGCGCAGCAGCTCGGCGAACCGGGTGAACGCCTCCGGGCCCGGTATCAGCCCGGCGAAGGCCTGACCGCGGGCGAAGACCAGCGTCAGCAGCAGCAGCGCCACCAGGGCCTGGACCGCCACGGTCAGCGGCCGGGCCAGCGGCACCCGGCGGGTGGCCGCGCCCACCACCGACAGGACGCCGAGCAGGAAGGCGGCCTGGAAGATCCATGTGGCCGGTTCGACCAGGGGCAGCAGCGCGCACGACGCCATCAGCGTGGCCGCCCACGCGCACACCGTCAGCCGTGCCCGCCCGCTCATCACGCGCCCTCCCCACCGCTCGTCGCGGCACCGCTCGACGCGGCGATGCCCGAGCGCTCCCGGTCCGCCTGGCGCCACAGCGCTTCCAAGGAGGCGCCCCGCGGCACGCTCACGACCGTCCAGCCGGCCTCGCGCAGCAGGCGCAGCCGCCCCTCCGTCCCGTCCAACGGGCCGGACACGTCGGTCGGTTCCCGCAGCCAGGCGCCGCTGTCGAGGACGAAGGCGAGCGCACCTGCGCTGCGCTGACGCATCCTGGCGGCCACCGCGGCCTGCTCCTCGTCGAGGTCGCCGAAGAACGCCACCAGCAGCCCCTCACCGCCGCCGCGCAGCACGTCGTACGCCCGGGACAGGCCCGTATCGCCGGAGTGGTCGATCACCGCGAGGGTGTCCATCATCAGCCCGGCCGCGTCCGCCGTCTCCTGGCTGGCGCCCGCGAAGCCGTCGGCGCCCTCGCCGGGCACCACGCTGCCGGTGTCGGTGAGCAGCCGCACCGAGAAGCCCCGCTCCAGCATGTGCACCAGCACCGACGCCGCGCCCGACACCGCCCACTCGAAGGCCGAGTCGGGACCGGCGCCCGCGAAGGCGACGCCCCGGGTGTCCAGCAGCACCGTGCAGCGGGAGCGCTGCGGCTGTTCCTCGCGGCGCACCATCAGCTCGCCGTAGCGGGCCGTGGAGCGCCAGTGGACGCGGCGCAGGTCGTCGCCGTAGCGGTAGCCGCGCGGGATCACGTCGTCCTCGCCCGCCAGGGCCAGCGAGCGCTGCCGTCCGTCGCCGTACCCCTTGGCCTCGCCGCCCAGCCGCACCGGCGGCAGCGGCTCGACGCGCGGGATCACGGTCAGGGTGTCGTGGGTCGAGAAGGAGCGGGTCAGCTCGCACATGCCGAACGGGTCGGTCAGGCGCAGCTGGAGCGGCCCCAGCGGATAGCGGCCCCGCAGATCGGAGCGGACCCGGTAGGACACCTCGCGCCGGCCGCCCGCCTCGACCCGGTCGAGCACGAAGCGGGGGCGCGGACCGAGCACGTAGGGCACCCGGTCCTGGAGCATCAGCAGACCGGTGGGCAGCCGCGAGACGTTCTCGATGCGCAGATGGACCCGGGCCTCGCTGCCCGCGGGCACCCGCCCGGGGGACAGCCGGCGGCTGCCCGCGACCCGATGGCGCGTGCGGTACAGGACGAGCGCGCACACCAGCGGCAGCACCGCCAGCAGCAGCCCGACCCGGAGCAGATCGCTCTGCCCGAGCACATAGGCGCAGACCCCGGCGGCGACACCGGCGGCGAGGAAGGACCGGCCGCGGGTGGTCAGACCGGACAGGGCGGTACGGACGCCGCTTTTGTCACCTCGGTCGCCGCCGTCCGCCTGCCCCGTCCCCCCGCCGGACATCACAGCCTCCGCGGCGGCTGCTGGCCGTACGCCGGGCCGCCGCGACCGAGTCCGAAGGCACTCGCCTGCTGGGGTGCGGCGGCGGGCACCGGCGTGCGCTGGAGGATCTCCTGGACGACCTGTTCGGCCGTGCGGCGGTTGAGCTGGGCCTGTGCCGTGGGCAGCAGGCGGTGGGCCAGGACGGCGACGGCGAGGGCCTGGACGTCGTCCGGCAGGACGTACTCCCGGCCGTCGAGGGCCGCGGACGCCTTCGCCGCGCGCAGCAGATGCAGGGTGGCGCGCGGCGAGGCGCCGAGTCTGAGATCCGGGTGCGTGCGGGTGGCGGCGACCAGATCGACCGCGTACCGCCGGACCGGCTCGGCGACGTGGACGCCGCGCACCGCCTCGACCAGCTTGACGATCTCGTGCGCGTGGGCCACCGGCTGGAGGTCGTCCAGCGGGCTCACCCCGCCGTGCACGTCGAGCATCTGGAGCTCGGCCTCCGCGCTCGGATAGCCGATCGAGACCCGGGCCATGAAACGGTCGCGCTGGGCCTCCGGCAGCGGGTAGGTGCCCTCCATCTCGACCGGGTTCTGCGTCGCCACCACCAGGAAGGGGCTGGGCAGCTCGTAGGTCTTGCCGTCGATGGTGACCTGGCGCTCCTCCATCGACTCCAGCAGCGCGGACTGGGTCTTCGGCGAGGCGCGGTTGATCTCGTCGCCGATCACCACCTGCGCGAAGATCGCACCCGGCTTGAACTCGAAGTCCCGGCGCTGCTGGTCCCAGATGGACACACCCGTGATGTCCGAGGGCAGCAGGTCGGGGGTGAACTGGATCCGCCGCACGGAACAGTCGATGGACCGCGCCAGCGCCTTGGCCAGCATGGTCTTGCCGACCCCGGGGACGTCCTCGATCAGCAGATGGCCCTCGGCGAGCAGCACGGTCAGCGAGAGCCGTACGACCTCGGGCTTGCCCTCGATCACGCCTTCCACCGAACCGCGCACCCGCTCGACCACCGCGGTCAGTTCAGTGAGGCTCGCTCGATCGTCATAGGTCGTCACCCGGCCCTCCTCGGCCCTTCCCCACGCTTGCTGAGAAGCAAGGGGTTACCCCAACTTTCCGGACCGATGCCCTTGCGCTGCGGACCGGCCCACCCCGAACACGGACACCACCCGGGAAAAGTTCCGCGCGACGCCACTCCCCGCATTCTTGCTGCCGTTACCGATTCGTGTCACTCGCCTGTGGACAACTGACCGCGATTTGTCGGGTCTTACGACCTTTGCGGCGCTTGCGGGGTGCCGAACCGGTTGTCGCGGAGTGGCGCCGCGGGGTCCGGGGCGGTCAGGCGGCGTCGATCTCGCGCAGCAGGCCCGTCTTCACGTCGAACACGAAGCCGCGCACGTCGTCGGTGTGCAGCAGGAAGGGCGAGGTCCGCACCCGCCGCATCGACTGCCGCACGTCCTGGTCCACGTCCCGGAACGACTCCACCGCCCAGGAGGGCCGCTGGCCGACCTCCAGCTCCAGCTCGTGCCGGAACTCCTCGGTGAGGGACTCCAGGCCGCAGCCGGTGTGGTGGATGAGGACCACGCTGCGGGTGCCCAGTGCCCGCTGGCTGATGGTCAGGGAGCGGATGACGTCGTCGGTGACGACGCCGCCCGCGTTGCGGATGGTGTGGCAGTCGCCGAGCCGCAGCCCGAGCGCGGCGTGCAGGTCCAGGCGCGCGTCCATGCAGGCCACGACGGCGACCTGCTGGACCGGCCGGGCGTCCATCCCCGGGTCGGTGAACTCGGCGGCGTACCGTGCGTTCGCCGCCACGAGGCGGTCGGTGACAGAGCCGGCGCCGGCTATTGCGGACTCGGAGCCTGCGGGAACCGATGCAGAAGTCGTCATACCCATGACGTTACTGGTCACCGGAGCCGTGGGCCCGCCGTGAGGGGGCCCCTGCCGGGCCCGCGGCGGCCCGGCAGGGGCCCGGCGGGGGCACAAAAGAAGGGACAAAGAAGGGAACAAGGGGCAACAACGCCCGTCAACGCGCTCCGGTGTGAGTTGACCCACGGAGGGCACGTGACTCACTCCGTACGAGTGAATCCCCGGGTCCGGCGGCTTCGGCCGCGCACCGGCCCGCGACGCGCAGGCCGGTTGATTGACCGGGCGACAGGGTGGACTAAAGTGACGCGAAGCGGGAGGCGAGGCTCTCCCTGCTGGACTGAAACATCCGGAGACCAGGGCGACGTACCCCGGATCTCCCCACGTGCGCGGCGCGTACGTACGGCTCGGCCTCCTCCCGCTCACGGTCGGCTGTCGCTTCCGGCGCCGGCAGGCCCCGCTTCTCCGGGGGACCCCCGGCTCGCCGGGGGAGGGCGGGGACCCGGCGGTGCGTACCGTCGCGCCGGACCTGAGAGGCCGTCCCCGTTGAGCGAGAGTCGACACGTCCCGGTGATGCTCCAGCGGTGCCTGGACCTGCTGGCGCCCGCCCTGAAGGAGCCCGGTTCGGTCGTCGTGGACTGCACGCTCGGCCTCGGCGGCCACAGCGAGGCGCTGCTGGAGCGCTTCCCCGAGGCGCGGCTGATCGGCCTCGACCGCGACAAGGAGGCGCTGCGCCTGTCCGGCGAGCGGCTCGCCCGGTACGGGGAGCGCGCCACCCTGGTGTACGCCGTGTACGACGAGCTGCCCGGCGTCCTCGACCGGCTCGGCGTCCCGCGCGTCCAGGGGATCCTGTTCGACCTCGGCGTCTCCTCCATGCAGCTCGACGAGGCCGGCCGCGGCTTCGCCTACGCCCAGGACGCCCCGCTCGACATGCGCATGGACCAGTCGGCCGGCATCAGCGCCGCCGAGGTCCTCAACACCTACCCGCCCGGCGAGCTGGTGCGCATCCTGCGCGCGTACGGCGAGGAGAAGCAGGCCAAGCGGATCGTCTCCGCGATCGTGCGCGAGCGCGAGAAGGAGCCGTTCACCAACAGCGCCCGGCTGGTGGAGCTGATCCGCACGGCACTTCCGCAGGCCGCCAAGCGCACCGGCGGCAACCCCGCCAAGCGCACCTTCCAGGCGCTGCGTATCGAGGTCAACGGCGAGCTGTCGGTGCTGGAGCGGGCCGTCCCGGCGGCCGTGAAGGCGCTCGCCGTGGGCGGGCGGATCGCCGTGCTGTCCTACCACTCGCTGGAGGACCGGCTGGTCAAGCAGGTGTTCGCGGCCGGTGCCGCCAACACCGCGCCGCCCGGTCTCCCGGTGGTCCCCGAGCGCTACGCCCCCCGGCTCAAGCTGCTCACGCGCGGTGCCGAACTTCCCACCGAGGAAGAGATCGCCGAGAACCGGCGTGCGGCACCGGCGCGGCTGCGCGGGGCCCAGCGCATCAGGGAGGACGTCGAGTGAGGCAGCCGAGGCGGGGGTGCCGGCCGACGGCGGCCGCGGGTCCTGTCGCCGCCGCGGCGTCCGCGGTACGACGCCCGGCACGCTTCCCCACGGGGGGCGCCACCACGCGCCGGACCGCCCGGAGGCCCGGTGCCGGGCACGCCGGGCGCGTGGCCGAACACGCCGGGCACGCTGCGCGCGTGGCCGGGCACGCCGGGCACGCTGCGCGCGTGGCCGGGCACGCCGAGCACGCTGTGCGCGTGGCCGGGCACGCCGGGCCCGGGGGCAGGTGGCGGCGCGCCCACGCCGGGCGCACGCACCGGACGCCGGGCGGCCGCCCGGCGCGCGCAGACGCAGGGTTCGCGGCGGACGCCGGACGCGGGGAGGGCGAGTGAGCAGGAAACCCGAGCTGAAGGGCAGGGCGGCGCGGCTCGCCCGGCTCCTGCCCGCGGGCCGGGCGCGGGCCGCCCGTACGCCCTTCGTGCTGCTCGTCGTCCTCCTTCTCGGCGGCGGTCTCATCGTGCT
Organism: Streptomyces sp. NPDC031049; assembly: GCF_055571015.1. Classification (NCBI taxonomy): domain Bacteria; kingdom Bacillati; phylum Actinomycetota; class Actinomycetes; order Kitasatosporales; family Streptomycetaceae; genus Streptomyces; species Streptomyces sp. NPDC031049. The sequence goes on from NZ_JBVIGC010000005.1 coordinate 112,991, forward strand.
GCTGGTGCTGAACTCCGCCCTGAGCGAGGGGTCGTTCCAGCTCGACGACCTGAAGGAGGAGACCAAGAGCCTCACCGACCAGGAGCAGGCCCTGCAACGCGACGTCGACGCCTACTCCGCTCCCCAGGCGCTCCAGCGCCGGGCCCGGGAACTGGGCATGGTGCCCGGCGGCGACCCCGCGTTCCTCACCCCCGACGGCAAGGTCAAGGGGTCCGCGAGCCCCGCCGCCGGCCCGGCCACCCCGCTGGTGGTCGCCCCCGAGGCGCTGGTCGCGCCGCCCGTCGCCACGACGCCGGGCACCGCCACGCCGGACACCGGCCCGGCACCGGACACGTCACCGGCCCCACCGGCGTCCTCACCGGCCACGACGCCCACACCCGCGCCCCCTCTGACCCCGTCCCCGACCTCCGGCAGGTGACCGAAGTGGATGGCGATTACGGCAGGCAGCAGCAGCGCCGCCGGGTGCCCGGACCCGCCCGGCCCGCCCGCCCCGGCGGTGGCCGGCGCCCCGGCCCCGGCGCCCGCCCGGCCCGCCGCCCCGCCCCGCCCCGTCCGGCCGCGCAGCGCCCCCTCCGGCTCGGCAGCCCGCGGCCCCGCCTGCGGCTGATCGGCCTGGCCCTGACCCTGGTCCTCATCGCGTTCACCGTGCGGCTGCTCCAGGTGCAGGCCGTCGACGCCGGCACCTACGCCGCCCGCGCCGAGCAGAACCGCTACGTCGTGCACGACCTCCCCGCCGAACGCGGCGGCATCACCGACCGCAACGGCGTCGCCCTGGCGACCACCGTGGACGCCTACGACATCACCGCCGACCCCACGATGTTCACCCGCGAGCAGCTGAAGGTCGGCGACGGTCCCGAGCAGGCCGCGGCGCTCCTCGCCCCGATCCTCGGCGCGGACCAGGAGGACCTGGCCGAAAAGCTCCGCCCGGCCGACAAGGACCTGCGCTACGTCCGCCTCGCCCGCAGCCGCACCCCGCAGGTCTGGAACCAGATCAAGGACCTGAAGACCGCCCTCGCCAGGAAGGCCGAGACGGACAGGTCCACGGTCAACGTCCTGGCCGGCGTCTTCGCAGACCCCAGCAGCAAGCGCGTGTACCCCAACGGCAGCCTCGCCGCCGGGGTCCTCGGCTGGGTCAACTCCGAGGGCGAGGGCAGCGGCGGCCTGGAGCGCAAGCTCGACAAGACGCTGGCCGGCCAGGACGGCAAGATCCGCTACGCCCAGTCCGGCGGCCTCAGGGTGCCCACCGTCGGCTCCACGGAGACCCCGGCCGTGCCCGGCAGCGACGTCGAGCTGACCATCGACCGCGACATCCAGTGGGCCGCCCAGCACGCCATCAGCGAGCAGGTGAAGAAGTCCGCCGCGGACGGCGGCTACGTCATCGTCCAGGACACCCGGACCGGCGAGATCCTCGCCATGGCCAACTCGCCCGGCTTCGACCCCGGCGACCTCGCCCACGCCGACCCCGAGGCGCTCGGCAACGCCGCCCTCCAGGACGCCTTCGAGCCGGGCTCCACCGCCAAGGTGATGTCGATGGCCGCGGTGCTGGAGGAGAACGTGGCCACACCGATGACCCACGTCACCGTGCCGAACCGGCTGCACCGCGGCGACCGGCTGTTCAAGGACGACGTCGACCATCCCACCTGGTACCTGACGCTCAACGGCGTGCTGGCCAAGTCCAGCAACATCGGGACCATCCTCGCCACCGGCCAGCTGGGCGAGAACCAGGCGGAGTCCAACAAGGTGCTCTACTCCTACCTGCGCAAGTTCGGCCTCGGCGAGTACAGCGGGCTCGGCTTCCCCGGCGAGACCAAGGGCATCCTCGCGCCCCCCGGCCAGTGGTCGACCTCGCAGCAGTACACGATTCCTTTCGGCCAGGGCGTGTCCGTCAACGCCCTCCAGGCCGCCTCCGTCTACTCGACGATCGCCAACGGCGGCGTCCGGATCGAACCCACGCTGGTGCGCGGCACCAAGGGCCCCGACGGACGCTTCACGCCCGCCCCGAAGCCCGAGAAGACCCGTGTGGTCAGCGAGAAGACGGCGAAGACGCTCGCGCGGATGCTGGAGTCCGTCGTCGACGACGAGGAGGGCACCGGCACCAAGGCCCGCATCCCCGGCTACCGGGTCGCGGGCAAGACGGGCACGGCCAACCGCGTGGATCCGGCCACCGGCAAGTACAAGGGCTACACCTCGTCGTTCGCCGGGTTCGCGCCCGCGGACCAACCCCGCGTCACCGTCTACTGCGCCATCCAGAACGCCACGAAGGGCAGCTACTTCGGCGGCCAGATCTGCGGACCCATCTACAAGCAGGTCATGGAGTTCGCCCTGAAGACCCTCCAGGTCCCGCCGACCGGGGCCGCCCCCGCCAACATCCCGGTCACCTTCAAACCCTGATCAGCACCGTTGCAGTACCGAGCCACCCAGGAACCACCCGTGACGACGATCACCCCCGACCCCGGGAACCACAGCCGCCCCGAGGCCTCCCCCCGCCCCTCGCTTCGCCCGGAAGCGGGTGCGCCCGGTACGCTCACCGCCGTGCCACAGCCTGATCAGTCCCAAACCACCCAGAAGGGCCAACCCGTGACATACCCGGGACCGCCCCGGCCGACGCGGGTCTCCGCCACACCCCTCGCGGAGCTCGCCGACCAGCTGGGTGTCACCGCGCCCGAGGGCACCGCCGAGGTCACGGGCATCACCCATGACTCCCGCGCCGTCCGCCCCGGCGACCTGTACGCCGCCCTGCCCGGCGCCCGCGCCCACGGCGCCGACTTCGTCACCCAGGCCGCCGGTCTGGGCGCCGCCGCGGTGCTGACCGACCCCTCCGGCGCCGAACGCGTCGCCGCGACCGGTCTTCCGGCGCTCGTCGTCGACGACCCGCGCGCGCGGATGGGCGAACTGGCGGCCACGATCTACGGCCACCCCGGCCGCGATCTGCTCCAGATCGGCATCACCGGCACCTCCGGCAAGACCACGACCGCCTACCTGGTCGAGGGCGGCCTGCGCACGGCGAAGTCCACCGGCCTGATCGGCACGGTGGAGATGCGCATCGGCGACGAGCGCATCAAGTCCGAGCGCACCACGCCCGAGGCCACCGACCTCCAGGCGCTGTTCGCGGTCATGCGCGAGCGCGGCACCGAAGCGGTCGCCATGGAGGTCTCCAGCCACGCCCTGGTGCTGGGCCGGGTCGACGGCTGCGTCTTCGACGTCGCCGTCTTCACCAACCTCAGCCCGGAGCACATGGAGTTCCACTCCGGCATGGAGGACTACTTCCAGGCCAAGGCGCAGCTGTTCACGCCGCTGCGCAGCAGGCTGGGCGTGGTCAACGTGGACGACGAGTACGGCCGCCGGCTCGCCAAGGAGGCCGGCGTCCCGGTGATCACCTACTCCGCCGAGGGGCACCCCGACGCGGACTGGCGCGCCGACGACGTCGAGGTCGGCCCGCTGGACTCGACGTTCACCGTCATCGGCCCCGAGGGCGACCGGTTCGCCGCCAAGTCCCCGCTGGCCGGGCCGTTCAACGTGGCGAACACCCTCGCCGCGATCGTCGCCCTGGCCGCCGCCGGCCTCGACCCGCAGGCCGCCGCCGACGGCGTCGCCGCGGTGCCGGGCGTGCCCGGCCGCCTGGAGCGGGTGGACGCCGGGCAGCCGTACCTCGCGGTGGTCGACTACGCCCACAAGACCGACGCCGTCGAGTCCGTCCTCAAGGCGCTGCGCAAGGTCACCGAGGGCAGGCTGCACGTCGTGCTCGGCTGCGGCGGCGACCGGGACACCACCAAGCGCGAGCCGATGGGCGCCGCCGCGGCCCGGCACGCCGACACCGCCGTGCTGACCTCCGACAACCCCCGTTCCGAGGACCCCCTCGCCATCCTGGCGACCATGCTCCAGGGTGCCGCGTCCGTGCCCGCGCACGAGCGCGGCGAGGTGCAGGTCTTCGAGGACCGGGCCGCCGCCATCGCCGCCGCGGTCGCCCGCGCCGAACCCGGCGACACCGTGCTGGTCGCGGGCAAGGGCCACGAACAGGGCCAGGACATCGCCGGCGTGGTCCGGCCGTTCGACGACCGCCAGGTGCTGCGCGAAGCCATCCAGAAGTCCCAGGGCCGCTGACCCTCCGAAGGACCCGGGGATGACAATCCAGAAGATGCAGGGGATGAACTTGTGATCGCCCTCTCTCTCGCCGAGATCGCAGAAGTCGTCGGCGGGCAGATGCACGACATACCGGATCCGTCCGCCGAGGTCACCGGGCCGGTCGTCCGGGACTCCCGCGAGGCGGGGCCCGGCAGCCTCTTCGTCGCCTTCGTCGGCGAGCGCGTGGACGGCCACGACTTCGCCCCGGCGGTCGTCGAGGCGGGAGCGGTGGCCGTGCTCGGCTCCCGCCCCGTCGGCGTGCCCGCGATCGTGGTGGACGACGTGCAGAACGCCCTCGGTGCCCTCGCCCGTCACGTCGTACGGCGCCTGGGGGCCACCCTCGTGGCCCTCACCGGCTCCGCAGGCAAGACCAGCACCAAGGACCTCATCGCCCAGGTGCTCCAGCGCAAGGCGCCGACGGTGTTCACGCCCGGCTCGCTCAACAACGAGATCGGGCTGCCGCTCACCGCGCTCAGCGCCACCGAGGAGACCCGGTTCCTGGTGCTGGAGATGGGCGCCCGCGGCATCGGCCACATCCGGTACCTCACCGAACTGACCCCGCCGCGCATCGGCCTGGTCCTCAACGTCGGCTCCGCGCACATCGGCGAGTTCGGCGGCCGGGAGCAGATCGCGCAGGCCAAGGGCGAACTCGTGGAGTCGCTCCCCGCGGCGGACGAGGGCGGGGTGGCGGTCCTCAACGCGGACGACCCCTACGTACGGGCCATGGCCTCCCGTACGAAGGCGAAGGTGGTCCTTTTCGGAGAGTCCGACGAAGCGGACGTCCGTGCCGAGAACGTGCGACTCACGGACACCGGACAGCCCTCCTTCAGGCTTCACACACCCTCCGGTGCAAGCGATGTGACCATGCGCCTGTACGGTGAGCACCACGTGTCGAACGCGCTCGCCGCGGCCGCCGTCGCCCACGAGTTGGGCATGTCCGCAGACGAGATCGCCCGCGCGCTCTCCGAGGCGGGCTCCCTCTCCCGCTGGCGGATGGAGGTCACCGAGCGCCCGGACGGCGTGACGGTCGTCAACGACGCCTACAACGCGAACCCCGAGTCCATGAAGGCCGCCCTGCGCGCGCTGGCGGCCATCGGCAAGGGGCGCCGTACGTGGGCGGTGCTCGGCAAGATGGCCGAGCTCGGGGACGAGGCGCTCGCCGAGCACGACGCGGTCGGACGGCTCGCCGTCCGGCTCAACGTCAGCAAGCTCGTCGCAGTGGGGGGCCAGGAGGCCGCCTGGCTGCAACTGGGCGCATATAACGAGGGTTCGTGGGGTGAGGAGTCGGTGCACGTGTCCGACGCACAGGCGGCGGTCGACCTGTTGCGCAGCGAGTTGCGCCCGGGGGACGTCGTGCTCGTGAAGGCGTCCCGTTCGGTGGGGCTGGAGGCCGTCGCGGCGGCGCTGCTCGAGCCCGGCGCCGAGGGTGAGGTTGCCGCCCGATGATGAAGCAGATCCTGTTCGCAGGAGTCATTGGCCTCTTCCTCACCCTGATCGGCACCCCGCTGCTGATCAAGCTCCTGGCCCGCAAGGGCTACGGTCAGTACATCCGCGACGACGGACCGCGCGAGCACGCCAGCAAGCGCGGTACGCCGACGATGGGTGGCATCGCCTTCATCCTGGCCACGGTCGCCGCCTACTTCCTGGCCAAGGTGATCACCAGCTCACTGGACCCCGAGGCGGACGCGGCGCCGACCTTCTCAGGTCTGCTGGTGCTCGGCCTGATGGTCGGCATGGGCCTGGTCGGCTTCCTCGACGACTACATCAAGATCGTCAAACGGCGGTCGCTGGGCCTGCGGGCCAAGGCCAAGATGGCCGGCCAGCTCATCGTCGGCATCGCCTTCGCCGTGCTCTCGCTCCAGTTCGCGGACAACCGCGGCAACACCCCGGCCTCCACCAAGCTGTCGTTCATCACCGACTTCGGCTGGTCGATCGGCCCGGTGCTGTTCGTCGTCTGGGCGCTGTTCATGATCCTCGCGATGTCGAACGGCGTGAACCTCACCGACGGCCTCGACGGCCTGGCCACCGGTGCCTCCGTCCTGGTCTTCGGCGCCTACACCTTCATCGGCGTCTGGCAGTTCCAGGAGTCCTGCGCCAACGCCCAGACCCTGACCAACCCCAACGCCTGCTACGAGGTGAGGGACCCCCTCGACCTGGCGGTGGTCGCGTCCGCGCTGATGGGCGCCTGCCTCGGCTTCCTGTGGTGGAACACCTCACCGGCCAAGATCTTCATGGGCGACACCGGTTCGCTCGCGCTCGGCGGCGTGCTCGCGGGTCTGGCGATCTGCTCCCGCACCGAGCTGCTCCTCGCCATCCTCGGTGGCCTGTTCGTCCTGATCACCATGTCCGTGGTGATCCAGGTCGGGTCCTTCCGCCTCACCGGCAAGCGGGTCTTCCGGATGGCGCCACTCCAGCACCACTTCGAACTCAAAGGCTGGTCCGAAGTCCTTGTCGTGGTCCGCTTCTGGATCATCCAGGGCATCTGTGTGATCGTCGGACTGGGCCTCTTCTACGCGGGATGGGCAGCGGACAAGTGACCTCCTCGGTGTCTTCGGAGTCCTCGGAGTCCTCGGAATTCTCCGGCAAGCACGTCACCGTCGCCGGGCTCGGCGTCTCCGGCGTCCCGGCGGCCAAGGTGCTGCACGGGCTCGGCGCGATCGTCACCGTCGTCAACGACGGCGACGACGAACGCGCCCGCGCGCAGGCGGCCGAGCTGGAGGAACTCGGCGTCACCGTGCGCCTCGGCGACGGCGACACCCTGCCCGAGGGCACCGAGCTGATCGTCACCGCGCCGGGCTGGAAACCCACCAAGCCGCTGTTCGCCGCCGCCGACGCGGCCGGCGTCCCGGTCTGGGGCGACGTCGAACTGGCCTGGCGGCTGCGCGGCCCCGACGCCGCGCCCTGGCTCTGCGTGACCGGCACCAACGGCAAGACGACCACCGTCCAGATGCTGGCGTCGATCCTGAAGGCCGCCGGACTGCGCACCGCCGCCGTCGGCAACATCGGCGTCTCGCTGCTGGACGCGGTCACCGGCGGCGAGGAGTACGACGTCCTCGCGGTGGAGCTGTCCAGCTACCAGCTGCACTGGGCGCCCTCCCTGCGCGCCCACTCCGCCGCCGTGCTGAACCTCGCGCCCGACCACCTCGACTGGCACGGCTCCATGGAGGCGTACGCCCGCGACAAGGGCCGTGTCTACGAGGGCAATCGCATCGCCTGCGTCTACAACGTCGCCGACAAGGCCACCGAGGACCTGGTCCGCGAGGCCGACGTCGAAGAGGGCTGCCGGGCCGTCGGCTTCACCCTCGGCACTCCGGCGCCCTCCCAACTCGGCGTCGTGGAGGGCATCCTGGTCGACCGCGCCTTCGTCGAGGACCGGCACAAGAACGCCCAGGAGCTGGCCGAGGTCTCCGACGTGAACCCGCCGGCGCCGCACAACGTCGCCAACGCCCTTGCCGCCGCGGCCCTCGCCCGGGCCTTCGGCGTCCCCGCCGCGGCCGTACGGGACGGGCTGCGGGCCTTCACCCCCGACGCCCACCGCATCGCGCACGTCGCCGACGTGGACGGCGTGGCCTACGTGGACGACTCCAAGGCCACCAACACCCACGCCGCCGAGGCGTCCTTGGCGGCGTACGACCCGATCGTCTGGATCGCCGGCGGGCTCGCCAAGGGCGCCACGTTCGACGAACTCGTGGCCGGTGCCGCCAAGCGGCTGCGCGGGGTCGTGCTCATCGGCGCCGACCGCGCGCTGATCCGCGAAGCCCTGGCGCGACACGCCCCGGAAGTACCCGTCGTCGACCTCGACCGGACCGACACTGGGGCGATGCTCCAGGCCGTCCAGGAGGCCCGGCGGCTGGCGAGGCCCGGCGACACGGTGCTGCTCGCCCCGGCCTGTGCCTCCATGGACATGTTCACCAACTACACCAAGCGCGGCGACGCGTTCGCCCGGGCCGTCCGCGAACTCGGCGCGCAGTAGACCCCGGCCGCCTGCGCCGGGCGACCTCGGGAGGGACGCGTGGGACGCGCGAGTGACAGCGGAGGCGCCGATGCCCGTTAGCCGCACCGGTCGGCCGCCCGTGCAGCGGGCGCCCCGCCGCCCCGCCGCCCCGCGGCCCCGGCACGAGAACGCCGTCCTACGCCTCCACACGCGCCTGCGCCGCGCCTGGGACCGGCCGCTCACCGCGTACTACCTGATCCTCGGCGGCAGCTCGCTGATCACCGTCCTCGGGCTGGTGATGGTCTACTCGGCCTCGCAGATCACCGCGCTCCAGCTGTCCCTGCCGGGCTCGTACTTCTTCCGCAAGCAGTTCCTGGCCGCCCTGATCGGCGCCGGGCTGCTGCTGCTCGCCATGCGGATGCCGGTGAAGCTGCACCGGGCGCTGGCCTATCCGATCCTGGCCGGTGCCGTGTTCCTGATGGCCCTGGTGCAGGTGCCGGGGATAGGGATGTCGGTCAACGGCAACCAGAACTGGATCTCGATCGGGGGGCCCTTCCAGCTCCAGCCCAGCGAGTTCGGCAAGCTCGCCCTGGTGCTGTGGGGTGCCGACCTGCTCGCCCGCAAGCAGGACAAGCGGCTGCTGACCCAGTGGAAGCACATGCTGGTGCCGCTGGTGCCGGTCGCCTTCCTGCTGCTCGGGCTGATCATGCTCGGCGGCGACATGGGTACGGCGATCATCCTGACGGCGATCCTGTTCGGGCTGCTGTGGCTGGCCGGCGCCCCGACCCGGCTGTTCGCCGGCGTGCTGGCCGTCGCCGCGCTGCTCGGCGCCATCCTGATCAAGACCAGCCCCAACCGCATGGCGCGGCTCGCCTGCATCGGCGCCACCGACCCCGGCCCGGACGACGCCTGCTGGCAGGCCGTGCACGGCATCTTCGCCCTGGCCTCCGGCGGACTGTTCGGTTCCGGACTCGGGGCCAGTGTGGAGAAATGGGGCCAACTCCCCGAAGCGCACACCGACTTCATCTTCGCCGTCACCGGTGAGGAACTGGGCCTGGCGGGGACGCTGTCGGTACTCGCCCTCTTCGCGGCTCTAGGCTATGCGGGTATCCGCGTGGCCGGACGCACGGAGGACCCCTTCGTGAGGTATGCCGCGGGAGGCGTGACCACCTGGATCACGGCCCAGGCCGTGATCAACATGGGTGCGGTGCTCGGTCTGCTGCCGATCGCCGGCGTCCCGCTCCCGCTGTTCTCCTACGGGGGTTCCGCCCTGCTGCCGACCATGTTCGCCATCGGGCTGCTGATCGCCTTCGCGCGCGACGAGCCCGCTGCGCGGGCGGCGCTCGCGGTGCGGCAACCTCGCTTTGGTAGAAAGCGGGGGACCGGGGGCACCGGGTCCAAGCGGAACCCCCGGAGTTGGAACACGATGCGACGGCGTGCCTCGGCGGCGCGCTCGTCCGGAGAGCGGTGAATTTCGGTGCATGTCGTACTCGCCGGCGGAGGAACCGCGGGCCACATCGAGCCCGCGCTCGCCCTCGCGGACGCCCTGCGCAGGCAGGATCCGAGCGTGGGCATCACGGCCCTGGGCACGGAGCGGGGCCTGGAGACGCGGCTGGTGCCCGAGCGCGGCTACGAGCTGGCGCTGATCCCGGCCGTCCCGTTGCCGCGCAAGCCCACTCCCGAGCTGATCACCGTCCCGGGCCGGCTGCGCGGCACGATCAAGGCGACCGAGCAGATCCTGGAGCGCACCAAGGCGGACGTCGTGGTCGGCTTCGGCGGCTATGTCGCGCTGCCCGGCTACCTCGCCGCCAAGCGGCTCGGCGTGCCGATCGTCATCCACGAGGCCAACGCCCGCCCGGGCCTGGCCAACAAGATCGGCTCGCGCTACGCCGCACAGGTCGCCGTGGCCACCCCCGACAGCAAGCTGCGCAACTCCCGCTACATCGGCATCCCGCTGCGCCACTCCATCGCGACCCTGGACCGGGCGGCCGTGCGCCCCGAGGCCCGCGCGATGTTCGGGCTCGACCCCAACCTGCCGACGCTGCTGGTCTCCGGCGGCTCGCAGGGCGCCCGCCGGCTCAACGAGGTCGTGCAGCAGGTCGCGCCCTGGCTCCAGCAGGCCGGCATCCAGATCCTGCACGCGGTCGGCCCGAAGAACGAACTGCCGCAGGTGCAGCAGATGCCGGGGATGCCCCCGTACATCCCGGTAAGTTACGTGGACCGGATGGACCTCGCGTACGCCGCGGCCGACATGATGCTCTGCCGGGCGGGCGCGATGACCGTCGCCGAACTCTCCGCCGTCGGGCTCCCGGCCGCGTACGTCCCGCTGCCCATCGGCAACGGCGAACAGCGGCTCAACGCCCAGCCGGTGGTCAAGGCCGGCGGCGGACTGCTGGTCGACGACGCGGAACTGACGCCCGAGTGGGTGCAGCACAACGTCCTGCCCGTGCTCGCCGACCCGCACCGGCTGTACGAGATGTCCCGCGCAGCCGCCGAGTTCGGCCGCCGGGACGCCGACGACCTGCTCGTCGGCATGGTGTACGAGGCGGTCAACGCCCACCGTGCACACCGCTAGGCCCCTTTGACGGAAGGCAGGAAGCGTGGCCGGACCGACGACCGCCGAGCGTGGTGAACGTCAGCAGGAGTCGTCGTCCGGCCCGCCCGCCGGGCGGCGGTTCACCCGCCCCCGCCTTCGTACGATCGTCATCCTGGCCCTCGGCCTCGTGCTCCTGGCCTCCGGCACCGTCTGGGTGCTGTACGGCTCGAACTGGCTGCGCGTGGAACGGGTCTCGGTCACCGGCACCCGCGTCCTCACCCCCGAACAGGTGCGTGAGGCCGCGGACGTCCCCGTCGGGGACCCCCTGGTGTCCGTCGACACCGGCGCGATCGAGGCCCGGCTGGCCCGGAAACTGCCCCGGATCGACACGGTCGACGCCGTTCGTTCCTGGCCCGCCGGAATCGGACTGAAAGTGACCGAGCGCACTCCGGTTCTTACGGTGAAAAAGGGCGGAAAGTATGTTGAAGTGGACGATGAAGGCGTCCGATATGCCACGGTTTCTCGCGCTCCTAAAGGCGTCCCGACGCTGGAATTGACCCTCTCGAGCAAGGGCCCCGCCGCCGCGAGCCTGCGCCGCTTCGGCGAGGACCGGCTCGTCCGCGAGGCAGTGCGGGTCGCCGCCCGCATTCCGGCCGCGGTCGCGCGCGACACGCGCACCGTCAAGGTCCGTTCCTACGACGACATCTCGCTGGAGTTGAGCCGCGGTCGCACCGTCGTCTGGGGCAGCGGCGAGCAGGGCCGCGACAAGGCCCGCGCTCTGACCGCGCTGATGAAAGCGGCACCCGATGCGCGGCACTTCGACGTAAGTGTCCCCAGCGCGCCCGCGTCATCGGGGAGTTGACGCACATCCGCGCAGGCCAGCACCCTGGTTGGGCAGCGCTACGGCTGATCACATAGGGTGAAAAGAAAAACGGGAGGTTCGGCGTGTTCGTTGAACGCGCGCCACGTGTCGACTTAGTGTCCTGTTCAGAAGACTTCAGGGAACAGACACACTGGTAACCCTAAACTTCAGCGTTAGGGTTCGGGTCGGCGCTACGGACCGTCCCATTCGGCATCAGTCGTCGGTTCGCGGGGCAGCAGTGCTTCCACGATTCGACGACACGTAACTCGAGGCGAGAGGCCTTCGACGTGGCAGCACCGCAGAACTACCTCGCAGTCATCAAAGTCATCGGTGTCGGCGGCGGTGGTGTCAATGCCATCAACCGGATGATCGAGGTCGGTCTCAAGGGTGTCGAGTTCATCGCCATCAACACGGACGCACAGGCACTGTTGATGAGCGACGCCGACGTCAAGCTGGACGTCGGCCGCGAACTCACCCGCGGACTCGGCGCCGGAGCCAACCCGGCCGTCGGCCGCAAGGCCGCCGAGGACCACCGCGAGGAGATCGAGGAGGTCCTCAAGGGGGCCGACATGGTCTTCGTGACAGCCGGTGAAGGCGGCGGCACCGGCACCGGCGGCGCGCCCGTCGTGGCCAACATCGCACGCTCGCTCGGCGCACTCACCATCGGCGTGGTGACGCGCCCGTTCACCTTCGAGGGGCGGCGCCGCGCGAACCAGGCCGAGGACGGCATCGCCGAGCTGCGCGAAGAGGTCGACACCCTCATCGTCATCCCCAACGACCGGCTGCTGTCCATCTCGGACCGCCAGGTCAGCGTGCTCGACGCGTTCAAGTCCGCCGACCAGGTGCTGCTCTCCGGTGTGCAGGGCATCACCGACCTCATCACCACGCCGGGCCTGATCAACCTCGACTTCGCCGACGTCAAGTCGGTCATGTCGGAGGCCGGTTCGGCGCTCATGGGCATCGGCTCGGCCCGCGGTGACGACCGTGCGGTGGCCGCGGCCGAGATGGCGATCTCCTCGCCGCTGCTGGAGGCGTCCATCGACGGCGCCCGCGGTGTGCTGCTCTCCATCTCCGGCGGCTCCGACCTCGGTCTGTTCGAGATCAACGAGGCCGCCCAGCTGGTCAGCGAGGCGGCCCACCCCGAGGCCAACATCATCTTCGGCGCGGTCATCGACGACGCCCTCGGCGACGAGGTCCGGGTCACCGTGATCGCGGCCGGCTTCGACGGCGGACAGCCCCCGGCCAAGCAGCGGGACAACGTCCTCGGCTCCTCCTCGGCCAAGCGCGAGGAGCCCGCCCCGGCCCGGCAGACCGAGAGCCGCCCGTCCTTCGGCTCGCTCGGCAGCGTCAAGCCGAAGGAGGAGCCCGAGCCGGCCGCGCCGGAGCCGGCGGCCGATCTGCCGCCGGTGGCCCCGCCGCCTCCGGTCCCGCCGTCGCGGACCTACTCGGACAGCGCGGCCGAGGAGCTGGATGTGCCGGACTTCCTGAAGTGATAGGACAGCGCGACACCGTGAACGGCGCGCACTTCGCCTTCACCGACAGGTGGGGCGGGGTGAGCGCCGTTCCGTACGAAGAGCTCAATCTCGGCGGAGCGGTCGGCGACGACCCCGCCGCCGTCACGGCCAACCGCGAGCTGGCGGCCAAGTCGCTCGGCGTCGACCCCTCCCGGGTGGTCTGGATGAACCAGGTGCACTCGGCGGACGTCGCCGTGGTCGACGGCCCCTGGGGGGAGGGGCCGGTGCCGTCGGTCGACGCGGTCGTCACCGCCGGGCGCGGTCTGGCCCTCGCCGTCCTCACCGCCGACTGCGTTCCCGTCCTCCTCGCCGACCCGGTCGCCGGTGTCGCCGCCGCGGCCCACGCCGGTCGGCCCGGCATGGTGGCCGGCGTCGTCCCCGCCGCCGTGCGCGCCATGACGGAACTCGGCGCCGACCCCGCCCGGATCACCGCCCGCACCGGGCCGGCCGTGTGCGGGCGGTGCTACGAGGTGCCCGAGCGGATGCGCGCCGAGGTGGCCGCCGTCGAGCCGGCGGCGTACGCCGAGACGAGCTGGGGCACTCCGGCGGTCGACGTGAGCGCCGGGGTGCACGCGCAGCTCGAGCGTCTCGGGGTGCGCGACCGGGCGCAGTCGCCGGTGTGCACCCGGGAGTCGCGGGACCACTTCTCCTACCGACGCGACCGCACCACCGGGCGGCTCGCGGGCTATGTCTGGCTGGACTGATGGGGCATGACGGACCGTAAGGACGAACTCGCCGGAAACCTGGCGAAGGTGGAGGAGCGGATCGCCGCGGCGTGTGCGGCGGCCGGGCGCCCCCGCGAGGACGTGACCCTGATCGTGGTCACCAAGACGTACCCGGCGAGCGATGTGCGCGTCCTCGCCGAACTCGGTGTGCGGCACGTCGCCGAGAACCGGGACCAGGACGCGGCCCCCAAGGCCGTCGAGTGCACGGACCTGCCGCTCAGCTGGCACTTCGTCGGTCAGTTGCAGACCAACAAGGTGCGCAGTGTGGTCGGTTATGCCGATTTCGTGCAGTCCGTGGATCGTCCCAAGCTCGTCACAGCTCTGTCGAAGGAGGCCGTGCGGGCCGGGCGCGAGATCGGGTGCCTGATCCAGGTCGCCCTGGACGCGGGGGAGAGCGGCCGGGGCGAGCGCGGAGGCGTGGCGCCCGGCGGAATCGAAGAGTTGGCCGAGCTCGTCGCCGGCTCGCCCGGGCTCCGGCTCGGCGGACTGATGACCGTGGCCCCGCTGACCGGGGAGTACGCGGGGCGCCAACGGGCGGCGTTCGAGCGCCTCATGGATTTGTCGACCGACCTGCGCCGCGCCCATCCGGCTGCGAACATGGTCTCCGCAGGGATGAGCGCGGACCTCGAGGAGGCCGTGGCCGCCGGGGCGACACATGTGCGCGTCGGCACCGCGGTACTCGGAGTCCGCCCCAGGCTCGGGTAACGTCGCCAAGAAGTCGGACCACAGCAGAAAATATGGTCATTACCGTCGAAAGGCGGACGCAACGACCTCGTGGATCGCAGGCACTTGGCAGTCGTCAGCCGATCCACCACAGAGCGGAGGACTCAGAGCATGGCCGGCGCGATGCGCAAGATGGCGGTCTACCTCGGCCTCGTGGAGGACGATGGGTACGACGGCCGGGGGTTCGACCCCGACGACGACTTCGAACCGGAACTGGACCCGGAGCCCGAGCGGGACCACCGCAGGCACGAGCCGTCGCACCAGTCCCACGGATCGCACGGCTCGCACCAGCCCCAAAGGGACGAAGAGGTACGAGTCGTACAGCCGCCCGCGCCGCGGGAGCCGGTGTCCCGGTCCGCTTCGCTGCCCGCGGAATCCGGTCGCCCGGCGCGCATCGCGCCCGTGGCATCCATCACACAAGAACGCGCAAGCCTGGAAAAGAGCGCACCGGTCATCATGCCCAAGGTCGTGTCCGAACGAGAGCCCTACCGGATCACCACACTTCACCCCCGGACCTACAACGAGGCCCGTACCATCGGGGAACACTTCCGGGAGGGCACACCGGTGATCATGAATCTCACTGAGATGGATGACACAGATGCGAAGCGACTTGTCGACTTTGCGGCCGGTTTGGTGTTTGGTCTTCACGGCAGTATCGAGCGGGTGACGCAGAAGGTGTTCCTGTTGTCGCCTGCTAACGTCGATGTCACGGCGGAGGACAAGGCCCGCATCGCAGAGGGCGGGTTCTTCAACCAGAGCTGAGACGAGAAGGATCAGGGGAGAGGGAAGCACAGGATCATGGGCGTGTTTCTGGATGTCGTGTACATCGCGCTGATGTGCTTCCTCATCGTGCTCATCTTCCGGTTGGTCATGGACTACGTCTTCCAGTTCGCCCGCTCGTGGCAACCCGGCAAGGCGATGGTGGTCGTTCTGGAGGCCACCTACACTGTCACCGATCCACCGCTGAAGCTTCTGCGGCGGTTCATCCCGCCGCTGCGTCTCGGGGGCGTGGCGCTCGACCTGTCCTTCTTCGTACTGATGATCATCGTCTACATCCTGATCTCGATCGTGAGCCGGCTGTGAGCGATGAGAGAACTACGGGCTTGCCGAATGCCGACGACAACGTTGAGGTGAAGAGATGCCGTTGACCCCCGAGGACGTGCGGAACAAGCAGTTCACGACCGTCCGCCTCCGAGAAGGCTATGACGAGGACGAGGTCGATGCCTTCCTCGACGAGGTCGAAGCCGAACTGACCCGTCTGCTCCGCGAGAACGAGGACCTGCGTGCCAAGCTGGCCGCGGCCACGCGTGCGGCCGCGCAGAACCAGCAGAACATGCGGAAGGGTCCTCCCGAGCAGCAGGACGGGCAGCAGGGCGGCCCTCAGCAGGGTGGCATGCCCCAGCAGGGCATGCGCGGTCCCGGCGCTCCCGTTCCCGCCGGCATATCGGGCCCGCCGCAGCAGCACGGCGGCCCCATGGGTGGCCCGCCCCAGCTGCCGAGCGGTGCCCCGCAGCTGCCCGCCGGTCCCGGCGGTCAGGGTGGCCCGCAGGGTCCCGGCCCGATGGGCCAGGGTCCGGGGCCGATGGGCCAGGGCCCGGGTCCGATGCAGGGCCAGATGGGTCCCGGTCCGATGGGCGGCCCCATGGGCGGCCCGCAGGGCCCCGGTGGTCCGGGCATGCCCGGCCAGGGCGGCCCCGGTGGCGACAGCGCCGCGCGTGTTCTGTCGCTGGCCCAGCAGACCGCCGACCAGGCGATCGCCGAGGCCCGTTCCGAGGCCAACAAGATCGTCGGTGAGGCCCGTTCGCGTGCCGAGGGTCTGGAGCGCGACGCCCGTGCCAAGGCGGACGCCCTGGAGCGGGACGCGCAGGAGAAGCACCGCGTCGCGATGGGCTCGCTGGAGTCCGCCCGCGCCACGCTGGAGCGCAAGGTCGAGGACCTGCGCGGCTTCGAGCGCGAGTACCGTACGCGGCTGAAGTCCTACCTGGAGTCGCAGCTGCGTCAGCTGGAGACCCAGGCCGACGACTCGCTGGCCCCGCCGCGCACGCCCGCGACGGCGTCCCTCCCGCCGTCCCCGGCGCCCTCGATGGCTCCGGCCGGCGCGAGCTCTCCGTCGTACGGCGGCAACCAGTCGATGGGCAGCGGTCCGAGCCAGTCGTCGTCCGGGCCGTCCTACGGCGGGCAGCAGCAGATGTCGCCGGCGATGACCCAGCCGATGGCGCCGGTGCGTCCGCAGGGGCCGTCGCCGATGGGGCAGGCGCCGTCGCCGATGCGCGGGTTCCTGATCGACGAGGACGACAACTGACGGCGGGTGCCGGCCGGTGACGACCGGTAGTACGGCGCTGTAGTCGGCAGCGTTCAGGGCGGGCCCCGGGTTTCTGACCCGGGGCCCGCCCTTGTGCTGTGCGGGTTGCGGGGCGGGCGGCGTTTCCGCTGGGGGGCGCGCAACGCCCCCTGGTCCGGGTCGGCAGCAAAGGGCCCGGCGCCCTCGGGGAGGGAGCCGGGCCCTGCTGGTGGTCGGTTACTGCTTGCGGAGGCGGAACGCCAGGGTCAGGGGCTCGTCCGTGAACGGGGAGCCGTAGGTGTCGTCCGCCTCGCCCTGGGCGAAGTCCGTGGCGAGGACCTCGTCGGCGATCAGGGCGGCGTGGTCGGTCAGGGCGGCGGTCACCGCCGGGTCCGTGGCCGTCCAGCGGAGCGCGATGCGGTCGGCGACGTCCAGGCCGCTGTTCTTGCGGGCCTCCTGGATCAGGCGGATCGCGTCCCGGGCGAGGCCGGCGCGGCGCAGCTCCTCGGTGATCTCCAGGTCGAGGGCGACCGTGGCGCCCGCGTCGGAGGCGACCGACCAGCCCTCGCGCGGGGTCTCCGTGATGATGACCTCGTCCGGGGCCAGCGTGATCGTCTCGCCGTCGACCTCCACCGACGCCGTGCCCTCGCGCAGGGCGAGGGACAGGGCGGCGGCGTCCGCGTGCGCGATGGCCTTGGCCACGTCCTGGACGCGCTTGCCGAACCGCTTGCCCAGCGCGCGGAAGTTCGCCTTGGCCGTGGTGTCGACCAGGCTGCCGCCGACCTCGCTCAGCGAGGCGAGCGACTCGACGTTCAGCTCCTCGGTGATCTGCGTGCGCAGCTCGGGGGAGAGGGCCTCGAAGCCCGCCGCCGCGATCAGCGCGCGCGACAGCGGCTGGCGCGTCTTGACACCCGACTCGGCGCGCGAGGCGCGGCCCAGCTCCACCAGGCGGCGGACCAGGACCATCTGCCGCGACAGCTCCGGGTCGATGGCCGACAGGTCGGCCTCCGGCCAGGAGGACAGGTGGACCGACTCGGGGGCCCCGGGGGCGACCGGCACGACCAGGTCCTGCCAGACCCGCTCGGTGATGAACGGAGTCAGCGGCGCCATCAGCTTGGTGACCGTCTCGACGACCTCGTGCAGCGTGCGCAGCGCGGCCTTGTCGCCCTGCCAGAAGCGGCGCCGGGAGCGGCGCACGTACCAGTTCGACAGGTCGTCGACGAACGCGGACAGCAGCTTGCCGGCGCGCTGGGTGTCGTAGCCGTCCAGCGCCTGGGTGACCTGGTCGGTCAGCGCGTGCAGCTCGGACAGCAGCCAGCGGTCCAGCACCGGGCGGTCGGCCGGGGCCGGGTCGGCCTCGCTCGGGGCCCAGCCCGCGGTGCGGGCGTACAGGGCCTGGAAGGCGACCGTGTTCCAGTAGGTCAGGAGGGTCTTGCGCACCACCTCCTGGATGGTGCCGTGACCGACGCGGCGGGCCGCCCACGGGGAGCCTCCGGCCGCCATGAACCAGCGGACCGCGTCGGCGCCGTGCTGGTCCATGAGCGGGATCGGCTGGAGGATGTTGCCCAGGTGCTTGGACATCTTGCGGCCGTCCTCGGCGAGGATGTGGCCGAGGCAGACCACGTTCTCGTACGAGGACTTGCCGAAGACCAGCGTGCCGACCGCCATCAGCGTGTAGAACCAGCCGCGGGTCTGGTCGATGGCCTCGCTGATGAACTGCGCCGGGTAGCGGGACTCGAACAGCTCCTTGTTCTTGTACGGGTAGCCCCACTGCGCGAACGGCATGGAACCGGAGTCGTACCAGGCGTCGATGACCTCCGGCACGCGCGTGGCCGTCTTCGCGCAGCCGTCCTCGGGGCAGGCGAAGGTCACGTCGTCGATGTACGGCCGGTGCGGGTCGAGGGCGGACTGGTCGGTGCCGGTCAGCTCGGTCAGCTCCGCGCGGGAGCCGACGCAGGTGAGGTGGCCGTCCTCGCAGCGCCAGATGGGCAGCGGGGTGCCCCAGTAGCGGTTGCGGGACAGCGCCCAGTCGATGTTGTTGTTCAGCCAGTCGCCGTAGCGGCCGTGCTTGACGGTGTCGGGGAACCAGTTGGTCCGCTCGTTCTCCGCGAGGAGCTGGTCCTTGACGGCCGTGGTGCGGATGTACCAGGACGGCTGCGCGTAGTAGAGCAGCGCGGTGTGGCAGCGCCAGCAGTGCGGGTAGCTGTGCTCGTACGGGATGTGCCGGAAGAGCAGGCCGCGCTCGTCCAGGTCGGCCGTGAGCTTCTCGTCGGCCTTCTTGAAGAAGACGCCCCCGACCAGCGGGAGGTCCTCCTCGAAGGTGCCGTCCGGGCGGACCGGGTTGACGACCGGGAGGCCGTAGGAGCGGCAGACCTTGAGGTCGTCCTCACCGAAGGCGGGGGACTGGTGGACCAGGCCCGTGCCGTCCTCGGTGGTGACGTAGTCGGCGTTGACGACGTAGTGCGCCGGCTCCGGGAACTCCACCAGCTCGAAGGGGCGCCGGTACGTCCAGCGCTCCATCTCGGCGCCGGTGAAGGTCTGGCCGGTGGCCTCCCAGCCCTCGCCGAGGGCCTTGGCGACCAGCGGCTCCGCGACGACCAGCTTCTCCCGGCCGTCGGTGGCGACGACGTAGGTCACCTCGGGGTGCGCGGCGACGGCGGTGTTGGAGACCAGGGTCCACGGGGTGGTCGTCCAGACCAGCAGGGCGGCCTCGCCGGCGAGGGGGCCGGAGGTCAGGGGGAAGCGGACGTAGACGGAGGGGTCGACGACCGTCTCGTAGCCCTGGGCCAGCTCGTGGTCGGACAGGCCGGTGCCGCAGCGGGGGCACCAGGGGGCGACGCGGTGGTCCTGGACCAGCAGGCCCTTGTTGAAGATCTCCTTCAGCGACCACCAGACGGACTCGATGTACTCCGGCTCCATGGTCACGTAGGCCTCGTCGAGGTCGACCCAGTAGCCCATGCGGGTGGTCAGCTCGGAGAAGGCGTCGGTGTGGCGGAGCACGGACTCGCGGCACTTGGCGTTGAACTCGGCGATGCCGTACGCCTCGATGTCCTTCTTGCCGGAGAAGCCCAGCTCCTTCTCCACCGCCAGCTCCACGGGCAGGCCGTGGCAGTCCCAGCCGGCCTTGCGGGCCACGTGGTAGCCGCGCATGGTGCGGAAGCGGGGGAAGACGTCCTTGAAGACGCGGGCCTCGATGTGGTGGGCGCCGGGCATGCCGTTGGCGGTGGGCGGGCCCTCGTAGAAGACCCACTCGGGGCGGCCTGCGGACTGCTCCAGGCTCTTGGCGAAGATCTTCTGCTCGCGCCAGAAGTCGAGCACCGCGTGCTCGAGCGCGGGCAGGTCGACCTGGGCGGGTACCGGGCGGTACTGCGGCGGCGTATTCAACGGGCTTCCTCCGGCGGACGTGCTGCCTTCCGTCGGAGGGACGAGAGCCGTGCTCCCGCGGTACCACCCTCCTTGGCTCCCGGTGCCTGGGGTGCGCCGGTGAGCCCCCTCATTGGGCTCGCGATGCCGGGTCTACTCGACGCGGGTTCGTGCCCCGCGGCTTTCTTCCGGCGGCTCCGGGGTGATCTTCACGTCGCGCTCGCCCCCGGGCTCCCACCGTCCCCGGGTCGCTCTGGGCTGCGTACGCCGCTACTCGTCCCCATCCACGCTTTTCGCTCCGCCCAGTGTACGGCGCCGGACGGACAGCGGCCGACCGGTTTCTCCGCCGCCGGGCCCGGAGCGCCGTACGGCGTGCCATGCCCCGAATGGCGCGGCGGGTGCGTGCGGGCCGCCGGGGGTGCGGACGGGCGGATTACCCGGCGGGGAGCTGGGCACAACGGATGCAGGTTCGCCGCGCGGCATCCGCGAGGCGGGCGAATCGGGCGGTGTGCCCCGTTGCCGCGGGACTGAAGTCGATTTATCGTCCCAGCACGATTCGCGAGCAAGATCACAATATGTGAAGGGGCCGCGGCATGGTGGCGAAGAAGACGGCCGAAAAGCTGTCGGCGTCCGGCAGGTCCACCGGTGCCGGCGCCGCCGCCTCCGGTGGTGCGGGTCCGGCCTCCGGCGGGGCTAAGGGGGTGGGCGGGAAGAAGGCGACGGGGTCCGCGGCGGCCGAGAAGGCCACCGCCAGGAAGGCCACCGCGACGAAGGCGGCGGCCAAGAAGGCGGCCACGGCGAAGGCGGCGAAGGCGGCGAAGACGGAGAACGCTGCGAAGGCCGCGGCGCAGAAGGCCCCGGAGGGGAAGACGGCGGCGAAGAAGACGGCGAAGAAGGCGTCCGCGGCCAAGAAGGCGGCCAAGAAGTCGGCGGCCAAGAAGGCGGCGAAGAAGACGGCGGCCACGAAGGTGGCGGCGGCAGTGAAGAAGCCGGCGGCCGAGGAGGCCGCCGCCGGGAAGGCCGGTGCCCGCCAGGCGGCGGCCCCCGAGAGCACGGCCAAGAAGGCGGGCGCGGCGCAGGCCGCGGAGCAGACGGGAGCCACGACGGTGGTTGCGAAGAAGACTCCTGGCACGGCCACGGCGGCCAAGACAGCCGTACCCAAGGCGCGAGGAGCCGCGGCGGAGCCCGGCGACCTCGCGGTGCGCCCCGGCGAGGACCCCTGGACCCCGGAGGAGGTCGAGGAGGCACGCGGCGAGCTCCAGTCCGAGGAGGCCCGGCTGCGCACCGAGATCGACTCGTCCGAGCGCTCCCTGGCCGGCCTCATGCGCGACTCCGGGGACGGCGCGGGCCACGACGAGGCGGACACCGGCAGCAAGAACATCACGCGCGAGCACGAACTGGCGCTCGCCGCCAACGCGCGCGAGATGCTCACGCAGACCGAGCGCGCCCTGGAACGGCTGGACGCGGGCACCTACGGACTGTGCGAGAACTGCGGCAACCCCATCGGCAAGGCCCGCATGCAGGCCTTCCCGCGGGCCACCCTGTGCGTGGAGTGCAAGCAGAAGCAGGAACGCCGGTAACCGGGCGGCCCTGCCCCGTACGCCTCCTGAGCGGGTGCGGGGTGCGGGGCGTGCCGTACCCTCGTCCTCAGTCAGGTACCTAGGTCGAGGGACTCACGTGGCAGAGGCGGAGCGCATCATCGGTACGCCGGACACTCCGGACGCGGCGGGGGACGGGCAGCAGCGGCCCGACGCCGGGCAGGCACGGACCCCGGCCGCCGCCGACGGCACCGGCGTGGACGGCCCGGCCGGTGACCGCGCCGCCGACGCGGCCGGGCCCTCCGCCGGTGACGCCGTCCCCGCGGACGGCGAGGGCGGTGCGACGGACGGCGGTGCGGCCGGCCGGCCGCGGGGCAGGCGCCGGATCGCCGTGCTGTTCGCGGTCGCCGCGTTCGCGTACGTCCTGGACCTGATCAGCAAGATGATCGTGGTCGCCGAGCTGGAGCACCACGAGCCCATCGAGGTCATCGGCGACTGGCTGCGCTTCGAGGCCGTCCGCAACGCCGGCGCGGCCTTCGGCTTCGGCGAGGCCTTCACCGTGATCTTCACGGCGATCGCGGCCGTGGTGATCGTCGTCATCGTCCGGCTCGCCCGCAAGCTCTACAGCCTGCCCTGGGCGATCGCGCTCGGTCTGCTGCTCGGCGGCGCGCTCGGCAACCTCACCGACCGGATCTTCCGCTCGCCGGGCGTCTTCCGGGGCGCGGTCGTCGACTTCATCGCGCCCAAGCACTTCGCCGTCTTCAACCTCGCCGACTCGGCGATCGTCTGCGGCGGCATCCTGATCGTGCTGCTGTCCTTCAAGGGCCTCGACCCGGACGGCACCGTCCACCGCGACTGAGCCACCGCAGGTGAGGCGCTGTCGGACCCGTCCGGCATACTCGACGGGGTGAGCACCCTTCCCGAGATCCGTACCCTGCCCGTGCCCGACGGCCTGGAGGGCGAGCGCGTCGACGCCGCCATCTCCCGCATGTTCGGCTTCTCCCGTACCAAGGCCGCGGAGCTTGCCGCGGCGGGCAAGGTGCAGGTCGACGGCGCGGTGGTCGGCAAGTCCGAGCGGGTGCGCGGCGGCGCCTGGCTGGAGGTCGAGATGCCGCAGGCGCCCGCGCCGGTGCAGGTGGTCGCCGAGCCCGTCGAGGGCATGGAGATCGTGCACGACGACGAGGACGTGGTCGTGATCGTCAAGCCGGTCGGAGTCGCCGCCCACCCGTCGCCGGGCTGGTCCGGCCCGACCGTCATCGGCGGGCTGGCCGCCGCCGGGTACCGCATCTCGACCTCCGGCGCCGCCGAGCGGCAGGGCATCGTGCACCGCCTCGACGTGGGCACGTCCGGGCTGATGGCGGTCGCCAAGTCGGAGCGGGCGTACACCTCGCTCAAGCGCCAGTTCAAGGAGCGCACGGTCGACAAGCGCTACCACACGCTGGTGCAGGGCCACCCGGACCCCACCAGCGGCACCATCGACGCGCCCATCGGCCGGCACCCCACCCACGACTACAAGTGGGCGGTCACCGCCGACGGCAAGCCCTCCGTCACGCACTACGACCTGGTCGAGGCCTTCCGCGCCGCCTCTCTGCTCGACGTGAAGCTGGAGACGGGCCGCACCCACCAGATCCGCGTCCACATGGCCGCCCACCGCCACCCCTGCGTCGGCGACCTGACCTACGGCGCCGACCCGACGCTCGCCAAGCGGCTGCGCCTGACCCGGCAGTGGCTGCACGCGGTCCGGCTCGGCTTCGAGCACCCCGGCACCGGCGACTGGGTGGAGTACGCCAGCGACTACCCGGACGACCTCCAGCAGGCCCTGGACCAGGTCCGTGAGGAGACCTACGGATGAGCGTCACCGCTGAGTACGCGGTGCGGGTCGCCGAGAGCGACGCCGACCGCGAGGCGTGCTTCGCGGTGCGCAAGGACGTCTTCGTCGCCGAGCAGGGCGTCCCCGAGGACATCGAGTACGACGCCCACGACGCCGGCGCCGTGCACGTCCTCGCGGTCCGCGCGGACGGCGTGCCGCTCGGCACCGGGCGGCTGCTGCACGGGGCGGCCGCCGCGGCCAGGACCGGCGGCGATCCGGCCGTCGGCTCCCTCGGGCGGCTCGCGGTGACTGCCGCCGCCCGCGGCCTCGGCGTCGGGGCCGCGCTGGTGCGGGCGATCGAGGACGCGGCACGCGCGCGCGGGCTCACCGCGGTCGACCTGCACGCGCAGACCCACGCGCTCGGCTTCTACGAGCGGCTGGGCTACGAGGCGTACGGGCCGGAGTTCCCCGACGCGGGGATCCCGCACCGCGCGATGCGCCGCGCGCTGTAGCCGCCGGGCCGCCGCGCGCTGCGCCGTACCGGCGCCGAAGAGACTGGTGGGACGGGTGACGTGGCAGGCTTGAGGCCTGCCTCGTGTTGCCCCGCGTCCGTCAAGAAACCCACCGGAGTGCTGACCGTGGATCAGTTGGCCCTGCTGTTCGTGCTGTTGCTCGGGGCCGTGATCAGCGTCCCGGTCGGTGACCGGCTCGGGCTGCCGGCGCCGGTGCTGATGACGGTCCTCGGTATCGTCCTGGCGCTGCTGGAGTTCGTGCCGAACGTCGACATCCCGCCGGAGCTGATCCTCCCGCTGCTGCTGCCACCGCTGCTGTACGCGGCGGTGCGGCGGACCTCCTGGCGGCAGTTCGCGGCCAACGTGCGGCCCATCCTGCTGCTCGCCGTGGCGCTGGTGTTCGTCACCATGGCCTGCGTCGCCGCCATGGCGCACGCGGTCGTGCCGGGACTGCCGCTCGCCGCCGCCTTCGCGCTCGGGGCGCTGGTCGCGCCGCCCGACCCGGTCGCCGCCACCGCCGTCGCGGGACAACTGGGACTGCCGCGCCGCCTGGTGTCCATCCTGGAGGGCGAGGGCCTGTTCAACGACGTGACGGCCATCGTGCTGTACCACGTCGCGATCGCCGCCGCCGTCAGCGGCACCTTCTCACCCTGGCGGGCCGGGCTCGACCTGGTGCTGTCCGCCGTCGTGGCACTGGCGGTGGGGCTCGCGGTGGGCTGGGCCACCAACAAGCTGCTCGGGCTGCTGGGCGAGGCCACGCTCCAGATCGGGCTGACGCTGCTGGTGCCGTACGCCTCCTACGTGCTGGCCGAGGAGCTGCACGGCTCGGGCGTGCTCGCCGTGCTGGTCACCGCCATGTTCCTGGCCGAGTACGCCTCCGACGCCGACGACGTGATGACCCGGCTCGCCGGGCACACCGTGTGGGACGTCGTGGACACCCTCGTCACCGGCGTCGCGTTCGGGCTGATCGGGCTGGAGCTGCACAACGCCGTGCGCACCGCATCCGGACGCTGGGGAGAGCTGCTGGGCTGGTCGGCGGCGGTCGTCGGCGTGGTCGTCCTCGTGCGGCTGCTGTGGCTGCTGCCGGCGACCTGGCTGACCAAGCGGCTGCACGCCCGGCGCGACCAGGACGAGGACATCCCGACGAGCTGGCAGGAGACCGTCGTGATGTGGTGGTCCGGGATGCGCGGCGTCGCCTCGGTGGCGCTGGCGCTCGCCATCCCGCTCCACAGGGAGGACGGAACCCCCTTCCCGCACCGGGACGAGATCGTCTTCATCGCGTTCGGCGTGATCCTCGCCACCCTGCTCATCCAGGGCCTGACCCTGCCGTGGCTGGTGGGGCGGCTCGGGGTGCGGGCCGACACCGAGCGGGAGAAGAGGTACGAGAAGGAACTGGCCCTGCGGGCGGCGAAGGCGGCCAAGCGGCGGCTGCGGGAGATCGAGGCGGTGGAGGACCTCCCCGAGGAGCTGTCCGAGCAGATGATGCGCCGGGCCTTCGACATCGGCGTGCGGATCAGCCCGGACATCGGCGACGAGGAGCGCCGGGAGGCCTACGAGCAGCGGGCGCACCGCGCCAGACGCCTGCGGCGCATCCAGCAGGACATGCTGAGCGCCGCCCGGCACGAGGTGCTGGCGGCGCGCAGCGAGCCGGGCGCCGACCCGGAGATCGTCGACCGCGTCCTGCGCCACCTGGACGTGCGCAGCCTGCGCTGACCGGTGACGACGGGGACCCGCCCGGCCGGCCTGCCGCCCCTCACAGGCCCTTCGCCGGGTGCGGCGGCACACGGCGCGCCGCGCCGTCGCGCGAGGGCTGCCGCGGAAGACCGTCCCGCCTCGGCGGCGAGGCGGCGTCGGCCGTGTTGACCCGGGGCAGCGCGTAGGGGTGCTCGGCCGCCAGCCAGCGCAGCATCTGCTCGCGCACCGTGACCCGGACCGTCCAGACGTCGTCGGCGTCCTTCGCCGTCACCAGCGCGCGGACCTGCATGGTGTTCGGCGTGGTGTCGGTGACCGCGATGTTGTAGTCGCGGCCGTCCCAGGCCGGGCACTCGCGCAGGATGTCGCGGAGCCGCTCGCGCATCGCGTCCAGCGGCGCCGAGTGGTCCAGGTGCCAGAACACGGTCCCCGTCATCTGCGGGCCGCCCCGCGACCAGTTCTCGAACGGCTTCGACGTGAAGTACGACACCGGCATGGTGATCCGGCGCTCGTCCCAGGTGCGCACCGTCAGGAACGTCAGCGTGATCTCCTCGACCGTGCCCCACTCGCCGTCCACGACCACCGTGTCGCCCATGCGCACCATGTCGCCGAACGCGATCTGGAACCCGGCGAACATGTTGCCGAGGGCGGACTGCGCGGCGATGCCGGCCACGATGCCGAGGACACCGGCCGAGGCCAGCAGCGAGGCGCCGGCCGCCCGCATCTCCGGGAACGTCAGCAGCCCCGAGGCCACTGCCACGACACCGACGACCGCCGAGACCGCGCGCATGATCAGCGTCACCTGGGTGCGTACCCGCCGCACCCGTGCCGGGTCGCGCTGGGCGTGGGCCTGGGCGTAGCGGGAGTACGAGGTCTCCACGACCGCCGCGGCGATCCGTATGACCAGCCACGCCGCCGACGCGATCAGCACCAGCGTCAGGGTCCGGCCGATGCCGACCCGGTGCGAGGGGAACACCTGCGCCTCGACGTAGGACGCTCTCAGCAGGGCCGCGCACAGGACGACCTGGTAGGGGACGCGGGCGCGGCGCAGCAGGCCCCACAGCGGTGTCTCGGGGTGCCGGGCGTCGGCCTTGCGCAGCAGCAGGTCGGTGGCCCAGCCCAGCAGAAAGGTCAGCACGAGCGAGCCGCCGACCACGATCGACGGGCGGAGTATGGTCTCCATCCCTCGAACGTAACCGCCGTGGACCGGACTGAACATGTGACATCGGGGACATACCGCGGCGGGAGCGGGATCACGGTGTCGTACCCGGCTGGCACCATGGCCTCATGAACATCGTGCTCTTTCACTCGACCTTCGGTCTGCGGCCCGCGGTGCGGCAGGCCGCGGACCGGCTGCGTGACGCCGGTCACCAGGTGTGGACTCCGGACCTCTTCGAGGGCCGGACGTTCGACACGGTGGAGGAGGGCATGGCGTACCACGAGGAGGTCGGCCGGGAGGAGCTGCTGAAGCGGGCCGTGCTCGCCGCCGCGCCCTACTCCGAACGCGGGCTGGTGTACGCCGGTTTCTCGCTCGGCGCCTCCATCGCGCAGACCCTCGCGCTCGGCGACCACCGGGCGCGCGGCCTGCTGCTCCTGCACGGCACCTCGGACATCGCGCACAACGCCTCGGTGGACGAGCTGCCGGTCCAGCTGCACGTGGCCGAGCCGGACCCGTTCGAGACCGACGACTGGCTCAGCGCCTGGTATCTCCAGATGGGCCGGGCGGGCGCGGACGTCGAGGTGCACCGGTACCCCGGGGCGGGCCACCTCTACACCGACCCCGGTCTGCCGGACTACGACGCCGAGGCCGCCGAGGCCACCTGGCGGGTGGCGCTCGGCTTCCTCGGCTCCCTGGACGAGTCCTGAGGGTTCCGGCTGGACGAGTCCTGAGGCCCCGGCGGATCAGACCGGGTCGTAGGTGCGCTCGACCTTCTGCGTGCCGCTGCGGGTGCGGTAGGAGCGCAGCCAGGACGAGGACGCGTCCGGGTCGGTCTTGTCGGACAGCGCGTAGTAGTCCATCTGCGCGCGTTCGGCGGTGAGGTCGAGCACGCCGTAGCCGTGGCGGTCGGTGTCGACCCAGTGGACGTGCCGGTTGGCGGCGCGGATGACCGGCGCGGCGATCGCGGAGACCGTGCCCTCGCGGACGTTGAGCAGGTCGTCGAGGTTGTCGGAGCTGACCGACGTGACGACGAACTCGGTCGCG
Source organism: Streptomyces sp. NPDC031049 (assembly GCF_055571015.1). Classification (NCBI taxonomy): domain Bacteria; kingdom Bacillati; phylum Actinomycetota; class Actinomycetes; order Kitasatosporales; family Streptomycetaceae; genus Streptomyces; species Streptomyces sp. NPDC031049. Next base: position 140,806 of record NZ_JBVIGC010000005.1, read on the forward strand.
GCCGAGCGGGACAGCGGGTAGGTGGCGGCCTTGAACGGCACGTCGTTGGCCCACGCCATGTGGATGTCGCCGGTGAGGAAGACCGTGTTGCGGACGGAGTGCGCCCGCAGGTGGTCGAGGAGTTCGCGGCGGTCGTCGGTGTAGCCGTCCCACTGGTCGGTGTTGATGGCGAGGCCCTCCCTGGGCAGCCCCAGCAGCTCCGCCAGCGGCCTCAGCAGTTCGGCGGGGAGCGAGCCGACGGCGAACGGCGAGATCATCACCGAGTTGCCGACCAGCCGCCAGGTGGTGTCCGAGGCCGCCAGCCCCGCCTTGAGCCAGTCGAGCTGGGCCCGGCCGGTGAGCGTGCGGTCCGGGTCGTCGACGCCGCCGTTGCCGAGGGCGACCTGCTGGGAGCGGTAGGAGCGCAGGTCGAGCAGCGACAGGTCGGCGAGGCGGCCGAAGCGCAGCCGGCGGTAGGTGGTGCCGGCGATCGCGGGGCGGACCGGCATCCACTCGAAGTAGGCCTGCTTGGCGGCGGCCCGGCGGGCGGCCCAGGTGCCCTCGGCGCCCTCGGTGTGGTTCTCGGCACCGCCCGACCAGGCGTCGTTGGCGATCTCGTGGTCGTCCCAGATGGCGACGACGGGGGCCGCCGCGTGCAGCGCCTGGAGGTCCGGGTCGGTCTTGTACGCGGCGTGCCGTACGCGGTAGTCGGCGAGGGTGAGGATCTCGTGGGCGGGCGCGGTCGGGCGGACGACCGTGCCGCGGGTGCCGTACTCGCCGTTGCCGTACTCGTAGATGTAGTCGCCGAGGTGGAGCCAGGCGTCCAGGTCACCGCGGGCCGCGAGATGGCGGTACGCCGCGAAGTGCCCGGCCTCCCAGTTGGAGCACGAGACCACGCCGAAGCGCAGATTGGCCACGTGCGCGTCGGCGGCGGGGGCGGTGCGGGTGCGACCGACGGGGGAGTCGGTGCCGCCGGCGGAGAAGCGGAACCAGTAGTCGGTGGCCGGTGACAGGCCGCGGATGTCCGCCTTGACGGTGTGGTCGCCGGCGGCGGTCGCGGTGGTGGAGCCCTTGGCGACGATCCGGGTGAACTGCCGGTCGGCGGCGACGGTCCAGCTCACCTCGGTGTCCGGGCCCGCCCCCGAGCCGGGTATCGCCTCCGGCGTCGGCGTCACGCGCGTCCACAGCAGGACGCCGTCGGGCAGCGGATCGCCGGAGGCGACGCCGTGCAGGAAGGCCGGGGCGGCGGTGGCGGCCCCGGCGGGCAGCGCCCCGGTGAAGGGGACGGCCAGTACGGCACCGGCCGCCGCGGTCTTGACGACCGTACGGCGGCTCGGGGCGGGGGAGTGGGCCGGGTGGGCGCTCTCGGATGATCTGTGTCGACTGGTCACGAGCGATCAGATTACTGATCGGTAGAACCACGGAGCGGGCGAACTCCCAAAAGTTCGCCCGCTCTTGTGTGGTGCTTCGGCGCGGCGTCACCCCCGGCGGGTCACGCCGACGGCGTCACTTGGTGACGCCCGCGTCCTGGAGTGCCTTCTCCCACTCGGCGACCGTGCTCGGGTTGTTGATCTTCTTGTCGTTGATCTTGATGGACGGGGTCGAGGTGACGTCCTCGGCCTTCTGGAAGGAGTCGCCCATCTTCATCGCCCAGGCGTCGTAGGTGCCGTTCTTCACGGCGTCCTGGAACTTCTTGTTGTCCTTCAGGGCGTCCACCGTGTTCGCCACCTTGATCAGGTAGTCGTCCTTGGCGAACTCGTCGGTCGACTCCGACGGGTGGTACTCCGAGGAGTAGAGCGCCGTCTTGTAGTCGATGAACGCCTCGGGGCTGACGTCCAGCGCGGCGCCGAGCGCGCTGAGCGCGTTCTTCGAGCCCTCGCCCCCGACGTTGTTGTCGATGAAGGTGCCGATGGTGAAGGAGAGCTTGTAGTCGCCGTCCTCCATGCCCTTGTTCACAGCCTCGCCGACGGTCTGCTCGAAGGAGGCGCAGGCCGGGCAGCGCAGGTCCTCGTACAGGTGGACGACGTTGTCGGACTTGGAGTCGCCGATCGTGACGGTCGTGCCGTTCTTGCCGGAGGTGTTGGCCGGGGCGACGACCTTGGCCTCGGCGGCCTTCTCCCAGCCCGAGGGCTTGTTGGCCTGGACGACGGCGTAGCCTATGCCGCCGGCCAGTGCCAGGACCGCGACGATGGAGCCGGCGACGATGACCTGTCGCCTGGCCTTCTCGCGCTTGGCCTGGCGCTCGCGCTCCTGGCGCAGGCGCTCACGGGCCGCCGTCTTCGCCGCCTGGCTGTTCCGCTTGCTCATGGTGAGGGGTCTCCTGGGGACGTGCGCACGGGGTGTGCGCAGGGTGGGTTCGGGGGACTGCTGGTGCTCGGCGTGGAGCCGCCCGGAGGCGGCCGCGGGTCACGCGAGGGCGGCCGAGCGCGGCGGTCCGCGGCGTCCCAGGGAGTGGATGAGGATCCGGTCGCGGGCGGTGACGCCTGCCCGGACCGGGTGGGCCGGCCGGCGCACCGCGACAGCCGGGCGCACGGTGACCGCCGCCACGGCCAGCAGCAGCGGCCGGAACGTGGTCGCGGCGACCGCCCGCAGCAGCTGGGCCAGGGCCCGCTCGCCCCGCCGCAGCCAGGCCGCCGCGGCGAGGCCGACGCCGATGTGGGCGGCGAGCAGCAGCCAGGCCGTGCCCGCGTCGGCCTCGGCGAGCAGCACGGCGAGCCGGTCGCTCTCGGCGCCGGTCACCCGGGCCAGCGGGGCGGCGAAGTCCGCGTGGACGCCCGTGCGGTCGCCGCACAGCACGTCGAGGCCGACCGAGCGCAGCGGGCCGGTGACCGGGCCGCCGGCCCGGCCGTAGCAGACGTGCTGGCCGGTGGTGAAGACCGTGTCGGCGGCCAGCTCCAACGGGATCAGCAGCGCGGCGATCCGGCCGAAGGAGCGCTCCCAGGCCGCCAGCGCGTACGCCAGGGCGAAGACGGCGGCCGCGACCGCGGCCACCGTGGGCAGCGGCAGCGGGACCCCGGACAGCAGCACGTGCGACGCGGTGCTGAGCGTCACGACCAGTGCCGTGAACAGCGCCGCGCGTACGGCTCTGAGCGGGGTCCGGGATATGTCCATACCGAGAGAAGAGTGTGGCACGGGGACCGGTAAAGGACTGCTAAAGCGATCCTGTGCGTGGCCGACGTTACAGACCCGGAATCCGTCCGTTGCGGAACAGGTCCACGAAGATCTGGTGGTCGGCACGCGCGCGTGCGCCGTAGGCGTGCGCGAAGTCGACCAGGAGCGGGGCGAAGCCGTCCTCGTCGGCTGCGATCGCCGCGTCGATGGCCCGCTCGGTGGAGAACGGCACCAGGGACTCGCCGGAGGTGTCGTCGGCCGCCGCGTGCATCGCGGCCGTGGCCCGGCCCAGGTCGGCGACGACCTCGGCGATCTCCTCCGGGTCGTCGATGTCGCCCCAGTCCAGGTCGACGGCGTACGGCGACACCTCGGCGACCAGCTGGCCCGCGCCGTCCAGCTCGGTCCAGCCCAGCCACGGGTCGGCGTGCGCCTGGAGGGCGCGCTGGGAGATCACCGTGCGGTGGCCCTCGTGCTGGAAGTAGTCCCGGATCGCCGGGTCCGTGACGTGCCGGGAGACGGCCGGGGTCTGGGCCTGCTTGATGTAGATCACGACGTCGTTCTCCAGGGCGTCGCTGTTGCCCTCCAGCAGGATGTTGTACGAGGGCAGCCCGGCCGAGCCGATGCCGATGCCCCGGCGGCCGACGACGTCCTTCACGCGGTAGGAGTCGGGGCGGGACAGGGAGGACTCCGGGAGCGTCTCCAGATAGCCGTCGAAGGCCGCGAGCACCTTGTACCGGGTGGCCGCGTCCAGCTCGATGGAACCGCCGCCGGGGGCGAAGCGGCGCTCGAAGTCGCGGATCTCCGTCATCGACTCCAGCAGCCCGAAGCGGGTCAGCGAGCGCGCCATGCGCAGCGCGCCGAGCAGCGGGCCCTGGGCGGTGTCCAGCGTGAACGGCGGCACCTCGTCGCTCTTGGCGCCCGTGGCCAGGGCGTGGACGCGCTCGCGGTACGCACGCGCGTAGATGCCCACCAGCTCGGTGATCTGCTCGTCGCTGAGCGCCTTCGCGTACCCGATCAGGGCGACGGAGGCGGCGAAGCGCTTCAGGTCCCAGGTGAAGGGGCCGACATACGCCTCGTCGAAGTCGTTGACGTTGAAGATCAGGCGGCCGGTGGAGTCCATGTACGTGCCGAAGTTCTCCGCGTGGAGATCGCCGTGGATCCACACGCGCGAGGTGCGGTCGTCCAGATACGGTCCGTGACGCTTCTCGGCCGCCAGGTCGTGGTAGAAGAGGCACGCCGTGCCCCGGTAGAAGGCGAAGGCCGAGGCCGCCATCTTCCGGAACTTCACGCGGAAGGCGGCCGGGTCGGCGGCCAGCAGCTCGCCGAACGCGGTGTCGAAGACGGCGAGGATCTCCTCGCCGCGGTGCTCGTCGCTGAGCTGCGGGACCGGCATCGCTGAGTGCCTCCTGGTGCGGATGGTGCGTGACGGGGTGCCTCTCGGCGGAGGCGGGGCCTCCACCCGGATCAACGTTCGACGGGGCACGGAAAGTGCCCGCGACCCTCCCGAGGAAGGTACGCGGACACGGCCCCGGAGTGTCAGTGCCGAGGCATAGACTTCGAGGCTGTCCCCCCGGGACCGACCACAGCCCGCCGCCCACGTTTCCCAGGAGGCCGAACGTGTCCAAGCCGCCGTTCACGCACCTGCACGTCCACACCCAGTACTCGCTGCTGGACGGTGCCGCGCGGCTGAAGGACATGTTCAACGCGTGCAACGAGATGGGCATGACGCACATCGCCATGTCCGACCACGGCAACCTGCACGGCGCGTACGACTTCTTCCACTCCGCGCAGAAGGCCGGGGTCACCCCGATCATCGGGATCGAGGCCTATGTCGCCCCCGAGTCCCGGCGCAACAAGCGCAAGATCCTCTGGGGCCAGCCGCACCAGAAGCGGGACGACGTCTCCGGTTCCGGCGGCTACACGCACAAGACGATGTGGGCGGTGAACAAGACCGGCCTGCACAACCTCTTCCGCCTCTCCTCCGACGCCTACGCCGAGGGCTGGCTCCAGAAGTGGCCCCGGATGGACAAGGAGACCATCGCCCAGTGGTCCGAGGGGATCGTCGCCTCCACCGGCTGCCCCTCCGGCGAGGTGCAGACCCGGCTGCGCCTCGGCCACTTCGACGAGGCGCTGAAGGCCGCCGCCGACTACCAGGACATCTTCGGCAAGGACCGCTACTTCCTGGAGCTGATGGACCACGGCATCGAGATCGAGCGCCGGGTCCGCGACGGCCTGCTGGAGATCGGGAAGAAGCTCGGCATCCCCCCGCTGGTCACCAACGACTCGCACTACACCTACGCGCACGAGGCGCAGGCGCACGACGCCCTGCTGTGCATCCAGACCGGCAAGAACCTCTCCGACCCGGACCGCTTCAAGTTCGACGGCACCGGCTACTACCTGAAGTCCACGGACGAGATGTACGCCATCGACTCCTCGGACGCCTGGCAGGAGGGCTGCGCCAACACCCGGCTGATCGCCGAGATGGTCGACACCACCGGGATGTTCGAGAAGCGCGACCTCATGCCCAAGTTCGACATCCCCGAGGGCTACACCGAGGTCACCTGGTTCCAGGAGGAGGTCCGCCGCGGCATGGAGCGCCGCTTCTCCGGCCAGGTCCCCGAGGACCGCATGAAGCAGGCCGAGTACGAGATGGACGTCATCATCTCGATGGGCTTCCCGGGCTACTTCCTCGTGGTGGCCGACTTCATCATGTGGGCCAAGAAGCAGGGCATCGCCGTCGGCCCGGGCCGAGGCTCGGCGGCCGGTTCGATCGTCGCCTACGCCCTCGGCATCACCGACCTCGACCCGATCCCGCACGGCCTGATCTTCGAGCGGTTCCTCAACCCCGAGCGCGTCTCGATGCCCGATGTCGACATCGACTTCGACGAGCGCCGGCGCGTCGAGGTGATCCGGTACGTGACGGAGAAGTACGGCGCCGACAAGGTCGCCATGATCGGCACGTACGGCACCATCAAGGCCAAGAACGCGATCAAGGACTCCGCGCGCGTGCTGGGCTACCCGTACGCGATGGGCGACCGCATCACCAAGGCGATGCCGGCCGACGTCCTCGGCAAGGGCATCCCGCTGTCCGGTATCACCGACCCCGAGCACCCGCGCTACTCGGAGGCGGGCGAGGTCCGCTCGATGTACGAGAACGAGCCGGACGTGAAGAAGGTCATCGACACCGCCCGCGGTGTGGAGGGCCTGGTGAGGCAGATGGGCGTGCACGCGGCAGGCGTGATCATGTCCAGCGAGACCATCACCGAGCACGTCCCGGTCTGGGTCAGGCACACCGACGGCGTGACCATCACGCAGTGGGACTACCCGAGCTGCGAGTCGCTCGGCCTGCTGAAGATGGACTTCCTGGGCCTGCGCAACCTCACGATCATGGACGACGCCGTCAAGATGGTGAAGGCGAACAAGGGGGTCGACATCGACCTCCTCAGCCTCCCGCTCGACGACCCCAAGACCTTCGAGCTGCTCCAGCGCGGCGACACCCTCGGCGTCTTCCAGTTCGACGGCGGCCCCATGCGCTCCCTGCTGCGCATGATGAAGCCCGACAACTTCGAGGACATCTCCGCCGTCTCGGCCCTGTACCGGCCGGGCCCGATGGGCATGAACTCGCACATCAACTACGCCCTGCGCAAGAACGGCCAGCAGGAGATCACGCCGATCCACCCGGAGCTGGAGGAGCCCCTCAAGGAGGTCCTGGACGTCACCTACGGCCTGATCGTCTATCAGGAGCAGGTGCAGAAGGCCGCCCAGATCATCGCCGGGTACTCGCTCGGCGAGGCCGACATCCTCCGTCGCGTGATGGGCAAGAAGAAGCCCGAGGAGCTGGCGAAGAACTTCGTCCTCTTCCAGGAGGGCGCCCGCAAGAAGGGCTACAGCGACGAGGCGATCCAGGCGCTGTGGGACGTGCTGGTCCCCTTCGCCGGCTACGCGTTCAACAAGGCCCACTCGGCCGCGTACGGACTGGTCTCGTACTGGACGGCGTACCTGAAGGCGAACCACCCCGCCGAGTACATGGCCGCCCTGCTCACCTCGGTCAAGGACGACAAGGACAAGTCCGCGGTCTACCTCAACGAGTGCCGCCGCATGGGCATCCGCGTCCTGCCGCCCAACGTCAACGAGTCCGAGTCCAACTTCGCCGCCCAGGGCGACGACGTGATCCTCTTCGGCCTCTCCGCCGTGCGCAACGTCGGCACCAACGTCGTCGAGGCGATCATCCGCGGCCGCAAGGCCAAGGGGAAGTACGCCTCGTTCCCCGACTACCTGGACAAGGTCGAGGCGGTCGCCTGCAACAAGCGGACCACGGAGTCGCTGATCAAGGCGGGCGCCTTCGACGAGATGGGCCACACCCGCAAGGGCCTCACCGCGCAGTACGAACCGATGATCGACAACGTGGTCGCGGTCAAGCGCAAGGAGGCCGAGGGCCAGTTCGACCTCTTCGGCGGGATGGGCGACGACAGCGGCGGCGAGCCCGGCTTCGGCATGGACGTGCAGTTCTCCGACGAGGAGTGGGACAAGACCTATCTCCTCGCCCAGGAGCGGGAGATGCTCGGCCTCTACGTCTCCGACCACCCGCTCTTCGGCCTGGAGCACGTCCTGGCCGACAAGGCCGACGCGGGCATCTCCCAGCTCACCGGCGGTGACTTCGGCGACGGCGCGGTCGTCACCATCGGCGGCATCATCTCCGGCCTCCAGCGCAAGATGACCAAGCAGGGCAACGCCTGGGCGATCGCCACCGTCGAGGACCTGGCCGGCTCCATCGAGTGCATGTTCTTCCCGGCGACGTACCAGCTGGTCTCGACGCAACTCGTCGAGGACGCCGTGGTGTTCGTCAAGGGACGGCTCGACAAGCGCGAGGACGTGCCGCGGCTGGTCGCCATGGAGCTGATGGTCCCCGACCTGTCCAACGCCGGCACCAACGCGCCCGTGGTCCTCACCATCCCGGCGACGCGGGTCACCCCGCCCATGGTCAGCCGGCTCGGCGAGATCCTCACCCACCACAAGGGCGACAGCGAGGTCCGCATCAGGCTCCAGGGCCCCACCAAGACGACGGTGCTGCGCCTGGACCGGCACCGGGTCAAGCCCGACCCGGCGCTCTTCGGCGACCTCAAGGTGCTGCTCGGCCCGTCCTGCCTGGCGGGCTGACCACCGGCAGGGGCTGACCGCGCGAAGCGCGTGAGGGGCGCACCCCGTAGCGGGTGCGCCCCTCTCATCTGCCGGGCCGAAAGGGCTTGTTGCCCGGCGGTCAGTTGTGGCCGAAGCGCTTCTGACGCTTGCGCGTGGCGACGTCGCCCGGCATCACCTGCGGGGCCTGCTGCTCGTCCTGCTCCAGCACGGACGGGCGGGCCGCCTGCGAGGCGCGCTCGGCCTGCGGCTGCTTACGCTCACGGTTCTTGTTCTTGGCCATGGTGATCTGCCTCCTGTGGGGGATCTAGGGGCCAGGGCCGGATCAGATCCGCGATCAGATTCACATAGGCCGATAAAGAACGCATGTTGGACAATTACCGTCCGTGACAGGCCTCGTCGGGTCACCCGCCCGGCAAACGCCACGCCGAAGATCGAGTTCGGGCCGTTAACCCCCGCGTGGTCGGGCAGACTCGAAGGAAGCCCGAAGCAAACCTCCCGGAAAGAGGGTGGATCGCGTGGACCGCTGCATCGTCCTGGTGGACGCCGGGTATCTGCTGGGGGCCGCCGCCAGTCTCCTCGCCGGGGAGCCCTCGCGGTCCCGCATTCACGTCGACCACGCCGCCCTGATCCAGGGGCTGCGTGAACGCGCCGAGGCCGACACGCAGCAGCCCCTGCTGCGCATCTACTGGTTCGACGGCGCCCCCGACCGCGTCCCGCAGCCCGAACACCGCCGGCTGCGCGTGATGCCCCGGGTCACCGTCCGGCTCGGCGCGCTCACCCGCAGCGACGGACGCTGGGCGCAGAAGGGCGTGGACGCCGCCATGCACGCCGAGCTGACCGAGCTGGCCCGCAACCGCGCCTGCTCCGACATCGTGCTGGTCACCGGCGACGGCGATCTGCTGCCCGGCATGATGGCCGCCAAGGAGCACGGCGTCGCCGTCCACCTGTGGGCCGTGCAGGCCGCCGACGGCGACTACAACCAGTCCGAGGACCTGGTCGCCGAGGCCGACGAGCGGCGCGTCCTGGACCGTACGTGGATCACCAAGGCCGTCCGCGCCAAGGAGCTGACCGGCGTCTGCGCGCCCCCGCCCGCGCCTCGGCCGGAGATCGCCGCGATCCTCTCCGCGCCGCTGCCCGAGTCGGCGCTCGCCTCCGCGGCCGAGCGGACCGCCGAGGAACAGCCCCACCCGCCCCCGGCCGCCGCCTCCCGCAACGGCACCGAGGAGCGCGGCCCCGCCTCCCGGGGCGTCCCCACCCCCAAGGACCTCGCCGCCCTGCGCGCCCCCGGCACCCAGCACGCCCAGCACCCCACGACCGCCACCCTGCGCTGGTCCTCCGACAAGGGCTGGGTCGACCGGCCCGTCGCCGAGTCCCCCGAGGCCGCCCTGCTGCCGACGCTGGCCCAGCTCACCACGGCCGAGCAGCGGTGGGCCGACCGCGAGGAGGACATCACCACCGTCGGCGGCGACCCCTACGAGGTGGGTCAGGTCTTCGCCCGCCGCTGGGTGGGACGGCTCGGCGACCAGAGCCACCTTCAGAAGCTGACCGCGATGTACCCGCGCGTCCCGCACCGCATCGACGGCGAACTGCTGCGCTACGCCGCCCGCTTCGGACTGCTCGCCCACAAGGACGACCAGATCGACGAGCACGACCGGTACGCGATCCGGGCCGGGTTCTGGCGGGAGATCGGCGTGACGACCGCCACCGAACAGGGTTCCGCCGGAGAGTGACACGAGAGCGGGGCCGGAGCGGGACCCCCGCCGAATCGGCGCATATGGGCCGACCCGAGGGCGGGGCCGCGCGGCGGACCCCGTAGTCTCGTCCCTTGTGAGTGAGCGCGCGGCACAGACTTCTCGGCACGGTGACGAGGTCGTGTGCGTCCTGCGCGGGCTGACCAAGACCTATCCGGCGGTGCGCGGTCGGCGCGGCACGCCGGGAACGCCCGAGGTCCGGGCCACGGACGAGGTGACGCTGACCGTCCGGCGCGGCGAGATCTTCGGGCTGCTGGGACCCAACGGGGCCGGCAAGTCCACCCTCGTGCGCCAGCTGACCGGGCTGATGCGGCCGGACGCCGGCAGCGTCGAGATCCTCGGCCACGACATCGTGCGCCACCCCGAGCGGGCCTCCCGCATCCTCGCCTACCTCGGGCAGGAGTCCACCGCGCTGGACGAGCTGACCGTGTCGCTCGCCGCCGAGACCACCGGCCGGCTGCGCGGTCTGGACGCCCGCGCCGCCCGCGCCGAGCGGGACGCCGTCCTCGACGAACTCGGGCTGACGCCGATCGCCGGCCGCCCGCTGAAGAAGCTCTCCGGCGGGCAGCGCCGGCTCGCCTGCTTCGCCGCCGCCCTGGTGGGGGAGCGCCCGCTGCTGGTCCTCGACGAGCCGACCACCGGCATGGACCCCGTCGCCCGGCGCGCGGTGTGGGCGGCCGTCGACCGCCGCCGCGCCGAACGCGGGACCACGGTGCTGCTGGTCACGCACAACGTCATCGAGGCCGAGACCGTCCTGGACCGGGTCGCCGTCCTGGACCGCGGCCGGGTGATCGCCTGCGACACCCCGGCCGGACTCAAGGAGCAGGTGGCCGGCGAGGTCCGCGTCGACCTGGTCTGGCGCGAGACGGCACCGCTGCACGTCCCCGAGGTGGCCGCGCTGCGCGACCGCACGGTGGAGTCGGGGCGCCGCTGGACGCTGCGGCTCGCCCCCGAGGAGGCCCGCGCGGTCGTCGCCACCGTCACCGGCGGGGCCGCCTTCGCCGCCCTGGACGACTTCACGCTGGCCACGCCCAGCCTGGAGGACGTGTACCTGGCCCTGGGCGGCGCCGCACGGCAGGGACTGGTGAGGACGTGAACCCGCCGACAGCGGCCGTGAACCCGCCGACAGCGGCCGTGGACCCGTCGACGGCGGCCGTGGACCCGTCGACAGTGGCCGTGAACCCGCCGACGGCGGCCGTGGACCCCTCGGCGGCGACCGGTCCTGCGGTGACCGGCCATGCCGTGAGAACACCGCCCCCCGTATCCGTACCGAACAGCGCGATCGTCTCCGAGGACCCGAACGAAGGGGAGCAGCGCGACGTGAGTGTCGTACCCGCCGATGTCCTGCCGGGCGGTGCCCTGGCCGTCGAGGAGCGCGCCCGCGGCGCCGCCGAGCTGGGTCCGCGGGCCCGGCTGTGGCCGTCGCTGGTGGCCGTCTACCGGGCGCAGCTCTCCCGGGCGCGGGTCGCACGGATCCCGTTGCTGTTCGTGGCGACGTTCCAGTCGATCGGCATCATGATCCTGATGCGCGGTGTGGTGGACGGCGGCGGCGAGGCGCAGGCCGTGGTCGCCGGCTCCTCGGTGCTGGTCGTGGCGTTCGTCGCGCTGAACCTGCTCGCCCAGTACTTCGGCCAGCTGCGGGCCAGCGGCGGCCTCGACCACTACGCCACCCTGCCGGTGCCGCCGGCCGCGGTCGTGCTGGGCGCGGCGGGAGCCTACGCCTCCTTCACCGTGCCGGGCACGGTGGTGACGGCGGTGTTCGGCTGCGTGCTGTTCGGGCTGCCGCTCGCCCACCTGTGGGTGCTGATCGCCGTGATCCCGCTGGCCGGTGCCGCGCTCGCCGGGCTGGGCGCGGCCCTGGGTCTGCTCGCGCCCCGGCCGGAGCTGGCCACGCTCCTCGGCCAGCTGGGCATGTCGGCGGCGCTGTTGCTCGGGGTGCTGCCGGCCGACCGGATGCCGGAGGCGGTGCGGTTCGCCCGCGACCTGCTGCCGTCGACGTACGGCGTGGAGGCCTTCGCGCGGACCTTCGGGGAGCGGCCGGACTGGGCCTTCGTCCTCGGCGACCTCGCGGTCTGCGGGGCGGTCGGCATGGTGTCGCTGGCCGTGGCCACCTGGGCGTACCGCCGGGCCGCCGTCCGGTGACGCGCGGCCCGGGAGGGCCTGGCACGATGGCAGGGTGACCGCACCGCTGACTCCACCCCCGCCACCGCACGAACACTCCTCGGCGCACGCGTCGCGCGGAGCCCGGCCGGTGCCGCCGGTCGGTGCCCATGCGGCGGGCACCGCGCCCGACCGGCGCGGCGAACAGGACGACCGGCACGGTGAACAGGACGGCCTCTCGATGAAGACCGAACTGCGCGAGGCCGCCGTGATCATGGTGGCGGTGGCGCTCCCCGGAGCGCTGCTGGGCGTGCTGTGGTGGTGGCTGGCGCCACGCGTGCCGCTGGTCGGCCTCGTGATGGACGACAGCTGGGTGGTCTACCCCAAGGACTCCGAGGGCGAGCAGGCGGTCGGTGTCGACGCGACGTTCACCCTGCTGGCGCTGGCCTTCGGGGTGGTCAGCGCGCTGGTCGTCTTCCTGCTGCGGCGGCGCGGTGGCGTGCCGCTGGTGGTGGCGCTGTGCCTGGGCGGGCTGCTCGGCTCGCTGCTGGCCTGGCGGGTCGGCGTCTGGCTCGGTCCCGCGCAGGACGTGATCGCCCACGCGCGGGAGGTGGGCAAGGGCGTGACCTTCCCGGCACCGCTCCGGCTCGGGGCCAAGGGCGCGCTGCTGGCGTGGTCGGTGGTGGCGCTGGTCGTGCACCTGGGACTGACGGCGCTGTTCGGGCCGCGGGACCCGGAACCGCAGTACCAGCAGTACCCGCAGCACCCCCCGTACCAGCCGGGGCCCTACGGGGGGAAGTCCGCCTAGCCTGATCCGGTACGACAGGCCCCCGGCCGGGGCCGGGCCGCCCGGTCAGGCCGGGCGGCGTCCGTGGTTGGCGCGGCCCTTCCGGGTCCGCCACCGGCGTTTGCGCGTGCGCTTCGACATGCCTCTCCTGCTTAACGGAGGAAGCGGCCCCCGTCGAGAGCCCGCGCACGCGCTGCGCCGGGTGACGGGCCGGATCCGGCCGGCCGACGTCAGGTGCGCCCGATCGGGGCGAGCACCGCGTCCGTGAGCTTCGCGAGGTCGTCCGGCGACAGCTCCACCTCCAGGCCCCGGCGCCCGGCCGAGACACAGATCGTGGCGTGCGCGGAGGCCGAGGAGTCCAGCACCGTGGGCAGCCGCTTGCGCTGGCCGAGCGGGGAGATCCCGCCGCGGACGTAGCCCGTGGTGCGCTCGGCGAGCGCCGGGTCGGCCATCGCCGCCCGCTTGCCCCCGGCCGCCGCCGCCAGCGCCTTCAGGTCCAGCTGGCCCGCGACCGGCACCACCGCGACCGTCAGCGTGCCGTCGACGTCCGCGACGAGGGTCTTGAACACCCTCTCCGGTGAGACGCCCATGGCCTCGGCCGCCTCCTCGCCGTACGAGGGGTGGGCGGGATCGTGGTCGTAGGAGTGGACGGTGAACGTGACCCCGGCCGCCGCCAGTGCCACCGTCGCGGGCGTGCCGCCCGACTGCTTCTTCGCCTTCTTCGCCATCGAGCGCCGGTCTCCAGGTCGTCCGTCGGTGTCGTCCGTCAGTTCAGACTCGTCGGGCCGCGCGTCAGCTCGAACGCCGGCAACGACGGAAGCGTACGGATCACGGCCGTCTCGGTGCGAAGGAGTTTCAGTTCGTCGCGCAGGCGTGAGGCGGTGTCCGGGGCCTGGAGCAGGCGCTGCTTGGTCGGGGTGTCCAGGACCATCGCGGCGGCCACCAGGTAGGAGACGACACCCGGCTCGTCCGGCAGGTCGGTGCCGGTCGCCAGCGACCGCTCCCGCGCCCCCGCCAGCCGCTTCTGGTACTGCCGGAACGCCCGCAGCACACCCTCGGCCAGCGCCCCCGCCTCGTCGCCGGGCTCCTCCGGCAGCGGCTCCAGCTCGGCGGTGAGGAAGGGGCCCGAGGCGTCCACCGACAGCAGCCGCATCCGGGTGGTGCCGGTCGCCAGCACCTCGAAGGTGCCGTCGGCCCGCTCCCGGATGGTCGCCGCGTCGGCGACGCAGCCCACCTTGTGGAACGCCTTGGCCGGGTCGGGGCCGAAACCGGCGGCGGGCCCGCGCTCCGGCACGGCGGTCGGATCGGGCATGCCGGGGTCGCTCGGCGCGACCTCGTGGCCGTCGCGGATCGCCACGACGGCGAACCGGCGCGGTTCGTCCTCGGGTGTTTTCAGCAACTCGCGCATCAGGGCGCGGTAGCGCTCCTCGAAGACGTTGAGCGGGAGCACCAGCCCCGGGAACAGCACCGAGTTCAGGGGGAAGAGCGGGAGCCGGACGGTGGTCACGACGCAGAAGCCTAATGGTCGCCGGCGGCGGCGCGACCACCCCGCCCGTCCACCGGACGGCCGGAACCCGCCGCCCGCACCTCCGCACGGACCAGGAGGAACCGGCCGAGCGGGTCCTCGGCGTCCCGGTCCCACGGGAAGGAGGTGACGTAGGGGCCGGTCAGCCGCAGCTGCTCCCGGGCGTCCGACCAGCGTTCCAGGCGTACGAGGACGTGGACGAGCAGGTTGCGCAGCTCCGCCGGCCACGGATCGGCCGCCGGCTGCGCCGCCGACAGCGCGATCGCCAGGTCGGCCGCCGCGTCCAGCCGGCCGCGGGGCACCGCGGGCGCGCCGCCGCCGCGCAGCGACGCGAACGCCGCCCGCAGGGGCAGCGCGCGGACCTGGGCGCCCTCGGGGGCGTCCTGCGCGGCCGTCTCGGCGAAGTCCAGGCACGCCTCGTGGGCGCCGGGAGAGGCGGCGGCGAGGTACTTCAGGGCGGCGACGTGGCACCCGTAGTGGTGCGGGGCGCGGCGCACCGCCTCGGCCCACAGCCGCGCGAACTCGGCGTGGCCCGCGCGGGTGCCCCGGGCCGCGTCCAGCGCGATCCGCCAGGGCACCGGGTCCCGTACGGCGTCCTCGGCGACCGCCATGACCGGCGGGACCGCCTGGCGCAGCAGCTCGGCGCGGGCCGGCGAGTCCCAGTGGCGGTCCACCGCGAGGCGGGCGCCGACCAGCAGGGCGTCCGGGTCGGCGGGGGCGGCGGCCCGCCAGGCCGTCAGCCACTCGGCGCGCGAGCGCGCGAAGGCCGCGAGCCGGGTCGCGTACCGGTCGCGGTGCTCCCACTCGGCGTTCTCCCGGGTGGCGGCGAGCAGCTCGGCCGCGGGCCGGTAGGCGCCGTGCGCCGCCGCGACCAGGGCCGGGGCGAGCCGGTCGTCCGGCGCGTCGAGCAGCACCTCGTCACCGGGGCACGGCGCGGCGGCCGGGCGCGGCGACCTCCCGCGCACCCGGGCCGAACGGAGGAGTACGCGGAGCCGAGCCATGGTGCTGACCATTGAAAGACCGCAGGTCGGGGGCGCGCCAGGGGGTACACGGAACCTCTGGAAAGTTGTACGCGAATCGGCAAAGCCGCGGTAAAGCGTGAAGCCCGGCCACCGTCCGGCGGGTCGATCCCGCTCGGCCGGGTGCGTTGGCGGTGCGGACGCGGCCGAGGTGGGTTCCGTCCGGGCGCACCACTCCCCGCCGCCCCTGGCGCTGCGGCCGGGGGGTGCCCTGCGGGGTCCGGGAGGCGCGGCCGGTCGTGCCCGCGTCCCGGAGCCTGCCGGCTGGTGCCCACGCGTACGCCGGCCGGCGGTCGGGCCGCTGGGTGTGGTCCGGGGGCGTCCGCCGCGGGTGGTCGGCGGATGGTCGCGTGGTCCCCGGGGCTCCGGGCTTGCGGCGGGGCGGTGTCCCGGGGGCGGGAGGCGCGGCCGGTCGTGCCCGCGTCCCGGAGCCTGTCCGGCTCACGCCGACGCGTCTCCGAGCCCGCCCGCTCCCGCCCCCCCGTACGGCCCCTCGGCGATCCGGCCCGCGGGCGCCGCCGGGAGCCGGACGCGGCCCCGCTGCCGCCCGCCCGTCCCGCCGGCCGGGCCCTACCCCCGCCGCAGCACGCGTGTCGCCCCCGCCGCCACCGTGGTGGCCAGGATCCAGCCGAGCACGATCAGGGAGACCGCCAGCCACTGCCAGCCCCCGCTGAGCCGCCAGTGCCCGACCTGGCCCAGCTCCACGACCGGCAGCAACAGGTCCAGCGCGAACAGCGCCGGGTCCCACCCCGGATGCTCCCCCCGCTTCAACGGCGCCGGCTCCGCCCGCGCGAACGCCAGCGAGCCCGCCGCCCACAGCAGCGCCATCCACACCGCGGCCCGCCCCGGCCGGTAGCCGTAGGCGACCGTCCAGTCCTGCGCGTACCCCCACAGCTTGGCGGCCGGCGGCAGGCTCTCCCGGCGCCGGCGCTGCTTGGCGAGCAGCACCTCACGGGCGTCCTCGTCCTCGCCGCCGGCCCGCAGCACGGCGGCGAGCCGCTCGTACGGCTCCGGGTTGTACTCGGCGGTCGCCGCGGCCACCCACGCCAGCCGCTCGGTCAGCGGGAACGGACCGCGGGGCACGACGTTCTCGTACGTGAAGCCGCCCATGTGCAGCCGGCCCGGGCTCGGCCAGCTGTCCGCCCGGTCCATCAGGTTCACCACCCGGGCCCCCGACAGCACCACCCGCCCCCGCTCCGGCCGCTGGCCGAGGAACCGCAGCTCGGGGGTCTGCACCCGGCGCAGCGACAGCTCCTGGTCCTCGGTCATGACGAACCGGGCCCGCTCGAGGTCGACCGCGTCGCCGAACCGGCCGTCGTCCAGCCGTATCCCGCCCCGGCACTCGAACCGCTGGATCCGGGTCCCCGCCGCCGGGGTCGTGCCCCGCAGCAGCTGGCTGCCGACACCCGCCGGCGTCAGGTACAGCGTGCGCTCCACGGTGAGCTGCGGGGCGTTCAGCGCGAGCCGGGCGCAGGGGTTGTGCAGCCGGGCGCCGCGCAGGCTCAGCGAGACACCGACCGTGGCGCTGCGCAGGCTCAGCTCGCCGTGCGTCTCCAGCATCTCCGCCTGGAGGTCCTGCCCGACCGTCAGCCCGTCCGCCGCGATGGCCCGCCCGCTGCGGTCCCGGTGCGCGACCGCCTGGTTGAGCAGCAGGTCCGTACCGATCTGCGCGTCGGTCAGCCGCACACCCCGGTGGAACCGGCAGCGCGGCAGATGCAGATCGCCCTCGGTGTGCAGCCGGGCCGCCTCCAGGCGCGGCACCGAGCAGTCCACCAGCCGGACGGTCGTGAAACGGGTCTCCGGCAGCAGCACCTCGTTCTCGAAGCGGCAGCCGCGCAGCTCGACGTAGGGCACCACGGTGCCGCCCGCCAGATCCATCGTGCCGCTGACCTGCACGCCGGCCAGCTTCAGCGACGAGACCCGGCCGGCCAGCGCGGGCGGCCCGTCGAGCAGCAGCCAGCACACGACGCGGGCCCGCACGGTCCGCTCGGGCCCCCAGGGGTGCCCGCCGTGCGGATCGTCGACGACGGTGTCCCCGCTGCTCAGGTCGTACACGGTGCCGTTGCGGAAGGCCTGCCACATGCCGGCCTCGGTCACGGTCAGGTCGTCGGGCGGTTCCCCGGCCCGGCGGCCGGCCCCCTCGGTCACGGTGCTTCACTTCCTCCCCCGCTACTCGCCGGTCCGTACCTTCGTACACCTGTTCATGCCCGCTGGGTGACCACCTGAACACTCGCAGTGAAGGGGATCTCCGAGGGTGCCGGACCGGTCTGTATCAGCCATTGATACGCGCGGACGGTGCCCGACGCGGGTCTGAGAGAATTGGTTCCGTGATCTCCCGAATCGATCTGCGCGGCGACGCCCTTCCCGAGGGCCCCGCCCTGCGCGACCTGCTGCCCCGAGCCGACTTCGACGTCGCTGCCGCCCTGGAGAAGGTGCGGCCGATCTGCGAGGCCGTGCATCATCGGGGCGACGCGGCGCTGATCGACTTCGCCGAGCAGTTCGACGGCGTCCGGCTCGACCAGGTGCGGGTGCCGGCCGCGGCCCTCACCCGCGCCCTGGAGGAACTGGACCCGGCCGTCCGCGCGGCCCTGGAGGAGTCCATCCGCCGCGCCCGTCTCGTCCACCGCGCACAGCGCCGCACGGCCCACACCACCCAGGTCGTGCCCGGCGGCACGGTCACCGAGAAGTGGGTGCCGGTGGAGCGCGTGGGCCTGTACGCGCCCGGCGGCCGGTCGGTCTACCCGTCGTCCGTGGTGATGAACGTCGTGCCCGCCCAGGAGGCCGGCGTCGGCTCCGTCGCGCTCGCCTCACCGGCCCAGGCCGAGTTCGGCGGGCTCCCGCACCCCACGATCCTCGCCGCCTGCGCCCTGCTCGGCGTGGACGAGGTGTACGCGGCCGGCGGCGCCACCGCCGTCGCCATGTTCGCGTACGGCACCGAGTCCTGCCCGCCCGCCAACATGGTCACCGGCCCCGGCAACATCTGGGTCGCCGCGGCCAAGCGCTACTTCACCGGCAGGATCGGCATCGACGCCGAGGCCGGCCCGACCGAGATCGCCATCCTGGCCGACGACACCGCCGACCCGGTGCACGTCGCCTCCGACCTGATCAGCCAGGCCGAGCACGACCCGCTGGCCGCCGCCGTCCTCGTCACCGACTCCGTGCGGCTCGCCGACGCCGTCGAGCGGGAGCTCCAGCCGCAGGTCGCCGCCACCAAGCACGTCGACGACCGGATCGTGCCCGCCCTCAAGGGCAGGCAGTCCGCGATCGTGCTGGTCGACGGCGTCGAGGAGGGCCTGCGCGTGGTCGACGCCTACGGCGCGGAGCACCTGGAGATCCAGACGGCCCGCGCCACCGAGGTGGCCGAGCGCGTCAAGAACGCCGGCGCCGTCTTCGTCGGCCCCTGGGCGCCCGTCTCCCTCGGCGACTACGCGGCCGGCTCCAACCACGTCCTGCCCACCGGCGGCTGCGCCTGCCACTCCTCGGGCCTGTCCGTCCAGTCCTTCCTGCGCGGCATCCACATCGTCGACTACACGCGCGACGCGCTCGCCGAGGTCGCGCACCACGTGGTGACGCTGGCGGAGGCGGAGGACCTGCCCGCGCACGGCGCGGCGATCAAGGCGAGGTTCGACTGGAAGGTACCGGACGGCAAGTGACAGGCATCGACGATCTCCCCGTACGGGACGAGCTGCGCGGCAAGTCCCCCTACGGCGCGCCCCAGCTCGACGTGCCCGTACGGCTGAACACCAACGAGAACCCCTACCCGCTGCCCGAGCCGCTGGTCGAGCGGATCGCCGAGCGGGTCCGCGAGGCCGCCCGGAGCCTGAACCGCTACCCGGACCGCGACGCCGTCGAGCTGCGCACCAGGCTGGCCGCGTACCTGACGGAGACCTCCGGGTACCGCGTGGGCCTGCGCAACGTCTGGGCGGCCAACGGCTCCAACGAGGTCATCCAGCAGCTGTTGCAGACCTTCGGCGGGCCCGGACGCACGGCGATCGGCTTCGAGCCGTCGTACTCGATGCACGGCCTGATCGCCCGCGGCACCGGCACCGGCTGGATCTCCGGACCGCGGCACGAGGACTTCACCATCGACGTCCCCGCCGCCGAGAAGGCGATCGCCGAGCACCGCCCGGACGTCGTCTTCGTCACCACCCCCAACAACCCCACCGGCAACGCCGTCCCGCCGGAGGCGGTCCTCGCGCTCCACGACGCCGCGCAGGCGGCGAAGCCGTCGATGGTCGTGGTGGACGAGGCCTACATCGAGTTCAGCCACGGCGACTCGCTGCTGCCGCTGCTGGACGGCCGCCCGAACCTCGTGATCTCCCGCACGATGTCGAAGGCGTTCGGCGCGGCGGGCCTGCGCCTGGGCTACCTCGCCGCGCACCCGGCGGTCGTGGACGCCGTCCAGCTGGTCCGGCTGCCGTACCACCTGTCGGCCGTCACCCAGGCGACCGCGCTGGCCGCCCTGGAGCACACGGACACACTGCTGACGTACGTCGATCAGCTCAAGGCCGAACGGGACCGCCTCGTCGCCGAGCTGCGGGAGATCGGCTACCGGGTGACCGAGTCCGACGCCAACTTCGTGCAGTTCGGACGCTTCGCCGATGCACACGAGGCCTGGCGGAAGATCCTCGACCGGGGCGTCCTGGTCCGGGACAACGGCGTGCCGGGGTGGCTGCGGGTCACCGCGGGAACGCCGGCCGAGAACGACGCGTTCCTCGATGCGGTACGCGAGTTGAAGAAGGAACAGGAGCAGAGCGGATGAGCCGCGTCGGGCGCGTGGAGCGCACCACCAAGGAGACCTCGGTCCTCGTCGAGATCGATCTCGACGGCACCGGCAAGACCGACATCGCCACGGGCGTCGGCTTCTACGACCACATGCTCGACCAGCTCGGCCGGCACGGTCTGTTCGACCTGACCGTGAAGACCGACGGCGACCTGCACATCGACTCCCACCACACCATCGAGGACACCGCCCTCGCGCTGGGCGCCGCCTTCAAGCAGGCCCTCGGCGACAAGGTGGGCATCTACCGCTTCGGCAACTGCACGGTCCCGCTGGACGAGTCCCTCGCCCAGGTCACCGTCGACCTCTCCGGCCGCCCCTACCTGGTGCACACCGAGCCCGAGAAGATGGCGCCGATGATCGGCGAGTACGACACCACGATGACCCGGCACATCCTGGAGTCCTTCGTCGCCCAGGCGCAGATCGCCCTGCACGTGCACGTGCCCTACGGGCGCAACGCGCACCACATCGTGGAGTGCCAGTTCAAGGCGCTGGCCCGGGCGCTCAGGTACGCCTCCGAGCGGGACCCGCGCGCCGCGGGCATCCTGCCGTCCACGAAGGGCGCGCTGTAGAGCCATGACCGGCCTGTCCACTCTTCTGATCGTCGTCGGTCTCTTCCTGGTCGGCGGGATCATCTCCTTCGTCAAGCAGCAGATGCCCAAGGGGCTGATCGTGCTGCTCTCCATCGGCGCCGCGATGTGTCTCGTCGCGGGCGTCCTCCGGCTGGAGGTGTGGAATTGAGCACCAAGAGCGTCGTCGTCTTCGACTACGGCTTCGGCAACGTCCGCTCCGCCGAGCGCGCCCTCGCCCGGACCGGGGCCGACGTCGAGATCACGCGTGACTTCGACAAGGCGATGAACGCCGACGGGCTGCTCGTGCCCGGCGTCGGCGCCTTCGCCGCCTGCATGAAGGGCCTGCGCGAGGCCCGCGGCGACTGGGTCGTCGACCGCCGGCTGTCCGGCGGGCGCCCCGTGATGGGCATCTGCGTCGGCATGCAGATCCTCTTCGCGCGCGGCATCGAGCACGGTGTGGAGAGCGAGGGCCTCGACGAGTGGCCCGGCACGGTCGGTCCGCTCCAGGCCGACGTCGTACCCCACATGGGCTGGAACACCGTCGAGGCACCGGAGGACTCCCAGCTCTTCGCCGGCCTGGACGCGTCCGCCCGCTTCTACTTCGTGCACTCCTACGCCGTCCACGACTGGACCCTGGAGACCCACAACCCGGCCATCGCCGCCCCCAAGGTCACCTGGTCCACCCACGGCAAGCCCTTCGTGGCCGCCGTGGAGAACGGCGCCCTGTGGGCCACGCAGTTCCACCCCGAGAAGTCCGGCGACGCCGGCGCCCAGCTCCTCACCAACTGGATCGAGACCCTGTAGAGATGAGCAAGCTCGAACTCCTCCCCGCCGTCGACGTCCGCGACGGCCAGGCCGTCCGCCTGGTGCACGGCGAGTCCGGCACCGAGACCTCCTACGGCTCCCCGCTCGAGGCCGCCCTGGCCTGGCAGCGGTCCGGCGCCGAGTGGCTGCACCTGGTCGACCTGGACGCCGCGTTCGGCACCGGGAACAACCGGGAGCTGATCGCCGAGGTCGCGGGCGCCATGGACATCAAGGTCGAGCTGTCCGGCGGCATCCGCGACGACGACACCCTCGCCGCCGCGCTCGCCACCGGCTGCACCCGGGTCAACCTCGGCACGGCCGCGCTGGAGACCCCCGAGTGGGTCGCCAAGGTCATCGCCGAGCACGGCGACAAGATCGCGGTGGGCCTGGACGTCCGCGGCACGACCCTGCGCGGCCGGGGCTGGACCCGGGACGGCGGCGACCTGTACGAGACGCTGGACCGCCTGAACCAGGAGGGCTGCGCCCGGTACGTCGTCACCGACATCGCCAAGGACGGCACCCTCCAGGGCCCCAACCTGGAACTGCTCAGGAACGTCTGCGCCGCGACCGACCGCCCGGTGGTGGCCTCCGGCGGCGTGTCGTCCCTGGACGACCTGCGCGCGATCGCCGGTCTGGTGCCGCTCGGTGTTGAAGGCGCCATCGTCGGGAAAGCCCTGTACGCGAAGGCGTTCACCCTGGAAGAGGCCTTGGAGGCTGTGTCGTCATGAGCGAAGCCGTGCGGCGCGTGCAGAGCGGAAGTCCCTGGGAAGACAGTCTCGGGTTCGCACGCGCCGTCGCGGCGGGCGACCGTGTGCTGGTGGCGGGCACCACGTCGTTCAAGGGCGACGTCCTCCACGGCGAGGGCGACCCGTACGAACAGGCGAAGGTGGCCTTCACCGGTGCGCTGGAGGCGATCGCGGAGTTCGGGCTCGGCGTGGAGTCGGTGATCCGCACCCGCGTCCACCTCGCGCACGCGCGGGACGTCGACGCGGCGGGCCGGGCCCACAAGGAGCTGTTCGACACGGTGCGGCCGGTGACCACGTTCCTGGTGGTCGACGGCTTCGTCGACTCGCGCGTGCTGGTCTCCGTGGAACTCGAAGCATTCAGAGGAATTTCTAAGGAGCAGTGACTTCATGACCCTGGCGGTCCGAGTCATCCCCTGCCTGGACGTGGACAACGGCCGGGTCGTCAAGGGCGTCAACTTCCAGAACCTGCGCGATGCGGGCGACCCCGTCGAGATGGCCAAGGTGTACGACGCCGAGGGCGCCGACGAGCTGACGTTCCTGGACATCACCGCCTCGTCCGGCAACCGCGAGACCACCTACGACGTGGTGCGGCGCACCGCCGAGCAGGTGTTCATCCCGCTGACCGTCGGCGGCGGTGTGCGCAGCGCCGAGGACGTGGACCGGCTGCTGCGGGCGGGCGCGGACAAGGTCGGCGTCAACACGGCGGCGATCGCCCGTCCCGAGCTGATCCGGGAGATCGCCGAGCGCTTCGGGCGCCAGGTGCTGGTCCTGTCGGTCGACGCCCGCCGCACGGAGTCCGGGACCTTCGAGGTCACCACCCACGGCGGCCGGCGTGGCACCGGCATCGACGCCGTCGAGTGGGCCCACCGGGCCGCCGAGCTGGGCGCCGGGGAGATCCTGCTGAACTCGATGGACGCGGACGGCACCAAGGACGGCTACGACCTGGAGATGATCGCGGCGGTCCGCAAGCACGTCACCGTCCCGGTCATCGCCTCCGGCGGCGCCGGCAGGCTCGCCGACTTCCCGCCGGCCATCGACTCAGGCGCCGACGCGGTGCTGGCCGCCTCCGTCTTCCACTTCGGCGACCTGCGCATCGGGCAGGTCAAGCAGGCGCTGCGGGAGGCGGGTCACCCGGTCAGGTGACGCCGCCGCCGTGCGCCCCGGCCCGGCGCCCGGGGCGCCCGCAGGCCCACGCCGGGCCCACGGGCGTGGGGCGCACTGCCGCCGGTGTACGGCGTTCCGCCTCCGCCGGTGTATGGCGTCCCGCCCCGGAAGGGCGTGCGGCGTGGCGCTCCGGGCGGGGAACGGCGTCCCGCCCCGGAAGGGCGTGCGGCGTGGCGCTCCGGGCGGGGAACGGCGTCCCGCCCCGGAAGGCGTACGGCGTGCCGCTCGGCGCCCGGCCGGGGCGCCGCCGCTCCCGCGCTCGCGCGGCGGGGCCGTACCGACGACACCGCCGGCAGGCGCCTTCTGCTCCGATCCCGCGAGGACCGACCGTGACAGACACCCTCACGCCCACGGCCGGCGTGCCCGACCGCCCCGCGCACCGCGACGGCAACGTGCTGCGCTGGGTGGCCGCGTACACCCTCTCGATGCTGGGCGACACGGTGTTCTTCCTGGCCCTGTCCTGGGCCGCCGTCCAGGCCGGCAGCCCCGCGCAGGCCGGGCTCGTCACCGCCGTCAGCGCCGTGCCGCGCGCCCTGCTGATGCTCGGCGGGGGAGTGGTCGCCGACCGGTTCGGGCCGCGCCGGGTGGTCATCGGCAGCGACGCCGTGCGCTGCGCCGCCGTCCTGGCCGCCGCCGCGCTGCTGTTCGTCACCAGCCCCGGCCTGTGGCCGCTGGTGCTGCTCGCGCTCGTCTTCGGCGCCGTCGACGCCGTCTTCCTGCCCGCCGTGGGGGCGCTGCCGCCCCGGCTCACCGGCAAGGCCCAGCTCGCCCGCGTACAGGGCATGCGGGGCCTGGCCATCCGGTTCGCGAGCGTGGTCGGGGCCCCGCTCGGCGGCCTCGGGGTCGCCGTCGGCGGACCGGCCACCGCCTTCGCGCTCGCCGGGTTGCTGATCGCCGCGTCGGTGCCGTTGCTGGTCTCCGTACGGATGCGGGAGCTGCCCCCGGACGACGCGGAGACCTCTGCTGCCAGGGCCGGCTCGGCCTCCGGGGCCGGCTCGGCCTCCGAGGCCGCCCCGGCCTCCGGGACCGCTTCGGGCTCCGCCTCCGGTGTCACCTCGGCCCCCGGGGCCACCACCGCCTGGCGGGATCTCGTCATCGGCCTGGGCTACATCCGCCGGCACCCGGTCCTGGCCCCCCTGCTGGTCGTCATCGCCCTCGGCGACCTGGGTTTCGTCGGCCCCCTGAACATCGGTCTGACCCTGCTCGCCGACCAGCGTGGCTGGGGGGCCTCCGGCGTGGGCTGGGTGCTGGGCGGGTTCGGCGCCGGGGCGGGGGCCGCGGCGCTGCTGCTGACGGTGCGCGGGCGGGTGCCGCGCGCCGGACTCGCCGTCGGCGGCGCCATCGTCCCCGGCGCGGCGGCGATCGGCCTGCTCGCCCAGGTGCCGGGCCTCGCCGCGGCGGTCGGCACGGCCGTGCTCGTCGGGCTGCTGACCGGGCTCAGCGGCGCCCTGTGCGGTGCCCTGCTCCAGACCCAGTCGGCCCCCGGCTACCTGGGGCGGGTCAGCGCCGTCTCCGGCCTCGTCAGCCTCGGGGTGACCCCGCTCAGCATGCCGCTGTCCGCCGCCGCCATCGGCGTGTGGGGCACCGGCCCCGTCTTCGCCGTCAGCGCCGCGGTCTGCGGCCTCGGCGGCGTGGTCGCGCTGTGCGTACCGGCACTGCGCAACGCCGAGCTGCCGCGGTAGCCCCCGCCGGCACCCGCCCCCGCAGCCCGCCGCACCCGGCCGCCGGGATCCGCGGCACCCCGCCGCGAACCGGCGGGGCGCGCGTCAGATGCCGAGCTGCTTGGTCTCCTGGAGCTTGGCGATCGCGTCCGCGTCGCCCTCCAGGTCCACCTTGGCCGCGCTCTGCCGCCCGTAGGCGAACAGCAGCAGCTCCGACGGCTCGCCCGTCGCCGTGACCACCGGCGTGCCCCGGTGGGCGACCGCCGTCTGGCCGTTCGGGCGGCGCAGCACCAGGCCCGTCGGCACGCCCCGGCCCATCAGGCGGGCCGCCCGCTCCAGCCGGGACCACAGGGCGTCCTGGAAGACGGGGTCCAGCTCCCGGGGCGACCAGTCCGGCTGCGCACGGCGCACGTCCTCGGTGTGGACGTAGAACTCGACGGTGTTCGCCGCCTCGTCGACCTGCTTGAGCTGGAACGGCGAGAACCGCGGCGGGCCGGTGCGGATCAGCTGGAGCAGTTCCTCGTACGGCTTCGCGGTGTACTCCTCCATCACCCGGTCCAGCCGCGGCGCCAGCTGCTTGATCAGGGTCCCTCCGGCGGCGTCGGGCCGGCGCTCGCGCACCACCACGTGCGCCGCCAGGTCCTTCGTCCGCCAGCCCTCGCAGAGGGTGGGGGCGTCCGGGCCCGCCGTCTCCAACAGATCGGCGAGCAGAAGCCGTTCACGCTTGGCGAATGTCGACATGGAGTCAGCCTACGGCCGGCCCCGTCGTCCGCACAGTGAACGCGGCCGGGGCGCGCCGCCCGCGCGCGGCACAATGGTCGGCATGACCAGCACCTCCCCACGGCCCAGCCGGCTCGACCCGGAGATCGCCGCGCGCCTGAAGCGCAGCCCCGACGGTCTCCTGCCCGCCATCGCCCAGCAGCACGACACCGGCGAGGTGCTCATGCTCGGCTGGATGGACGACGAGGCGCTGCACCGCACGCTGACCACCGGCCGCTGCACCTACTGGTCGCGCAGCCGCCAGGAGTACTGGGTCAAGGGCGACACCTCCGGCCACGTCCAGTGGGTGAAGTCCGTCGCCCTGGACTGCGACGCCGACACCGTCCTCGTCAAGGTCGACCAGGTCGGCGCCGCCTGCCACACCGGCGCCCGCACCTGCTTCGACACCGACGTGCTCCTGAAGGAGGGCGCGGCCCCAGCCGCCCCCTCCGCGGATCAGTAAGGTCGACCGGCATGGACGTCATGGACCTGGAGACCTTCCGCAAGCTCGCCACCGACCGCCGGGTCATCCCGGTCACCCGCAAGCTCCTCGCCGACGGCGACACCCCGGTCGGCCTCTACCGCAAGCTCGCCGGCGAGCGCCCCGGCACCTTCTTGCTGGAGTCCGCGGAGAACGGCCGCTCCTGGTCCCGCTACTCGTTCGTGGGCGTACGGTCGGCCGCCACCCTCACCGAGCGCGACGGTCAGGCATACTGGCTCGGCGCCGCGCCCGTCGGCGTCCCCACCGAGGGCGACCCGCTCGCCGCCCTGCGCGCCACCGTCCAGGCCCTGCACACCCCGCGGGACCTCGCCCACGACCTGGGCCTGCCGCCCTTCACCGGCGGCATGGTCGGCTACCTCGGCTACGACATCGTGCGCCGACTGGAGAAGATCGGCCCCGGCGAGCGTGACGACCTCCGCCTGCCCGAGCTGACCATGCTGCTCACCAGCGACCTCGCCGTCATGGACCACTGGGAGGGCTCGGTCTGGCTGATCGCCAACGCGATCAACCACAACGACCTGGCCACCGGCGTGGACGAGGCGTACGCCGACGCCGTCGCCCGCCTGGACGCCATGGAGGCCGACCTCGGCCGCGCGGTCGCCCAGCCGCCGGCCGCGCTCCCGCCCTCGGAGCTGCCCGAGTACACCGCGCGGTGGGGCGGCCCCGACTACCAGGCGGCCGTCACGGACATCAAGGAGCGCATCCGCGCGGGCGAGGCCTTCCAGGTCGTACCGTCGCAGCGGTTCGAGACGCCGTGCACGGCGAGCGCGCTGGACGTCTACCGGGTACTGCGGGCGACGAACCCCTCCCCGTACATGTACCTGTTCCGCCTCGACGGCTTCGACGTCGTCGGATCGTCCCCCGAGGCCCTGGTCAAGGTCGAGGACGGGCGGGCCATGGTGCATCCCATCGCCGGCACCCGGCACCGCGGCGCCACCCCGCAGGAGGACCAGGCCCTCGCCGACGAACTGCTCGCCGACCCCAAGGAGCGCGCCGAGCACCTGATGCTCGTCGACCTCGGCCGCAACGACCTCGGGCGGGTCTGCGAGCCCGGCTCGGTGGAGGTCGTGGACTTCATGTCCATCGAGCGGTACTCGCACGTCATGCACATCGTCTCCACGGTCACCGGGCGGGTCTCGGCCGACCGCACCGCCTTCGACGTGCTCACCGCCTGCTTCCCGGCCGGCACCCTCTCCGGCGCCCCCAAGCCGCGCGCCATGCAGATCATCGACGAGCTGGAACCCTCCCGCCGGGGCCTGTACGGCGGCTGCGTCGGCTACCTCGACTTCGCGGGCGACTCCGACACCGCCATCGCCATCCGCACCGCGCTGCTGCGCGACGGCACCGCCCACGTCCAGGCCGGCGCCGGCGTCGTCGCCGACTCCGACCCGGTCGCCGAGGACACCGAGTGCCGCAACAAGGCGGCGGCGGTGCTGCGGGCGGTGCACACCGCCAACCGGCTCGGCACGCAGGGCGCGTAGGGCGTTTCTCACGCACCCGGGGGCCACCCCGGGTGCCGGTTCACCCGGAGTCCGGGCGATAGTGGAGTACGTGACTGCTGTACCTCACCCCCGTCCCGAAGCCCCCCGCCCGGCGCGGACCGGCCGCCGGAGCCTCGCCCTCGCACTGCTGTCCGGTGCGCTGGGCGCGGCCGTCACCCTGCTGGCCACCCGCCAGCAGTGGGCGGAGGGCACCGCGACGGTGGCCGGCGGCGACTTCCCCCTGACCGCCAAGGGCAGCGACGTCACGGGCGTCCCCGCGGCGCTCGCCATAGTGGGCCTCGCCGCGCTCGTCGCCGTCTTCGCCGTC
The DNA here is from genome assembly GCF_055571015.1 of Streptomyces sp. NPDC031049. Taxonomy (NCBI): domain Bacteria; kingdom Bacillati; phylum Actinomycetota; class Actinomycetes; order Kitasatosporales; family Streptomycetaceae; genus Streptomyces; species Streptomyces sp. NPDC031049. The sequence continues at coordinate 169,014 of NZ_JBVIGC010000005.1, forward strand.
CGCCGGGCCGGGCGGCTCGCCGTGTCCGGGCTGCTCGCGCTGTGCGGCGCCGGCACGGTCGTCGCGGCCCTCGCCGGCGCCTCCGACAGCTCCGCGCTCGACGAGAAGGCCGCGCGGGCCGCCGGCGACACCTCGGCCACCGTGGCCGCCCTCAGCCACACGGCGTGGCCCTACGTCGCCGCCGCGGGCGGCGCCCTGATCCTGCTGGCCGGGCTGCTCGCCCTGCGCTACGGCCGGCTGTGGCCCGCCATGTCCGGCCGCTACGAGCGCGCCGGGTCCGCCCGCCCGCGGCGCACCGCTCCCGCCGTCGACCCCGACCGTCCCGAGGACCTGTGGAAGGCCCTGGACCGGGGCGAGGACCCGACCGGCGCCTGACCCCGGTCCGGCCGGGCCGCGCACCCCCGTCCGGCCGGGTGCGCAGCCCGGTTCGGCCAGGTGGCAGCGGCCACCCGCACCCCCGCTCACACCGCACGCGCGCGTGCGGGACAATGACCATGAGCGTCCCCGCTCACACAGGCACACAGCAACGAGGAGCAAGCAATGGCGGGCAGCAGCCACGGTCACACCCCGGCCGCCTGGACCGGTGTCATCATCGCCTTCATCGGTTTCTGCGCCGCGGGCGCGTTCATGGTGATGGACCAGCCGGTCGGCTTCTGGGCCGGCCTGGGCGTCGTCCTCCTCGGCGGTGTCGTCGGCGGCGTCATGCGCATGATGGGCATGGGCCAGCCGAAGGACACCCACCCGGTCCACCAGACCGCGGACCAGCACCGTCCGGCGGGCGCCGAGGGCTGAACCACCCCGCGCGAGGCCTCTTCGAGGGGCGGCCGGCCCGGTGCCGGCCGCCCCTCGCGCATGTGCGGCGGCGGTCCACGGCGGGCACAATGCACGCGTGGACGCCGATCTTCGGAACATCGCACCGCCGAGCCCCTCCCCGACCCCCGCACCGGCCGCCGCCACCGCCCCGCGGGCCGGCCGGAGGGCCGCGTCCCGGCTGGCCGTCCCGGCCGGGGTGCTGACCGCCGTCGCCGGCGCCTTCGCGTACGTCGGGACCGTGGACCCCAACGAACCCGGCCACTACCCCGCCTGCCCCCTGCTCCAGTACACCGGCATCTACTGCCCCGGCTGCGGCGGACTGCGCAGCGCCCACGCCTTCGTGCACGGAGACCTGGCCGCCGCGCTCCAGGCCAACGCCCCGGCCGTCCTCGGCTATCTGGCCTTCGCCGTGCTGTGGACCGTCTGGGTGGTCCGTGCGGCGCGCGGCCGGCCGTCGCCCTTCGCGCCGCCACCGGCGCTCGTGTGGGTGCTGGGCGCGTTGCTGCTGGTCTTCACCGTTGTCCGGAACCTGCCGTTCGGTGGCTGGCTCCATCCTTGATCATCTGCCGAATGTCCAGGTAGTGGGACCGGCGTCAACCGGATGCGAGGCCTTCGCCCTGCTGCGGATACCATCGCAGTGACCACCGGTTTTCACCGTCAGGAAGGGGGCCGCTCGCGTGAGTGTGCTCGACGAGATCATCGACGGAGTCCGTGCCGACCTCGCGGAGCGGCAGGCGCGCGTCAGCCTCGACGAGCTCAAGGAGCGCGCGGCCAAGGCGCCCGCCGCCAGGGACGGCGCGGCCGCCCTGCGGGGTGACGGCGTCAAGGTCATCTGCGAGGTGAAGCGCTCCAGCCCGTCCAAGGGGGCGCTGGCCGCCATCGCCGACCCCGCCGGACTCGCCGCGGACTACGAGGCGGGCGGCGCGGCCGTCATCTCCGTCCTCACCGAGCAGCGCCGCTTCGGCGGCTCGCTGGCCGACCTGGAGGCGGTGCGCGCCCGGGTGGACATCCCGGTGCTGCGCAAGGACTTCATCGTCACCTCCTACCAGCTGTGGGAGGCCCGGGCCTACGGCGCCGACCTGGCGCTGCTGATCGTCGCCGCGCTGGAGCAGTCGGCCCTGGAGTCGCTGATCGAGCGAGCCGAGTCCATCGGCCTGACCCCGCTGGTCGAGGTGCACGACGAGGACGAGGTGGACCGCGCGGTGGACGCCGGCGCCAAGGTCATCGGCGTCAACGCGCGCAACCTCAAGACCCTGGAGGTCGACCGCGGCACCTTCGAGCGGGTCGCCCCGGAGATCCCCGACACCATCGTCAAGGTCGCCGAGTCCGGCGTCCGCGGCCCCCACGACCTCATCGCCTACGCCAACGAGGGCGCCGACGCCGTCCTCGTCGGCGAGTCCCTGGTCACCGGCGGAAACCCGAAGGCCGCCGTCGCCGACCTGGTCGCCGCGGGCGCCCACCCGGCACTGCGCCACGGCAGAGGCTGACACCCCGGTAGGCTGACCCCCGATGACCGACCTGCCGACCCTGCCGACCAGGGACCCGTACGCGCGCCTGGCACGCGGCTGCCGCCCCCGCGGCTGCCGCGCCCCCGCGCGCCGGGTCCACGGCCGCCGGGTGCGGTACGTGATCGGTGACGAACCGGGCCAGGTCAACGGCCGCCGATGGCAGCGCGCCTCCCTTTGAGGGGCGCGGGGCTCTACTGATGTGCGGCTCCGCCGCGTGGGCCGACGAGCCACACGCAGCTCGCAGCCGACAGACAACCCTCGCCCCGAAAGGGGCGCGGGGAACTGCGCGACCAGCCACATCCGGCGCGCAGCCGACTGACGAACCCCGCCCCCACGGCGATTGGTACCCCCAGACACACTCACCGTGAGGTTTCCGCATGCCCAGCGAGTTCTTCATCCCCGACCCGGAGGGTCACACCCCCAGCGCCGAAGGCTACTTCGGCGCGTTCGGCGGCAAGTTCATCCCGGAGGCCCTCGTCGCCGCCGTGGACGAGGTCGCCGTCGAGTACGACAAGGCCAAGCACGACCCCGAGTTCGCCCGCGAACTCGACGACCTGCTGGTCAACTACACCGGCCGCCCCAGCGCCCTCACCGAGGTGCCCCGGTTCGCCGAGCACGCCGGCGGCGCCCGCGTCTTCCTCAAGCGCGAGGACCTCAACCACACCGGCTCCCACAAGATCAACAACGTGCTGGGCCAGGCCCTGCTGACCAGGCGCATGGGCAAGACCCGCGTGATCGCCGAGACCGGCGCCGGCCAGCACGGCGTCGCCACGGCCACCGCCTGCGCGCTCTTCGGCCTGGACTGCACGATCTACATGGGCGAGGTCGACACGCAGCGCCAGGCCCTCAACGTGGCCCGCATGCGCATGCTCGGCGCCGAGGTCATCGCCGTGAAGTCCGGCAGCCGCACCCTGAAGGACGCCATCAACGAGGCGTTCCGCGACTGGGTCGCCAACGTCGACCGCACGCACTACCTCTTCGGCACCGTCGCGGGCCCCCACCCGTTCCCGGCGATGGTCCGCGACTTCCACCGGGTCATCGGCGTCGAGGCCCGCCGCCAGCTGCTGGAGCGCGCCGGACGCCTGCCCGACGCCGCGATCGCCTGCGTCGGCGGCGGCTCGAACGCCATCGGCCTCTTCCACGCCTTCATCCCGGACGAGACCGTCCGCCTCATCGGCTGCGAGCCCGCGGGCCACGGCATCGACACCGGCGAGCACGCGGCCACGCTCACCGCGGGCGAGCCCGGCATCCTGCACGGCTCCCGCTCCTACGTCCTCCAGGACGACGAGGGCCAGATCACCGAGCCGTACTCGATCTCGGCCGGCCTGGACTACCCCGGCATCGGCCCGGAGCACTCCTACCTGAAGGACTCCGGCCGCGGCGAGTACCGCGCGATCACCGACGACGCGGCCATGCAGGCCCTGCGCCTGCTGTCGCGCACCGAGGGCATCATCCCGGCCATCGAGAGCGCCCACGCCCTGGCCGGCGCCCTGGAGGTCGGCAAGGAGCTGGGCAAGGACGGGCTGATCGTGGTCAACCTCTCCGGCCGCGGCGACAAGGACATGGACACCGCCGCCCGGTACTTCGGGCTGTACGACACCGATGCCCAGGTGGCCGAGGACGCCGCCGGCACCGCCGAGATCGAGGGGGACGCCAAGTGAGCGGGAACGTGCGGCTGCTGAACGACACCCTCGCCGCGGCGAAGGCCGAGGGGCGCTCCGCCCTCATCGCCTACCTCCCGGCCGGGTTCCCGACCGTGGACGGCGGCATCGAGGCGGTCAAGGCGGTACTGGAGAGCGGCGCCGACGTGGTCGAGGTCGGGCTGCCGCACAGCGATCCCGTCCTCGACGGCCCGGTCATCCAGACCGCCGACGACATCGCCCTGCGCGGCGGCGTGCGGATCGCGGACGTGATGCGCACGGTCCGCGAGGCGCACGCGGCCACCGGCAAGCCGATCCTCGTCATGACCTACTGGAACCCCATCGACCGCTACGGCGTGGAGCGCTTCACCGCCGAGCTGGCCGAGGCGGGCGGCGCCGGCTGCATCCTGCCCGACCTGCCGGTCCAGGAGTCGGCCCTGTGGAAGGAGCACGCCGACAAGCACGGCCTCGCCACGGTCTTCGTCGTCGCGCCCAGCAGCAGGGACGAGCGACTCGCCGAGATCACCGCCGCGGGCAGCGGCTTCGTCTACGCCGCCTCCCTCATGGGCGTCACCGGCACCCGGGAGACGGTCAGCTCGCAGGCCGAGGACCTGGTGCGGCGCACCCGCGCCACCACCGACCTGCCGGTCTGCGTCGGGCTCGGGGTCTCCAACGCCACGCAGGCGGCCGAGGTGGCCGGCTTCGCCGACGGCGTGATCGTCGGCTCGGCCTTCGTCAAGCGGATGCTGGACGCGCCCGACGACGCGGCCGGCCTGGCGGGCGTCCGCGAACTCGCCGCCGATCTCGCGAAGGGCGTGCGCGGACAGGGGTGACGGCACCGCGTCGTCCGGGTCCCTCGAACGGGTGGACCTGGGGCCGGGGAGGCGCTCAGCGCCTCCCCGGTTCGTTCTGCGGGGTGTGAGCGAGAAGAACCGTGAGGGAAAGCGCACAGCCCGGGAGCGGCTGGCGGTCGAGCGTGAGAAGCAGAAGCGCGCGGACAGGCGACGGCGCGGCCTGGTCGTGGGCGCGACCGTGGTCGGTGTCCTGGGGCTCGCCGCGGTCATCGGCGTGATCGCCGCCAATGCCGGCAAGGACGACAGCGAGGCGTCGGGCCCGGTCGTCGCGCCCTCGGGAGCCCAGGGCGAGGACAGCCTCGCGATCCCGGTCGGCAAGGAGAGCGCCAAGTCGACGCTCACCATCTGGGAGGACTTCCGCTGCCCGGCCTGCAAGGCCTTCGAGCAGGCCTACCGCCCGGTGATCCACGAGCTGACCGACGCCGGACAGCTCAAGGTCGAGTACCACCTGGCCACCATCATCGACGGCAACATGGGCGGCACCGGCTCGGCCAACGCGGCCAACGCCGCGGCCTGCGCCCAGGACGCCGGCAAGTTCGTGCCGTACCACGACGTGCTCTTCGCCAACCAGCCGCCGGAGCCCGACGACGCCTTCGCCCAGGACGCCAAGCTCTTCGAGCTGGCGAACAAGGTCGAGGGTCTCGACACCCAGGCCTTCCGCGAGTGCGTGGAGGAGGGCACCCACGACGCCTGGGTGGAGAAGTCCAACGAGGCCTTCCGCAACGGCGGCTTCAGCGGCACGCCGACCGTGCTGCTCGACGGCAAGAACATCTACCAGGACCGCACCATGACCCCCGCCAAGTTCAAGCAACTGGTGCAGGAGGCCAACCAGTAGACGCGCGGCGGCGGGCATCCGCCGCCCGCCCGTTATGGACCCGTAGCCGGGCCGCCCGGCGCGGGTCCGGTCCGGCACGGTAGCGTCGACCCTGCCATGGAACTTGCCTACATTCCCAGCCCGTCGCGCGGGGTGCTGTACCTCGGCCCCGTTCCGCTGCGCGGCTACGCGTTCTGCATCATCATCGGCGTCTTCGTTGCCGTCTGGCTCGGCAACAGGCGCTGGATCGCCCGCGGCGGGCGGGCCGGCACGGTGGCCGACATCGCGGTCTGGGCCGTTCCCTTCGGCCTGGTCGGCGGCCGGCTCTACCACGTGATCACGGACTACCAGCTGTACTTCAGCGAGGGCCGTGACTGGGTCGACGCCTTCAAGATCTGGGAGGGCGGGCTCGGCATCTGGGGCGCGATCGCCTTCGGTGCGCTGGGCGCCTGGATCGGCTGCCGGCGCCGCGGCATCCCGATGCCGGCCTACGCCGACGCGGTCGCCCCCGGCATCGCGATCGCCCAGGCCATCGGCCGCTGGGGCAACTGGTTCAACCAGGAGCTGTACGGGCGGCCCACCGACCTGCCCTGGGCGGTGGAGATCACGTCGTCGGCCGACGGCAGGATCCCCGGCACCTACCACCCGACGTTCCTCTACGAGTCGCTGTGGTGCATCGGCGTCGCCCTGCTCGTCGTCTGGGCCGACCGCCGCTTCCGGCTCGGCCACGGGCGGGCGTTCGCCCTGTACGTCGCGGCGTACTGCGCCGGCCGCTTCTGGATCGAGTACATGCGCGTCGACGACGCCCACCACATCCTCGGCCTGCGCCTGAACAACTGGACGGCGCTGCTGGTCTTCCTGCTGGCGGTGGTGTACATCGTCGTGTCGGCGAAGAGGCGCCCGGGCCGGGAGGACGTGGTCGAACCCGCCTCACCGGAGTCCGGCGACGGCACCGGGACGGCGACGGGGGCCGACGAGGACCGGGCCGGCGCCGGCGAGGACGGAGACGCCGTGACCTCCGGCGAAAGCGGCCCGAAGCTGAAGAAGGACGGCCCGGCGTCCGACGCGGACGGTGCGAAGTCCGACGCAGACGGTGCGAAGTCCGACGCGGACGGTGCGAAGTCCGACGCGGACGTGAAGGACGGTGCCGACCCGGCCAAGAAGGGCTGACCTCCCGCAGGCACCGCGCGGGCGTCCGGGGCTGCGGCTCCGGGCGCCCGCGTCGTACGTCACGCCCGGCGTCCCGCCAGGGACAGCGTGCGCTGGGCCGCCGCCGCCACCGCCGCGTCGATGAAGCGGCCGTCCGGCAGCGTCTGGGCGCCCGGCTGGGCGGCGGCCGCCTTGACGACGGTCTCCGCCTCCTCCAGCTCCCGCTCCGTCGGCAGATACGCCCGCTCGATGATCGCCAGCTGACGCGGATGAACGGCGGCCCGCCCGAAGAAGCCCAGGGCGCGCCCGTGGGCGCAGGAGGCCGCCAGGCCCTCCAGGTCCCGGGTGTCCGCGTGCACCGACTGCACCGGCGGTGCCAGCCCGGCCGCCCGGGCCGCCACCACCACCCGTGACCGGCACCAGTCGAGCCCGGTGTCGTCCCGGGCGCCCAGGTCGGCACGGAGGTCCGCCTCGCCCAGCGCGATCCCGCGCAGACACGGGTGGGCGGCGGCGACCGCGTGGGCGCGCTCCACGCCCAGCGCGGATTCCAGCAGCGCGTACAGCGGTGGGCCCCCGATGGTCTCGGCGACATGGACGATCTGCTCGGGCGCGGTCACCTTGGGCAGCCGCAGCCCGTACAGACCGGGCAGCCGGGCCACCGCCGCGAGGTCCGCCGTCGCGAGCGGCGTGTCCAGGGCGTTCACCCGGACGTGCACCGGCACGGGCTGGGGCTCGCTCAGCAGCTCGGAGGTGGCGGCGCGGGCGTACTCCTTGCGGTCCGGGGCGACCATGTCCTCCAGGTCGATCACGACCACGTCGGCGCCCGCGGCCAGGGCCTCGGCGACCACCCGCGGCCGGTCCCCGGGCGCGTACAGCCAGGTCAACGCGGGTGCGGTCATACGGCGCCCTCCTCGGGCGGCAGCGTGCGGGGCACCGGGGGACCGGGGGCGGTCGATGGCATGCGGCTGCTCCTCTCCCATTGCGTCCCTCTGCGGAACTGTCCCCGGTGCGTGGTCCGCCGCAGCCTCGCCGGCCTCAGCGTCACCCGGTCGCCCTCTGCGCAAGGGCGGTCGTGTTCTGCGCAAGGGCGGTCGTGGATGCGTGCCGGACGGCAAAAGCCCAGGTAAGCGCAGCCTTTCCTTGCTGGCGGGCCACCGGAGAGAGGCGTACATTCGGTGATGTCGAAAGTTGGACTCAGTCCAGAGAAGCGTATTTCCAGGGGGAATCCGTGGCCATCATCGAGACCGAGGCGGCGCTGCACGAGGCGCACCGCGACAACCACACGCACCGGGACGTCAACGGCGGCTGGCTGCGCCCCGCGGTCTTCGGCGCGATGGACGGCCTGGTCTCCAACCTCGCCCTGATGACCGGTGTCGCGGGCGGCGCGGTCGGCCAGCAGACCATCGTGCTCAGCGGCCTCGCCGGGCTGGCGGCCGGAGCCTTCTCCATGGCCGCCGGCGAGTACACCTCCGTCGCCTCGCAGCGGGAGCTGGTCGAGGCGGAACTGGACGTCGAGCGCCGCGAGCTGCGCAAGCACCCCAAGGACGAGGAGGCCGAGCTGGCCGCCCTCTACCAGGCGCGCGGCGTCGAGCCCGGCCTCGCCCGGGAGGTCGCCCGGCAGCTCTCCCGCGACCCCGAGCAGGCCCTGGAGATCCACGCCCGCGAGGAACTCGGCATCGACCCCTCCGACCTGCCCTCGCCGCTGGTCGCCGCCGTGTCGTCGTTCGGCTCCTTCGCGCTGGGCGCCCTGCTGCCCGTACTGCCGTATCTGCTCGGCGCGACCGCGCTGTGGCCGGCGGTGCTGCTGGCGCTCGCCGGGCTGTTCCTCTGCGGTGCCGTGGTGGCCAAGGTGACCGCGCGCAGCTGGTGGTACAGCGGGCTGCGGCAGCTCGCCCTCGGTGGCGCGGCGGCCGGTGTGACGTACGCCCTGGGCAGCCTGTTCGGTACGGCCCTAGGATGACCCGGCCCGGTTCTATACGAGGGACCGTATAAGTTTGCCGTTACTCGCTGGTTTCGAGTGCGTGACCACCGGGCATGAGCCGTAAGCGCTGTGGGCAATGAGGCCCGCTTGTGCATCCGTGGAGTGGGCGACGAGGCTCGCTCCGCGCCCCCGGGCCGACCGGGCATCGATCTGTCCGTCACGGCCCTCACAGCTTCCGCCGCCGGGCGCGGTACCCCCGCCCGATCCCCGTGCGGTGTCCGCATGTTGGAACGGAGTATCCGGTTCCCGAGAACCGCTCCATCATGTAGCCTGCACGAAATTTTGCTGAAACGCAGAGGGCCAACGTCGTCCCTCGGCACCTGAACATGCCACCTGACGACGACGGGAGAGCCGATGCGTACGCCGCGCCAGCCGTCCCAGCACTCCGCGAATGGCCAGAACTGGTCGTTCATGGATGCTCGCCCTGCTGCGCAGGGTATGTACGACCCCCGCAACGAGCACGACGCCTGCGGCGTCGGCTTCGTCGCCACCCTGACCGGCGAGGCGTCCCACACCCTGGTGGACCAGGCCCTGACCGTCCTGCGCAACCTGGAGCACCGCGGTGCCACCGGCTCCGAGCCGGACTCGGGCGACGGCGCCGGCATCCTCTCCCAGGTGCCCGACGCGTTCTTCCGCGAGGTGGCCGGATTCGAGCTGCCCGAGGCGGGGGCGTACGCCGCCGGCATCGCCTTCCTGCCGGTGGACGGCACCTCCGACGCCGTCGCGGCCATCGACGCGATCGCCGCCGAGGAGGGCCTGACCGTCCTCGGCTGGCGCGAGGTCCCCGTCGCCCCCGAGCTGCTCGGCGCCACCGCCCGCTCGACCATGCCGGCCTTCCGTCAGATCTTCGTCGCCGACGGCGCCTCGAAGGGCATCGACCTCGACCGCAAGGCCTTCGCGCTGCGCAAGCGCGCCGAGCGCGAGGTGGGCGTCTACTTCCCGTCGCTGTCCGCGCGGACCATCGTCTACAAGGGCATGCTCACCACGGGCCAGCTGGAGCCCTTCTTCCCGGACCTGTCCGACCGCCGCTTCGCCTCCGCGATCGCGCTCGTGCACTCCCGGTTCTCCACCAACACCTTCCCGAGCTGGCCGCTGGCCCACCCGTACCGCTTCGTCGCGCACAACGGCGAGATCAACACGGTCAAGGGCAACCGGAACTGGATGGCGGCCCGCGAGTCCCAGCTCGTCTCCGACCTGTTCGGCGACCAGGAGAAGATCGACCGGATCTTCCCGATCTGCACGCCCGACGCCTCCGACTCCGCCTCCTTCGACGAGGTCCTGGAGCTGCTCCACCTCGGCGGCCGCTCGCTGCCGCACTCGGTGCTGATGATGATCCCGGAGGCGTGGGAGAACCACGACTCCATGGACCCGGCCCGGCGCGCCTTCTACCAGTACCACTCCACGATGATGGAGCCCTGGGACGGCCCGGCCTGCGTCACCTTCACCGACGGCACCCAGGTCGGCGCGGTCCTCGACCGCAACGGCCTGCGCCCCGGCCGCTACTGGGTCACCGACGAAGGCCTCGTCGTCCTCGGCTCCGAGGTCGGCGTCCTGGACATCGACCCGGCCAGGGTCGTCCGCAAGGGCCGCCTCCAGCCCGGCCGCATGTTCCTCGTGGACACCGCCGAGCACCGCATCATCGAGGACGACGAGATCAAGGCCCAGCTCGCGGCGGAGAACCCGTACGCCGAGTGGCTGGAGGCCGGCGAGATCGAGCTGAGCGACCTGCCCGAGCGCGAGCACATCGTGCACACCCACGCCTCGGTCACCCGCCGCCAGCAGACCTTCGGCTACACCGAGGAGGAGCTGCGCGTCATCCTCGCGCCGATGGCCAAGTCCGGCGCCGAGCCGATCGGCTCGATGGGCACCGACTCGCCGATCGCCGCGCTCTCGGACCGCCCGCGGCTGCTCTTCGACTACTTCACGCAGCTGTTCGCGCAGGTCACCAACCCGCCGCTGGACGCCATCCGCGAGGAGCTGGTGACGTCGCTGCGGTCCTCCCTCGGCCCGCAGGGCAACCTGCTGGAGCCCACGGCCGCCTCCTGCCGCTCCGTCGTCCTGCCCTTCCCGGTCATCGACAACGACGAGCTGGCCAAGCTCATCCACATCAACGCCGACGGCGACATGCCCGGTTTCAAGGCCGCGACCCTCTCCGGCCTGTACCGGGTGCACGGCGGCGGGGACGCCCTCGCGGCCCGGATCGAGGAGATCTGCGCCGAGGCCGACGCGGCCATCGAGAACGGCGCCCGGCTGATCGTCCTGTCCGACCGGCACTCCGACGCCGAGCACGCGCCGATCCCGTCGCTGCTGCTCACCGCGGCCGTCCACCACCACCTCATCCGCACCAAGCAGCGCACCCAGGTGGGCCTGCTGGTCGAGGCCGGCGACGTCCGCGAGGTCCACCACGTCGCCCTGCTCATCGGCTACGGCGCCGCGGCCGTCAACCCCTACCTGGCGATGGAGACCGTCGAGGACCTGGTCCGCGCCGGCACCTTCCTCCCGGGCATCGAGCCCGAGCAGGCCATCCGCAACCTCATCTACGCCCTCGGCAAGGGCGTGCTGAAGGTCATGTCCAAGATGGGCATCTCCACCGTCGCCTCCTACCGCGGGGCCCAGGTCTTCGAGGCCGTCGGCCTGGACGAGGCCTTCGTCGCGAAGTACTTCAACGGCACCACCACCAAGATCGGCGGCGTCGGCATCGACGTCGTCGCCAAGGAGGTCGCCGCCCGGCACGCCAAGGCCTACCCGGCCTCCGGCATCGCCCCGGCGCACCGTGCCCTGGACATCGGCGGCGAGTACCAGTGGCGCCGCGAGGGCGAGCCGCACCTGTTCGACCCGGAGACGGTCTTCCGCCTCCAGCACTCCACCCGCGCCGGCAAGTACGACATCTTCAAGAAGTACACCGAGCGTGTGAACGAGCAGTCCGAGCGGCTGATGACGCTGCGCGGCCTGTTCGGCTTCAAGTCCGGCCGCACGCCGGTCCCGGTCGACGAGGTCGAGCCGGTCAGCGAGATCGTCAAGCGGTTCTCCACCGGCGCCATGTCGTACGGCTCCATCTCGCAGGAGGCGCACGAGACCCTCGCCATCGCCATGAACCAGCTGGGCGGCAAGTCCAACACCGGTGAGGGCGGCGAGGACCCCGAGCGCCTGTACGACCCGGCCCGCCGGTCCTCGATCAAGCAGGTCGCCTCCGGCCGCTTCGGCGTCACCAGCGAGTACCTGGTCAACTCCGACGACATCCAGATCAAGATGGCCCAGGGCGCCAAGCCCGGCGAGGGCGGCCAGCTGCCCGGCCACAAGGTCTACCCGTGGGTCGCGAAGACGCGTCACTCCACGCCGGGCGTGGGGCTCATCTCCCCGCCGCCGCACCACGACATCTACTCCATCGAGGACCTCGCCCAGCTGATCCACGACCTGAAGAACGCCAACCCCCAGGCGCGCATCCACGTCAAGCTGGTCTCCGAGGTCGGCGTCGGCACGGTCGCGGCGGGCGTGTCCAAGGCGCACGCGGACGTGGTGCTGATCTCCGGCCACGACGGCGGCACGGGTGCCTCCCCGCTCACCTCCCTGAAGCACGCGGGCGGCCCCTGGGAGCTGGGCCTGGCCGAGACCCAGCAGACCCTGCTGCTCAACGGCCTGCGCGACCGGATCGTCGTGCAGACCGACGGCCAGCTCAAGACCGGCCGCGACGTGGTCGTCGCCGCGCTGCTCGGCGCCGAGGAGTTCGGCTTCGCCACCGCGCCGCTGGTGGTCTCCGGCTGCGTCATGATGCGCGTCTGCCACCTGGACACCTGCCCGGTCGGTATCGCCACGCAGAACCCGGTGCTGCGCGACCGGTTCTCCGGCAAGGCCGAGTACGTGGTGAACTTCTTCCGGTTCATCGCCCAGGAGGTCCGCGAGCTCCTCGCCGAGCTGGGCTTCCGCTCCATCGACGAGGCCGTCGGCCACGCCGAGGTCCTCGACGTCACCCGCGCCGTCGACCACTGGAAGGCGCAGGGCCTGGACCTGGAGCCGCTGTTCCACGTGCCCGAGCTGCCCGAGGGCGCCGTCCGCCACCGGATCGTGGAGCAGGACCACGGCCTGGAGAAGGCGCTCGACAACGAGCTGATCAAGCTCGCCGCCGACGCGCTCAACGCCAACGGTGCCGCCGACGCCCAGCCGGTGCGCGCCCGGGTCGCCATCCGCAACATCAACCGCACGGTCGGCACCATGCTCGGCCACGAGGTGACCAAGAAGTTCGGTGGCGCGGGCCTGCCCGACGACACCATCGACATCACCTTCACCGGCTCCGCCGGCCAGTCCTTCGGTGCCTTCGTCCCGCGCGGCATCACGCTGCGCCTGGAGGGCGACGCCAACGACTACGTCGGCAAGGGCCTCTCCGGCGGCCGGATCGTCGTCAGGCCGGACCGCGGCGCCGACCACCTCGCCGAGTACAGCGTCATCGCGGGCAACACCATCGGCTACGGCGCCACCGGCGGCGAGATGTTCCTGCGCGGCAAGGTCGGCGAGCGGTTCTGCGTCCGCAACTCCGGCGCGACGGTCGTCTCCGAAGGCGTGGGCGACCACGGCTGCGAGTACATGACCGGCGGCCACGCGGTCGTCCTCGGCGAGACCGGGCGCAACTTCGCGGCCGGCATGTCCGGCGGCATCGCCTACGTCGTCGATCTCGACCGGGACAACGTCAACGCCGGCAACCTGGACGCGGTCGAGGCGCTGGACGACACCGACAAGCAGTGGCTGAAGGACGTCGTGCGCCGGCACCACGAGGAGACGGGCTCCACCGTCGCCGAGAAGCTGCTCGCCGAGTGGGACACGGCCGTGGAGCGCTTCAGCAAGATCATCCCCAGCACGTACAAGGCAGTGCTCGCCGCCAAGGACGCCGCCGAGCGAGCCGGTCTCTCCGAGTCCGAGACCCACGAGAAGATGATGGAGGCGGCGATCAATGGCTGACCCGAAGGGCTTTCTGAACCACGGCCGCGAGGTCGCCACGTCCCGTCCGGTCGAGGAGCGCCTCAAGGACTGGAACGAGGTCTACGTCCCCGGCTCCCTGCTGCCGATCATCAGCAAGCAGGCCAGTCGGTGCATGGACTGCGGCATCCCGTTCTGCCACAACGGCTGCCCGCTCGGGAACCTGATCCCCGAGTGGAACGACTACGCCTACCGCGAGGACTGGGGCGCCGCCTCCGAGCGGCTGCACGCCACCAACAACTTCCCGGAGTTCACCGGCCGCCTGTGCCCGGCTCCGTGCGAGTCGGCGTGCGTGCTCGGCATCAACCAGCCGCCGGTCACCATCAAGAACGTCGAGGTCTCCATCATCGACAAGGCGTGGGAGACCGGGGACGTCGCCCCGCAGATCCCCGAGCGCCTGTCCGGCAAGACCGTCGCCGTCATCGGCTCGGGCCCCGCGGGCCTGGCCGCCGCCCAGCAGCTCACCCGGGCCGGCCACACCGTCGCCGTCTACGAGCGGGCCGACCGCGTCGGCGGCCTCCTGCGGTACGGCATCCCCGAGTTCAAGATGGAGAAGCGGCACATCAACCGCCGTATCGAGCAGATGCGCGCGGAGGGCACCCGCTTCCGCACCGGCATCGAGATCGGCCGCGACCTGAAGGCGACGGACCTGAAGAAGCGGTACGACGCCGTCGTCCTGGCCGTCGGCGCCACCACCGCCCGCGACCTGCCCGTGCCGGGCCGCGAGCTGAACGGCATCCACCAGGCCATGGAGTACCTGCCGCTGGCCAACAAGGTCCAGGAGGGCGACTACGTGGCCCCGCCGATCACGGCCGAGGGCAAGCACGTCGTCGTCATCGGCGGCGGTGACACCGGCGCCGACTGCGTGGGCACCGCCCACCGCCAGGGCGCGGCCTCCGTCACCCAGCTGGAGATCATGCCCCGGCCGAACGACGAGCGGGACCCGCTGCACCAGCCCTGGCCGACGTTCCCGATGCTCTACAAGGTCACCTCCGCCCACGAGGAGGGCGGCGAGCGGGTCTACTCCGTCTCCACGACCCACTTCGAGGGCGACGAGGACGGCAACGTCCAGTGGCTGCACCTCACCGAGGTCGAGTTCGTCGACGGCAGGCTCACCCCCAAGCCGGGCACCGAGCGGAAGATCCCGGCCCAGCTGGTCACCCTCGCGATGGGCTTCACCGGCACCGACCGGGACAACGGCCTGGTGGACCAGTTCGGCCTGGAGCTGGACGAGCGCGGTAACATCGCTCGCGACGCCGACTTCCAGACCAACGTCCCGGGTGTGTTCGTCGCCGGTGACGCCGGCCGCGGACAGTCGCTCATCGTCTGGGCGATCGCGGAGGGCCGCTCGGCCGCCCGCGGCGTCGACCGGTTCCTGACCGGCGCCAGCGACCTGCCGGCGCCGATCCGCCCGACCGACCGGGCCCTGGCGGTCTGACCGCCACCCACACGTCCCGTACAACGGCGTACGGAACACAGACGGCGCCTGCCCCGTCCCCGACCGGACACAGGGCAGGCGCCGTCGCCTTGCGCCCGGGCCACGGGGGCCAGGCCTCGGGCCCAGGCCACGAGGTCCGGGCCCCGGGGACCGGGTCCGAAGGCCCTACGGCACCCGGAAGGTCTCCCCGTACATCTCCCACACCAGCGGCGTCCCCAGCTTCAGGTTCCCGGCCTGGAGGAACCGGCGCTGGGCGGTGTCGACGCGGGAGGTGTCGGCGTCCGGTTTGCGCTCCAGCATCGCCTCGCGGCGCACGTCCAGGAACGCGTCCAGGTACGCCTTCTCCGAGCCGCCCTGGGCCGGTGTCTTCGCCTTCTTCATCGCCCGTTCGCGCAGCCCGTAGAAACCGGCCGCGTCCGTGTCCGGCCCGTGGAAGACCATCGCGTCGTAGTACACGAACTGGCCCAGCGTGTTCAGTCCGTCGAGCTTGGCCAGCCGCACGGACGGCTCGAAGTAGACCCGGTCCCGCTCCTCCTCCTGCGCCCTGCGGAACTCGGGCAGCTTCGACTCGGCCTGCCAGGCCGCCGTGAAGCCGGGGTCCAGGCCCTCGTGCGAGTCGGTGCCGTCCACCTCGCGCAGCGCGGGCAGATAGCGCTCCAGACCGTTGCCGGGGTGCGCCTCGCTGTAGCGCTCGACCAGCATGAGCAGGTCGTGAGTGCCGGTGCAGAAGCCGATGATGCCGGCGGTGTAGCCGTCGCCGTCGCCGTGGTCCTCGATGCTGCCGTAGAGGCTGCGCCAGTCCAGGGTGGAGTTCTCGGCACTGGCCACCAGCCGCTGCGCCAGCTCCTTCTTCTCCGGCGCGGCCAGCCCCGGCGGCAGCTCGGCGATCAGCGCGTCGTCCTCCGCCCGCTCCTGCTCGGCCCGGCTCTTGGCCTCCTCCCGGGAGGTGTCGGCCGCGGCGATCGGCGGTGCCGGCGGCGGATCGTCCGAGCCCAGCGGCGACAGGAAGTACACCGCGGCCGTGGCGACCACCGGGACGGCGGCGAAGTACAGCACACCTTTGCGTTTCACGGTCAGACCCCTCCACCCAGCTCGGACACCTTGGCGACCGTCACGACGGCCAGCAGCACCAGCAGCGCCCCACAGGCCCCCGCCTGCACCCCCGCCTGCCGCCGGTCCCGGGGAGCGTACGCGAACGCCGCCGCGACCGCGCCGCCCGCCAGCAGCCCGCCCAGATGGCCCTGCCAGGAGGCGAACCCGGCGGACACCACCAGCCACACCAGCAGCAGGACCATGAAACGGTTGACCGCGGCCATGTCCGCGCCCAGCCGGCGGTGCAGGACGTAGTACGCGGCGCCCACCCCGAAGACCGCCCCGGACGCGCCGACCGACGCCTGCCAGGGGTCGGCGAGCAGCAGTTGCGCGACGGAACCGCCCAGCGCCGACAGCAGGTACAGCACGACGAAGCGGACCCGGCCGAGCATCAGCTCCACCACCCGCCCCAGCTGCCACAGCGCCACCATGTTCAACGTGATGTGCAGGACCGCGAAGGTGCCCTCGAACGGCGACAGGTGGAGGAAGGCACCGGTGAGCAACCGCTCCCACTCGCCGGCGGCGACACCCTCCTCCCGGAAGGACCCGAGGAAGTACGCGCCCTGCGGGGCGTAGTGGACGCCGTCCGGACCGACCAGCCGCGCACCGACCATCGAGAACCGGTCCACGATCTCCGGCCGGACCACCTCCGCCAGGTACGCGAGCACGTTCAGCGCGAACAGCACGTACGTCACCACGGGCGTCGCCGAGACCCGGCCGCCGGCGATGGTCCGGGCCTGCCGGACCGACCGCGCCCCCTCCTTCACACAGTCGGGGCACTGGTGGCCCACGGCCGCCTCACGCATGCAGTCGGGGCAGACGTACCGCTCGCAGCGGGTGCAGCGGACGTGGCACTCGACGGCGGGATGGCGGTAGCAGGTCGTGAGAGTGGATTCGGGATCCACGGCCGGCTCCTCGGGTGACGGGACGGACGGTGAGCGAGCCGGTGGGGACGGCGGCGAACAAAAATAGCGAACAGCTGTGCACGGGCCGAGAGGCGGGTCCCGCCGTGCCGTACGCTCGGCACCGGCTCAGCGGTACGACGGGGGAGGACACGCATGGCCGCGATCAGTCTCGAGAAGGTGCAGCGGACGGCGCCCGCGCTGGTCAGCCTGTACAAGACCGCCGGGGTGTCGCTGGCCAAGCACGGGCTGGACGGGCTGCGCGCCGCCGTCTACCTGGTGATCGACTACTCCGGTTCCATGCGGCCGTACTACAAGGACGGCAGCGTGCAGGCGCTCGCCGACCGGGTGCTGGGGCTCTCCGCCCACCTCGACGACGACGGGACCGTGCCGGTCGTCTTCTTCTCCACCGACGTCGACGCCGTCACCGACATCCGGCTCAGCGGCCACGAGGGGCGCGTCGAGCGGATCGTGGCCGGCCTCGGACACATGGGAAAGACCAGCTACCACCTGGCCATGGACGCCGTCATCGACCACTACCTGGACAGCGGCTCCACCGAGCCGGCGCTGGTCGTCTTCCAGACCGACGGCGGCCCGGTCAGCAAGCTCGCCGCCGAGAAGTACCTGTGCAAGGCCGCCCGGCTCCCGCTGTTCTGGCAGTTCATCGGCTTCGGCGACCCGCACAGCAAGCAGTTCGACTTCCTGCGCAGGCTGGACGAACTGCCGGTGCCGGCGAGGCGGGTGGTGGACAACGCGGGCTTCTTCCACGCGGGGGAGGACCCGCGGAAGGTCTCCGACACGGACCTCTACGACCGGCTGGTGGGCGAGTTCCCCCAGTGGCTCACGGCGGCCAGGGCACGGGGAGTCCTCCGGTAGGGGGCCGACCGCGACGATCCCGCGCCCCCCCCGGCCGCACCGCCGAAGCGTCCCTACGTGTCGCACTCCAGTACCGTCCGGCACAACCCGCACCGCGCCCGCACCCGCCCCCGCACCGGCACCCGGATCCGCTGGTGACAGGTCGGACAGGGGAACGACACCCGCAGCGGACCGTGCCCGTCCGGCGTGAAGGAGTACGGCACCCCCTCCCCGGAACCACCGGCGTGCCGGTCCTGGGCGTGCCGCCGGTCCCGGGCGTAGCGGCGCCGCCCCGCCCAGCCGGCGGCGGTCAGCGGCGGCTGCTGCCCGTCCCGGCGGGCCCGCGCCATGCCCTTGGTGTACGCCGTGTACGCCTGCGGACTGGTGAACCACACCGACGGGTCCTCGCCGAACACCAGCGCCCGCTTGGCCAGGACGTACCCGAACTCCTCCGGCGTCAGATACCCCAGCTTCTGCGAGGACGCCGAGTCCTCCCGGTAGGCGTCCAGCAGCAGCCAGCCCGCGCCCAGGTAGGTCGTCGCCGTGTCCGTGAGGATCTCGTTGTCCCGGGTGCCGGGGAAGGACAGCCCCAGACGGTGCAGGTACACGTGCATCACCTCGTGCGCGAGGGCCGCGCCGATGTCCCGGCGATGCGTGCGGAAGCGGTCGTTCAGCTCGACGAAGTACTCCGGGCCCGCGGCCAGCTCGACGTTGGCCGCGTGGGTCATCTCCCGGAACGAGACGATCAGGCGCGCGTCCGGCAGCCGGTAGTGCCGCACCAGCTCGCGCGCCACCCGCTGCGCCCCCAGGTGGAGGTCGTCGGTGTCGCAGAACGCCACGTCGGCGGGGGCCACGCTCGCCGAGAACGTCCGGATGGTGTCGTAGGACAGCCGTCTGTACAGCGCCGTGACGGCCTCCCGCACCGTCTCCAGGTGTGGAAAGCCGTGCTCGACCGGCCCGCCGTTCGCCACGCCCTGACCCCCAGACGCCCTGAACCCCTCTCCACTGTACGGCGAGCGCCGGGCAGCGGCCCGGAAACCATGGGGTGCCGGACCCGGCACCCTGGCAGAATCCGGCCCGTGACCAGCGAACAGCACTCCCTCGCCACCGGCACGCTCGAGGTGGGCGGGCAGGACGACGACCTGGAACAGCGGCTCGACGACGAGCTGACCGCCTTCAACACCGCCGCCGCCGACGGCGCCCGCACCGAGCCCCTGACCGTCCGCGTCACCGACGACGCCGGTGAGCTGATCGGCGGACTCACCGCCTGGACCTGGGGGTCGCTGGCCTCCGTGGACATGCTGTGGGTCCGCGAGGACCAGCGGCACGCCGGCTGGGGGAGCCGGCTGATGCGCGCGGCGGAGGAGGAGGCGGCCCGGCGCGGCTGCACCGACATGATCGTCTCCACGTACAGCTTCCAGGCCCCCGGCTTCTACCCCCGGCTCGGCTTCCGCGAGCGCGGACGCATCGAGGGCGTGCCGGGCGGACACGAGGACGTCTACTTCCACAAGCGCGTCGGGACCGCGGCGCAGGCGTGACCCGCGGCGGGCGCCCGCCTCCTGGCCGCCATGCCGGCCGGGAGCGGGTCGCGGATCTGCTGGGCGCCGAGTCGTGAGACGGCGCGCTGTCGCCGGCCGCCCTGCCCGTAGGGTGAGCCCCCATGACCACCAGCAACACCGGAACCGGAGCCGACGCCGTCGACCCCGCCGTCCGCGAGGAGCTCGCCCGGCTGCGCGACAGCATCGACAACATCGACGCGGCCGTCGTCCACATGCTCGCCGAGCGCTTCAAATGCACCCAGCAGGTCGGCCACCTCAAGGCCCGCCACCAGCTGCCGCCCGCCGACCCGGCCCGCGAGGCCCGGCAGATCGCCCGGCTGCGAGCCCTGGCCGAGAGCGCCAAGCTGGACCCGGCGTTCGCCGAGAAGTTCCTGAACTTCATCATCGGTGAAGTGATCCGCCACCACGAGCGGATCGCCGAGGACACCGGCAACGGCGCCGCCCCGGTCCCCGACTGACCGCCACGGCGCCACCCCGGTCCGACCGACCGCCGTGCGGACGGGTCGGCGCCGGACGGGCGCACGGCGCGCCCCGCGTCGCGCGCGCCCGTCCGTGAAGCGCGCGCCCCGCGGCCCGGCCCGGACACCGGTCGACTGCCGGGCCGCCTCTGTGCCGTCCCCCCGCCATCAGGCAGCATGGCCTGCATGTCCGTACTGACGCGCGACGAAGCGCAGACCCGTGCCCGGCTCCTCGACGTCCACCACTACACGATCGCCCTGGACCTGACCGGTGGGGACGACACCTTCGACTCCCGGACCACCGTCCGGTTCACCGTCCGCGGCGACCAGAACGCCACGGACACCTTCGTCGAGGTCAAGCCCGCCGAGCTGCGCGCCGTCACCCTCGACGGACACCCCCTCGACACCCAGACCCTGGACGGCAACCGGCTGCCGCTGAAGAACCTCACCCCCGGCGAGCACGAACTCCACGTCGGCGCGGCCATGCGCTACTCCCGCACCGGCGAGGGCATGCACCGCTTCACCGACCCCGCCGACGGCGAGACCTACGTCTACACCCAGCTGTTCCTCGACGACGTCCAGCGCGTCTTCGCCGCCTTCGACCAGCCCGACCTGAAGGCCGTCTTCGACCTCACCGTCCGCGCCCCCGAGGGCTGGACCGTCCTCGCCAACGGCGTCGCCGAACACACCGGCGACGGCCTCTGGCGGGCCGCCACCACCCCGCCGATCTCCACCTACCTCGTCGCCGTCGCCGCCGGCCCCTGGCACTCGGTGCGCACCGAGCACCGCGGCCTGCCCTTCGGCATCCACTGCCGCCGCTCGCTCGCCCCGCACCTGGACGCCGACGCCGACGAACTCCTCGACGTCACCCGGGCCCTGTTCGACCGCTACCACGAGAAGTTCGCCGAGCCCTACCCCTTCGACTCCTACGACCAGGCGTTCGTACCCGAGTTCAACGCCGGCGCCATGGAGAACCCGGGCCTGGTCACCTTCCGCGACGAGTTCGTCTTCCGCTCCGCCGTCACCGACACCGAGCGGCAGACGCGGGCCATGGTGATCGCCCACGAGATGGCCCACATGTGGTTCGGCGACCTCGTCACCCTCACGTGGTGGGACGACATCTGGCTGAACGAGTCCTTCGCCGAGTACATGGGCTACCAGACCTGCGCCGAGGCCACCCGCTTCACCGACACCTGGACCGACTTCGCGGTCGCCCGCAAGGCCTGGGGCTACGACGCCGACCAGCGGCCCTCCACCCACCCCGTCGCCCCCGAGAACGTCCAGGACACCGCCTCCGCCCTGCTCAACTTCGACGGCATCTCCTACGCCAAGGGCGCCTCCGCGCTGCGGCAACTGGTCGCCTGGCTCGGTGAGAAGGACTTCCTCGCCGGCATCAACGTCCACTTCGAACGGCACAAGTTCGCCAACGCCGGCCTCGCCGACTTCATCGACTCCCTCGCCGCCGCCACCGACCGCGACGTCCACGCCTGGGCCGACGCCTGGCTGCGCACGACGGGAGTCGACACGCTCACCGCACGCGTCACACCGGGTCAGAGCGGCACCCGCGCCCTCTCCGTCGAGCGCACCGGCAGCCGCCCGCACCGCATCGCCGTCGGCCTCTACGACCACGACCTCACCGACGAGGGCCGGCTCACCCTGCGCGAACGCCTCGACCTCGACGTCCCGCAGTCCGGACCCCGCCCCATCGGCAAGCCCCCGGCGCTGCTCCTCCTCAACGACGGCGACCTGTCCTACGCCAAGGTCCGCTTCGACCCCGAGTCCTTCCAGGCGGTCCTCGACCACCTCTCCGGGCTGCCCGACCCGCTCACCCGCGCCGTCGTCTGGAACGCCCTGCGCGACGCCGTCCGCGACGGCGAACTGCCCCCCGGCGCCTACCTGGAGGCCGCCCGCACCCACCTGCCGCGCGAGCGGGACCTCGCCGTCGTCCAGGGCGTCCTGGCCTTCGCCCACTCCCACATCGCCGACCGCTACGTCACCCCCGAGCGGCGGCCCGCCGCCCTCGCCACCCTCACCGCCCTGTGCCGCGACCTCATCCGCCGCACCGAGGACGGCGACCACCCCGGGCTCCGCCTGATCGCCGTCCGGCACCGCATCGACACCGCCGCCCACCCCGACACCATCGCCGCCTGGCTCGCCGACGGCACCGTCCCCGGCGGCCCCGAACTCGACCCGGAACTGCGCTGGCGCATCCTCACCCGGCTCGCCGTCCTCGGCGCCACCGACGAGGCCGCCATCGCCGCCGAGCTCGACCGCGACCCCAGCGCGGTCGGCCGGGAGGGCGCCGCCCGCTGCCGCGCCGCGCTGCCCGACCCCGAGGCCAAGGCCCGCGCCTGGGACGCCATGTTCGCCGCCGACGACCGGGCCGAGCTGTCCAACTACCTGTTCACGGCCACCGCCCAGGGCTTCTGGCAGCCCGAGCAGGCCGACCTCGTACGGGACTACGTGCCCCGCTACTACCGGGACGCGGTCGCCGTCGCCGCCCGGCGCGGCCCCGCCATCGCCGTGGCCGCCGGGCGCTGGGCGTTCCCCGCCCACGCCGTCGACGCCGGCACCCTGCGCCTGGGCGAGCAGTGCCTCGCCGACGCAGACCCCGTCCCCGCCCTGCGGCGCCAGCTCGCCGACCAGCTCGACGACCTGGCCCGCGCACTGCGGGTGCGCGAGGCCGACGGCGACTGACGCCGCGCCGCGGGGAGGGACGCGCGGCCGGACCCGGCACCACCGGACCACCGGCCGCCCGCCCCCACCCGACCGGCCCTCCCGGCCTGCTGCCACCGGCCGTCCGCGCCTGCGCCCCCGCCCACTGTCCCCGGCCGCCCCGCGCCCTGCCCCCGACCCGCCGGCCACCCCCGCCCGCTGTGGCCGGCAGGCCGTCTTCACCTGCTGTTCCCCGACGGGCCGTGCGCGGCCGTCCCCGAGCGGCTGTCCTCCTCCGCTGCCGCCGGCCGGCCGCCCCCGCCCGCCGTCCCGCCCGGCCAACCTCACCTGCCGTCCCCGACCGGCCGGTCGGCCCCCGCCCGCCATCCCCAACCGGCCGTCCCCGGTGGGCAGTACACCCTTTCGGGTTCCGATCGACGGCCTTTCGGGGCGCGCGTCCGCGGCGGCGTACAAGCTGGAGCGGCCATCTCCCCGCGCCGCTGAGGACAGCCCATGAGCACGCCGCCGCCCCCCGCCCCGGACCCCGGACGCCCCGACGGCCCCGACGGCCCCCACGGCAGTGAGGGCCACGCAGGCACCGAAGGCCGGGAAGGCGCCGAAGGCCCGGCAGCCCCCGAAGGCGTCGATGCCCTCGGGCCGTTGCTCGACACCGTCCTCGACGCCCTGCGCGCCGGGACCCGGGCCCGGGGCGGTCCCTTCCCCGCAGGCGGACCCGACGCCGTCGCCGCCAGGCTCCGCGAGGCCGTCGGGGACGTCCTGCCCGAGCGGGGCGACCCCGGCGCCCTGCGCACCCTGGTCACCGCCCTCACCGAGGGCGCCGCCGACCCGGCCCACCCCCTGTGCGCCGCCCACCTGCACGGACCGCCCCTCGCCGTCGCCACCGCCGCCGACCTCGCCGCCTCCGCGCTCAACCCCTCCCTCGACTCCTGGGACCAGGCCCCGGCCGCCGCCGAACTGGAAGCCCTGGTCACCCGCACCCTCGCCCGGGCGGCCGGTGCCGCCGACGCCCTCGTCACCACCGGCGCCACCGAGTCCAACCAGCTCGCCCTGCTGCTCGCCCGCGAGATCCACGGCCCGGACGTCCGCCTCGTCCACGGCACCAACGCCCACCACTCCCTGCCCCGCGCCGCCTGGCTGCTCGGCCTGCCCCGGCCCGTCGCCGTCCCCGCCCCCACCGGCACCCTCGACCCCGCCGCCCTCGACACCGCCCTCGACGGCCTGCCCGGCCCCGTCGTCGTGGCCGCCACCGCCGGCACCACCGACGCCGGACTCATCGACCCGCTGCCCGAGATCGCCGACCGCTGCGCCACCCACGGCGCCCGCCTGCACATCGACGCCGCCTACGGCGGAGGCCTCCTCCTCAGCGACCGGCACCGGGCCAAGGTCACCGGCCTCGACCGCGCCCACACCATCGCCCTCGACCTGCACAAACTGGGCTGGCAGCCCCTGGCCGCCGGCCTCCTCGCCGTCCACGACCCGGACGACCTCGCCCCCCTCCACCAGCGCGCCGACTACCTCAACCCCGACGACGACACCGATGCCGGCCTGCCCGACCTGCTCGGCCGGTCCCTGCGCACCAGCCGGCGCCCCGACGTCCTGAAGATCGCCGTCACCCTCAAGACGCTCGGCCGCGAGGGCCTCGGCACCCTCGTCGACCGGGTCTGCGCCCACGCCCGCCGACTCGCCGCCCTCGTCACCGGCCACCCGCGCTTCGAGCTGTACGCCCCGCCCACCATCAGCACGGTCCTCTTCCGGCCCGTCGGCGCACCCGACGACACCGTCGCCGCCCTGCGCCGCCGCCTCCTCACCGACGGCCGGGCCGTCCTCGGCCGCGCCCGCCTCGACGGCCGCCTCTGGCTCAAGGCCACCCTCCTCAACCCGCACGCCCGGCCCGCCGACCTGGCCGCGCTGCTCACCCTCGTAGAGACCACCCTCCTGGACCCGACCCCCGCGGAAGGACACACCCCCCGATGACCAGCGCCCCCGCAACCGACGCCGCCCGCGACCTCGTCGGCATCGGCATCGGCCCCTTCAACCTCTCCCTGGCCGCCCTCGCCCACCCCCTCGGCGACCTCGACGCCGTCTTCTACGACCAGCGCCCCGCCTTCCACTGGCACCCCGGCCTGCTCGTCGACGGCGCCCGGATCCAGGTCCCCTTCCTCGCCGACCTCGTCACCCTCGCCGACCCCGCCAGCCCCTGGAGCTTCCTCAACTACCTCAAGACCCGCGAGCGCCTCTTCCCCTTCTACTTCGCCGAGCGCTTCCACATCCAGCGCGCCGAGTACGACGCCTACTGCCGCTGGGTCGCCGAGAACCTGCCCGCCCTCCGCTTCGGCCACCAGGTCGACGCCGTCCGCTTCAACCCCGAACGCGACGTCTTCGAGGTCGACTACACCCAGCTCGACGCCGACGGCGAGGCCGAAGCCCTCGGCCGCACCCACACCCGCACCCTCGTCCTCGGCATCGGCACCGAGCCGTACGTCCCCGAACCCCTGCGTCCCCTGGCCGACACCCCCGGCGTGCCCGTGCTGCACGCCGCCGACTACCTCGACCACCGCGACGCGCTCCTCGCCGCCGACCACGTCACCGTCGTCGGCACCGGCCAGTCGGGCGCCGAGATCTTCCTCGACCTGCTGCGCCACCGGCCCGCCGGACGGGAGCGACTCCACTGGATCGGCCGCAGCGGCGCCTTCGCGCCCATGGAGTACTCCAAGCTCGGCCTCGAACACTTCACCCCCGACTACACCCGCTACTTCCACGCCCTCGCCGAACCCGTCCGCGACCGCCTCGTCGGCTCCCAGTGGCAACTGCACAAGGGCATCGACGCCGACACCCTCACCGCCATCCACGACGAGCTGTACCGCCGCACCCTGCACGGAGGCTGGCCCGACACCGTCCTCACCCCCGGCGTCCGCGTCCGCACCGCCGGTCGCGTCGCCACCACCAAGGTGGAACTGCACCTCGAACACACCGAGCAGAACACCCGCTCCCGGCTCACCACGGACGCCGTCGTCCTCGCCACCGGCTACCGCGAGCGCCCCCTCGACCGCATCCTCGCCGGACTCGACCCCTACCTGCGCCGCGACAGCAGCGAACGCCCCCGCGTCGACGAGCACTTCCGCCTCGTCCTCGACCCCTGCGTCACCGGCTCCGGCTGCCGCGTCTACGTCCAGAACGCCGAGACCCACACCCACGGCGTCGGCACCCCCGACCTCGGCCTCGCCGCCTGGCGCAGCGCCACCATCCTCAACGACCTGACGGGACGCGAACCGTACCCGCTGCCCCGGCGCACGGCCTTCACCACGTTCGGCCTCGAACCGCAGCGGCCCCAGCTCCCGGCCCCACGCGAGGTGAAGGTGCTCACCCCGCTCGCGGACGGAATCTGAGGCCGCACTCACCCCCGAGGGCTCAGAACACCGGCGTGCCGTCCCGCGTCAGCCGCCAGTCCACCGACGCGAAGTCCGCCGGGTCCAGCACACCCCGCGCGGTCACCCACTCCGCGATCCGCGTACGGATCTCCGTCGACTCCGACCACAGCTCCCGCGCCGACGCCACGTGCGGGAACGCACCACCGCCGTTGGCCCGGTAGTTGTTCACCGCCAGCACGAACTGCCGCGCGTCGTCCAGCGGAGCACCGCCGTAGGACAGGTTCCGGATCCGCGAACCGGCCGGCTGCGCGATGTCGATGTCGTACGTCAGCCCCGACACGTAGTCGTAGTTGTAGTCCGGCCGGCCGCCCGCGTTCGTCAGCTTCGCCACGTCGACGGGCGCACCGGCCGCCGTCCGCACGTAGTACTCCGCCGAGTACTCCAGGTAGGCCCGCAGCTGCGCCCCCGTCAGCAGCTTCGCCACCAGCGTGTTGTCGTACACGTACAGACTCGACAGATCCCGGATCGTCACGTCCCCGGCCGGGATCTCGGACGTCCGCGAGAACGGCGACGCCTGCGCCAGCACCGGCAGCGCCGCGTACTCCGTGCCCTTCAGCGCCTCCCTGACCACGTCCTCCTGGACCTTCGTGATCAGGTCGATGACCGGCGCGTCCTTGTACCGCGCCTCCGCCGTCGTCAGCGTCTGCGTCGCCGTGCCGACGACCTGGTTGACGTACGCCACCACCTTCGCGTGCTCGTCCCCGAGCAGCTCGGTGATCCGCGGGTCGTCCGGGACGGTGTTGGAGTTGCGCAGCGAGGCCCTGACCGACTCGACGTGCCACCGGCCCCGGTCGAAGACCAGCTCGAAGTCGAACAGGGCCAGCCGCTCGGCATAGCACAGCGGCTCCGACAGCACGACCGTCCTCCCGGTCTCCTCGTTGACGACCTTCAGCTCCGGGATCTCCACGTGCGCGTGACCGACCAGGATCGCGTCGATGCCCGGCACCAGACGGGCCACGTTCGCCGCCGCGTTCTCCACGTACGGCAGCTGGTCACCGTAGGAGGACGTGCCCGAGGACCCCGAGTGCGCCGACACCACCACCACGTCCGCGCCCATCGACCGCAGCTTCGGCACCCACTTCGCCGCCTGCTCCTCCAGCCCCGGGAACGCCAGCTTCCCCTGCACGTACGCCTTGTCCCAGATCGCGATGCCCGGGTTGGTCAACCCCAGCACGGCCACCTTCACCGGCGGCGCGCCCTTCACCCGGAACGTCTTCATGAAATACGGCGGGAAGGCCGGCTTCAGCGTCCTCGCGTCGACCGCGTTCGCACCGAGCAGCGGGAAATCGCACTGCTCCTCGAACTTCCGCAGCGTCTCGATGCCGTAGTTGAACTCGTGGTTGCCGAGCGCCACCGCGTCGTACCCGATCGCGTTCATCGCCTGCGCCATCGGGTGCACCGGCCCGCCCTCGGCGGTGATCGGATCGACCTTCGCGTAGTAGTACGTCAGCGGGGTGCCCTGGATCGTGTCGCCCGCGTCCAGCAGCAGCGTGTTGCCCCGGCCCTTCTCCTCGCGGACCTGGTCCACCAGCGTCGAGATCCGCGCCAGCCCCTGGACGTTGCCCTGCGCGTCGCCGTACTCGGCGTCCTTGAAGTAGTCCCAGTTGAAGACGTGCCCGTGCAGGTCGGTGGTGCCCATCACGGTCAGCGCGTAGCGCTTGGCCTTGCGCCGCCCCTGCCGCCCGTCCGCGGCCTCGGCCGCCGGAGCCGTCGCCCCGCCGGCCAGGGCCACCCCCGCCCCCGTCACAGCGGACCTCTGCAAGAACTTCCGGCGGTTCAACGGCATGGGTGACTCTCCCTGACGTGCGGAACGGCAACGACGCGCGTGGATGACGCGCGTAGACAACGTTCGAAGATTCTGACCGCTCCACACCGGACGCAACAGCCCCGCGGGGTTGCGAGTTGGTGACCGATGAGGGCCGGCAACGGACGCGGAGTGACACAGTGGGACGTATGACCACGCCGACGCCCGCAGCAGGACCGGTGCCCTACGGCACCCCCGACGCCCCCCGCATCGCCGTCCGCGGCGAGGCACGCCTCGAGGTCGACCCGGAGATCGCCCGCATCGGCATCTCCGTCCACGCCCGCGGCCGGGACCGCCGCAGCGCCCTCGACGACCTCACCCGCCGCAACGCCGCCGTCCTCGACCTGGTCAAGTCCTACGGCGACGCCGCCGAGCGCGTCGAGACGGGCGCCTTCTCCCTCACACCCCAGCTCACCAAACACGGCCGGGGCGAACGGGTGCGCACCTACCAGGGCACCGTCCACATCACCGCAGAACTCACCGACTTCACCGCCCTCGGCGAACTCACCACCCGCCTCGCCGACCTCGACCTCACCCGCGTCGACGGCCCCTGGTGGAGCCTGCGGCCCGACTCGCCCGCCCACCGGCGCGCCCGCCAACAGGCGGTCCGGGAGGCCGTGCAGCGGGCCAGGGAGTACGCGGAGGCACTGGGCACGACCCTCGCGGCGCTCGTGGAACTGGCCGACACCGGCGCGGAGAACCCCGTGGCGGCCTTTCCGCCCCCGCCCGGCGGCCGGATGCGCGCCGTCTCCTACGCCGGCGCCACCGAGGACGCCGCGGCGGCCCCGCTCGACCTCGAACCCCAGCGGCAGCAGGTGTACGCGGCGGTGAACGCGCGCTTCACGATGGCACCGCCGTCCCTGTCGGCATAGGCGCGCCCGGCGGAAATCGAAAAGCCCTCGGCAAAGGACGCCAATTGCTCATCGGAGCGGCCCGCCGCACAATTCAACACTTGTCAAGAGCCCTTCACCCAACGCTTGTTGAGTAGTCATGCGTGGCCAATTCTCTACCCGCCGGTAAGCCATAGGCTCAACCCATGCGCCGAGCAAAGATCGTCTGCACTCTTGGGCCCGCCACCGATTCGTACGACCAGATCAAGGCACTGGTCGACGCCGGAATGGACGTCGCCCGCTTCAACCTCAGCCACGGCGGCCACGCCGAACACGAGGAGCGTTACCAGCGCGTCCGCAAGGCCTCCGACGAGACCGGCCGCAGCGTCGGTGTCCTCGCCGACCTTCAAGGCCCGAAGATCAGACTCGGCCGCTTCACCGAAGGACCCGTACTCCTCGAACGCGGCGACACCTTCACCATCACCGTCGAGGAAGGCGCCGAAGGCGACCGCGAGCAGTGCGGCACCACCTACGCCGGACTCGCCGCCGACGTCACCCCCGGCGAGCGCGTCCTCGTCGACGACGGCAAGGTCTGCCTGGAGGTCACCGAGGTCGACGGGCCCCGGGTCCGCACCACGGTGATCGAGGGCGGCATGGTCTCCGACCACAAGGGCCTCAACCTCCCCGGCGTCGCCGTCTCCGTCCCCGCGCTCTCCAAGAAGGACGAGGACGACCTGCGCTGGGCCCTGCGCACCGGCTTCGACGTGATCGCCCTGTCCTTCGTCCGCACCGGCTGCGACATCCAGGACGTCCACCGCATCATGGACGAGGAAGGCCGCCGCCTCCCCGTCATCGCCAAGATCGAGAAGCCCCAGGCCGTCCAGAACATCGAGGACATCGTCGCCGCCTTCGACGGCATCATGGTCGCGCGCGGCGACCTGGGCGTCGAAATGCCCCTCGAACAGGTGCCCATCGTCCAGAAACGCGCCATCAAGCTCGCCAAGCGCAACGCCAAACCGGTCATCGTCGCCACCCAGATGCTCGACTCGATGATCGACAACTCCCGGCCGACCCGCGCCGAGGCCTCCGACGTGGCCAACGCCGTGCTCGACGGCACCGACGCCGTGATGCTCTCCGGCGAGACGAGCGTCGGCAAGCACGCCGTCGACACCGTCCGCACGATGTCCCGCATCGTGGCGGCGGCCGAGGAGGACCTGCTGGCCGCGGGCCTGCCCCCGCTCACCGAACGCAACAAGCCCCGCACCCAGGGCGGCGCCGTCGCTCGCGCGGCGGCGGAGATCGGCGACTTCCTCGGCGCGCGGTTCCTGATCGCCTTCACCCAGTCCGGCGACACGGCCCGGCGCCTGTCCCGCTACCGCTCACCCATCCCGCTGCTCGCCTTCACCCCCGAACCCGCGACCCGCTCCCAGCTCAACCTCACCTGGGGCGTGGAGACGTTCCTCGGCCCGCACGTCGACTCCACCGACGCCATGGTCCGCCAGGTCGACGAACTGCTGACCCGCTACGGCCGCTGCGAAAAGGGCGACGTGGTGATCATCACGGCCGGCTCCCCACCAGGAGTGTCGGGTACGACGAACCTGGTCCACGTACACCGCATCGGCGAGAGCTGATCACTTCTTCACGCGCGAGGAGCGACCTTGGAATAGAAGGAAAAGTGCCCCGGGTCGGATTCGAACCGACACTGTATGGGTTTTGAATCCATTGCCTGCTGCCAATTGGGCTACCGGGGCTCGCAGAATCGAAGGTTTCCCCTGACCCTCCGCGCGTCCACCATACCGCAGCTAGGTAGGCTCTTGTCAGCATCACCCTGCCCCGGACAAGGAGCCCACGTGACCGCCCCCGAGTCGCCCCAGCCCGTAGACGTGCCCGATGACGACAAGTCGCACGTGCCTCCGCTGACGACCCGTGTCGTCATCGCCGAGGACGAGGCGCTGATCCGGCTCGATCTGAAAGAGATGCTGGAGGAGGAGGGGTACACCGTCGTCGGTGAGGCCGGCGACGGCGAGCAGGCGGTGGAGCTGGCCCGGGAGCACCGGCCCGACCTGGTGATCCTCGACGTGAAGATGCCCAAGCTCGACGGCATCTCCGCGGCCGAGAAGATCGCCGAGGAGCGCATCGCCCCGGTGTTGATGCTGACCGCGTTCTCGCAGCGCGACCTCGTGGAGCGGGCGCGGGACGCGGGGGCCATGGCGTACCTCGTGAAGCCGTTCAGCAAGAGCGACGTCGTCCCGGCGATCGAGATGGCCGTCTCGCGGTTCACGGAGCTGAAGGAGCTGGAGAAGGAGGTCGCCGACCTTTCCCAGCGGCTGGAGACGCGCAAGCTGGTCGATCGGGCGAAGTCCGTCCTCCAGACCGAGTACGGGCTGACCGAGCCGGCCGCGTTCCGCTGGATCCAGAAGACGTCGATGGACCGCCGGATGTCGATGCAGCAGGTGGCGCAGGCCGTCATCGACGACGCCGAGGAGAAGAAGGCGTCCAAGGGCTGAGGTCCTCGTCCCGCACGGGTGGCTCGGTGGGGAACGGTGTTGCGGATGACCGTACGGCAGTCGGCCGCCGCCTCCGGGGAGGCGGCGGCCGGTGTGTGCCCGGTGGGCGGAGGTCAGTCCTCGCCGAGGTAGGCCTTGCGGACGGACTCGTCGTGCAGCAGGTCCTGGCCGGTGCCGGACAGGACGATGGTGCCGACCTCCATGACGTGCCCGTGGTCGGCGAGCGAGAGGGCCGCCTGGGCGTTCTGCTCGACGAGCAGGATGGTGGTGCCCTGGGCCTTGAGCTCGGCGATGGTCGCCATGATCTTCTGCATCATGATCGGCGACAGGCCCATGGAGGGCTCGTCGAGCATGAGCAGCTTGGGCTGGGACATCAGCGCCCGTCCCATGGCGAGCATCTGCTGCTCGCCGCCGGACAGGGTGCCCGCGGCCTGTTTGCGCCGCTCGCCCAGGATGGGGAACAGGTCGTAGGCGCGCTGGATGTCCTTCTCGATGCCCGGCTTGTCGTTGCGCAGGAAGGCGCCGAGGCGCAGGTTGTCCTCGATGGTCATGCGCGGGAAGATGTGCCGGCCCTCGGGGGAGTGGGCGAGCCCGAGCGACACGATCTGGTGGGCGGGGATCTTCTTCAGGGACTTGCCGTCGAACCTGATCTGCCCGCCGGCCGGCGTCAGCAGGCCGGAGAGCGTGCGCAGGGTCGTGGTCTTCCCGGCGCCGTTGGTGCCGATGAGGGTGACGACCTCGCCGGCGTCGACGCTGAAGGTGATGCCCTTGACGGCCTCGATCTTGCCGTAGGCGACGCGGAGGTCCTCGACCTCGAGCAGGGCGGTCATCGGTCGTTCTCCTTGCCGGCCGCGGTGTCCTCGGGGGCGTCTGCGTGTGCCTCGGCGGCCTCCACTTCGGCGGCCTCCGCGGCGCCGGGGTCGTCGGCGAGGGGTTCGCCGAGGTAGGCGGCGATGACGCGTTCGTCGCCCTGGACGGTGGCCGGGTCGCCTTCGACGAGCTTTTTGCCCTGGACGAGGACGGCGACGCGGTCGCAGAGGTTGAAGATGAACCGCATGTCGTGCTCGATGACGAGGACGGCGATGCCCTGGTCGCGAATGGCGAAGACGAGTTCCTCGGTGGCGCGGGTCTCCTGCGGGTTCATGCCGGCGGTCGGCTCGTCGAGGAGGAGGAGACCGGGTTCGCTGGCGAGGGCGCGGGCGATCTCGAGCTTGCGCTGTTCGCCGTAGGGGAGGTTGCGGGCGAGGTGTTCGGCCTTGGCGGCGAGGCCGACGAAGTCGAGCAGTTCCATGGCGCGTTCCCGGGAGGCCGCCTCGGCCTTGTGGAATCCGGGGCCGCGGAGCAGCGCCGACCAGAGGCCTTCCTTGGTCCGGGTGTGGCGGCCGACGAGGACGTTCTCCAGGACCGTCATGTTGCCGAAGAGACGGATGTTCTGGAAGGTGCGGGCGATGCCGGCTGCCGTGACCTTGAAGGACTTCGACGGCAGGACGCGTCCGCGGTAGCGGACTTCGCCCTCGGTGGGGATGTACAGGCCGGTGAGGCAGTTGAAGAAGGTCGTCTTGCCGGCGCCGTTGGGGCCGATGAGGCCGACGATCTCACCGTTGTTGACGGTGAGGTCGACGCCGCTGACGGCGGTGAGGCCGCCGAAGCGCATGGTCACGCCGCGGGCGTCGAGGACGGTCTCGCCGGGGGTGGCGCCGGTGGCGGCGCTCGTGGTGGTGGTGTCGGTAGTCATCGTGGTCAGGCCCCTGCCTTGCTGAGGACTGTGGGCGCTTCGGCCTCTTCGTGGAATTCGAGCTGGCGCCGCCGGTTCGGGATGAGGCCTTCCGGACGGAAGCGCATCAGCAGCACGAGCGCGAGGCCGAAGGCGAAGAGCTGGTAGTCGCCGAGGAACTGGAGCTTGGCGGGGATGAGGTAGAGCAGGGCCGCGCCGACGAGGGGTCCGCTGATGGTGCCCATGCCGCCGAGGACGACCGCGGCGAGCAGGAAGGCGCTGTTGGGTGGCACCACGTGGGCGAACTGGTACTGCTCGGGGGTGACGGTGTAGGTGACGTGGGCCTGGACGGTGCCGGCGAGTCCGGCGAGGGTGGCGCCGAGGGCGAAGGCGATGAGCTTGACCCGGAAGCCGTTGATGCCCATGGCGCGGGCGGCTGTCTCGTCCTCGCGGATGGCGACCCAGGCGCGGCCGATGCGGGAGTCGCTGCTGCGCCGGAAGACGATCACGACGACGAGGGTGATCAGGAGCATCAGCAGGAAGTAGTTGGCGAAGCGGCCGATGGTGAAGCCCGCGATGCTGTGTTCCTGGCCGAAGTTGAACCCGAGGATCTCCAGGTTGGGGATGGAGGAGATGCCGTTGGAGCCGTTGGTGATGTCGGGTCCGGAGGTGCCGTCCATGTTGAGCACGGCGATGCGGAAGATCTCGCCGAAGCCGAGGGTGACGATGGCGAGGTAGTCGCCGCGCAGTCGCAGGGTCGGGGCGCCGATGAGGACGCCGAAGACCATGGCGACGGCGGCGCCGAGGAGGGCGGAGGCCCAGAACGGCAGCTGGACATCGAAGGGGCTGGAGGGGGAGCCGGAGACCATGGCGGCGGTGTAGGCGCCGACGCCGAGGAAGGCGACGTATCCGAGGTCGAGGAGTCCGGCGAGGCCGACGACGACGTTCAGTCCGAGGGCGACGGTGGCGAAGATGAGGATGTAGACGCCGATGGTGGCGTACTGGTCGTCGGACTGGGTGAAGGGGAACGCGGCGGCCGCGGCGAACGCGCCGATCATCGTGACGTTGCGGTGCTTGGCGGTGATGGCGGAGACCCGGCCGACGAGCCCGGCCTTGGCGAGTGCGGCGAAGCCGAAGCCGGCGGTGATGAGGAAGCCGATGAACAGTTCGTCGTACTCGGTGCCGATGCCGTAGGTGAAGACGGTGAGGCCGACGGCGAGGGCGGCGACGATGATCAGGATCTCGACGTAGGAGGGGAGGCTGCGGGCGGGCGCCGGGGGTCGGGTGGCGAGGGTGGACTTGGCCAGGGCCCGGATGTGGCGGCCGGTGCGGCGCAGTCGTTCCTGGGCGCTCTCGTCGGGGTCGGCGGGCTCGGTCTCGGGCCGCTGGACCGGCAGGGAGAGCGCGCCGAGGAGCGCGAGGAGGGTGGCGATGCCCGCGATCCAGCCACCGGGTTCGAGGTTGACGATTCCGCCGAGTTTGGCGCTGATGGCGATGATCGTGTACCAGGCGGTGGCGAAGGTGCCGGTGGCGGCGAGGGTGAGGGCGGCGCCGGCCCCCGCGGGGGTGAGCGCGCGCAGGCCCTTGACGCCGTAGGTGGCGAGGCCGAGGAGGGTGGTGAGGGCGCCGCCGATGAGGACGAGCACCTGGAGGCCGCCGGGGTAGCCGTAGACGGTGAGGTCGCCGGGGAACCGGGCGGTCCAGGTCCAGGCCAGGAAGGTGGAGACGACGGTGAGGGCGCCGCCGCCGGTGGCCAGGGCGCGGCCGGTGTTCTCCGGCAGGCCGACGAGTCCCCGGGGGGTGTCGGCGGCGGGGGTGCTGGGGGTCTTCTCTGTGGTGGTCTGTGTGGTCATCGGTGTCACGCCCTGTCCGCGACGCGCTCGCCGAGCAGGCCCTGCGGCCTGAAGAGGAGCACGAGGATGAGGAGTACGAACGCCCAGACGTCGGCCCAGGACTGGCTGCCGAACTGGTCCATGCCGGGGATGTCGGAGATGTAGGCGGTGGACAGGGCTTCGGCCACGCCGAGGACGAGGCCGCCGAGCATGGCGCCGTAGATGTTGCCGATGCCGCCGAGGACGGCGGCGGTGAATGCCTTCAGGCCGAGGATGAAGCCCATGCGGAAGTCGATCTGGCCGTACTTCAGGCCGTAGGCGACACCGCCGACCGCGGCGAAGACGGCACCGAGGGCGAAGGCGACCACGATGATGCGGTCGGTGTTGATGCCCATGAGCTTGGCCGTGTCGGGGTCCTGGGCGGTGGCCTGCATGCCGCGGCCGGTGCGGGTGCGCATGACGAAGTAGGCGAGGATCGCCATGCTGATCGGGGCGGCGCAGAAGAGGAAGACGTCGCCGGTCTGGATGGTGACCGAGCCGATCTCGAAGGGGCCGCCGGGGATGCTGGGGAAGGTCCGGGCCGACTTGGCCTCGGGGTACCAGGCCCATACCGCCTGCTGGAGGGCGAGGGAGAGGCCGATGGCGGTGATCAGGGGGGCGAGGCGGGGTGCGCCGCGCAACGGCCGGTAGGCGAATCGTTCCGCTCCGACCGCCACGGTGGCGGCGACGAGCATGGCCCCGATGAGCATCAGGGGCAGGGCGATCAGCATGGAGGTGCCGTCGGGCAGGATGTACACGTAGACCGTCAGCGCGCCGAAGGCGCCGGTCATGAAGATCTCGCCGTGGGCGAAGTTGATGAGCTGGACGATGCCATAGACCATCGTGTAGCCGATGGCGACCAGCCCGTACATGGATCCCAGTAGCAGGCCGTTGACCAGCTGCTGCGGCAGTTCGTTCACCGCATGTCCTCCGAGACGTCCGGAAAAAGTTCGACGGATGGGGCCGGATGCGAGTCCGCGCGGGGCGCCTGTGGTGCGGCGCCCCGCGCGGCTCGTGGTGGTGCGGTGGTGTCAGCCGGTGTAGGTGCCGGACTTCACGGCCTTCCAGTCGCCGTTCTCGACGGCGTAGACGGTGAGCTGCTTGTTGGTGGCGTCACCGAACTCGTCGAAGGCGACCTTGCCGGTGACTCCGTCGAAGGAGACGTTCTGCATGGCCTCGGTGACCTTCGCGCGGGCGTCGTCGGGGAGCTTGCCGCCGTTGTCCTCGACGACCTTCTTGACGGCCTCGATGACGGCCCAGGCGGAGTCGTAGGAGTAGCCGCCGTAGGCTTCGTAGGCCTCCTTGTAGCCCTCGGCCTTGTAGTTCGCGACGAACTCCTTGGCGGAGGGCAGTTCCTCGACGGGCGCGCCGACGGAGGTGGCGAGGTCGCCCGTGCCGCTGGCGCCGGCGAGCTTGATGAAGTCGGCGCTGTAGATGCCGTCGCCGCCGACGAGCGGGATCTTGGCGCCGGCGGCCTTGATCTGCTTGCTGAGCGGGCCGGCCTGCGGGTACTCGCCGCCGTAGTAGACGACGTCCGCGCCGGAGTTCTTGACCTTGGTGGCCACCGTGGAGAAGTCCTTGGTGTCCGGGTTGATGTGCTCGGTGCCCACCACCTGGCCGCCGAGCTTCTTGAACTCCTCGGTGAAGGTGGCGGCGAGGCCGGCGCCGTAGGTCTTCTTGTCGTCGATGACGAAGACCTTGCGCTTCTTGGAGTCGTTGTAGAGGTACTGGGCGGCGAACGGGCCCTGGATGGCGTCCGTGGTGGCGGTGCGGAAGTACGACTTGTACGGGCGGACCTTTTCCGTCTGCCACTTCGTGCCCTGGGTGAGGGAGGGGTTGGTGTTGGCCGGCGAGACCTGGACCAGCTTGGCGTCGTCGAAGACCTTCTGCATGGACTCGCCGACGGAGGAGTTCAGCGGGCCGACCACGCCGAGGACGTCGTCGTTGGCCACCAGCTTGGTGGCGTTCTGCTGGCCGGAGGAGGGCTGCGCCTGGTCGTCGAGGGCTTCGATCTTGAAGGTGACGCCCTCGACGTACTTCTCCTTGTTGGCGGTCTTGGCCGCCAGGTCCACGGAGTTCTTGATGCCGAGGCCCAGTGCGGACAGGTCGCCGGTCAGCGGAGCGTCGACACCGATGACCACGGTGGTGCCGCCGCCGTTTCCGGAGTCGGAGCCGCCGCCGCCATTGTCGTCGCGCGAGCCGCAGGCGGTGAGGGTGAGCGCTCCCGCCGCCAGAGCGGCGGTGATGGCGATGAGCGAACGTTGACGCACGATCAGTCCTTTCCCCTGGCACAGCCGTGTCCCCGTGGAGACGGCCGAGTCGAGCGCTGGGCGGGTATGACAATCCGACGGGCGCGGTGACTGGCCGTGACTCTAAGCGTGTGTGGGGAACGTGGAGGAGAGTCTGACCGAGGCTGTGACGCTCTTGTTATGACACGGGGTAATGCAGAGCGGTACTCGGTGGGAAGAAGGGCGGAATTACGGCTGATTCGCCCGGTCCACATACTGAGAACCCGCAGGACCCGCGGGGCGCGTTCAGGTGTCTCAAGGGTTTTGCTGATTACCCGGAATCGTTGTCGCATGCGACCCGTACGGCCTTGGTCAGCTGCTGGGCATAGCGGCGGCCGAGAATGAAACTGTGATCTTCCATTGCGCGTTTATTACGCAGTGTTACATCCAGGAAAGGGAGTCCGACGTTCCGCGGCACTTTTCCGCATTCCGTCACGCGCATGGTGATCGTGATCTTGCGAGGGGAATCGGCCGTTGTCCGGAAAGGCACCCCGGGCGCCGATGTGAGGGAAAGGCCGGGGTAGGGCTGGGCGAGCCGGGTCACGGTCACGGGCGGACCGGACGCGACGCTCAGCCGCAGCGTGAAGGCGAAGGTCCTCGGCGGCGCGCCCGGGGGCACGGGCGCCGCGTCCAGGTAGGCGAGCCGGACGACCTGGGAGGGGTGCGGCGGTGGGGGCGTCGGTGCCGGCCGGGGCCGGGTCGCGTACAGATAGCCGCTGCCGGCCAGGACGGCACCCGCCGCCGCGGCCGCGAGAACGGCGCGGCGGTGCCGCCGGCAGAAGGCGACGAGGCGGGTGGGAGGTGGACCGTCCGCCGTATACGGGCCGTTGCCCGTATGCGGGCCGTCGTCCGGGGCGTCCCACGCGTGCGTGCCCTCGCCCGGTTCCACGGGGCCGATGCCGCTCACTGCCACGGGCCGGTGCTCGGGCCGCCGTCCCGGTGGGCGCGGGCACACTCCGCGCGGGCACGGCGGTCGATCAACTCCTCGGCGGCCCGGCGTCCCTGACGTTCCCTCACCGGCCGTGCGGCGTCGAGGATCTCGCGCAGGATGTCGTACTGCCGGTTGGACAGCCCCAGGGACTGGTAGTCGCCGTAGGAGTCGCCGTCGAGCAGTTCGCGTGACCGGTCGCCGACGATCGCCGCGCACAGGTCGGCGGGCGGGGTGGGCGGTGCAGCGGCCGTGGTCGCGGGGGCGGTGGAGCCGTCGGCGTCGGGGGCGGACGGGGTGGCGCGGGCGCCGGTGGAAGCGGGGCCGCCGCTTGCGGAGTTGCCGCAGCCGGTCGCCGGCACACCGGTCAGCAGGAGCAGTCCGAACCCGAGCGCGGTCACCCCCGGCCAGGGGGCGCTGAGCCGTCCCATGCCCCGACGCTAAGGCGCCGGGGGACCGGGGGCAATGGGCGGGTCACCGGCCGGAGCCGGTCTCCCTTCAGCCGGCGGCGCCCGTCTGGGCGGCGTCGGCGGGGGCGTCACGCAGCAGACAGGTCAGCCGGGCGCTGCACACCCGCCGGTCCTTCTCGTCGCTGATCACGATCTCGTACGTCGCCGTCGACCGGCCCCGGTGCACCGGCGTGGCCACGCCGGTCACCATCCCGGAGCGGACCCCGCGGTGGTGGGTGCAGTTCAGGTCGACACCGACGGCGATCTTGGAGGGGCCGCCGTGCAGCATCGAGCCCACCGAGCCGAGCGTCTCGGCCAGCACCGCGGAGGCGCCGCCGTGCAGCAGCCCGTACGGCTGGGTGTTGCCCTCGACCGGCATGGTGCCGACGACGCGCTCGGCCGACGCCTCCAGGATCTGGACGCCCATGCGCGCTCCCAGGTGCCCGGCGGAGAACAGGGCGGGCAGGTCCACGCCGAGCGTGGCGTACTCGTCGATGACCTCCTGCGGGAACTTCACGCTCTGCTGCTCGCCCATGGGCTCCGGCTCCGTTCGTCGTTCGTCGTTCGT
Organism: Streptomyces sp. NPDC031049; assembly: GCF_055571015.1. Classification (NCBI taxonomy): domain Bacteria; kingdom Bacillati; phylum Actinomycetota; class Actinomycetes; order Kitasatosporales; family Streptomycetaceae; genus Streptomyces; species Streptomyces sp. NPDC031049. The sequence continues at coordinate 208,108 of NZ_JBVIGC010000005.1, forward strand.
GCGCCTCGGATCGGCGGGCCGGTACGGCCCCGACCTCGACTGAGCAAACGCTCAGTCGGTCGCCGATTGTTCCAGACGGACGACGACGGACTTGCTGGCCGGGGTGTTGCTGGTGTCCGCGGTGGCGTCCAGCGGCACGAGCACGTTGGTCTCCGGGTAGTACGCGGCGGCGCAGCCGCGGGCCGTGGGGTAGTGCACGACGCGGAAACCCGGGGCCCGCCGCTCCACGCCGTCCCGCCACTCGCCGACCAGATCGACGTAGGAGCCGTCCCGGACGCCGAGCCGCCGGGCGTCCTCCGGGTTCACCAGGACCACCCGGCGGCCGTCGGTGATGCCGCGGTAGCGGTCGTCCAGGCCGTAGATCGTGGTGTTGTACTGGTCGTGCGAGCGCAGCGTCTGGAGCAGCAGCCGGCCCTCGGGCAGCTCGGGGTACTCCACCGGGGCGGCGGTGAAGTTCGCCTTGCCGGTGGCGGTCGGGAAGCGTCGCTCGTCGCGCGGGGCGTGCGGCAGGGCGAAGCCTCCGGGGCGGGCCACCCGGGCGTTGAAGTCCTCGAAACCGGGCACCACGCGCGCGATGCGGTCACGGATCGCCGCGTAGTCGTTCTCGAACTCCTCCCACGGCGTGGCGCTGGCCTCGCCCAGCACCCGGCGCGCCAGCCGGCACACGATGGCCGGCTCCGACAGCAGGTGCCGGCTCGCGGGCTCCAGGCGTCCCCGGGAGGCGTGCACCATGCCCATGGAGTCCTCGACGGTGACGAACTGCTCGCCGCTCGCCCGGACGTCACGCTCGGTGCGGCCGAGGGTGGGCAGGATCAGCGCACGCGCGCCCGTGACGGTGTGCGAGCGGTTCAGCTTCGTCGACACGTGCACGGTCAGGCGGGCGCGGCGCATCGCGGCCTCCGTGACCTGCGTGTCGGGGGAGGCCGCGACGAAGTTGCCGCCCATGGCGAAGAAGACCTTCGCCTCGCCGTCGCGCAGCGCGCGGATGGCCCGCACCACGTCGTAGCCGGGCTCGCGCGGGGGCGCGAAGCCGAACTCCCTCTCCAGGGCGTCCAGGAAGGCGGGCGCGGGCCGCTCGAAGATGCCCATCGTGCGGTCGCCCTGCACGTTGGAGTGGCCGCGCACCGGGCAGACGCCCGCGCCGGGCCGGCCGATGTTGCCGCGCAGCAGCAGGAAGTTGACGATCTCGCGGATCGTGGGCACCGCGTGCTTGTGCTGGGTGAGGCCCATCGCCCAGCACACGATGGTGCGCCGCGACGCGAGGACCATGCGCAGGGCCTCCTCGATCTCCGCGCGCGTGAGACCGGTCGCCCGGAGCGTCTCGTCCCAGTCGGCGGTCCGCGCGGCGGCGGCGAACTCCTCGTAGCCATGGGTGTGCTCACGGACGAAGGCCTCGTCGACCGCGCCCCCGGTCTCCACGATCAGCTTGTTCAGCAGCCGGAACAGGGCCTGGTCGCCGCCGATGCGGATCTGCAGGAACAGGTCGGTGAGGGCGGCGCCTGCGGTCATGCCCCGGACGGTCTGCGGGTTCCTGAACCGCTCCAGGCCGGCCTCGGGCAGCGGGTTGACGCTGATGATCCGCGCGCCGTTCCGCTTCGCCTTCTCCAGCGCGGAGAGCATGCGCGGGTGGTTGGTGCCGGGGTTCTGCCCGGCGACGACGATCAGGTCGGCCCGGTGGAGGTCCTCCAGGAGAACGCTGCCCTTGCCGACGCCGATCGTCTCGGACAGCGCCGAGCCGGACGACTCGTGGCACATGTTGGAGCAGTCCGGCAGGTTGTTGGTGCCCAGCTCGCGCGCGAAGAGCTGGTAGAGGAAGGCCGCCTCGTTGCTGGTGCGCCCGGAGGTGTAGAAGACGGCCTCGTCGGGGGAGGAGAGGGCGGCGATCTCCTCGGCGACGATGTCGAAGGCGCGCTCCCAGGTGACCGGCTCGTAGTGCGTGCCTCCCTCCGGGAGGTACACGGGGTGGGTGAGGCGGCCCTGCTGGCCGAGCCAGTAGCCGCTGCGGTCCGCGAGGTCGGCGACGGAGTGCGCCGCGAAGAACTCCGGGGTGACCCGGCGCAGGGTGGCCTCCTCGGCCACGGCCTTCGCGCCGTTCTCGCAGAATTCCGCCGTGTGCCGGTGGTCCGGCTCCGGCCAGGCGCAGCCGGGGCAGTCGAAGCCGTCCTTCTGGTTGACGCTCAGCAGGGTCAGCGCCGTGCGCCTGACGCCCATCTGCCGCTGGGCGGCGCGCAGGGTGTGGCCGATCGCCGGCAGGCCCGCCGCCGCGTGCTTCGGCCCGGCGACCCGCGGCGCGTCCTGGACCGGGTCACTCTTGGGCGGCTTGGCGGCCATGGCGCACTCCCCTTCGCGTCCACGTGTGAGGTACGTCTCCGATCCTCGCACGGGCCACCGACATCGAAGGGGGCCGGGCCGTCGGGCGGTGTCGAAGGGGGCCGGGCGGCGCGGGCGGGGCCGGCTGTCAGTGGCACGTGGCAGGATCGGGGGCGTGGCAGAGACAGCATCGAAGAAGACCGACACCCCCACCGGCGGCAGCCGTCCGCGCCTGATGCTCATGGACGGGCACTCGCTGGCCTACCGCGCGTTCTTCGCGCTGCCCGCGGAGAATTTCACGACCGCGACCGGCCAGCCGACCAACGCGATCTACGGCTTCGCCTCGATGCTGGCCAACACCCTGCGTGACGAGGCGCCCACGCACTTCGCGGTCGCCTTCGACGTCTCCCGCAAGACCTGGCGCTCCGAGCGGTTCACGGAGTACAAGGCGAACCGCTCCAAGACCCCGGACGAGTTCAAGGGCCAGGTCGAGCTGATCGGCGAGTTGCTCGACGCGATGCACGTCCAGCGCTTCGCCGTCGAGGGGTACGAGGCGGACGACGTCATCGCCACCCTCGCCACCCAGGCCGAGGCCGAGGGCTTCGAGGTGCTGATCGTCACCGGCGACCGGGACTCCTTCCAGCTGGTCAGCGAGCACACCACGGTGCTGTATCCGACCAAGGGCGTCTCCGAGCTGACCCGGTTCACACCGGAGAAGGTCTTCGAGAAGTACGGACTGACCCCCGCCCAGTACCCCGACTTCGCGGCGCTGCGCGGCGACCCGTCCGACAACCTGCCGGGCATCCCCGGCGTCGGCGAGAAGACGGCCGCGAAGTGGATCAACCAGTTCGGGTCGTTCGCCGACCTGGTCGAGCGGGTCGACGAGGTCAAGGGCAAGGCCGGGCAGAACCTCCGCGACCACCTGGAGTCCGTCAAGCTCAACCGCCTGCTGACCGAGCTGGAGCGGCGGGTCGAGCTGCCGAAGGCGGTCACCGACCTGGAGCGCACCGCGTACGACCGCAAGGGCGTCGCGATGATCCTGGACACCCTGGAGATCCGAAACCCCTCGCTGCGCGAGCGCCTCTTCGCCGTCGACCCCGGCGCCGAGGAGGCCGAGGCGACACCGGTCGTCACCGACGGTGTGGAGCTGGACGGCTCGGTGCTGCACACCGGCGAGCTGGCCGGCTGGCTCGCCGAGCACGCCGGCCAGGTCCTCGGCGTCGCCACCGTCGACACCTGGGCGCTCGGCGCGGGCTCGGTCGCCGAGGTCGCGCTCGCCGCGCCCGACGGCAAGGCCGCCTGGTTCGACCCCTCCCAGCTGGACGAGGCCGACGAGTCGGCGTGGGCGTCCTGGCTGGCCGACGCGGACCGGCCCAAGATCTTCCACAATGCCAAGGGCGCGATGCGCGTCTTCGCCGAGCACGGCTGGCGCATCGAGGGCGTCACGATGGACACCGCCCTCGGCGCCTACCTCGTCAAGCCGGGCCGCCGCTCCTTCGACCTGGACGCGCTGTCCCTGGAGTACCTGCACCGCGAGCTGGCCCCCGCCGCCGCGGCCGACGGCCAGCTCGCCTTCGGCGCGGACGACGGCGCCGAGGCCGAGGCGCTGATGGTGCAGGCCCGCGCGGTCCTCGACCTGGGCGAGGCCTTCGAGGGCCGGCTCCAGGAGGTCGGCGCCGCGGACCTGCTGCGCGACATGGAGCTGCCGACGTCGGCGCTCCTTGCCCGCATGGAGCGGCACGGCATCGCGGCCGACCGGGAGCACCTCCAGGCCATGGAGCAGATGTTCGCGGGCGCGGTGCAGCAGGCCATGAAGGAGGCCCACGCGGCGGCCGGACGGGAGTTCAACCTGGGCTCGCCCAAGCAGCTCCAGGAGGTCCTCTTCGGCGAGCTGAACCTGCCGAAGACCAAGAAGACCAAGACCGGCTACACCACGGACGCCGACGCCCTGGCATGGCTGGCCACCCAGACGGACAACGAGCTGCCGGTGATCATGCTCCGTCACCGTGAGCAGGCCAAGCTCCGCGTCACCGTCGAGGGCCTGATCAAGACGATCGCGGCCGACGGCCGGATCCACACCACGTTCAACCAGACGGTCGCCGCGACCGGCCGTCTGTCGTCCACGGACCCGAACCTCCAGAACATCCCGGTCCGCACCGACGAGGGCCGCGCGATCCGCCGCGGCTTCGTGGTCGGCGAGGGCTTCGAGTCCCTGATGACGGCGGACTACAGCCAGATCGAGCTGCGCGTGATGGCGCACCTCTCCGAGGACGAGGGCCTGATCGAGGCGTTCACCTCCGGCGAGGACCTGCACACCACGGCCGCCGCCCAGGTGTTCTCCGTCGAGCCCGGCGCGGTCGACGCGGAGATGCGCCGCAAGATCAAGGCGATGTCGTACGGCCTGGCGTACGGGTTGTCGGCCTTCGGCCTCTCCCAGCAGCTGGGCATCGAGGCGGCCGAGGCCCGCGGCCTGATGGACGCCTACTTCGAGCGGTTCGGCGGCGTGCGGGACTATCTGCGCCGGGTCGTGGACGAGGCGCGGGCGACGGGGTACACGGCCACGCTCTTCGGCCGTCGCCGCTACCTGCCCGACCTCAACAGCGACAACCGCCAGCGCCGCGAGGCCGCGGAGCGGATGGCCCTGAACGCGCCCATCCAGGGCACGGCGGCGGACATCGTGAAGATCGCCATGCTCAACGTGGACAAGGCGCTCCGCGAGGCCGGCCTCACCTCCCGCATGCTCCTCCAGGTCCACGACGAGATCGTCCTGGAGATCGCCCCCGGCGAGCGCGCCGCGGCCGAGGAACTGGTCCGCCGCGAGATGGCCTCCGCGGTGAGCCTCAGGGTCCCCCTGGGCGTCTCGGTGGGCTCGGGCCCCGACTGGGAATCGGCAGCCCACTAACCCGACACCGACCGAACCCTGGGGACGGACCGCTCCCGCCCCCAGGGTGCCGCCTCGGGCTCCCGCGGCATCGGGGGCCGGCAACCACACCCACCCCCGGTTCCCGGACCCCGGTCCCTGGTCCTTGCGCCCCGGACCCCGGTCCCTGGGCACCGGCCACCCCGACCCTGGGCCCCGGTCCCTGCGCCTCGTTCCCGGGCCCCAGGCCCCCGGGCCCTGGCCACCCGGACCTGGTCCCTCCTAGCGCCGCCCGCAGAAGAATCCGCCGCGACGGCGACCGGCCCCCGCGGCGCGGTCCGGCGGTGCCGAACTCACCGCATCCCATGCCCGACCAGCTGCGCCGGCCCGACCACTGCGATCCTTCGGCACCTCAACCCCGGCCCCGGCACCTCGCCCCACTCCACCCCACTCCACCCCACTCCACTCCACCCCACTTCGCTCCACCCCCGCCCCAAGCCCAACCACCGCGGCCACCCCCAAAGGAACAGACCCCACCAACCGCCCCGAACCCCCACACCCCGCCCAGAAAAACGCGCCTCACCCGCCTGACCCCCGGAGGGACCCGTCACCCGCGTGGCCCCCGCGGAAAAGCCCCCGCGCGCCTTCTGCCGTGAGGATGCGGGCATGGGTATACGCATGCTCCACCACCGGACGGCACCGCCGCGGGCCGGCGGAGACGGACCCGCCTGCGTGCCACTCCCGCCGGTCCCGGCCTTCTCGCCGGCCGCGAGTTCCGCCCGCATCCCCGCCACGATCGCCACGGCCGTGCGCCAGGTGACGGCGGACCTCCGCAGCAGACTCGCCCGCCGGGACGGGACCCCCACCTCACCCGGCAACGGCGACGCGCCCGCCTGGCGCCTGTGGGCCGACCTGGCCCGCGGCTACCTGGCGCTGGCCCTCACGCTGCTGCCGCGACCACGCCCCGCCCACACCTTCACCGTGTTCGTCGCCACCGCCGACATCGTCAGCGCGCGATCGCCCGGTCCGGCTCCGCACCAGCGCCGTCCGGGGCGCCGGTCACCGGGACCGGACGCCGCACCCTGACCACGACGGCGTACAACAGCAGTCCGGGGACGAGCCCGGCACCCGCCCCGAAGCACACCGTCGGGATCAGTTCCCACGGCTTTGCGACCGGCCCCCAGTGGTCCCACCACCGCGTGGCCCGGTGCACCGCCCCGGCCAGCACACAGCCGCCGAGCACCGCACCGGCCCACCACCGGTCCCGGGCGGACAGCACCGGAACGCCCACCGGCCCGGCCGCAGGAGGCATCCGCCGCAGCGCCCGTGCCAGGAACACGGCGATCACGATCGCGGCCACCGCCGAACCGCCGTACTGGAGGTACCAGTAGAGCGGTGAGCCGGCGACCTCCCGCCCCAGCACCGGAAACACCCGCATCCCCCAGCGGTCCAGATGGGTGAACGCGTCCCAGACCACGTGCGTCAGCGCACCCAGCACCGCCGACACGTACCACCACCCCGCCAGGGACGGCCGCACGCGCGCGTGCGGCACACCGCACCGCAGGAGCGCCGCCACCCGCCCCTGCCGGGCCCGCGGCAGCAGCGCCACCACCGGCTCGCGGACCAGCAGCCACACCCCCACCAGAACCCAGGCGAGGAGCACGTCGAGGGTGAACACCCCCGGGAACGCGTGCGTGAAGTCCCCGAACTCCATCGCCCCGGACACCACACTTGCCGCGTAGTAGGTCATGTCGGGCGCCAGGGAGCCCGCCACGAGCACGGACGGCACCAGACGTCCGCGCCCGGTGCCCTCCCCGCGGACGGCGGGCAGCACGGCAGCCGCATGACTGAGTGTGAAGGGCAACAGGGCTCCTGCTGGCGGGGAATCGACCGGACCGGCGACCTACGTGGCCAACCGGTGAAAATCGGGCGTGAACGGCTCCCGGTGCAAAGGAAGTTGTCGTAGGGTCGCCTGCGACACCGCACCGGTCGAACTGGCGAACGCCGCACCGGGTGATACTACGGGGCAACCAGCGGCGCCCGCCGATCGTCACACCATGGCGAGCACGGCCCGGTGAGCGCGACACGGTGAGCACGGCACGACGAGCACGACAGGCACCACCGACGAGCACGACGTGACGAGCGGAACGGACTGAGAAGGACGCGCAGCGTCCATGGGAGGGGTTCACTCTATGGCGGCGCAATTCGGCAGGAGGCTGCGCAAGGGCGCGGTGACCACCACCGTGGCGGCGGTCGCGGTCGCGGCCCTGTCCGCGTCCCAGGCTCCCGACGTCGCGACGGACGCCAGCGGCAGACGGACCACCGCCGACGTCACGCCGTCACCCGACACCGACCCCGAGGCCAGCGCCACCGGCAACTCCCCGTACTACACGGACCTTCCGCCGCTCGACAGCCCGAAGCCGTCGCCGACCGTCGGCACCCCCGTCTCCAAGGGCCCCGCGGAGGCCGGCATCCCGGCGACCGTCCTCGACGCCTACAAGAAGGCCGAGGCGGCCCTGCGTTCGGCCAAGCCGGGCTGCAACCTGCCCTGGCAACTCCTCGCCGCCATCGGCAAGGTGGAGTCCGGGCACGCCCGCGGCGGCCGGGTGAGCGCCGACGGCACCACCACCAGCCGGATCATCGGCCCCCAGCTCGACGGCAACGGCTTCGCCCTCATCAGGGACACCGACGACGGCGTCCACGACGGCAACAGCAGCTACGACAACGCCGTCGGCCCCATGCAGTTCATCCCGTCCACCTGGGCGTGGTCCGCCCGCGACGGCAACGGCGACGGCAAGGAAGACCCGAACAACGTCTACGACGCCGCGCTCGCCGCCGGCCACTACCTGTGCCGCAACGGCTGGGACCTGTCCGTACAGGCCGACCTCAAGCAGGCGATCCTCAGCTACAACAACTCGCAGGACTACCTGCACACGGTCCTGTCCTGGCTGGACTACTACCGCAAGGGCAGCCACGAGATCCCCGACGGCACCGGCTCCGTGCCCGTGGGCCGCAGCGACGACCGCACCGGTCGCGGTTCCGGCGGGGCCGGCTCGTCCCCCGACCCCAAGCCCGGCCGCTCCAAGCCCGCCACACCGCCCAAGGACACCGCCCCGCCCAGCAGGCCCGGCGGCAACGGAAGCGGCAGCGACGGCGGCACCGGCTCGCAGCGGCCCACGCCTCCCACCCCGCCGCCGTCGACCGGGACCCCCGACCCCACGCCGCCCAGCCCCACACCGCCCACCCCCACCGACATGGTGGACCACCTGGAGAACGCCGGCACCGGCAGGCTCACCGCGATGGCGGGCGACACGTTCGCCGAGCGGATCACCGCCCGCGCGGAGACCGCGGCCGGCAAGGCCGTCGCCAAGGTGCGGGTCCGGTTCACCGTCGTCGGCGACACCGACGCCACGTTCGCCGGCGGCGAGCGCGTCGCCACGGTCGTCACCGGGACCTCCGGCGTGGCCACCGCGCCGGCGCTGCGGGCGGGCGAGCAGACCGGCGCCTTCACCGTCCGCGCCACCCTCGTCGGCCGGCCGGGCGTCCCCGCCCTCGTCCACAAGGCCGCCGTCACCGAGCGCGCCGCCGACTCCGTCACCCGGACCGACGACACCCCGCTCACCTGCACGCCGGGCGGCGCGTTCGCCGAGCGGGTCCGGGTGAAGGCCACGTACAAGGGCGCCGCCGCCGACGGGGTCGCGGTCACCGCCACGCTCGTCAAGTCGGTGCTCGACCCGGCCACGAACGACAAGGGCCCCTACTTCAAGGACGCCGACGGCAAGCCCGTACGCACCCTCACGGGCCTGAAGACCGACGCCGACGGCCTGCTGACCCTGCCCGAGCTGTACGCGGACGGCACCAGCGGCACCTTCACGCTCCGCATCAGCACGGCGGGCGGCGCCACACTCAACGTGCCGCTGACCGTCAAGGCCGAGGAGGGGTCCACCACCGAGCCGTCCCCCGGCTCGTCCGACTCGTCCGACTCGACCGAGCCGTCGGCCTCGCCCGGCACGTCGCCGTCGGGTGAGCCGTCGAGCGGCTCCACGCCCGGCGCGTAGCACGGACACGGCCCCGGTACGACATCGGCGGCGCCCCTCCGTGCCGAGGGGCGCCGCCGACGTACGTGCCCGCGACCTGCCGGTCCGGCGGGTTGCCGGTCACCGCCTGAGCCGGGCGTTGGTGTGCCGTGTCGGCTCGGCGCCGGCCGGGTCCTCGGGCCACGGATGCTTCGGGTACCGCCCGCGCAGTTCCGCGCGCACGTCCCGGTAGCCCTCCCGCCAGAAGGAGGCCAGATCCGCGGTGACCGCGGCCGGCCGTCCGGCGGGGGAGAGCAGATGGACGAGCAGCGGCACCCCCGCGATCTCCGGCGACCGCTGGAGCCCGAACATCTCCTGGAGCTTCACCGCGAGGACCGGCTGCCCGGGATCGCCGTAGTCGATCCGGACCCTGGAGCCGCTGGGCACGGTGATCCGCTCGGGGGCCAGTTCGTCCAGCCGCGCCGCCTCACCGGTGGACCAGGGCAGCAGCCGCGCCAGCGCCCGGCCGGCGTCGATCCGCGCCAGGTCGGCCCGGCGGCGCGCCCGCCCCAGTTCGGGCTCGAGCCACTCGTCCACGCGCGCGTGGAGCGCGTCGTCCGACACGTCCGGCCAGGGCTCGCCGAGGTGCCGCCGCAGAAACGCCAGCCGCTGCCGCAGTACGGCCGCGTCGGCGGACCAGCGCAGCAGCCCGAACCCCTCCTGACGCAACCCGTCCAGCAGCGCGTCGCGTACGAGGGCCGGGTCGGGGCCGGCGAGGGGCCGCACCGCCAGCTCGACCGCGCCGAGCCGCTCGACCCGCCGGGCCACCACGTCGCCGCCGGCCCAGCGGACCTCCTCCGCCTGCGCCAGCAGGGTCCCGGCCGCGTACCGGGCCGTCGCCTCGTCGACGACCGCCCCGAGCCGCACGCGCGCGTGCCCCCTGCCGACCGGCCGGTCCGCCACGGCCACGGCGACCCACGGCGCCCCGCGCAGCGCCGACCCGTCCGACAGCTCCGCGCGCGTGCCCGACACCATCAGGTACGACCCGCCGTCGGCCCGCGCGAGCCGCTCGGGAAACGCGAGCGCGGCCACGGCCCCGACCGCCCGGTCCTCGCTCCCCTCGAGCCGCCCGTCACCGGGCCGGTCGTCCCCGGCGCCCGCTCCGCCCTTCGCGGACGGACCCGCGCCTCGCACCTCCTCGCCCGCGGACGCGCGTGTGCCGCCGTGCGCGCATCGCGGCGTATCGGCGCCCGCTCCACCCTTCGTGGGCCGGCCCGCGCTCCGCGCCTCCTCCCCCACGGAAGCGCGTGTGCCGCCGCGCGGCCCGCCTTTCGCGGACGGGCCCGCGCTCCGCGCCTCCTCGCCCGCGGACGCGTGCCCGTCGGCGTGCGCGTCGACCTGCGCGCCGTCACCGGCCTCGACGGCGGACCGCAGCCGGCGGACCTCCGCCCGCCACCGGGCGGCATAGGCGTCGCCCCCGCGCCGGGCGGCGCGCAGCGCGGCGGCGAGGTCGTCCCCGTACTCGCGGGGCGCCTCCTCGCTCAGCAGCGCGACCACCTCCGCCGCCGGACCGGGGTCACCGGCGTCCAGCAGCGCCCGGCCCAGCCGGGGGTGCACACCGAGCCGGGCCAGCCGCATCCCGCGTTCCGTGGCCCGGCCCGCGGCGTCCACCGCGCCGATCGCGGACAACACCTCCCGCGCCGCCGCCATCGCCCCGCCCGGAGGCGGGTCCAGCAGCGCCAGCCCGGAGGCATCCGGATCACCCCAGCAGGCCGCCTGGAGCGCGAACGCGGTCAGGTCGGCCACCTTGATCTCGGGCGCCGGGAACCGCGGCAGCCGCACGTCCTCCGCCTCCGCCCAGCAGCGGTACACCGTGCCCGGCGCCTCACGGCCGGCCCGGCCCGCCCGCTGCCGCGCCGCCGCCCGCGAGGCCCGTACCGTCGTCAGCGCGCTCAGCCCCCGCGCGTGGTCCACGCGCGGTTCCCGCGCCAGACCGGAGTCCACGACCACCCGCACCCCGGGGACCGTCAGCGACGACTCGGCCACCGACGTCGCCAGCACCACCCGCCGCCGCGCCCCCGGCGTCAGCACCGCGTCCTGCACCGCCGCCGGCGCCCGGCCGTGCACCTGGAGCACGTCCACGCCGGCCGGCCCGTCCAGCCGGCCCGCGACCCGCGCGATCTCGCCGGCCCCCGGCAGGAAGCACAGCACGTCCCCCTCCCGCTCGGCCAGTGCCCGCCGCACCACCGACGCCACGTGCGTCAGCAGCGCGGGGTCCACGCGCATCCCGTGCGGTGGACGCACCGGCCGCGCCGGCGGCGCCCACACGACCTCCACCGGGTGCGAGACGCCGTGCGCCTCGACGACCGGCGCCCCGCCCAGCAGCCGCGACCAGCCCTCGGCGTCCGTGGTCGCCGACGCGGCCACCAGCCGCAGCTCCGGCCGCAGCGCCTCGCGCACGTCCCACAGGAACGCCGCCGCCGTGTCCGCGTCCAGATGCCGCTCGTGGCACTCGTCCAGCACCACCGCGTCCACACCGGCCAGCTCCTGGTCCCGCTGGAGCCGCTGGAGCAGCACCCCGGTCGTCACGACCTCCACGCGCGTGTGCCGCCCCACGACCCGCTCACCGCGCACCGTGTACCCGACGCTCCCGCCCGGCTTCTCGCCGAGCAGCCACGCCATCCGCCGGGCCGCCGCCCGCGCCGCGATCCGCCGCGGCTCGGCCACCACCACGCGTCGCGCGGGCCGCCCCTCGCCGACCAGTCCGGCCAGCTCCAGCGGCACCAGCGTCGTCTTGCCGGTGCCGGGCGGTGCGACCAGCACGGCGGTGCCGTGCCCCTCCAGGGCGTCGTTCAGGGCGGCCAGGGCACCGCGTACGGGCAGAGTCTCCAGGGCGTCGTAACGGATCACGCACTCAGTCTCGTACGCACACGAAGATCGCCGTCCCCGGGATCAGGTTCCCGCGCAGCGGCGACCAGCCGCCCCACTCGGAGCTGTTCCAGGCCGGCCACTCGGGCTCGACCAGGTCCACCAGCCGGAAGCCCGACGCCACGACGTCGCGGACCCGGTCGCCGAGCGTCCGGTGGTGCTCGACGTACACCGCCCGGCCCTCCTCGTCCTGCTCCACGTACGGCGTGCGGTCGAAGTACGAGGCCGACACGCTCAGCCCCTCCGGACCCGGCTCGTCGGGGAACGCCCAGCGGATCGGGTGCGTCACGGAGAACACGAACCGCCCGCCGGGGCGCAGCACCCGCCCGACCTCCCGCAGCACCAGCCGCGGGTCGGCGACGAACGGCAGCGCGCCGTACGCCGAGCAGGCCAGGTCGAAGGAGCCGTCCGCGAAGGGCAGCGCGCCGGCGTCGGCGCACACCAGCGGGAACGACCCGCCGATCCGCAACGCGTGCTGGAGCTGGCGGTGGGAGAGGTCCAGGGCGACCGGGCGGGCCCCCTGGGCGGCCAGCCAGCGCGAGCACTGGGCCGCTCCGGCGCCGATCTCCAGGACGTCCCGGCCCTTCAGCTCCTCCGGCGGGCCGAGCAGCTCGGCCTCCACCTCGTCCAGCCCCTCGGGGCACCACACGAAGCGGTCGTCGCCGAGGAACGTGCCGTGCTCGACCTGGTACTCGTCCGCGTTGCGGTCCCACCAGCCCCGGTTGGCGCGGGCGCTCTCCGCGACTGTGGCGTCACGCCGGGTGGCCTCCGGTTCGGGCGCTTCGGGGACTTCGGGCTCTTGGATGATCGGCTCCTTCGTCGTACTCTGCCGTCCAGCCCGTCCCCGGTGCCACGGCGCCCCGCCGCCCGGTCCCGGGCGGGGGCGACGAGGGAGTGACACGCGGCCCGTGTGGCCTCGGCAGACGCTTCTTGTGCCGGGTATGCGGCGATCCGTCCCCGGTGGGCGGCTTCGCGCATTGACCCTGCCCGGCTGCCCCCGTATGCTACAAGTTGCGCTGCGGGCCTGCGCACCTCAGACGTAGCAGGCTGCGCTCGCATCTGTTGTATGTCCCCTCGGTTGTCGAGGCGCCACCGGGCACCCGGTGTCTGGATTGGCGCTTCCTAGGCTGTCCGGCTTCATCAGAGCGAAACGGGCTCCGGCGTAAGCAGTACCTACGACTTCAATGTCCGTACCGGAGCCCTTTCCCACATGACGAGCAGCACCGAGACCACCGCCACCACTCCGCAGGTAGCGGTCAACGACATCGGTAACGAGGAAGCCTTCCTCGCAGCGATCGACGAGACGATCAAGTACTTCAACGACGGCGACATCGTCGACGGCGTCATCGTGAAGGTCGACCGGGACGAGGTCCTGCTCGACATCGGTTACAAGACCGAAGGTGTCATCCCGAGCCGCGAGCTCTCGATCAAGCACGACGTCGACCCGAACGAGGTCGTCGCCGTCGGCGACGAGATCGAGGCCCTTGTCCTCCAGAAGGAGGACAAGGAAGGCCGCCTGATCCTCTCGAAGAAGCGCGCCCAGTACGAGCGTGCCTGGGGCACGATCGAGAAGATCAAGGAAGAGGACGGCATCGTCACCGGTACCGTCATCGAGGTCGTCAAGGGTGGTCTCATCCTCGACATCGGCCTCCGCGGCTTCCTCCCGGCCTCCCTGGTCGAGATGCGCCGCGTCCGCGACCTCCAGCCCTACGTGGGCAAGGAGCTCGAGGCGAAGATCATCGAGCTGGACAAGAACCGCAACAACGTGGTCCTGTCCCGCCGCGCCTGGCTGGAGCAGACCCAGTCCGAGGTCCGCCAGACGTTCCTCACCACCCTCCAGAAGGGTCAGGTCCGCTCCGGCGTCGTCTCCTCGATCGTCAACTTCGGTGCCTTCGTGGACCTGGGTGGCGTCGACGGTCTGGTCCACGTCTCCGAGCTGTCCTGGAAGCACATCGACCACCCGTCCGAGGTCGTCGAGGTGGGCCAGGAGGTCACCGTCGAGGTCCTCGACGTGGACATGGACCGCGAGCGCGTCTCCCTGTCGCTGAAGGCGACCCAGGAAGACCCGTGGCAGCAGTTCGCCCGCACCCACCAGATCGGCCAGGTCGTGCCCGGCAAGGTCACGAAGCTGGTTCCGTTCGGTGCGTTCGTCCGCGTGGACGAGGGTATCGAGGGTCTGGTCCACATCTCCGAGCTGGCCGAGCGCCACGTGGAGATCCCGGAGCAGGTCGTCCAGGTCAACGACGAGATCTTCGTCAAGGTCATCGACATCGACCTCGAGCGCCGTCGCATCAGCCTCTCGCTGAAGCAGGCCAACGAGGCGTTCGGCGCCGACCCGTCGGTCGTCGAGTTCGACCCGACCCTGTACGGCATGGCCGCGTCCTACGACGACCAGGGCAACTACATCTACCCCGAGGGCTTCGACCCCGAGACCAACGACTGGCTCGAGGGCTACGAGAAGCAGCGCGAGGAGTGGGAGCGCCAGTACGCCGAGGCGCAGGCCCGCTTCGAGCAGCACCAGCAGCAGGTCATCAAGTCCCGCGAGGCGGACGCCCAGGCCGCTGCCGAGGGTGGCGAGGCCGCCGCTCCGGCCGCGACCGGCGGTGGCTCGTACTCCTCCGAGGGTGGCGACAACTCCGGCGCCCTGGCGTCGGACGAGGCGCTGGCCGCGCTCCGCGAGAAGCTGGCCGGCGGCCAGAGCTGAGCCAGGCTGCCGCGGTCGCCCGCGAGGGGGACCTGAGCAGGAGCTCTTGAGCGAGCGTCAGCTTGCCCGACCGAGGGCCCGCACCCGTGAGGGGTGCGGGCCCTCGGCCTGTACGCGGTCCGCGACTGCCGGTGAGAGAGCCTGATCAGGGACGTGTGACGGGGAATGCCCGGGGGCCACCGCGCGTTGTGGGAGGTGGAACACGAGGAGGAGCGGTCACTGTGCTTGATCCGCAGGATTTGTACGCATGGGAGCCGAAGGGGCTGGCCGTCGTCGACATGGCGCTCGCCCAGGAGTCGGCCGGCCTTGTCATGCTCTACCACTTCGACGGATACATCGACGCCGGTGAGACCGGCGACCAGATCGTGGACCAGGTGCTGGGCTCGCTGCCGCACCAGGTCGTCGCCCGCTTCGACCACGACCGGCTCGTGGACTACCGCGCCCGCCGTCCACTGCTGACCTTCAAGCGCGACCGCTGGACCTCCTACGAGGACCCCGCCCTGGAGGTGCGGATCGTCCAGGACGCCACCGGAGCGCCCTTCCTGCTGCTGTCGGGCCCCGAGCCGGACGTCGAGTGGGAACGCTTCGCCGCCGCCGTCAAGGAGATCGTCGAGCGGCTGGGCGTCCGTCTCTCGGTGAACTTCCACGGCATCCCCATGGGCGTCCCGCACACCCGCCCGGTCGGCATCACGCCGCACGGCAACCGCACCGACCTCGTCCCCGGCCACCGCAGCCCCTTCGAGGAGGCCCAGGTGCCCGGCAGCGCGGAGGCGCTCATCGAGTACCGGCTGCTCCAGGCCGGCCACGACGTCCTGGGCGTCGCCGCCCACGTGCCGCACTACATCGCGCGCTCCCCGTACCCGGACGCCGCGCTCACGGTCCTGGAGTCGATCACCGCGGCCACCGGACTCGTCCTGCCGGGCATCGCCCACTCCCTGCGCACGGACGCGCACCGCACACAGACCGAGATCGACCGGCAGATCCGCGAGGGCGACGAGGAACTCACCGCGCTCGTCCAGGGCCTGGAGCACCAGTACGACGCCGCCGCGGGCGCCGAGACCAGGGGCAACATGCTCGCCGAGCCGATGGACATCCCGTCGGCGGACGAGATCGGACGGGAGTTCGAGAAGTTCCTGGCCGAACGCGAAGGCGACAGCTAGGCGACGATCAGCCGCCGGGGGACCGCCGCCCGCGGGGTGGTGGTACGGGGTGCGCCCGCGGGCAGTCGTGCGGGCGCCGGCCCGCCCCGCCCCCGGCCGCGACGCCGAGGTCGGCCCAGCGACCCCACCCCCTAAGCTTCCGCTCATGCTGAAGGTAGGCCTGACCGGCGGAATCGGCGCCGGCAAGAGCGAGGTGTCCCGACTGCTCGTCGAGTGCGGGGCGGTACTGATCGACGCGGACCGCATCGCCCGAGAGGTGGTCGCGCCGGGAACCGACGGCCTGGCCGCCGTCGTGGCGGCCTTCGGCGAGGAGGTCCTCACCGAGGACGGCAGCCTGGACCGCCCGAAACTGGGCTCCCTCGTGTTCGCCGACCCGGAGAAGCTGGCCGCACTGAACTCCATCGTCCACCCCCTGGTCGGCGCCCGCTCCCGCGAACTGGAGGAGGCCGCCGCCGAGGACGCCGTCGTCGTGCACGACGTGCCGCTCCTGACCGAGAACGGCCTGGCACCGCTGTACGACGTCGTGGTCGTCGTCGACGCGGACCCCGCCACCCAGCTCGACCGGCTGGTCCGGTTGCGCGGCATGACGGAGGAGGACGCGCGGGCCCGCATGGCGGCGCAGGCGACACGCGAGCAGCGCCGGGAGATCGCGGACATCGTGATCGACAACGACGTGCCGCTGGAGGACCTCCGGCACCGGGTGAAGGAAGTGTGGGCCGAACTGGTCCGCAGGGCGCACCCGACCCGCTGAACGCCTGCCGTGGGGCGCCCTGGCCGGTCCGGGGCGCCCCGGTCGGTCCGGGGCGCCCCGGTCGGCCCCGACCGCCCCGCGTGTCGCAGGAATAGCGCCCATGGCGAGGGCGTTGAAGCCTCCCAGTGAGGGAAGGACTCAGCCGTGCCCGAAACCAGCGGACCGAACGGACGTACGCCGGAGACGGACGTCATCGACTTCCGCGCCGCCGAGCAGTTGCTGGCGGCGCGTGACCCGCGGGGCGCGGTGAAGTTGCTCGACAGCGTCATCGCCGCGCACCCCGAGAACACCGCCGCCCGGCTGCTGCGCGCGCGGGCCTTCTTCGCGGCGGCACAACTGAGGCCGGCGGAGCTGGAGTTCACGGTCGTGCTGGAGCGCGAGCCGGACAACGCGTTCGCACACTTCGCCCTGGCCCGCACCTACGAGCGTCAGGGCCGCGCAGACCAGGCCAGGCGGCACTTCCGGCTGGCCGCGGCTCTCGACCCCAACCCGCAGTACCTGCGGAGGGCGGACTTCGACGGCTGACGCCGCGGGGCCCTCAGGCCCTCAGGGCGCTTCCCACGGAGGCCGCCCGTGCCGGTCAGACCCGCGGCCGTTTCCGCGGCCGTTTCCGCGGCCGTTTCCGCGTCCGGGTCCGTGGCCGGGTCCGTGGCCGTCGGTGTCGCCGTGATCCTGCGCGTGCGGGGTGTCCGGTGGCGGGCGGCCCGGGCCGCCCCCCCCCCCGCCGTCCCGTGGGACACCCCGCCCCCGCTCCCCACGCTGCCCCCGCCCGAAGTGGTGCAAGAGCCCTGCCCCACCCACCGCTCCCAC